>NZ_VUMD01000025.1 GCF_009696375.1 Clostridium porci
AACCGAAAGGAAGTAAGACCCCTTGAAGACGACAAGGTAGATAGGTTAGAGGTGGAAGTGCAGCAATGCATGGAGCTGACTAATACTAATCGGTCGAGGGCTTATCCAGAGAGGAAGAGGTTGGGAAGGGTTGCTTTTGTTCAATATGTGGTTTTTAGGGTATGTTCATAGTTGAAATTATGCTTGAAATTATATGAAAGTTATAGTATAATAATTTGGTCAGCATAATCAGCGATTTAATGTATCGGTATTCCTCGATAGCTCAGTCGGTAGAGCACGCGGCTGTTAACCGCGCTGTCGTAGGTTCAAGTCCTACTCGGGGAGTTTTGGTGGAAGTCCATGGCGACCACTACTTTTATAAAGGCCCCATGGTCAAGCGGTTAAGACATCGCCCTTTCACGGCGGTAACACGAGTTCGAATCTCGTTGGGGTCATTGAAATGCATTATTTATCAATTTGATATGCCGATGTGGCTCAATTGGCAGAGCAGCTGATTTGTAATCAGCAGGTTATCGGTTCGAGTCCGATCATCGGCTTTTGCTGTATTACAGCAAAATAGTTGTTTAATATATAGTTCGGACCTTTAGCTCAGTTGGTTAGAGCAACCGGCTCATAACCGGTCGGTCCTGGGTTCAAGTCCCCGAAGGTCCACTCTTTCTAAACTAAAGCATTTTATAGAACTATATAATATAATGGCCCGGTGGCTCAGTTGGTTAGAGCGCCGCCCTGTCACGGCGGAGGTCGACGGTTCGAATCCGTTCCGGGTCGTTTGCACGTTATGATGCAATGTAATTTATATACAATTTGGGGTCTTAGCTCAGCTGGGAGAGCATCTGCCTTACAAGCAGAGGGTCACAGGTTCGAGCCCTGTAGGCCCCATTTGTATTTTGTGGGTATGGTGGAATTGGCAGACACAAGGGACTTAAAATCCCTCGGTAGCAATACCGTGCCGGTTCAAGTCCGGCTACCCGCAGTACAATTAAGTTCTGATTCTGAAAGGTATTGGAGTTTTTTGTTACACATTTCATTTGCGGCTGTGGTGGAATTGGCAGACACGATGGATTTAGGTTCCATTGGGCGACCGTGCAGGTTCGAGTCCTGTTAGCCGCATTTTAAAATCCCTGGTTTTTAAGGGCTTCGAACTGTCAAAAAAGGTCAGCTACTGCTGACCTTTTTTGACATAATAACCCCAAATAGATTGACAGCAGCTAGGTGCTTTGAGAGATGAAGCTATATCTTTAAACATTGGAGCAGAGATTTCAATTAATGGAGATGCATTATAGAAACAGAAATGTATTTTTATACTCACAAATGCTTTCCCATAAGCTCAAATGAATGGAGAGCATTTTAAATATTGTTTATATTAGTGGGAGGAAAAAGCTTTACCTCTCCTACCCAAAAATAGATACCAATAAGCTATAGGCAGGCTTACAAAACTGCCAGGGTTTTATCTATCCTTCCGTTATTACCTCCATCCAAACAATTTTACGGACACTTAAAGCGGGCTCAAAGGTAATTATATAGTCCCCTTTCGTAACCATAATACCAAATTTGGAGCGATAATCATCAATAGCTTCCTGTAAAAATGCTTCTGTTACTTCCAGATACTCTGCAATTTCATAACGGTTCCTGCAGCTGTGCTCCCAAGCTGAAATAAGCTTATCCAGCGTTATCATACGGTTGAAAGCCCATAGGCGGGCTTTCTTCTCCTGTTGGCGATTTCCTGGTATGGTAGGGTCAATTATATTTCCTGCAGTTGTATGATAATGGCCAAGTTCTTCGGCAGCGATACAGGCCTTTTCAACTGAGGTTTTAAGCTTGTCGCTTAGTCCGATTACATTTCCGTTAATAAGGCCGTCGGACTGAGACTCAAAGTGGACGTTTTCCAGAATAAGAACATTATTTTGCTCTGCCTCGTCCAATAATTCCTCGTAAGTGGTCATATTCTACGTGCTACCTCCGTTTGAATCATTTTTTATTTTTTAGCTTTGCAAGGTCTGATTGAACTTTGTCAAGTTCTCCATCTTCGTACAGATGATCATTGTGAGCCGCAATTAGCTGGGATGATGCAGCTTTTTCTATAGGGGTAAAATCATAGGGTGGAATAGTATCATAATGCCTCGTACCGCAGCCATAATCAGATGAGTCATTGTCATTCGCTTTTGCAGTTTTATGTGTATTTGAAAGCTCTATTAGCTGCTCGTCTGGATTTGCGGAATAGTCGGGAACATAAGTAAGTTCTTTTACGCGTTTAATAGCCTCTTGTTCACCCTTCAGGTTTAATTTAGAAAAATGATTAAGCAAGGTCTGTTGGTTTTTTGTATGTTCCGTCCGGCTGGTCATATTATAGCCAGCGGCAGATGTGAGAGATACATTTCTGCTTATAGGAGCATCAAAACCCATAAGCCATGCCTCATTAACATTTAATGCGTTCGCGAGAATAAAAAGTTTATCTTGATTTGGCTCTACTTTACCAGAAACATACTGGCTTATGTCAGATTTGTTCATTTTAACATTATACTTTTGACAGTACGGGGCACAGGCCTTCAGTATGTCAACCTGTTTTAAAGCTCTTTCAGACATGAGCTTTTTTAATCTCAAGGAAGTATTTTCTTTTTTCATCGCCAGCCCTCCTATGAGGATATCATAACATATGATAGATAATAGTTCAACAAAAATAACAAAGGTTAAAAAAATTGAATTTTTGTATTGACATATAAGAAACAATCCGATATACTGTCTACAGTAGTTAAATATATTGAACTTCTAAAAAGTAGAGGCAGGAGTTGGTTACAGCAAGCACAAAGGTAACATTAGGAAGAACTCGCTACATAGCAGGATTTTGATGGCAATTAGGACTGTAATACGATAGCTCTTGTAAGAGAGGGATTGTCCTTAAACAGCAGGATATCTGCAAAGAAATGAAAGTGGTAGGCCTACTTAAGGGAAAGCGAAAATATTTTTAATGAAAAAGTTCAAAAAATAAAACTTTAAAAGGAGGAAAGAAAAATGATTTAGATTTTTTACTTTTTACAAAGTAAGCTGGACAAGAATCTGCATGGCTCGGAGAATTTCCAGGCAGTTCTGGAGGATAAGCAGTAGTAAGCAGATGTGAATGGGAGGTGAAGGGTGACAGATGTATGTTAGGATTGGCGGAAGCGCCATGAGGACAGGAGGTGAGCCGGTGGGCAAGGCAGGGCTGCTAAGTCATAGTAAATAGGGAACGGAGATTGCTTGAGAAGGCTATATGGGGTTTCAACATATTTGGGACTTACGGGATAAGCCGGGATGATATAGCAGAACCAGAAGGGTTATAATCAAAGCTTCTTAATGAGAGGCGAGGCAGGAAAAATTTTTATCAGAAAAGGAGAAAAAAGATGGGATATGTGAACAATATAGAGAAAGATGGAGACATCACCATGGACGGAATACGAAATCATTTAGAAACGGAAGCAGATTCTGGGGAGTCCGGAGTAGGTGAGGCAGAAAATTCTTCAACATTGTCAGTGTACGACTCAAATCGGCAATATGATAAATTTATTGTTGTTGCAGTAGCCGGACAGTCAAATGCAGTCGGATATGATGAATCTCCGATTGATCCATACACAGACCGGGCGTTTAATTCGCAAAGAGTAATGCAATTGGGATTTTTAAAGGATGACAACCTTAAGCTAGTGCCACTGACCTCCTGTGCTCAAAATTTCCAGGATATGACGAAGGTCCAGGAGGGGGGAACTAAGGGGATTCACTTACCCTTGGCGAATCTAATGCTGCGGTATATACCGGAGGATTACGGAGTGCTTATTTTGCCCTGCGCCTACGGTGGGACTGGCTTTCTATCGGGCAGTTACGGAACCTATAATAGAGAGACGATGAAGCCCTCCGAAGGAGTATTGAGATGGGGGATAGAGTCCGCCTATTACAAAGCGCTTGTTGACCGGATTAAGTATGTGCTGGGGCTAAATCCAAATAACTTATTTGCCGGATTGATATGGCTCCAAGGGGAGGCGGACAGTGCAAACGCGGCCAATCATCAGGCTGGCTTTCAAGCAATGACAGAGGATTTCTTTTCAAAGCTGAACGAGGCCGGATATGGAGCCCGTACCCCTAAGGGTAGATTTGACAAGGATATTTGGTACAATGTAGAAACGGTCAGCTATTGGTATACCCAGGGACAGTGTCAGCAGATATGGGATAATTATAAAAGCTGGAATCCCAATACCTATATTAAGATTCCAAGGGGGGCTCAGTCTAATCTGATAAATGGCACTGGCAAGACGACAGCCAATAAGCCTTCGCACTACGGTAATAACTCTTACAGAGATGTAATAGCCCCCCTTTTGGTGGAAGGTCTAAGGAACAATGGTGCGTTTACAATCCGAATCCGCAGCAACAAGGAGGTATGTAACGCTTATCCAGAGCTGTCAAGATTGACTGCAATGTCTGATATTACAACAAAAGAAAGGATGGCTGTTACGCTGGATCACTCATCTGGAGTTTTAAGATCGAAGAGTACGACGCTATCGTGTTATACATCCTGTTTATCCTTTGGGGATATCTACAGGCTGGACTTTGAGGCGACACGTTGCTTTTACTGGGTAGCTTTTGAAGGAGACATAAATACTGTATTTACCGCCTTTTGCATTGGCTCTGGAAATGTGGGGTGGGTAAGCTCAATTAATACAGCCGGACAGACGATCACTCCATTGGCAAACAAGGGCGGAGTAGAAGCCTGGAGAGAGGGTAATTTGGCATCAGGAGACAGAGTATCTATCTTCAGAAATAGGGATGGGAGCATTGAAGTATATAAAAAGCCAGCAGCAAAAAGGCAGTATGAGCATTGGTTCCGTCTGGATCCATATTTATACTCAAATACTCTTAGTTCGTCAAAAAATTCTACCTCTCGTATGATAGGATTTACATATGGTGTCAGCCCTTCTGAAACAGAGCCTCCATTTGACACAGATATTACTGCGCTTCACAAGAATATCCTGATCTGGAAAGAGGCGGCGCCAGGCTGTAATCCTGCAATCGACATTGAACGGGACAATACCATTTTGAGACTGACAGCAAACTAAAGCGATTGGCAGGCATAGAGCCGCTCTCAGGGCGGCTCTTCCTCTGTATTTACGATTGTACGATTGCTGAGATTGAAGGTATAAATAAAGAGATTTTTGCGCTTGGGCCGTTAGGAAAGCAAATTGGTTGTATGTCGAGAAGAAAAAGAGGTTCCAAGTTTTCGGAGGTAAATACCAAAAAAGTAAAGCGGATAGTTTTAGAAGCAGGATACGTTGGTGAATTTATCTAGCAGTGAAGCCACTCCACTTCATTTTTCTTGTAGCGGATCAGTCCGTCCTTCTGCATGCGGGACAGCTCTGCGGACATAGCGCTTCGTTCTACACAAAGATAAGCAGCCAGCTCATCCCTGCTAAAGGGAATGGTGAAGTGGGAGGCCCCTTGCCTTTGGATGTTAAAGTATAGAAGAAGGCGTTCCCTGGTGGAGCGTTTGGAGAGAATTTCTATTTTTTGGTTCAGTATCAGGTTTTTATGGGCTATCAGCGTAAGCATATTTTCGATAAGCCGGGAGTGAAAGGGACAGCCAGAAGAGCAGGTGGTAATAATTTTTTTATAGTTAAGATGAAGTATCTGGCTGTCCTGGGCTGCAGCTACTGTAACAGGGCTGTGAGAGACGTTTGCGCAGGCGAAAACCTCTGCAAAGAGCTCGCCCTCCTGAAGCTCTGCCATGAGGTTTTGCTTGCCTTCCTCATTTTCACGAAATACCTGAACCCGGCCAGATATTACAAGTCCCACCGTTTTGACCGGATCTCCGGCCAGCAGAATCAGTTCATTCCTTTGGTATGTTTTTACCCGGCCTTCGATGCAGGAGAGCATATGGTCAAAGCTAGTCGCGTTAATTCCTTCAAATAGAGGATTTGCTTTTATCTTATCGAAAATTTCTATCATATTTTTTCACCTTGTTGTTGTACCAATATACTTGTCGGGTTTAGTATAGTATAATAACCTTATAAACACAAGGGAGGAATTAGAATGATTCGAAAAATTATTCATATAGACCAGGAGCTGTGCAATGGCTGCGGTTTGTGTGTAGATGCCTGCCATGAGGGAGCGATGGGACTGGTGGAGGGCAGAGCAAAGCTTTTGAGGGATGATTACTGCGATGGACTGGGAAACTGCCTGCCGGTCTGCCCCACAGGCGCCATTACCTTTGAAGAGAGGGAGGCCGCGGCTTATGATGAAGCGGCTGTGCTGGCGTTACAGGAAGCGAGACCAGGCAAGAAGGTTCTGCCCTGCGGGTGTCCTGGAACTCAGGCCAGAGCTATTGAACGTCATAGCGGTATAGGTAAGGAAACCTCCGAAAGCGAGGTGCCTGGAGCAGTTTCTGTATCTGGAACCACTTTGTCCGGGGTATCCTCAGGGACGTGTCAAATGTCAGAGCTATGCCAGTGGCCGGTACAGATAAAGCTAGTACCGGTGAACGCTTCTTATTTCAATTGTGCGCATCTGCTGGTGTCTGCTGACTGTGCGGCTTATGCCTATGGAAATTTCCACTCAGATTTCATAAAAAATAAGATAACTCTAATTGGCTGTCCGAAACTGGACGAAGGGGATTATAGTGAGAAACTTACTGCAATTTTGAAGGAAAATGATATTAAATCTGTAACGGTAGTACGGATGGAGGTTCCATGCTGCGGAGGAATTGAGAATGCAGTAAAGACGGCTCTGAAAGGCTGTGGAAAGATGATTCCCTGGCAGGTAGCGGTAATTTCTACAGATGGTCGTGTACTGGAAACTTAGAAACAAAGGGAGGTATCTTTCTTTGGCAGGCATTTATGATAAAGATAGGTAATTGGAAACTCATTGATTGAGATTTCGATACTTTGCATTGGCTCTTTCATGGGAATGGGCAAGGGGATAAATTCTCCAGGGTCTGAGGAGGATACCAATTTAATGAGCTGGCTTATGGTGAGATGGGCGGCATACTTCTTCGGATGGAAATGAGGAAGCGGAATTATCTGCGGCTGCTAAAGCGAAGGCTTCCGTAAGCAAACCTTTGTTTAAAACCTTCTTGACCTATCTCTTTACATTCAGTATAATTGGAGTATTCGGTTGACAGAAGTCACCATTTACAGGCTGTATGCTGAAACAAAATCTAAAAGAGAGAATGAACGTTCCAGCTGGACAGAAACATAATATAAAGTAAAGATACCAAGAAGGTATAGCGCTTCAAAAGAAAGGCGCAGGCATCTTTTTGGTATTTTTTTGCCCCTTTGGCTGCTGAAATGGGTACAAAGCAGATGAAGTCCATCATAATCAGCAGGCTGGAACAGGCAGATGGAAAAGGAGAATTGGAATGAGGCGGAGTTTGGTGAAAAAGGCGGCTGTGCTGATGTCTGCGGCTATGGTACTTACAGGCTGTAGCGGCACCGCCGGTGAAAGCGGCAGAGGCAAGACTAGAGCGCAGGCAGAGCAGGATGGTAAGCAGCAGGACAGGGAGGATGTAATAGTGGTTATGGGGCCTAATTCGGAGCCAGAGGCGGGCTTTGACCCAGCTTATGGCTGGGGGGCTGGCGAGCATGTCCATGAGCCTCTCATACAGAGCACGCTGACAGTTACGAATAAGGATTTAACCATTGGCTATGACCTGGCTACAGATATGAAAGTCAGCAGTGACGGGCTTATCTGGACGGTTACGATACGAGATGATGTGTTATTTACAGATGGAGAAAGGCTGACGGCAAAGGATGTGGCATTTACTTATAATACATTGAAGAATACCAGCTCGGTGAATGATTTTACCATGCTTAAGGAAGCAGTGGCAAAGGATGGCAGCACGGTGGAATTTCATATGGAGCGTCCCTATTCAATCTGGCCTTATACGATGGCCATTGTGGGAATTGTGCCGGAGCATGCCTACGGCGCTGGTTATGGCTCTAATCCCATCGGCTCCGGCAGATATAAGCTGGCCCAGTGGGACAGGGGGCAGCAGGTAATTCTGGAGGCAAATCCCGATTACTATGGTGAGGCGCCGAAGATGAAGAAGGTGACGATCCTTTTTATGGATGAGGATGGGGCTTATGCGGCTGTAAGATCGGGACAGGTGGATTTGGCTTATACAGCGGCCTCCTATTCAGACCAGACCTTGCCAGGATATCAGCTTTTAAGCTTTGAGACTGTGGATAACCGCGGTTTTAATCTTCCTACTGTACCGGCAGGGGAAACCTCTGAAAGCGGGACCCCTATTGGAAATGATTTTACATCGGATGTACGGGTAAGAAGAGCTATAAACCTGGCTATTAACCGGGAGGAAATGATTGAGGATGTTCTGAATGGTTATGGAAGCCCGGCATATAGTGTATGTGATAAGATGCCTTGGTACAACAGCGAGGCAGAGATTGCCTATGCTCCTGATCAGGCTGCCGCTCTTTTGGATGAAGCAGGCTGGACGATGGGAGTTGAGGGGTGTCGTGAAAAGGACGGAAAGCAGGCTGGGTTTACGCTGATGTATCCAGCCAGCGATTCGGTGCGTCAGGCATTGGCTGCGAATACGGCTAATCAGTTAAAGAACTTGGGAATTGCTGTAAAAACGGAGGGTGTAGGCTGGGATACCGCCTATGACAGAGCAGAGTCACAGCCTCTTATATGGGGGTGGGGTGCCCATACGCCTATGGAGCTCTACAACATTTACCATACGGACGCTGATACAGGGTTGGCGGGATATTCGCCCTATAAAAATGAACGGGTGGATCAATACATGGATGAGGCTTTAGCCAGCGGCGATCTGGAGGAGTCCTATGAGCTCTGGAAAAAGGCCCAGTGGGACGGAGAAACAGGCATTACCCAGGACGGGGATATTCCCTGGATCTGGCTGGCAAATATCGATCATCTCTACTGGTCTAGGGAGAACCTGAAGGTGGCGGATCAGAAGCTTCATCCTCATGGTCATGGCTGGTCCATTGTGAACAATGTGGATCAGTGGAGCTGGAAGTAAGGGGATAGAAAGGGCGGACAGATGAATTGGAAACAGGCTGGAATAAGCGTGATACGGATGGCGGTTCTTTTGGCGCTTGTGAGCATAGCGGCATTTTTTCTGGTATCAGCTTCGCCTCTGGATCCTCTTAAGACCAATGTGGGACAGGCGGCTCTGGGAGGAATGAGCCAGGAGCAGATTGATGTGCTGAAGGAGTATTGGGGGATGAATACGCCGCCTGTGGAGCGTTATCTTGCCTGGGCAGGGAATTTTTTAAGAGGCGATATGGGAATATCCCTGCTGTACAGACAGCCTGTAGCCCAGGTTATAGGGATGAAGCTTAGAAATTCCCTGGGGCTTATGGCTGCCGCCTGGGCTCTGTCGGGGATCACAGGGTTTGCGCTGGGAGTGATTGCAGGAGCCAATAAGGGCGGTCCGGCAGATAGGATTATATCAGCCTATGCTTTGGTAACAGCCAGTACACCGGCTTTTTGGGTAGCGCTGGCGCTGCTTATGGTGTTTGGAGTTTGGCTTCAGGTGCTTCCCATTGGATTTAGCGTACCCATTGGGGTGGAGGCAGGGGCAGTGACGGTAAGGGACAGGCTTTTGCACAGCGTACTGCCTGTAGCTGCATTGTCTGTGACAGGCATTTCCAATATTGTTCTTCATACAAGGGAGAAGATGGCAGAGGTGATGGAGAGTGATTATGTGCTTTTTGCAAGAGCCAGAGGGGAGTCCAGATGGAGCATTATAAAGAGGCATGGAATCCGTAATATTCTTCTTCCGGCAATGACGCTTCAGTTTGCCTCAGTCAGTGAGATTTTCGGCGGTTCTGTGCTGGTGGAGCAGGTGTTTTCCTACCCTGGCCTGGGGCAGGCTACAGTGGCTGCGGGCCTGGGGGGAGATGTGCCTCTTCTTTTGGGGATCACAATCGTCACCGGAGCTGTTGTATGCATGGGAAATTTGGCGGCAAATGTGCTGTACGGAGCGATTGATCCCAGAATGAGAAGGAGGGAGGGTTCATGAAAAGGAATAACATATGGAACGGAAGGAAAATGATGGCTGCTCTGATGGCGCTGGCTGCCGTTATGATGACGGTAATTGCCGTGATCGGGCAGAGGCTGTCGGGGGAGGCTATGGTCACAGATTTTTCTAGAAAAAATCTTGCTCCCAGCCTCCGCTATCTTTTTGGAACAGACTGGATGGGAAGGGATATGTTTGTCAGAACGCTTGCAGGGCTTTCCATCAGCATCCGTACCGGATTTCTGACTGCCTGTATCAGTGCTGTAATTGCCTGTATCATGGGTACGGCAGCTGCGTGTCTGGGCAAGGCTGCAGACGGGGTTGTGGGGCTTTTCATCGATTTAGTTATGGGGATTCCCCATATTCTTTTGCTGATTCTTATTTCATATGCAGTGGGTAAGGGAGAGATGGGAGTGCTGGTTGGAATATCTCTGACTCACTGGACCTCTCTTGCAAGACTTTTACGAGGAGAAGTTCTGCAGCTGAAGGAGAGCCAGTATATTAAGGTGGCCAGGAAGCTGGGGATGGGGAAGCTTAACATTGCGTTTAAGCATATGCTGCCTCAGCTTTTACCTCAGCTGTTGGTAGGCACAGTTTTGTTGTTCCCCCATGCTATTCTTCATGAGGCAAGCATTACCTTTCTGGGATTCGGGCTCTCGCCGGAGCAGCCGGCCATTGGAATCATTCTTTCCGAGAGCATGAAATACCTGACTATGGGGAGATGGTGGCTGGCGCTGTTTCCTGGACTTTTACTGGTTTTGGCAGTGATGCTGTTTCATTTTATGGGGGATGCTGTGATGAGGCTTATAGATCCGGCTCAGGCTCATATGTAGGAGGGGTTCATGGCAGAGAGAGATGTGATATTGTCTGTAAAGCATCTGGGGATCTTCTTTACCCAGTATGAGAGGGGATGGAGGCAGACAAAGCTTCCTGTGATTAGAGATTTAAGCGTGAAGGTGAGAGCCGGCCAGGTGGTGGCTGTGGTTGGTTCAAGCGGGTCTGGAAAAAGTCTTTTGGCCCATGCAATAATGGGACTGCTGCCGGGCAATGCTTCCTGGAGCGGAGATATTGCGTTTAAAGGGGAAGCCCTTACTCAGAAGCGTTTAAAGACAGTGAGAGGACGGGAGATGGTACTGGTTCCTCAGAGTGTTTCCTATCTGGATCCTCTTATGACTATAGGAAGTCAGGTGAGGAAGGGGAGAAGGGATAAGGAAAGCAGAGGAAAATGCCGGAGGGCTCTGGAGCGCTACGGACTGGGGAAGGAGACAGAGCAGCTGTATCCCTTCCAGCTTTCCGGAGGTATGGCCCGGAGGGTATTGATTTCCACGGCAGTAATGGAAAATCCGTGTCTGGTGATCGCAGATGAGCCTACACCTGGGCTTCATATCAACGCTGCAAAGCGGGTGCTTTCTCATTTCCGGGAGCTTGCAGACGATGGAGCGGGTGTTCTCCTGATTACCCATGATTTGGAGCTGGCTGTGGAGGCGGCTGATCGGATTGTGGTGTTTTATGCAGGAACGACTGTGGAGGAAGCCGCGGCAGAGGACTTTAAAGGAGAGGAAAGGCTGCGCCATCCCTACAGCAAGGCGCTTTACCGGGCTATGCCGGTCAACGGGTTTGAGGCTGCGTCTGGCGCTCAGCCTTATGTTAAAAATCTGCCTGAGGGCTGCCCTTATGGGCCTAGGTGTCTGGACTATGACGAGGGCTGCAGAGGTGAAATTAAGTATCGCAGTTTCAGGGATGGTATGGTAAAATGCAGGAAGGCGGGAGTATGAGACTGGAGGCAGTAGACATTTCCTTTCGATACGATAATGGAAGCAGGAACGTACTAAATCATGTAAGCCTGTATCTGGAAGATGGGGAGCGGCTGGGGCTTAAGGCACCCAGCGGCTTTGGAAAGACGACCCTTTGTAAAATTCTTGGGGGATATGAGGAGCCCCATAATGGGCAGGTGCTTTTGGATGGAAAGCCCCTGTCCTCCTACAAGGGATATTGTCCAGTGCAGATGATATGGCAGCATCCGGAATTATCAGTGAATCCCAGGATAAAAATGAAGGAAGTTATTAAGGAGGGGGACAGGGTGTCTCAGGATATTATTCAGAGACTGGGGATTGAGGAGGACTGGATGGATCGGTATCCAGGAGAGCTTTCCGGCGGGGAGCTGCAGAGGTTTTGTATAGCCAGGGCATTAGGAAGAAGAACGAAAATTCTGCTGGCAGATGAAATAAGCGCCATGCTGGATTTGATTACCCAGAGCCAGATGTGGAATTTTCTTCTGGAGGAAGCCGGAGGGCGAGAGATAGGGATGGTGGTTGTAAGCCATTCTGAGGAATTGCTGGATCGGGTTTGTACAAGGATAATGGAATTGTAATGAATATTGAAGCAGGACTTGGGTATGCTGCGTACGGAAGGATGGAGCTTGAGAAAAAGAGGCGTCAGATATATAATTGAAGGGAAAGGAGAGCCGGATATGGATGTTAAGAAGCTGTTGGAGCAAGTACGGGACGGAGTGGTTCAGGTGGAGGACGCACAAGAGGCGCTGAAGAATCTGCCTTATGAGGATCTAGGGTATGCGAAGCTGGATCATCATAGAAAGCTGCGGTCAGGCTTTGGAGAGACGGTGTTCTGCCAGGGAAAGCCAGACGCCTTTCTTCTGGAGATATACAAGAGGCTTTCTGAACGGGATGGGGAGGTGCTTGGAACCAGGGCTTCCGAAGAACAGCATAGGCTGGTGAAGGAAGCTGTACCACAGGTGGCCTATGATCCTATTTCCAGGATTTTGAAGGTCGAAAAGGAGGGGAAGGAGAGAAAAGGTCTGGTGGCTGTGTGCACCGGAGGAACAGCAGACATTCCCGTGGCAGAGGAGGCAGCCCAGACGGCAGAATACTTTGGATGCAGGGTGGACAGGATTTTTGACGTGGGTGTGGCTGGGATTCACAGGCTTCTGTCCCAGAGAGAACGGATCGTGAGAGCCAACTGCATTGTGGCGGTGGCCGGGATGGAGGGAGCCTTGGGAACTGTGCTTGCAGGTCTGGCAGACTGCCCGGTGGTTGCGGTGCCTACCTCTGTGGGGTATGGGGCCAGCTTTCATGGGCTGTCGGCCCTTCTGACAATGCTGAACTCCTGCGCCAATGGGATTTCGGTTGTGAATATTGATAATGGATACGGCGCTGGCTATCTGGCCACACAAATAAATCGACTGGCGGTGAAATAATATGGGAAAGATTTTATATCTGGAATGTAATTCTGGGATTAGCGGTGATATGATGGTAGGAGCGCTTCTGGATTTAGGAGCGGATCGGCAGGTACTGGAACAGGGGCTTAAGAGTCTGGGAGTAGGCGGGTATCATCTGCATTTTGGCAGAAAAACTGTTTGTGGCCTGGATGCTTTTGATTTTGACGTGCATCTGGAGGAGGACGGGGATACTAATAGAGAGAATGAGCGTGTTCAAGGTTGTGGAAAAAGTGGAGAGCATGCGTATGCCCACAGCCATGAGGGTGGTGGTGGGCATGAACACCTTCATAGCCATGAGCATAGTGGGGAGCATGAGCATACTCACAGCCATGGGCATGCTCACGCGCACCGTAACCTTTACGCTATCTATCATATAATTGACAGGCTGGATTCCAATGAAAGGGTAAAGGAGCTGGCCCGGAGGATGTTTAGGATTGTAGCAGAGGCAGAGGCTAAGGCCCACGGGCTGCCTCTGGAGCAGGTGCATTTCCACGAAGTGGGAGCTGTGGACTCGATTGTGGATATGATCAGCGTGGCTCTGTGCATGGATAATCTGGGGATTGAGGATGTGGTGGTTTCAGCCTTGGCGGAGGGGCATGGCTTTGTTCACTGTCAGCATGGAATACTGCCGGTTCCGGTTCCTGCAACTGTCAATATTGTTTCTGCTTATGGCCTGGAGCTTAGGTTTACAGATAATGAGGGAGAAATGGTAACGCCTACGGGGGCGGCGATTGCGGCTGCATTGGGAACAAAAAGGCAGCTTCCCGCTTCCTGCCGTCTTGTTAAGGTGGGAATGGGAGCAGGCAATAAGGTGTTCAGGCAGGCAAATGTTTTGAGGGCAATGATTCTGGAGGAATCCGGGGAGGATAGGGAGGCTATATGCGTGTTGGAATCCAATCTGGATGATTGTTCAGGGGAAAGTCTGGGCTTTGTTATGGAGCTTTTGCTGGAAGCAGGGGCTGCAGATGTGTGGTATACTCCTATTTTTATGAAAAAGAACCGTCCGGCTTATATGATGTCGGTAATTTGCAGGGAGGGGGAGCGGGAAAGGCTGGAGGAGATTATACTGGTTCATACCACTACCATTGGAATCAGACATTATCCGGTTGACAGGACGGTGCTGGAGAGAGAGAATAAAACCGTTTGTACTTCCTGGGGAAATGCGCAGGTAAAGGTCTGCCTTTACAAAGGAAGGAGCTTTTGCTATCCTGAGTATGAGAGCGTGAGAGCGCTGTGCCGCAGCAATCACGTGGATTTTCAGACCGTGTACCATGAGGTACGCAGAGCTGGGAACGAGGCACAGATGGCAATAAAGCAGTGAGAGAGAGGCTGAATATGAGAGAAAGGGACTTGCTGGAAGCCAGAATAAGAAAATTGGCAGATGAGGATGTATGCCTTGCCTTCTCTGGTGGAGTAGACTCCAGCCTTCTGCTGAAAATGGCTGCACAGGCGGCAGAGCGAACCGGTAAAAGGGTATATGCAGTAACCTTTGACAGCCGTCTGCACCCCTCCTGCGATCTGGAGATTGCAAAGCGGGTGGCAGCTGAGCTGGGAGGCATACATGAAGTCATAACAGTGGACGAGCTGGAGCAGGAAGAGATACGAATCAATCCGGTGAATCGCTGTTATCTATGTAAACTCCATCTTTTCAGGAAGCTGAGGGAGTTTGCAAAGGTCAGGGGTATCCGACAGATTCTGGATGGAACCAATGAGGATGACATGCATGTATACCGTCCTGGCATTCAGGCTTTAAAGGAGCTGGAAATCATCAGCCCTCTGGCAGAGCTGCATATTACAAAGGCTGCAGTAAAGAAGCTTGCCTCCTTTTATGGCATATCTGTAGCCTCCAGACCCTCTGCTCCATGTATGGCTACCAGGCTTCCCTACAATACGGAAATAGACTTTGACATACTGACCAGGATTGGCCAAGGGGAAGCGTATTTGCGTACGGCTCTGCCAGGAAATATCCGTCTCCGGCTTCACGGGGATCTGGTGCGTTTGGAGGTAGACAGCCTTTCCTTTTCTAAAGTCATGGAGCGTCAAAAAGAAATTACGGAAGCCTTAAAAAGTCTGGGATTTATATATATTACACTGGATTTGGAGGGCTTTCGATCTGGTAGTATGGACATAGAGCTAGATTAGAGTCAGGCAGGTGGATGAGCGAAGAAGCGCTAATTGTGTGGGATGGCAAAGACAGTGTTCCCTCCGCCGTTTTCGATTATATTACGACCTAACCATCCGGTGCGGGTCGCCGGTATGGATAGGCTGAGACTGCGTTTTGGGGCTGTAAAGACATAGTTGCATAAAAAAGAATAATGAATTATAATGAAACGAGTACAGTCAAATAGAAAAATTGGCAAAAGGTGAATAATATATGAGAAATGAAAGGAGAGCTTCCATGAAGAAAAGATTCGCAGTGACTATATCAGCAGTAGCTTTGAGTATGCTTATGGCAGTTCCGGCCTTTGCAGGCACATGGAAACAGGTTGATGGCAAGTGGAGATATCAAAAGGGCGCAAATAAGTATGTATATAATGATTGGGTTCAGGACAAGGGCAATTATTACTATATGGGAAATGATGGAAATATGCAGACCGGCTGGCAGCAGATAGGAGGACAGTGGTATTATCTGGATTCGGCAGGTATTATGCAGACCGGCTGGATGAAGGATAACGATAAATGGTATTTTCTCCTTCCAAGCGGAGCCATGGCTGTAAACACTACCATTGACGGCCGCTGGATTGGAGCAGATGGCGTGTGGGAGCCGGCAGAGGGAGAGGTAGAGCCCTCTAATACTACGGATTTGACTACAGCGTATCTGGTGCAGAATCTAGAAGGGGTTTCTACTAAGGGTTATAATATTATTACTTCGGGGAAAAATGCAAGCGGAGACAGATGGAGTAATGCAATCCGGTTAAGAGGTAAGGGCAGCTATGTAAAGTATGATACCAAAGGAGCGTATCGTCTGCTCAGTGGAAGAATTGCCCCTTCTTCACAGTTTGACAGCTCTCTTCTTGGCAGAGTGACTGTTTACGGTGACAACGATACTGTTCTGTATACATCACCAGATATTCATTACAATGAGAAAAATCTTTACTTCGGCGTAGATGTATCCGGTCAGAGCCAAATCAGGGTTGAGCTGTCTCTGGTTAAGGATAATGAGTGGGACGAGCCGGTTATTCTGCTGGATAAGCTGGCGTTGTATAAGTAGGGATTAAAGCGGACATGAAAAAGAGCAGATAAATGCCGGCACAGCCTGGCAGCTTGTCTGCTCTTTCTGGTTGGCGTGTGGGATTTGGATTTCTTTTATCCTGCTTTGGGCTGATAATCCTCCATGCAGAAAGACAATGCTGTTTTATGGGCTATAGTGATAAAGCATGGAGTTGGAGGAGCTTTACAGAAAGTGAGATGACTTATGCATTCATTTAGCTACTGCAAATTAGAAATTTTTCTGCCGGAAACTCACCTGAAGGAACTGCAGAAGGCGCTGCAGGCTGTGGACGCAGGCCATATTGGGAAATATGACAGCTGCATGTCTTATAGTCCTGTTATTGGCTGCTGGAGGCCGTTGGAGGGCTGTAATCCGTATATCGGCAGCTATGGAAATATCAGCACTGCTCCGGAATTTAAGGTTGAAGTAACTTGCAGAAAGGAACGAGTGAAGGAAACACTTGCTGCCATAAAAAAGGTACATCCCTATGAGGAGCCGGTTATTAATGTGATTCCCCTGTACATGACCGGCTTAGATTAGTTCTTTTCATTTCGGGGTTTAGAAATAGCCCATTCCCCCAATAGCTGGTGACGGTAATATTTTGGACGCCCAATCTATTACAAAGGCCAGCCTGTTGCGATGCTTGCTGAATTTTCATTTTGACAAATAAGCATTATCGGATATGGTGTGGAGGAATAGGAGACAGTCCCTTGGATCACGCATCCTCTTTCAATTAGAGCCTCGTCCTATTTCACTGCCTGGTTCCTCAGCCAACTATCCCCTGTTCATTTATTCTCTCCTGCACATTTTTCCTAGAAAACTTAAATAGCCCTGGTGGCTTCCTTAAACCACTCTCTTTCTTCTTCCGTCAGGTATCCTTCAAGTTTCTCATACACCTGCCTGTGATACGTATTGAGCAGCTCTACATCACGTTCTGTCATCATCTCTTTTACAACCCCGTCCAAATCAATCGGAGCATAAGTTAAAAATTCCAGTTTTAAAAACTGCCCGTACTCATTCCGCTCATCCTTCACACAAAGAGTCAGATTTTCTGTCCTGATTCCATGGCTTCCCTCTATATAAATCCCTGGCTCATCCGATGTAATCATCCCCGGCTCCAGAACCGCATTATCCTGCCGCTCTGGCGCTGTTTTATAGCGTATCCCATTGGGCCTTTCATGACAGCTGGCCAGGTAACTTACACCATGCCCTGTTCCATGATCGTAATTCAACCCTCTGCTCCACAACGGCTCCCTGGCTACATAGTCTATACTTAGTCCCCGGCACCCGTGAAGGAACTTCACAGCTCCCAGCCTCAGCATGCTCACCAGAACCAGAGTAAAATGCTCTCTCTCTTCATCCGTCAGAGGCCCCAGCACTACTGTTCTGGTAATATCCGTCGTTCCCTCATAATACTGCCCTCCGGAATCAATCAGATAAAGCCCCCTTGGCTCCAGGGGAGCGTTGCTTTCCTTTGTGGCTGAGTAGTGGCACATGGCAGCATGAGCCCCATAAGCAGATATAGTTTCAAAGCTCATTTCGATAAAACCATCCTGCTCCATGCGAAGTTTCTCCAGGTGTTCAGATGCGCTCAGTTCATCAATTGGTATCTTTCCAATATTCTTTTTAAGCCAATAGATAAACTTTGTTACAGCAACTCCGTCCTTGATATGGGCCCGCTTTTCATTTTCAATTTCTGCTTCATTCTTCACAGCTTTCATGAAAGCCGTGGGATTCATCCGGTCAATTACCTTATTGGAGTGATCCAGGAGACGGTAAATCGAATAATTCACCCGTCCCTTCTCCAGCAGCACCTTCTCATTTCTGAAGCCTGCTACTACCTCATAAATCCGCTCATAGGGCAGTATCTCTACGCCGATACGTTCCAGATACTCTTTGGTACTCAGGCCCTTCTCAAGATCCATATAAGGATACGCCGCGCCTTTAAGCACATCCCTATTTACAAACAGGCTCACTTTGTTCAGAGAGATTACTGCATAAGATAGTACGACCGGATTATACTGGGTATCATTTCCCCTGATATTCAAGAGCCATGCAATATCATCCAGGGACGTCAGCACATGGATTGTAGCATGAGCCTGTTTCATGGCGTCCTGGACCTGCCGGATCTTCTCTTGAGCTCCTTGTCCTGCGTACTGCTCTGTCAGAACCCATGCCGGCTCTGCGGACAGAGGTGGACGTTCCTTCCAAATCATGCCCACCAGATCCTCTCCGCAGGCGAATCTTACCTTCTTATCTTCCAGCAAATCCTCCAGTCCCACTCCTACAGCAGCATTTACTACACGGCCGTCAAAGCCCAGGCATCCGCCTTCAGGAATCTTCTTATCCAGATATTCCTCTATTGTAGGAACTCCGTCCTGTCCCATTTTCATCATGGTCACACTCGTTCCCTTAAGCTCCTTAGCCCCCTGGACAAAGTATCTCCCGTCCACCCAAAGGCAGGCTTCATGCAAAGTTATCACAGCCGTGCCAGCAGATCCGGTAAACCCTGTTATAAACGTTCGTGTCTTAAAATGTTTTCCCACATACTCAGACTCATGAAAATCTGATGTGGGAAGCAAGTACGCATCTATTTTCCGCTCCCGCATTAGATTTCGCAGCATTTCCAATCTTTCCTGAATCACATTCATTCCAAATACCTCTCATCTTCTTAATTTATGCCGGTGTTCTTCTCGCAGTATTCTTAAAAGCTGCCCTAATCCCTGCCTGATAGGATGGGCCCGCATAGAGGGACATCTCATCTGCCATCAATTCATTAGCAAAGGCTGTTGCCATTTTTTCAAATGGCAGATCTGGGGAATAGCATTTCGTTTTGAGCTCTGGGGAAATAGCCTCTCCCAGCGACATTTTCACATCTGACTGTCTTCCTGATTGGCATCAATACTTGGCCTGTTCACATTTTCAGGGCTTTTTCCGCCAGTTGGCGTAATATTACAATTTAATTCCCTTTTTCTGCTGTAAGTTGTACTATTATATCAAATGGAAATATCTGCAGGCCTTCCACACTCCGTCCTCGTCAATGTTATCTGTCACATAATCCGCCACTGTCTTGAGGTTATCCGTGGCATTTCCCATAGCAATTCCCAGCCCTGCTTCCTGAAGCATTTCATAATCGTTCATGCTATCGCCAAAGGCAATGGTTTCCTTTCTATCAATTCTATAATATTGGCAAAGCCGCAAAAGCCCCTTTGCCTTAGAACACTCCTTTTCCACTATATCAGCTCCCATTTTATCAGAAAACATGGGAAATTTAAAGTCAGGAAACTGCTCCTGAAGCATCTTTGCTTGTTTTGGACCACCGATATAAACCAGTGTACGCACCGGCATTTCTATCAGCTTCCAGGCATCCTTGAAGCTGCGCTGGGACTCTCCCCACCGAATCACATCAAAGGCTCTGACCTGATCCGGATTCAGATAATAGTCTCCCCCGTTCACACTCAGCCCCAGGGAAATGCCTCTGTTCTCAGCAAACGTAAGGAGAGCCCTAAGCCGCTCCTTGTCCATAAAATGTTCATAAAGCACCTCACTTTCAGCCACAACCCTTGTTCCATTCATATGTATAATAGCATCAGGGTTGATAAGCTCCTTATACATAGAACTCATTTCATGATCCATATTTCGTCCGCTGGCTATGACAATGACAGAATCCCTTCTGAGAAGCTCCAGAGCTTCCAGAGCGCTGTCCGGTATCTTCCAGTTTTTGTGATTCAAAAGTGTCATATCCAAATCAAAACTTATAATCCTCTTTTTTCCTGAACACTTTTGTGTCATTTTTATCTTCTCCTGAATAAATTAAAATTAGGTCTTTTCAAAATGAAAAATCTTTGCTATAATATAGAAGTTCGAAATCGGAGTATGGCGTAGCTTGGTAGCGCGCTCGGCTGGGGGCCGAGAGGTCGCAGGTTCAAATCCTGTTACTCCGACTGCGGAAGCCCTTGATTTTACTCAAGGGTTTTTTGCTTTCTGGTTACTCCTGGCAGGCTCCAATCCCTTGCTCTTTTAGTGTCATCCACTTTCTTATGTAGTAACCAACTCCTTCGTCCGGCAGTTTAGCAAACAAATCCTTATTATTATACTCCAAAGCCCAATATTCTTCAAGGTGCATCGGAGGTGTTTCCAGGACAAAGGCAAAAGTAAATTTTGTGTATGAGGAATTGGTTGGCAGCTTTAAGTATATTCTTAGTTATCCAGGGGTATAGGCTGTGCAAAAAATATTTTTACCGGTTGTTTCTAAAAAATGCTGGTAATCTGCAATAAAGTAGTATATAATGAGCAAAGATAATGAGGCGAAGGTGTTCCTTTAGCCTCATTGTTGTCTAAAAAAGAGCAATGGTCATATGGTATGGCAAAAAAGAAAGAAGGTGACAATATGCATAAGTTTATGAGAACGCTGGGTTTTAGTATGTATCAGAAAAAACAGGATATGGAGAAGCTGCTGCGCCGCTTAGCGAAGGAAGCAGAACGCACGGGAATCCTGACAGATACGGATGGAAGCAGACTTTGCGAGCTGAGAACAGAAATAGCGCCAGGTACTGGCGTTGCCATAGTAGGACAGCTTAGCGAGAAGGGAACCTTCCGCCGGGAATATTATTACCCTTATACCAAAAGCACGGAAATTAGCTCCAGGGCAGAATGTTCTATTCAGCGCCATACGGAGAGGGAAACTTATGCCGGTCTCCTGGATGAATACAAGGTTGGAATTTCTCTGATCTTTTATATAGAAAATTCTATGGAGTACAGAATCCGCCTGGCTGACAGACAGAGCGTGCAGCCTACAGGAGCTGCTTTGACAGGATTTTCTGTTCAGGGGCGGATACTTCTGCCCATACAGAAAACGGAACAGCAGGCTGAGGATTCCAAGCAGGCTGCCAGGGTGCGCTCCAAACTTCTGGAAGCAGCCAGGCATGGAGATGAGGATGCCATTGAGACATTGACCATGGAAGATATTGATAAGTATTCTATGGTTTCCAGACGGATTGTCAATGAGGATGTTTATTCAATTATTGAAACCTGTTTTATGCCTTGCGGCGTAGAATGCGACCAGTATTCAGTTATCGGAGAGATCACCGGAATTGAAAAAATGGCTAATCGGATTACAAAGGAGGAGATATACAAACTGCGTTTGGACTGTAATGATATGATTTTTCACACGTTGATCAACAAACAGGATCTTTTGGGGGTGCCGGAAATTGGCCGAAGATTCAAAGGTCAGGTATGGATGCAGGGAACAGTTGAATTTTGAGGCTTGATTTTTTTAACGAAATGCGCTATTATATAAAACGGACTATACAGGTTAACTTAGTGGTATGCTTTTAATGTTTGACCCTTGGTTAAATAAAGCGTTTGGCAGGGATAGAGGACGTCCTTCCTGGGTTGTGTTACAAGAGTCATCTGGTAAGAAGTTAATAAAGGATTACAGTTGGATTGTAATCATAAATTGCGATACATCCATGTAGCTCAGTTGGATAGAGCGACCGTCTTTTGAAAACTTCATATAGGATTTAAGTTCGATTCATATCGGGCATGAAATCATAAATTGACACGTCCATATAGCTCAGCAGGATAGAGCACACGCCTCCTAAGAGAACCTACTGCGGACACATTTTGGGGATTCGCCCCGCATAAATTTAATACGTGTTTCTGTAGCTCAGCAGGATAGAGCGTCCGCCTCCTAAGCGGTAGATGGTTCGAGTCCAAATGAGGCAAACAACTGAATAATTTTACAAATGTCCATGTAGCTCAGCTGGATAGAGCACACGCCTCCTAAGGGCTAGGTGGAACAAACGCCTTTTGATATGATAACTAGATAAAATTGAATAGATTTTTAAGAATGTCCCAGTACCTCAGCAGGATAGAGGGTTCGCCTCCTAAGCGAAACGTCGCAGGTTCGACTCCTGTCTGGGACGCCACAAACTCCGCTGAAAGCCTTATTTTACAAGGTTTTCAGCGTTTCTTTATTTATGGCTTTCTATTTACGCTGAATACGAATTGTTTTCAATCTGTCATTTTTTATTCGATATTTTTTTAAGACTTTTAAGGAAATAGGCTTGCTAACACTTTTTTATTTTTGAAGAAAAATCGCTGGTTTTTTTGGAATTTGCTAACACTTTTGAAATTCTATCTTTGAAGTGCCTGCTTTAAAAATTGCTCTTTCATTTCTGGCGATAAAGATTTAATCAGTTCCAATAACGCCATATCACTATCGGTTAAGTCGGTATCTTGCTTTGGATTGTCTGTATCATCATTAAGCGTAGAATAAAATTCTTTATCCATTTTTTGTGCATTGAAACGTCTGTCCTCGTCAATGATTTCTGAATATACATCTGTAACCATTTCTGCTTCTGCGTGACCAGTATCGCCTTGTACGGACTTAACATCTCCGTTTGTCATTTTGAGTTTATAACCCGTACTTAAATGGCGTAGGCTGTGAAATACCACAACTTCATAATCGTTTTCTTCACAGAGCTTTTGAAACCTATCTCTAACAATACGGCTTTCCACGGGATTGCCATTATCCAACGCAATAACAAGGTTGTAATCATTGTAGGCACTTCCTAAAAATTCCTTTAATTCCTGCTGGTCTTTTTTATATTGCACCAATAGTTCCGCAACTGTTTTAGGTAACCAGACAACACGATTACTTGTTTCTGTTTTTGGCGTTTTCAAGACAAGCCTTGTGGTACAATGCGGTTTTTGCGTTGGGAAAATCTTTAAAATATCCTTTTCCTTTAATTTCTGCATAGCTTCTGCATTTACTCTTGAAAGTTCTTTATTGATGATTACCTTTGCATTATTTGTAGCAATGGACTCTTCATCAATAATAACATCTTCCCATGTAAGTCCTGTAATTTCTCCAATTCGCATAGAGCAGGAAAAAGCTAAGTGCATACAAATTGAAAGCAAATCATCTTCCGTGGCTTTTACCGCTTCTCGAAATGTTTGAACACTCCACACTTTTCGCCTAGTCTTTGGAATTTTTGGTAACGTAGCCAAAGACGCAGGGTTTCTTTTGTTTGTATCAATATACTCCCAGCGGATAGCTTGATTTAAGGCACAGCGGATAATATCATGTATTTTTTTGATGTTCGCTGGTTGAACACAACGACCAGTTGCTTTTCTGTTTGCCCGTGGTACTTCTGGAACGCTCAATAAATCATTGTAGTATTTTGATAGACTTTTTGTAGTTATTTCATTCAGTTTCCAATCTCCAATAATCGGATTGATATAATTTTCAATACTGCCTACCTTACTACTAAATGTACTCGGCGACCATTTAGATGTGCCATATAAATTAACAAAAATTTCTAGGAAATCACGCAATGTAATATCTTTGTCTACAACATCTAACTCCTTTTTAGAATTTTCAATCTGATGTGCAAATTGTTCCTCTAATGGAACTATCACATATCCAAATTTCTCTTGATAGTATTCTATAAAGGCTTTTCGCTGTTTTGCTTCTTTTCTTGTTTCCAGCGTGTCCCATTTTTGTTTTCTTTCTCCTGCACTATCTAAGTACCAATAAATAACTGAAAAACTTGATTTTCTTTGTTTGATTGAAGCCATAATTTTCTCTCCTTATAGTTAAATTTCATTTAACCATTTATCGAAAGAAACCTTTGATACCCGTATGGCTTTACCAGCACGAACATAACTGAATTGACCGCTTTTTACTAATGAATAAGCTACCTTTTTGCTAATGTCCAGTTGTTCAGCAATTTCCTCTACTGTATAAGTCTTTTTTTCCTTTGTAGGAGATTGTGCATTTTGTGTATCACTTATCACTATTAAGACCCCTTTCATTTGTGACAGCAACAAAATACACTCGTCTAATAAGGTCATTATAACACACCTAAATAAAAAGAGTAGATAGATTTTGTTGCTGAAACTATCAATTATAAGCAGGCAGACGGCTTTGGAAAGCTCCGTTAGTATCTCAACTATTCCCATTCTTGTGGGCAGAACCGCACCATGCGGACGTATCATTATTCTGTGAGGATAGGTCATGGCAAAACGACTTTTCCAACAGTCGCTCTCGGATCACTGCGTGGGTCGCTCGCTTTCTTTTGAAAAGGTCGTGGCGTACAGTTCCCGTGGCTCGCTATCTCACAAACGTATCTGTCTGCTTTATTCAGTTGTCAAAGAGCTGTGGCGAAAGCGTGTTGCTTTCATATAAAAGCAGGGGCAGAGCAGGAAAGAGGGGATTGAACAAATCATGCTCTGCGGTTACTGCTTGTTATTCTTCTTCGATTTCTAAGGCAATATCAAACCCTAAAATCATTTTAATAAGTGCTTCTCTGATAAGTCCCTTTAATTCCATATCTACAACAATATAGACATTGCCGTATTCATCATAGAGTGGTCGTAGACAGCACTTTGATATGTAAGGGTCATAAAATGCCAGTATCTTTTCAATCGCTTTTTCGTCCCCGTCCATTGCCTGCGAAAGCAAGTAGTAGGACGGCTTCTTCATTGTGTGTTTCATTTGCTATCATTTCTCCTTTAGTATTTTTTTCATAAGCTCTAGTGAATTGTGTCGGTTTTGAAAAACACCACTTCTTGAAATATTTTGTCTTTTTGCAATCTCGGTATCGCTCATTTCCAAGAAATAATACATCAACAAATTTTCTCGATTACGCTCAGACAAATGTTTCAAGGCTTCTGCCAGTTCATCATCACAAATACGAATATCACTACCACATACATTGAAAATCGTATAGTCCGTATCATAGTCGTCCCAGACAGCCAGATTTTCTACAACGATTTCTGGAAGTTCACAAAAAAGCGTTTCTCCCTTTTGTCGTCGCTTTAATTTCTTCTGATAGTCCTTAACAACATGTCGGACAACTTTCTTCAAACAACTTTCAAAACGGCATTGAACTGTTTTCTGGAAGTCAGATGGTTTCATCAATCTCACCCCCTTTCCGTTACGATATGAAAAGTGGTTATCCCTCTTTCCGCACCATATAGGGAACGACAGGTGTGATTTGCTAAGTTGAAACCGAAAAAAGTTGAAAAAAATTTTTAACAAAACAAAAACAGCCCGATAATGTGTAATTACACAAACAGACTGTTTTATAAATTCTATTGATATGAATTTTTAATTCTTGTAAAGGGTGTAATGATTGTAATAGTGGACTGAAATATTTATTCAGTTGAGAACGGCAGAACGTTCTTCCGTATGCAATCATGGTATAGCCCCCTTTAACCAGAGCTATGCCTTATTTACTCCTAAGAAAAAAGGACAGTTCTGGTTATATCCAAAACCGTCCCGTTATTTTTCAAGACGCACAAAAGTGTATTATCTAGGAACGGTTTTTTTTATTTACCGCACACGATAACAGCTTTTGAATTATTACTGCATACTATATGCAAGCATTTCAAAAAATACGTTCTCATACATAGATAAAACTTTTTTGTCATAGCCTTTGTGTTCTGTAATGCCGTTTTTAGACCAGGTACTTACTTTATTACTTCGCTTGATAATATTTTGGAAAACCAAGTTATCTTCTTTATGTTGCTTGTACAGTTCTTCCAGGTTTGATTTTATCGTTGTGCTGTCCGTATCAACTAAATAAGGAACAAAACCGATCATATCTAGTCCAGGGTTAAACTGTTCTTGTAAATCAATCAAATAGGAAATATAGTTTTGAATGTTGTTTGTACTTTCTTCTTCTGCTTGTAAAGGGATCATGACGTAATCACTTGCCACGATTGCATTATTTGTATAAACGCTTGGCGTTGGTACAGTATCAATAATAATGAGATCATAGTCACTTTTTAAAGGTGCTAAAAGAGTAGCAAGCAATCTACTTTCATTTTCAAAAGTCCATGAGCGAGTTAATTTTGGCAGTAACATCAAATCAAACGTGCCAGGGATCAAGTCTAAATTATCAGTCAAATGAACAATAGAAGAAGCCAAGTTTCCATTTTTCAGTCCTTCATAAAAATTAACACGTGGCAATTCTACCTTAAATGTTTTTGCTAAGTCTTTTGTCAATGTTGCTTGTAAGTCCTTATCGATCATTAAAACTTTTAAATTAAATTTGTCTGTCAAGTAAGCAAACATAGTCGATAATTTTGACTTTCCAACACCACCTTTAAAATAATTGTTTAAGATAACAATCGCTTCATTTTTACTGTTTAAAATACGTCTTAATTCTTCAAGTATTTTGAGTTCTTCCTTCTCCATAACTACGCCCCATTCTTTTTTTGTATAGTAATATTGTATCATTAGGAATCACAAATCACAAGTGATTTGTGATTAATCACTTGTGATTTGTGATAAGTGATTTGTGATTAATATATAAAAGCCCTCTTTAAAGGGCTTTTATGCTTATTTTGAAAAAGAGATAAAATCAATATATCCCTTTTCTCCGATTTTTACAACGGCATTGTAGGACTTTCTATCTTTCGTTTTGATTCCTTTTACCAGGGTTTCTTTTCCCTCTAGTAATTCTTTTACATTTGTTTTGGTGAGTTTTTTCTTTCTAAAATGTTCAGCTAAAGTGAAGGTACATTCAGGATAATTTGAACAACCATAAAACGATTTTTTTAATACAATATTGTTGCCACACTTAGGACATTTTCCTACAAGGGGTCCCGAGCGCTTAGTGGGAATTTGTACCCCTTATCGATACAAATTCCCCGTAGGCGCTAGGGACCTCTTTAGCTCCTTGGAAGCTGTCAGTAGTATACCTAATAATTTATCTACATTCCCTTTAGTAACGTGTAACTTTCCAAATTTACAAAAGCGACTCATAGAATTATTTCCTCCCGTTAAATAATAGATAACTATTAAAAATAGACAATACTTGCTCATAAGTAACGGTACTTAAATTGTTTACTTTGGCGTGTTTCATTGCTTGATGAAACTGATTTTTAGTAAACAGTTGACGATATTCTCGATTGACTCATTTTGAAACAAAGTACGTATATAGCTTCCAATATTTATCTGGAACATCTGTGGTATGGCGGGTAAGTTTTATTAAGACACTGTTTACTTTTGGTTTAGGATGAAAGCATTCCGCTGGCAGCTTAAGCAATTGCTGAATCGAGACTTGAGTGTGCAAGAGCAACCCTAGTGTTCGGTGAATATCCAAGGTACGCTTGTAGAATCCTTCTTCAACAATCAGATAGATGTCAGACGCATGGCTTTCAAAAACCACTTTTTTAATAATTTGTGTGCTTAAATGGTAAGGAATACTCCCAACAATTTTATACCTCTGTTTGTTAGGGAATTGAAACTGTAGAATATCTTGGTGAATTAAAGTGACACGAGTATTCAGTTTTAATTTTTCTGACGATAAGTTGAATAGATGACTGTCTAATTCAATAGACGTTACCTGTTTACTTATTTTAGCCAGTTTCGTCGTTAAATGCCCTTTACCTGTTCCAATTTCGTAAACGGTATCGGTTTCTTTTAAATTCAATTGTTTTATTATTTGGTTGAGTACTTTTTCACTCGTTAAAAAGTTTTGAGAATATTTTATATTTTTGTTCATGTAATCACTCCTTCTTAATTACAAATTTTTAGCATCTAATTTAACTTCAATTCCTATTATACAAAATTTTAAGATACTGCACTATCAACACACTCTTAAGTTTGCTTCTAAGTCTTATTTCCATACTCGCTCTTAATACAATATAGTGTACCTCGTAATCTTCTTGGGCAAGAGCTTTCCATGGCTCCAAAAACCATGGCCCGACAATCCCATCTACAATTACATCATATCCGCCACGAGCATATCGCTTTGCAGCCTCTAAAAAGGCTTCAATGACAACCAGATTTTGCTTGTTGGATTCTGGCAAATGTGGTGGTATTGCGCCTTTGCTTAAGTAATGAAAAAAGTCATCGGTGTGCATATGCACTGATTTATCCATATCTGATTCCTTTGCGACAATTGACGCAGTTGTTGTTTTTCCTGTCCCCGGTGAGCCTGTAATCACAATAATTCTTCCTTGATTCATCTATATTTTCCCTCACAATTTGAATTTATCACTTTGTTCCTGCCTGCTCAATCATCTTCTTCGCAAACTCGTTTTCCCTGACCCTGGTTGCCCACCAAGTAAAAAAGCGGTTGGCGATTCAACCGCTTTTTTTCCTTGAACCAATTCTTCTAAATTATCATTTAAGCGATTTTCAAATTGTTTGTCAGTAAAATTGACTATATTTGCCATATTAAGCCACTTTCTCTTTATTCAAAACTTGTTTTGAATAGCGATTCATTGACCGCCAATACTCATGAACGGCTTGTAATTCTTCTAAAGAATAATCAAAAAGATTTACACGTTTTGCAAGCTTTAATTGGTTTAATAAATTGACTTCCAATAATTGAGAGTCATTTTTATTTAATTCATGATTCAAAACATAGTTTAATACTCGATTATAAACGCTTGCCGATAATTCGTTAATGATCTCTATTTCAAATGTTTTTTCATAAGTAACTGCCATTTCATTTTCACTCCTTTTAAAGTTTGTCAGGTAAATATTTCCGAATATATTCTTCTAAGGCTTTATCCATAACTTCTTTTACGTTTCCGCCATTCTTTGCTGTTTCGATTTTTATAATATGGTGCAAGTCAGCACGAACACGAACCGTCTTATCCCCCATAATATCTTTTTTTGCACTGATTGGTGTATCATTTCGTTTTGCTTTTTGTGCGCCTAAATTTCCCACAACCACTCACTTCTTTCTATTTCTTCTTACTCTTATTTTATCATCAACAATCACAAATCACAAGTGATTTGTGATTCTATTCTTTTTCGTTTTCTAATTGAATGATTCGCTCAATTTTAACACATTCTAAATATACAGCATGAAGTATAAACTCATGCTAGGTGATTTAAAATGAGAAAAGCAAAAGAAACACAAACTTTTGATTTCAGACCTTTAGGACTGGCAATCAGAGAAGCCCGTGAGAGAGCAGGGCTTTCTCGTAATGATTTAGGCGATAAAGTGTTCTATGGAGAACGCCATATCGCAGATATTGAAAATGTTGGTTCACACCCTAGTTTTCAATTATTCCATGATTTAGTTACCATGTTCAATATATCGGTCGATGAATATTTCTATCCAGCAGAGAACGTCGTAAAAAGTACAGCTCGCCGTCAGATAGAAACCTCTCTTGATTTATTGAGTGATAACGAATTAAAAATCATTCAAGGTACGATTGACGGTATCTTGAACAGCAGGGAGAGCAAGAAGTAATCAGCTTCTTGTTTTCCCTTTTTGCTATTCTGCATTATCTATTTGCTGATCTGCTCCGCAGGTAACAAATAAGAGCCAACAATCTATAAGTCATAATAACCTACAAATTATCGGCTCTGCGTCTTTGCGTCTGGCTCTTTGATAATAGTTACTTTTCCATGCTTTATATTGATTAAAGTTTCCGTTTTGCACTTCGGACAGAACAAAGGAAAATTTATCAGTTCTGTATCTTCTCGCACTTTAGTTCGTGTCTTATTATTGCAAATAGGACATAATACCCATAATTGCTTATCCATAGCCCCCCCTTATTCTTTTAAGAAATTTAATTTTTGCTTTTTCGTAGTGATATAAACATATTTTTTCGGCGTAAAATGTCTATTTCCAAAATACCTTTTGAAATTTGCTTGCATCTCTGGGTATGTACTATTCATAAATTCTTCAATATCCGCTCGGACGTTAGCAAACAATAAACCCTCAGTCTATATGCAGATTTTAATCATTTATTTTATTGATTTAAAATTTTCAATATATAAGGAAACTTCGCCACATTTTGGACAAACTGCAACTTTAGGTTTTTCTACCGTAGTTCCAAAAACGCCTTTAGTAGTTATTCTAATACCATATCCCTGCATATCAACTTTAACATCTAAATTTTCGACCATTTCTTCATGACATCTAAGACATTTTCTCATAACAATACCTCACTAATTGTATTTTCTAGTAAAAAATGCTTTTGATAGAAGATAAGAACTGAAAGCAAGAGCTATAACTATTATAAAAGCTATGCCGATACTCAATTCAAAATTATCGACTACAAACCATAAAATAGAATTGTTAGTCACATTTGTCCAAACTGCCAATACAACAAGAATAATCACTAGAGTAAACATAACCGCAAAACCTGCATTAACTCCAAGTGAATAATTTGAAGGCAATACAAATGACAAAAATACTAAGGTTACGGCAAAAGAAGCACAAGCAATAAACATATAATAACCAAATGCAAATTGAGGGAATATAAAATATGTTATGGTATTAACAAGCAAAGCTACCCCAAAGCCAATACAAGTCATAATCAAAGCAACTATATATCTGCTTTTTACAATCGTAGTTTTTGAAACGGGTAGTGCAACAACATATTTCCCCCATTTCCATTGTTCGTCGCAAGTCGTTAAGGAAATTATCATTGTCATTATTTCAACTGGAATTAACAATAAACTAATGTAAATAGCTCCTGTCCCTTTTAAAAATAACATCAAAGCTACTATAATGAATATATCCATAATAATTCTAGTAATTCCATATTTTTTCTGAATTACTAATAAATCTTTCATCAATAAGCCTTTCATTGTAATTCCCCCTTTACGTAAAACAACATAATATTTTCAATAGTAGCAGGTTCTACAAGTGCTTTTGGAAAATCTTTTGCAATCTTGTTTCTATCACGAACAAGAACCTTATATTGATAATCTTCTTTTTGATAGGAAATAATTTCTGTCTTATCTAGCGTATCAAAGACACTTGCTCCACAACTTACAACACCATAGTTATCAATTAAGTCGTCTTTTAATGAGCAGAAAACTAACCGTCCTTTATGAATAAAAGTAATATAATCTGCTATTTTTTCTAAATCACTTGTAATATGTGATGAAAACAAAATAGAGTAATTTTCATCTTGCACAAAATCAATCAGTATATCAAGAATATCATCTCGAATAATAGGGTCCAATCCACTTGTTGCTTCATCTAATATAAGTAATTCTGCTTTATGTGAAAGAGCAACAGCGAATGCAAGTTTTACTTTCATTCCTTTAGAAAAATCTTTAATTTTCTTCTTTGCTGGTAATTCGAACTGTTTCAAATAATTACGAAATGCTATACTGTCCCAATTGGTATATATTCCCGACATATATTTTTCAATTTCTTTTGGTGTAAAAATATCTGGAAAGTGGTTTTCGTCAAATACAATTCCGATTTTATCTTTTATTTCACATTCATCAATTATGTGGTCTTTTCCAAAAATCAAAATGTTTCCACTGTTTTTCTTAATTTCGTTCAAAATACAATTTACTGTGGTCGATTTTCCAGCTCCATTTTCGCCAATAAGCCCCATAATTACACCTCTAGGAATGGAAAAACTTAAGTCATTTAATACAAAATCGCCATAATCTTTTGTAAGGTTTTTAACTTCTAAAATATTTTCAGCCATTTACTCGTCCTCCTCATATAATAATTTTAATAATCCAATCAATTTATCAAGGTTTATGCCACTTGCACGGGCTATTTCAATAGCTTCTACAAATCTATCTTCGATTTTTTTCTGTTGTTCTTCTATATAAAAATCTTGATTTTGAGCAGATACAAAACACCCTTTGCCTGCTGTTGTTTCGATAAAACCGTCTTTTTGAAGCACATCATAAGATTTTTGAACAGTCAATACACTTATATGCAATGATTTTGCAAGTCCTCTTATTGATGGTAGAGCTTCGCCAGCCTTTAATTCCCCATTTATAATCAATGCTTTTATTTGCGAAGAAATTTGTTCATAAATAGGTATGCTTGCATGATTATTGATAAAGATTTCCATTTAAACACCGCCTTGTTCTATACTGTATAGCTTATACAAGTACAGCATAATACTTAAAAATACAGTTGTCAATATTAAAAGGCTTGCAGAGCATAAAAATATGATACAAGCCTTTTACAATTATCCTACAATCTTCCAGTTACTATCCTTATGTAGCACAAGCTCATACTGCGATACTTGCGTTGCCTTTGTCTGATTATCAAGGAATTTTACAGCAACCTTAACTTTTACATTCTCCCCGTCTTTTGTAAAGATAGGGTTTACCAGTTCAGAATAAAGGTAGTCCCTGCCGATAGGTTCAAGCACATTCCCCGACACATAATAAGCAAGTTCGTTTTCTGTGGCTGTTGGGTACAACTTAAAGAATGTTTCCAGAAATGCGGTAGCGTCATTTGCAGTATCAGCGTCTACACTTGCGTCTGTTTCTGGTGTCTTTGGATCATAGTCTGATTTTTCGATTGCTGGTGCAAGAGTAGGGTTCTGAACGATTACCATATCCCCGTCAGCGTCTACATGAACTTTTACAGTATAGGTTGCTTTCACATTGCTTGTCTGTTCGCCCTCTTTTATCTGCTGATCTACTTCGTAGGTAGCAGAAAAAGTATCCGTTCCCGATTGCTCGATATGCCATACAATCACATCTGTAACTGTGGAGCTGGTCGGTATGTCGGTTCTAATGGTATCTATATTCAAGTCCTGCAATTCCTTTGTCAGATAACCGCTGATTGCCTGCGTCCTTGCTTCAATCGCTTCTTTGCTGTTATTCCATGTGTAATATGACTTCGCAAAGTTCTTCACGAAATTTTCTATCCCGTTGGTGTCCTGCAAGCGAAGCTCAATGATTTCTTTTTCATGGGTGGTGTGCTGGTCGATAGCGGTAAAATTCTTATACACCCCGAAGCTCACGCTTGCGATAAGCACCACCCACAAGGCAATCACAGTTTTCTTATGTGTGCCTACCTTGACAGTACGCACCTTTTTTTCTTTTGGTTCTTTGATAGTTTCTGTCTGTTTCTTATTTTTCTTAAACATATCTTCAAGTCCTTTCTATTGTTTTACTCGTCCTGCACCGATTAAGTGCTGTTGCCAGTAACTACTGCTTAGGTCTGCAAATCCTATCGGGTCGCCTGCATGGTACATCTGGTTATTTCCTACATAAATGCCGACGTGGGTTACATACGAACCAGCGTTATAGGTAGAATGGAAAAATACCAAGTCCCCAGCCTTTGCCTGCGAGAGTGGGAGATGTTGGGTAGCATCATACTGTGCTTGTGCCGTTCTCGGTAAGGAGATACCAGCTTTTCCATAACACCATTGTGTCAGTCCCGAACAGTCAAAGGAAGTGTTGGGATTACTACCACCATAGACGTACTTCCAGCCTTGATACTTCAACGCTTCATTCATTACCTTTTGTGCCAGCTCTCCCGACACCTGCGGAACAGTTAAATACTGATTGACTAATTCCACATAGAACATATTTCCATAGCTATACCGCCAGCCTCCATTCTTCGCAACAGCTATTGGATTGGTGTATGTTACTTTCTTTCCACCCGATTTTTCACGGGCAAAGCTCTCTGCAAGGTTGAAAGTGTGTTTATTTCCTTTTCCTGCCACATATCCCACATAACCACCGCCATAGTTATAAGACTGTATCGCTACATTCAAATCGTCCATACCTTGATTTTTGCAGGACGAAAGCAGGGACGCAAAATATTTACACCCCTGCTTGATTGAACTTTCTGTATCTAATGAATTGGGCGGTAGTCCCAGACTTTCAGAGCTTTGCATAACGTCCTCGGCTGTACCGCCACTTTCCACTTGTATGATTGCCAGCAACACATTGACATACTCGGAAATGCCGTATTCTCTGGCGTACTTTTCCACCATAGGCTGATGTTTCAAGACTTCTGCGGATAAGTTCATACCCGTAATGCCAGAAGAAAAGTTGCTGTTCTCGTCGTCGCTGTCCGCACTAATCAACACCCCAAAGAAAAGCACCAGTGAAAAGAGGATAGGAAACAGACTGCCGATAATAGCAATATGTTTCAGTTTCATTTTTTCTTCTGTCCTTTCTTCATTACAAGGTTACGGGTTTTCTCTGTGGTCTGCTGGTTTTTCTGGACGCTTTGCGTCTGCTGAACTTTTGTCCTGCGGTCTTTGGTGTCATTCTGGCGTGTTTCCTGCGATACCACTTTTTCTACATTCTGCCTATGTACTGGCTGTGTAGGCTGGCTCGTTTTCCTATCAGAAGTACCCGAAGATAAGGGACGCTCTTTGATAACCGTTGTCTTGACTGGCTCATTTGTTTTTGAAGTCGTCGCTGTGGCAGGGCGTTTGACTTCCTGCGTTTTTTCAGCACTCGGCTTTGGAATGGTTGAAGCTGTGGCTGGTCGCTCATGGGGACGGGTAGCTCCCGTTGTCGCTGATCCGTCAGCCTTTCGCTGTGCCTGCCTTGCTTCTTGTGCCTTTTGAAGCTCCATACGCTTATCGGCGATATTCTGCCTATGCTGTTCCCGTTTTTCCATACGTCCCGACTGTCTGGACTGCTGTTCCTGCACCATGCCACGCTTGAAGTCGGACACGCTGGACTTTGCCTTTTCCTTTGCGGAGTGGACGGCATAAGCGGTCTGTGTCGGCATATCCTTGATATTCTCTTTGACAGCACTTGCCTTATCTTTCACTTTATTTTTTGTATCTAAGACAGCACCCACCTTTGAACCTACACGCTGTCCCATGCTGGAAGATGTATTACCCCGACTATCTTTTGTAGCTGTGTTCCTTGTCGCTTTTCTGTTTGAAATCGTGCTACCAGCCACCGCACCAGCAACACCACCAGCAGTAACCGCACCAGCAAGCCGTCTTTCCATACGTCTAGCCCTATGTGCCAAGTATAGATATGGTCTGCGGAAAATTCTTCGTCCCATGCTTTGACTATCATTAGCGTTCAAAGAGAACATACTCATTAAGTCACCCAGCTTCATGTAGATACCAGCGAAACACACTATCTGTAAGAACGCCACCATGAAAAACGGATAGTCCGTGGATATGTTATAAAACATACTGGAAATGCTGAACGCCACCGTTACAATGAGCGTTATTCCTGCTCGTGTCATTATGGTATTAAACACCCTCACGATTGCCTGCTTTGCCATGCTTTCATAGCTCGGTATCATGGAAAGTAAAAAGCTGATAGGCAGAAACATAGCAAAGATAATAAAAAGTATCTGGCTGAATAACATCATGCCCGTAAGCAAGAATACAAATATCGTTATCCCTAAGTTGAAGAACAGTAGGAAGAACACCATACCTAAACGGTTCACGACCTGCGGTATCGTCAGATTGTTGTTGTCGTTGTCCTCGATTTCTGTTTTCACGACTTCCTCTCTGGTCTTTCCGTCCTCGTCCTCTGGGCTTGCCGATACCAGAGCTTCTACACGGTCTGCCCCGATTTCTTCTGCGTTGCTGTTCCCGAATTGTAAGAGTAACCACGGCTGTTCCACTTGAATAGAAAATAGGCTGTCCCTTATCAAGTCCACGCTGTCCTTGCCCTTGCTGTCAGAGTTTGGGAGCATGATTTTTGTTCCCAAGTCCAACGAAGCGGTACTAATATCACTTGAAAATTCATTTATCTTTTTGATGTAGTCGGGAGCGTAGGCAATAAACGAAGCGGACAGCACGAACACCACCACAAAGTTAATAACGGCATGAAGTGCCTTGCTGGTTTCCCGTTTTATCAGTCCCGTATAGGCAACATAAAGTCCCACCACTAAGATAATGAGAAGCAGGAAACCAACATAGAAGCCCGTAGAAGAAAAACCGTTCTGTGTTACGCCTGCAATGGTCTGTATGCTTTTTCCGATACTGTCTGCCATATCGTTAATGAAGTCCAGTTTATAGGCTTCCTGCACCACATAGCCCGTGGCATTGCTTAAATAAAGGCTTATCGTCCAGACAAAGTTGGTAATGCAGTAAAGCCCATACTGCACCGATTTTCCGATACCGTCCAGCCAGTTCCACGGAAGCCACGACCAGCTATTATCCACATAAAAATCAAGCTGGTAATTCGACAGCGGATATTTTGAGTAAAGATTTTCTGCATTTATGGTATCGTCCACAAGCCCCGTCGCATGAGCCACCGTCCCCAGAAGTGAAAGCAGGATAAGGGAGAGTGCCACCACGAACAGAACCATTTTGAGAAAGTGGAAAATCTTCTTTTTTGTGAACGCACCTTTTATCCTTTCTTTCATCACTCCACCTCATTTCTCTGTACGGGCGGTCTGGTATCAAAGGCGTGTAGCAGTTCTTCAAAGACGGGGTGTATCTGCACCACACCGACACGTCCGTATAAGTCCTGCAATAAGCATTGTCCGTTCTCTAAATCACGCAAGCGTTTCTGGTTGTTCTCGTCGTCCTTGTCGATACCAAAAAACTCTAAGGTCTGTTTTATCTCGTTAATGTCAGTAGAACGAAAGGCAAACTTCAAGCCGATATTGTTTTTCAGACTTTCCTTTGAAACATCATAGGCAGACTGGGTAACAAAATAAACGCCTGCCTGCATAGCTCGTCCAGCACGAACCAGCTTGTTAGAGAGCGTTTCTCCTTGTGCCACATTTAAGAACGCCCACGCTTCGTCAAGGTCTACAATCTTAAAAATACTTCTGTCCGAATGGATAAAATCAAGGGCAAAGGTACTAATCACAATCAGCATAGAAACCGATAATAATTCAATGGTCGTGTATTCCTCAAAAGTGGTATCTTTATCTGGCAGTACAAGGTCAGCTACTTGAATGATGTTGAGCTGGTTATCCAGACTGATAGCATTTTCTACCGTCCCGTCTGAAAACAGCAGATGTGCAAAGTCGTAGTCCGTGAAGCTGTCGATATGGTCTGCGATATTTCTTGATATGGGCGTATCTTCACGGCGTAGCTCGTCTATCACATGGAGCAAGCCCCGACTGTTGCTCTGGGTAACGGAGCGTACCGCTTTACGAAGTACGGGGAATTTTTCGCCGTCCCTAGAGGAAATACCCGTAAGGAATGTTAAGATGTCGATTGCCAGACTTTCAGCGTCTTTTACATTCTTCATAATCACGAATGGGTCAAGAAGTCCTGCATTTCCTTTATCGCTGGTTAAGTTTACGATATTGATTTCATGTGCGATTTCTGGAAGTGTTTCCTTCCAGTTGCCACGCTCTGATTTTGGGTCTAAGATAACCGCCTGTCCCCCAAAGAGAACCGAATAATACACCAGAAGATTGTTACAGAACGACTTTCCACCGCCAAGCGAACCGACAAAAGCAGACGCAAGGGCGTTGGTAACTGTACCTTTTATACCTTGACTGGCAAGGGACGGTTGCAGGTACACATTTCTTCCCGTATCAACGGAATAGCCCATATAGATACCCGTAGTTTCTCCTAACTGCTGTGTCGCACCAAAGCCAAGCCCAGCTAAAAAATCTGATTTTACATACTGCACATAATCATTGATATATCGCTTGCTGGCAGGTAAAAATTCAGAATGAAGCCCCAGCATATCCCCAGCAGGACGCACCAGCTTTACATTGAGGTCGTCGTAAAAGTCCTTGACTTCATCACAACGGCGTTTTAATTCGTCCAAATCATCAGCCGATACACGCACTACATAAGAGAGCTTATACATACTTTCTTTTGTCTGGTCTAAGTCCGTTTCCAGCTCATCCACGCTGTCTAATGCGTCCACCACATTTGAACTGGTTTCACTTCCTGCTTGATAGGCGTGATTATCCAAATCTTTCAATTCCTTTTTCTTATTTCTTACTGTGGTAAGAGCCTTTCGATTCTCCACGATTTCTACATTCATAGAAGTATCAACGGGGAATGTGAATTGCTGTTGTTGGAAATAGAAGATTTCACTTGACGGAAAATCAAGCTCCCCGACAATCGCATTGACGGTAAAGTAGGACACATAGCTTTCCTTGTCCTCATGTTCCAATCGTAAATACCGCTGGCTTTCCTCAATCACACACCTTGTCGGACGGATAAGGTCGTAGTATTTTATCAGCGTTTCTTTGTTCAATTTCTTCTTTGGTAGCTGGTACTCATAATCTTCATAAGCGATACCGTCCCCGCCGTAAAG
>NZ_VUMD01000026.1 GCF_009696375.1 Clostridium porci
TTGCATAGCCCTTCGGGGTTTTTGTTTCCACCAGCACATAGCTTCCTACTGGTAAATATTCCAAACGGGTGGTTCCCTTCTCCGTATAGTAATACCTGCCCTGGTACGTGTTCGGAATGTCCTTAATGTCATAATCATACTTCATGATGGGGGTGTCCCCTCCGGCATCCGTTTCCATCCGTCCAGTTGCCGCTACATCCTGGCCGTCCTTATAGGTTGCGGCGCGGAAGGAGAATATTTTCCCTGATTCATCATATTGGGGGACTCCGTCCACCAGCGCCGGGGAGCCGGTTTGATCCAGTTTGGCGTGATACAGCGTTAAGTAAGCCTCACTGTCACTATAAAGGGTTTCCTTGGTTTTCGCGTCATACTTCCATATATCAAGAGAGGTAAAATCATCCTCCATGGTAAAGCTTTGCACGTCTCCGGTTTCCTTTACCTCCACATTGACCGCCGGGGAGGATACATATCCCTTTTCAAAGGGAACCTTAGTTTCCTCCAGCACATAATAACCAACTGGTATATGGTCAATCCAATGGGGTTTTGCAGTGGGAATGGCCGTTCCATCACCATCCAGCTTTAAGTTTCCGTTATCATCGTATTGATAGCCACTGATCCAGGATGTATAAACATCCCCCTTAAGGTATGCTCCTTTATCATCGGCAAGGGGGAGCCCCTTTCCATCCAGTTTTGCTTTATAGAGCGTCAGCGTTGCTCCCTCAATCTCCTTCTGGGTTCTCACATCTACCTTTGCGATTTCAGTCTTGGTAAACTCATTTTGAAGGAAATATTTCTGAACCTCCTCTGTATCCTTCAATACCAGTCCCAGATACTTAGCCTGTATATAACCCCGGTCATAAGGAACCGTTTCTTCCTGAAGGATATAGGCCCCAATAGGCAGCCTTGTGATGGCGTGGACACCTCCGGAGGTTTCCGGTTTTCCATAAGAATCCGTACTGCTGTCCGTAATCCATGATTCCTCTTTTGGGATCACGTTTCCTCCGGTATAGTAAATTGGCAGGCCGTTTTCATCGTCAACGGTTGTTTTGTTCTCGTAGATGGTAGCTGCCGTTCCATCCTCTAACACTCGGATCGAGCGCGCCAGTTCCTTATTTCCTGCCCCATCCACAGTGTAAGCCAGCATACGCTTGTAATCGTCATATACATAAGCCATGCCGGTTTTAGAATCCGCGTAACAGAGCTTGTTTCCACGCTCATCCAGCACAAACAGTTCGCCGGTGTCTGGATCCTTCTGGGTGTTCACCGTCTCCAGATCATAGAAGAACAGGTTTACAGGGGCATTGTCCGTCTCCTGGATATCCCATACATCCAACCCTCCCGGACCGGAATCCTTACCAGTTTTTACGATTTCCTTATGGGTTCCTGTATGAGTGTCAGTGATTCTTGTTATCTTTCCATTCTCCCAATAGGCTGTAACCCCTTTGTACTGGTTCTCCCCTGTCTTTTCAATCTCAATGGCTTTATACAGAGACAGCCGGGCATCGGACACTGATACGGTAAAATCAATCCCCTTGCCGGTAAAGGTTCCGTCCCACTCGTAGAGAAGTTTTACATTTGGCATAGCTTTTAATGCTTTTTCTGTCCCTTCCACAATCCGTTCAGAGTATTCGTCAAAACTCTTTGTCACATAGCCGTGCCAGTCCTTCGTCTCCGGGTTGTAGGTAATTTCTCTCACATCTCCCCGTGCCTCCAGCTTTTCTTTCCGTCCGTGTACCTTATAGGTCAGTAAATCTCCCGTATCATTCACAATGATAGTTCCATCAAAGCCGCCGCTTAACTCAATCTCTCCCTGGGTATCCACCTTCTTAAGACCGTTGCGGTTGCCCACCATGGAATCCCCGTCCTCTACTTTATGGATCTCGATCCGGGAAGGGTAATCCTGCACCTTTATCTGGCTGACCGTCTCTGTTCGGAACTTATTCGTCTCTCCGTTTACAGGGACTGCGTACTGATATTTGGCCGCTGTTACTGGCTTCCATCCGGCTGTAGTCCCGTCTGTTTCTCTCTTGTCCTCATAGTAGGTAACAGCATCGGAATAGACCTCAAAGGCCACAGGCCGGCTCTTTGTATACCCTTCTGGGGCTTTCACCTCTACCAGGACGTAGGCCCCGGCTCCCAGAGGCTTATAGGTTTCAATGTAGCCCACCGTCTCCTGCTTTACCTGACCGTTTACAACCACCTCCCGGATGGTGGAATAGGCTTTGAATATGCCCGTCTCGTTCCCTTCCCCGTCCTCCTGGATGATCCGCTGGCTTTCGTCATATAAGGGGATCCCTTCCTTATCCAGCCGGATCGGAAGGTCGGATCGGCTTGCGTTGTCCGGGCCCACCCTCGGATACAGCACAGGGGTTCCATTGGCGTCCACCACCGGATTGCCGGCTTCGTCCACCGCTTCCCCAAACAGGACGGACCCGCTTCCGGCCGCGCTTCCGGCCCCGTTCTTCTGTACATCCCGTTTGGCTGCGTATATCTTGAAGATTGCCCCATCCTGAAGGATGGTTTCCCCTGTTTCCGCATCCAGCTTTTCAATCCTAAGCTTCGAACTGTAATACTTGTTTTCAAAATCCTCCTGGGCGAAGGCGCGGAAATTAAAGTCCGCTCCCGCCCCCTTGGGGGTAAGGCTCCCTTCCGGCTCCCGGACGCTCCACGGCACCAGCATAGGGGCAAATTTCCCTTCAACGGCTGTCCGTACGCCTGCCATGACGGGGACGTTGTCCCTTACCTCGATCTGGCCGCTGTCCGTCTCATAGCTTTCATACATCACGCCGTCCCGGCTCCCCCCTTCTTCACTCTGGGAGGCGTAGCCTGGGTAATACCCCTCCACCCCTTCGTTTGCCCCATCCATGTAGGCTTCCTTATAGGGCTGGGCTGTGGTCAGGCTCCGGCCCGGACGCTCCCTTTTTGCCAGGCCGAATTTGTACACCTCGAAATCCCCATCCTCATTGCGCGCCTTGATGACATGGGTTTCCTCATTGAAGCGTATGTTATACTTACGCATTAACTCATCCGGCGTATCCGTGCTGTCATACCGGAAATAGGCGCTTCCCATCCCGTCATGAACCTCTTCCGCCCCGGTATTTCCATCGGTATGGATCTCCGGCACAAAGGGGAGGGTGATCTCTTTGGGATAATCGGAGCGGTAATGGCGGTTCGCCAGCTCCTTTGTGTTGTTCCCCGGGAGCTGCTCCACGATCACATAGGTTCCATAAGGGAGCGGGATCGAGTGGTTGAAATAATCATCCTGTCCCTGCCGGGTGTTGCATTGCAGGGTTGCGGCGTCTTTGTCCGCCCCGCCGTCCGCATCCCGATCCCATCGGATCGCCAGCAGCTCGTCCAGGCCTTTAAAGGGCCTTAAATAACCGGCTGCCTCCCCTGCGGCTCTCTCAACCGCTTTTTCATAGGCAAGATCCGGATCCAGATCCGGATCGGCCCTTAACAGCTCTTCCTTGTACGCCTTAATATCATAATAATCCAGGGCGAACTGGCGGACTGCCGGATCCTCCCCAGTCTGGTCCGCGTTGTTGGCCGGGGCAGCCGCCGCGTACATGGCCGCGAAGAACTTTTCGTAATCATAAGTCCCATCCGGCTTTGTCTCCAGCAGCCGCCTCGCCCCTTCCTGTCCGGAGGGAAGGTAAATGGGCCTGGCTTCCCCAAAATCCCCTTTTTCATCCGCCCGCGGGGAAACGATGGCCCCCGTATCGTCCACGCAGATGTTTTCAAGGTTGGCTTTCAGATACAGCTTAAACTTAAACTGGTTTAACAGCTTCGTCCCCTGGGTCTGTCTCCCTCCGGTAAACAGCTTTAACAAAGCCGTTGCCGGATCGTTATGCAGGGCTCCATAGGTGTTCACCCCATCATAGGACGCCTGGGATATGTCCTTTGTGATCTTGATTGACTGCTTGATGGCCCGCTGCAGCACCGTAATCGGCCGCTCCTTTGTCCCCCCGTCCTGTGACGCCTCCCTTTGCCCCGGGTACAAAAGGACTGCCTCCTTGATGTAGCTTCCCGCGTCTCGCTTCGGAAGGGCTGCGTAAGCGCTCACTCCGGCCCCTTGGACCTCTGTCAGGTACTGGTTATAGGGCATTTCCTGCCCATCATGGGTTATGGCTTTCTCCTGGGTCACGGCCCGGTATGTCCTTTGTTTCGGCTGTGTGGCCGCTGTCCAGTCCGTGTCATCGTCCTCATGGAAGGTATACAGCCCCTTTTCCTCATCATAGGACGCCGTAACGGGAACCAGCCGTTCTTCCTCTGCTTCTTCCTCCCGCTGTGCGTATGTATAGACGCGCTCCAGTTCCGGGATCGGCTTTCCCTGGTTGTCTAACAGGATTTCCCCTGGCGCGTAGGTTTCAAACACCGGCTGGCATACGGTTTGAATCAATGGCTCTATGGCCTGTGGGAATGGGATCGGGCCGTCAATCTCTTTCTTTTCTTTGATGGCCGCGGTTCTGGCGTCCAGCCGGTATCCGCCCTTCTCATAGCGGATCCAATAGCCCGCCTCATCCGATGGCCCATTCGTTACACTTGCGGTTTTCCTCACGTACAAGGCCCCGCTGGCCGGATCGTACACTGCCGGATAGTCTGCCTGCGCCGCCGAATAGTCATACCGTATCCGGGCTGCGTAGCCCCCGTCTTTGGGGTAAACGGCCTCCACAACGGCACAGTCAAAGAATGGGTTCTCAGTCAGCCAGTCCAGGATTTCCTGGGCCGCTTCCCCGTTGACGGCCTTTGTCAGCCTTACCTCCTTCCATGGGGACGAAGGGGATATTTCCCGGTAGCCCAGCTGCTTTAACATACCGTTTGCCTGGGCTTTCAGGTAATCCGGGGCAATCGCTTCCCCCCATTTGCTCATATCCTCCGGAACAGCGGTCCCCCCAGGGGATCCGGCTGCCCGGAACCGGTATGGGAGGGTTTCCCCATAAGGCACCGTCCCTGCGCCTGCCGACACAATGGGATTCCCCTGGGCGTCCTTTTTATATTCCCCGCCCTTTGCCTTCTGGTAGACAGGCTGGCCCTTCTCATCCGTTTTGGGCTTTAAGCTGCTTCCCGTCACCTCCCGGACGGTCCGCTTTTTCGTTGTAAGCTCCACCCGGTAAAACCTTGTCCCCCTGGGATAGCCCGTCACCGTCACATCATAGCCCTGCTCCGTGCCAAAGCGTTCCACCATAAAATCATTCCAGGAGCCGTCCGCGTTCATGTTGTTGTAATCGGAAAGCCCTCCCACTGCCTGGGCCCATCCGGCTCCCGGCATGGTAAAGGCACCGTCCCCTTCCGTCCGGTTGCTTCCGGCCAGGTTGATCCCCTTCACCGACAGCTCATAGCCCTCGGAACGGCTGATTTCCATTATGTAGTAGCTTCCCATCAAAAGGGGGCGGCCAATCCATGGGCTCCCATTCTCACCTGCCAAATCCGGGTAAGCAATGGTTCCAAAGCCCAGAGGGGCTGATTCTATGGTTCCCCCTTGGTAAAGGCTGGCCGGGGAGGCGTCCCCTTGCGGAGCTTTTATGGTTCCATCGGGGTTAAGCCGGGTTCCCGGCGCTTCGGTAAAGGTTAAAAAGGATGCGTCCCCCCGTTTATCCGTGGCGGCAATGGCTGCCAAATCGTCCTTGCGGTAAACCACGCCGGTTTTCCCGTCCGGGTGCTGGATATCCTGGGCCGCGAACAGGCCGTATACCGCCCCTTCCAGCGTCGCGTCCCCCTGGGTTAATCCGTAGCTTTGATCCGGATCCTCCTGGTAAAGCTCCAAATCCCTCTTATTGATGTGGATCCTCCCCTCTGTCCGGTGGTTCCACACCTTAAACGTGTAAAGGATCCGGCCGGCGTCCCCATAATCGTCCGTGGATATGGGATCCTCGGAATCGTCCATAAAATCAGGAAGGGAAATGGCAATGTGATCCCCGTCCCCCTCGTCAGCGGAACGGGGCCGGCGGGATCGGGGCTTGCCCGCGGCGTCAGCCGGTTCCTCCCCCGCCTCCGGTTCCGGGGTTCCCGGCATAATTGTAATGGGCTCAAGCTCCGGCTCCAGGGACGCGTTCCCCACGCTCCTGACTGAATACTCATAGGAAATATAATCCTCTATGGGCTGCTCCTGAGCCAAATCCTCTATCCGGCTCCCTTTGGGCGAGCCATTGGAAGGGGTCGCGTTGGAAGGGGTTGCACTGGAAGAAACCTTTTTAAAAACCGCCCTTCTGGAAGTAGCGGCGGAGGGGGTCGCTTCCCCGGCTTCACTTTCCGTGGCGTTCGGAAGGCTCCGCCTCCTGCGCAGGGTGCGCCCGGTATCCTCCGTCACCGCCACTACGCTTCTTCGTTCCTCCAGCTCCATATTCTCCCCATTGGGAAGCGCGTAGGTATAGGCCGCCCTGGCCGCCGCCCTCAACGGCTCCGCGAAAACTGCCGCATATGATAACCTTCCGCCCTCCCTTACAATCGGATTTGCAGCCCTGGCCGTCCCTCCGGCTTGTGCCGCTGCCACTAACACAGATTCTATGTCCGCGTCTTGCTTATGGCCACCATGGACAACATAGCCGGTTCTGGCCGTTTTTTCCTCCAGCTGGTAGCCATACTCCAACGCGATAAAGGCCTCGTAGGTTTCATCCCGATCCCGAAGCATAGCTTCCAAGGCTTCCGTGCTTTCGCTCTGGTTCCTTTCATCCTCATTCCCTATATGGAAATCACAGGTGGCGGCGCAAAGCTCCTGCTCCGCGATCCACTGGCGGCGCAGGCGTTCATTCTCCGCCTCAACCGCCTGGATTTCATCCGCGTTCGTCTGCTCCCCGGACTGCTCGTTATAAGCCGGTTCAGGGGCTTCCAGAAAATCGGGAGCCGGATGCCCCATACAGTAGGTTTTGCTGTAATGGTACAGCCGTTCTGTGCGGTAAGCTCCACGCCCCTCCTGATCCGTTGTGATCTCCCCCGCGATATGGCTTGCCTGGGGCTTTGGAGACATACGGTTTAAATAGACCTGCCCCGTCTCCCCGTCCGGGCTCCCTTCCTCATAGTCATTGCGGTTGACCTGGCCGGCGTCAAAGTCCTCCCATACATGGAATACGGTTCCCTCCAGGGGCTGGTTGGTTTCCGCGTCATACTTTTCCAGCTCTACGTTGTAATGACTGTGGAAGGTTTCACTGTGGCGGTAAAGCTTCGGTGGCTTAGTTTCTGGAAGATAATCGTATACTGGCTTAAACGAAACTACAGCGGTAGAACGTTCATTTTTCAGCCATCCAAACTGAACCTGGTACTCCGATGATGCAGCTGGTGTAAACAGATACGCATAATGCTTTCCTTCTAATCCCTGAAGCTCTGCCGAAGTAATTTCTCCTCTTGGTTCTGCTGCTCCATTATAGGTAAATGTAATTCTGTTTCCATCCGTTGACAGCTGATAAGACCAGCTTCCATCTGGAAATGTCCACACTGTATCTTTTAGCTGCGGGCAGGTGCTGATATCCAATGTCACTTCATAATGTCCATCTCTTAAAATCATTTTCTGTGTAGAGCCAGACCAGGAGGGAAGGGCACTATTACTTGTCCCGTTATACCCTTCCTCCCCTTGTAGGATATATTCCTTCATTTCTTCATAGTATGTAATAATATTAGGAGATTTCATAACTCCACTCAACTTAACCATTGCCTGCTGCTGCATAGGCCAATTATGATCATATCCTGCCATACATCCCCAGAAATATACTTGCACAACTCCATAACGTTCAGGACTAAGAAAGGGGCCTTCCAGCATTAGCCACTCATAAGCGAGTGACATTGCAAGAAAACGTTCAAATGAGCCTATTATAGGAACAGATTGTCCAGGCTTTGCCTCGTAACGTTTATAGGTTGCCGGACTATCATCCGGCAATTTTCTTCCTTCCTGAATACAAAGAGCTGGAGGATTTGATTCTCCTCTTCCAACTTGATATATATTCATACTGTAATGAGTTTTACCAAAAGCATTGAAATATTTTCCCCGAAACACTTGACGATCAGGGCACATCTGTACTAAATCGCTATCAGCCGCTCCACCTGTAATCGGCAAACTCGTTATAAATAGGCTTATCACTAGCACAAATGCCAATAGTTGCTTTAAACTTTTTAATAATTTCATTCTTTGAGTTCCTCCAAATAAAAAGAGCTACCGGCTTTAGATCCTTTGGATCATGCCAATAGCTCTTAATACTTTGATATAATTCAGTTTTTTATGAACATTTGTACTACTGAATATCCTTTGTCACTTATACAAACTCCTACTCCCGTTTCTTCCCATTTATCATTAAGCATATTTTGCTTATGCCCTACAGAACTTAACCACCCCTCTATACTTTCTATGCTTAACGTTTTTACCGTGTCTGTTTTAAACAGCCCTCCACCATGTATATTTTCAGATGCCTCTGAATAATCTATTGAAATCGCTGTTAAATAACTACTTCCATCTGGCCTCTTATGAGTGGAAAGCAATACATGACTATAACCTGCCAATTCTTCCGCTTCTTCTGCCCGAAGCATTGCACTCTCCATCAATCCATCATTCACAACTAGCGGTGCTCTACCCCTCTTTTCTCTTTCCTGATTTACTAACTCGATAATACGATAGGCCACCTCATAGGGATCTATATCCTCAACGTTATTATTTTCCACCGTATTTGTAGTATTACTTTTATTCCAATCCCCATTTATAAATGCTTCCAGCTCTGCATATTCCTCATCCGTTAAATCCAAAGCCACATTATCTAGGCCCCATTCCATAGTTTTTGTCTGTGTCTGCACAACCCCATCCTTAATCCAGGCTCCGCTAGAATCTACCATCTGTCCGTCCGGTGTTGTTGTGTTAATAGCCATATAACCCTCTGGGCCAAAGTAGTACTTTTCTGAAACCCCATCTTCATTCCCATCCAGCCATTTCCATTCATTTTTAGGATAGCTTCCATCATCATTCTTCCACCACCATCCAACACTATCCTGCACCCACTGCCCGGCATAGGCAGGGGTTGACGCTGCTATCGTTACTGCCGCTGCTGCCACTGCTAATCTTTTAATCATATATATCCCTCCTACTTTATACAATCTTGCTTCTTGATTTTTTTTCCCTTAATTGTTATAATATAAACATAAAAGGAACAACCGCCCACAAGGGGTTGGCCTCTAGATTGAGATAGAAAATCCACCCTATCAACGGCCAAGTTTACAAGGGTGGTTTTTCTATACCCATTTCTGGGATTTTTATAGAAAAACGTTACTTACGATTATGAAATATAAAGGTAAGCAATGCCAGAATGAAAAGCCCAAAGGTCATTAAGTCCTGAAAGCTAAATTCCATCTGCACCACCTCCCATCTTTTGTATATGGGAGGCCAACGCCCTTGCAGTGACACGATTGTTCCTTTTTTAGTATATCATATCGTTTTATCTGGAACAATCCTAAATCTTCTTAATTCTCCCCCTCCTTTTGATTATAGCATCTGTTCACCGATTTTTGAACTATATTTAAAAATATATTTTACATTTGTATTTGGCATTACGCTATGAAATTTTCAATGTGCGGAGTGTCAAGTCAACCTGCTAGCTGATATATAAGTGAAATCAGAAGAAAGGTTATTACATAATCAAAAATCCCTCCTGTCCTAAATGGCGATAAACTTACTTTTTTACTGGAAAATGGGAAAAACAATGGAATCCCCCCAGCTGTAAATAAGTCTTGTAGTAAATGTCCGGCATAGCCAGAACAAAATAACCAGCTAAATCTATATAAAAGGCACCAGAGAACCAGCAAAAACGCTGGAGTATGAAGCGCGCCTCTATGTCCAAACAAAAAGTTAAGAATCCTTGCTGTAATTGGAAACCGTCTGCCTATTATACTATGTACATTTTCTATATCAGGAGCTAAAGCTCCTACAACTGAGACGCACATAATCATTGCTGTTTCTTGAACATCCGGCTGAATCGACTGAATAGCCAGGCTGCCAATGCAAGCCCCCATAATTGCGTGTGCTGTTCCGTTCACTTATCTTCCCCTGTTTTCCCTTCCTAAATTCCCCGTTCAATCTCCGCAACCGCCTTAAACACCGGGTAAAACTGCTGCGGCACTACCGCGTTTCCCAAACATTTAATTCTGTCCATCCCTTCGGAAAGCCCATCATCATTTCGTAATATTCCGCCGACTGGTTTATTGAATACCCTTGATACATTAAGTAGTGGATCATTCTCTTTGAATGCCCATTCTTTTTGTACTTGTAAATGGATTCCTGCATATCCGTTTTGCTTACTTTCACCCAAGCGATTCCATCGGAAGCCAGCGGAGTGGGCCACAATCGCAACCCTCTCTCTGGAATGAACCGCTCCGATGTCGGCAGCTCTGTAACAACACCATCCAACATCATACCCCAGGTTGGAAAAATCCCTGAGTATTCCTCGAAAGAACCGTCCATCCTCACTTGAAAGAAGTCCCCGTACATTCTCAGCCACAACCCATCTTGGCTTAATTTCGCCAATGACACGCCGATACTCCGGCCACAGCTCACGTTTATCACTAGACGCCTTACGCAATCCAGCAGCCGAATGCGGCTGGCAGGGGAACCCTCCCGAAATACAGGTAAGCTCTCCCGGACGGATTCCTGTCCTCTGAACAAATTCATCTGCTTGTAACTCATGTATATCCCTCCATCTCGGAACACCCGGCCAATGCTTTTCCAATACCTTGGCAGGGTAGTCCGCAAACTCGCACTGCCCCACCGTCTTAAATCCGGCCCACTCAGCAGCCAAATCCAGGCCACCTATTCCGCTAAATAAGGACAAGTGGGTTAGTTTCCGTACAGGAACAATGTTTTCTATCTCCATCTGACACTCACATCCGTTACGGTCAATTCCCTCAGATCCCATTGTAGATTAAGCTCCGTCTGCCCAATCTCGTAATTCATCCATAAAGTTTCAATTCTGGGCAGACCCTTTTCGGCCTGTGTTTTCCGCTGCACCTTATTCCATCCCAGCAACATATTGTTATACAAATCATTGTCATATCCGGAAATAAGAACTTTTCCCGGATGACAAGATAATGTAGTCAGCAGCTTAATATGTTCTTTGTCATCCATCTCATGTTGGTAAAGATATCCCTTTCTGGTCCCATGCAAATATGGAGGGTCGGCGTAAACAAACACATCCTCTGTATCGTACCGATTCAAAAGTTCCAACGCCGGCAGGTTCTCTATCTGTGCATTCAAAATGCGGTTTCCTGCCTCCACAATCACTTCAGGAAACTGTCTCCATGCTTTTGTTGTCCATGGACTTGTTCTTTGTTGACTACTCCGAAACCCATTTTTGTACCGGTTCGAACAGCCAAACCCCATCCAGCACCGGACGGCAAACCGTCGTGCCCGTTCAATATCTGTAATTCCGTCTCGTTGGTCATATGCTTTCTTGTACTCGTCTCGGCTATATGGAGTCTGGGCCAATAATGATGCTAATTCTTCCGGACGCTCCCTTACAATCCGGAAGTAATTAACCACCTCTCCGTCTAAATCGTTTACTGTTTCTATTCTGGCTGGCTCTTTGTTAAAAAACACTGCCCCGCTACCGAAGTACGGTTCCAGGTATACTTCATGCGGTGGTATATATTCGCAAATCCAGTCAGCAATGCGATTCTTCGCTCCTGGATATTTCAGTACACATTTCATGGCTCATTCCTTTCTCAAATGTTAATTTCCAATCCTACTATTCCACTCTTTTATAGCTTCCTTCTATTTTCACCAACCTCCATACTCCACGCTCTCACCTTCTCTACATCCACACCGGCCCCAGCTCACGCTGTTGCCTCCACGAATCCTTAAGAAGTTTCTCCATCCACTACTCCGCTAGATATACTACGTATATCTAGCCTATTATCGTACCGGGTACAAAACACCCGCCAGCCCTTGCAGTTACTGGGTTTGAAGGTGGAGAAATTTAAACGAGTAAAATTTTTTATTACTCCACTTCATTCCTCACCGGAAAATAACAGTTCCAATGCCTGAAATACCTGAATATCAATCATTACAAATCGAATCCTTTTTCCTCCCACTAATACCTGTTTCGTAAAACGTTCCGTATCCGTAGATATCCAATGCAGCTGTTTCCAATACAAAAGCTTTTCATTTACCGTTCCGTACTGGTTTTTGTTAAACAGCCGGTTGAGCGCTTTACGGGGAACTAACAAAAAGCCTTTTTGCTGTTTTATCTTTCCAGACTGGAGAAGAAAGCTGGTAATGCTTAGAAATTCTCTTACCAAAATGGCTCCTTTTCCCTCCATCCCCTTATTCCTCCCCAACATCTTCTATAATCATGTCTATAGCTGATTTTCGGATCAGATATACTGTATACTGCTTTTTCTGAACCATAACATGAAAAAGGAATCTACCATCCGCATCTTTCATAACTCCCAAGCTGCTCATGCATTGGAACAGTTCTTTTTGGGGGGTTTTTAAATTCAACCCCAAAAGAATACGTTCCAGCTCTTTCTTCTCAATTCTAAAGAAATCCTTCGTTAATTCCGTTTTATATACAGAATCCATCCACTGATTAGCATGTTTTAGAGCTCTCAAAAAATGCAGCATATCTTTTATCAACGGCTCGGCCTGACTTATAAAAAGGGGATCTTCTTTCTGTTGTAGCCTCCTATTTTCGGCCTTTAATTCCTCATTTATTTCCAAAATGGTGTTTACCTTTTTTTTAAGCCGCTTTATTTCGTTCAAATAAACGGCTTTATCATTTTGTTTTACATTGCAGGCGCTATGAAATTGAAGCGCTTCAAGCACTAGGATCACCCCCTTTTTTTAAAATGTAATATAAGGTGCTTTTTATTACATTTTTTGAGAGGTTATAACCCCCATATTTCCTTGTAAAATAAGGGTTTTTTTGCTACTATATAAAAAATGTAATGAGTAATAGCATTTAAAATGTAATATAACTTTAGAAAATTTATAAATATATTACATTTTTAATGGGGAGAAAATTTGTATGAATATTGAAACAGAACCGTTAAGAGACAAAAGACAAATCCAAGCGCTATTTACATATTTAAGAGGAAAAAGCAGCCGAAACTACGTAATGGCCAAAATACAGCTTAACACAGCGCTTCGCATAAGTGACGTGGTAAAGCTGAAGGTAAATGATTTTTTTCACCCATCAGGAAAATTTCGCCGCTATATTATTGTAAAAGAGAAAAAGACCGGAAAAGAAAGGCACATTGCTATCAATGCCACCTTGAAACATATCATCACTTCCTACACAGAAGAAAATAACCTGACATATCATGATTATTTGCTTCCAAGTCAAAAGAAAAGTGTCGGCCATATAAGCACCACACAGGCGCACCGTATTTTTCAGGATGCCGGCCAGACATTACATTTTGACAAATTCAACTCTCACTCTCTTAGAAAGTCCTGGGGGTACTTTGCCTACAAGAAAACGAAAAATATAGCCCTTATCATGCAGGTATACGGTCACACATCCGTAACTCAAACTTTAAAATATATTGGCATTACTCAAACCGATAAAGATCTATTATATAACACTATCGAGTTTTAAAAATATTACATTTAGAAGTCGTTTTCTAACGCTGCAATCATTCAGGAAATTATTTTTATAAAAAAAAGAGAATTTTCATTGAATTTACGACTTTTTTCGACATAAACAGTTTTAAAAATTATCAGACAAACATATTGACATATCATTGTAAAAATGGTATATATTTTGTAATAAAAAGCACCTTATATTACATTATTTTTTATAGACTCCTCCTGCTCGTCTTCTCGCAGTATTCTTTCAAATTCTTCTTGGGTCAGCATACGCAATTCCCCTTCTTTTATTGTAACCCTTTCTCTGATATTTGTTTTGTAGTTTTTATTTTTTTCTTCCATGAGACATGTTTCCTTTCTTTTTTACCTGATATATCAGGGACGCATCCACTATTATATTTTTATCATCTGAATCTATATGATTGATTTTAAACACACTTTTTCTCTGAAAGAGTATTTCTGATTCTTTGTACTTACACACATCTCCTAAAAACATCCCCTTCATTTTAGCCGGCACGGAAATCCTCATCAGTATGCCTGTCTGGTTCCCAGTAAAGTCTTTAGAAATGCTTGCATCTATGCTCGTAGAGGAAAAGCCATCGCTGATAAATAGCGTTCCTTCATATTTTTGACGGATTTCTTCTATAGCCATGTTTTTGACTTCTTCTCCGAATAATACGCTTAATTTATTCACCCCCCTATAAACTACCTCATTCCTGGGTATTTCTTTTCTCTCCAGACATTCCGTTAATATGTCAATATATTCTAATACGCTGTCTGGAACCTCTTGATTGCCGTATAAGGCAGAATTTATTTCTTCAAATCCATCCCCTACATAAAATTTTAATGCTTGCCGTTCCGGTTCTGTAAGATCCCTTGCATCTAACTCACTCATCAGATTATAGAGCTCTTGTGGCTCCATCGCTTCTAAATCTTGCCTGTGGTTAGGAGCAACCAAAGGAGCCGATCCTTTCGGTTTTAATTTTTGTTCCTTCCTTAATTTTTTAGCAATTATTTTTCTGCCAGAAAGATAGCGCTCCGTATTAGCAAATCGCGTATGCCTAAGCTGCTCTTGCACAACTTCATTCGCTTCTTTTGAGCTATAACCCTGATTTTGCAATTCCCTCTTCTCTAAGACCGCAAATGCTCTACGGAAATCGTGCATCTGTATTCCATGCTCATACGCATATTTGCGCATGTAACCTTGACCATAAAATATCCTTTCGTCTGCCTCCATGCCTTGCATATACTCCTTAAGGCGTTCATACAAATATTCATCTTTAAGGCAAATTACGTTTCCCTCTTTCCCCCCTTTTCCATTTCTAACATGCACCTTTATATATCCATCTGAAAAGCTAATATCGCCAGGCTCTAAATCAGCAATCTCAGATACCCTCAATCCAGATATTGCAGCCAACCGATACGCATATTTCAGCTTTTCATCCCGAATAGCATTTGTCTTTCTCATCATCTGGTCAAAATCAACCATCTTTCCCTTGCTTTTTACCTTGTTCCGCTTATGCCTGGCTATATTCTTAAAGTCTGCCTCATCCGGTAATTTTAAGCTGGAATCATATTCATACAACTTCTTAAGACCGTTTTTAGCCGCGCTAAGCTCATTTTTCGTCTTAAATGTTTTCAGCTGCCTAATGATATGCTCCTTTGGGACATCCCCCAGTGAAGATATATTATAATCGCCAAATACCTTCTTTACTGCCGTGAAGTAAGTCTTAGCTGTATTAGGGTTCATTGTCTCTTTTAAGTGTTGCTTAAATCCTAATAATATATCATATTTCATATTTTCTGGCACTCACCCCATTTTATAATTAAAAGCTGTAATTTCCTGGCACTCCATCCAGGTACTCTTTGTCTCGAAGTCTATTTAGATCAAGTGAGTTGTAATACTCGCTCTCCCTCAAAACCCTCTTATGTCTGTAAAAGGTAGCTATCGGCATACCAATCTTATCTGCCAGCTCCTGATCCTTCATGGTTTGCATCATAAGAACAATGTCAGAATACTTGTAAAGCTCATACTTGCCCTTCTTGCATTCTTCTTGATTCCATACAGACTTTTTTCTTCTGCCGGCATTTCTGTCTTTGGTTCGAATGTATCCTTCCGGATAAATTGACAAGGACAATTCTCCCTCCTCAACATTAAGCCGTATACCGACCGCTGCAAGGGCTTCCTTCATCTTTTCAAGGTTCTGTGCGTTCATATCAGCAGCATATCCCTCTGATACAACTTTATAGTGAAGCCGACAGTTTCCGTATTCTTTTTTTGCTTTCTGTTCCGCTTCATATCGATCCATTTTAAAGTGCGCCTCCTATCAAAAATACCTTTTCTATCATTATATCACCTTATACGATAGTAGTCTATCAAATTTTATTTCAATAGTTTTATATTATTTTATTATTATATTATTTTATTATAATAATATATTATTATTTTTATATCATAATTGATTTTGAAATTTTTATAATATAATAATAAAAAAAATACGGTGCTTATAAAATGGCTAGAATCAGTATTTTGGGCAATCAAAAGGGCAGTGTCGGAAAGGTTATAACAACTCACATCGTTATCGCTACTCTAAATTCCTACCAAGACTTTGTAGGTTAGTAGTTAGTAGTATATCATATTTTATATCAATAGTTTTATATTATTTTATTATTATATTATTTTAATATTTTATTATTATAATAATATAATATTATAATATGTTATTATTTTATATCATAATTAATTTTGATATTTTTATAATATAATAATAAAAAAATACGGTGCTTATAAAATGGCTAGAATCAGTATTTTGGGCAATCAAAAGGGCAGTGTCGGAAAGGTTATAACAACTCACATCGTTATCGCTACTCTAAATTCCTACCAAGACTTTGTAGGTTAGTAGTTAGTAGTATATCATATTTTATATCAATAGTTTTATATTATTTTATTATTATATTATTTTAATATTTTATTATTATAATAATATAATATTATAATATGTTATTATTTTATATCATAATTAATTTTGATATTTTTATAATATAATAATAAAAAAATACGGTGCTTATAAAATGGCTAGAATCAGTATTTTGGGCAATCAAAAGGGCAGTGTCGGAAAGGTTATAACAACTCACATCGTTATCGCTACTCTAAATTCCTACCAAGACTTTGTAGGTTAGTAGTTAGTAGTATATCATATTTTATATCAATAGTTTTATATTATTTTATTATTATATTATTTTAATATTTTATTATTATAATAATATAATATTATAATATGTTATTATTTTTATATCACAATTAATTTTGATTGACAAACATTAAAAAATATTGTATTATTATAATAAAATAATATATTATTATTTTTATATCATAATTGATTTTGATATTTTTGTAATATAATAATAAAAATATGTATGGAGGGCTTTAAAATGGCTAAAATCATTACTTTTGCCAATCAAAAGGGCGGTGTCGGAAAGACTACAACAGCTCACATTGTATCTATTGGTATTGCCAAAAAAGGATATAAAGTACTTGCTTGCGACCTAGATCCCCAGGCAAATCTCACATCCGTTCTTGGCATAGATCCTGATAGTGATATTGTATCAATTTACGATTTATTTGAAGGAAATTGTGATATTTCTGATGCAATCGTAACAACTGATGCCGGAGTAGATTTATTAGTCGGTTCCTTAATGCTTTCCGGTGCAGACAGAAAATATTCTGCTACCGGTGATGAATACAAACTCAAGGAAGCACTTGATAGTATCAAAGGCAATTACGATTATATTATTATTGATACACCTCCAGCTCTTGGTGTAATGAGTCTTAACGGACTTGCCACAACAGATTATCTTGCTGTCGTAATGACACCGGACTACTTCTCTGGAAAAGGCTTAAAACAGTTCCAGCAAACCGTAGAGACCACTAAAAAATATTTGAGCAATCCGAACCTTAAAATCAACGGACTGCTTCTTACAAGATGCGACAGAACCAACCTCTCATCCATCATCAATGATGATATGAAGGAAGTGGCAGCTTCTCTCAACAGTAAGATTTACAACTCTAAAATTCGCCAGGGTGTTGCTATCAGAGAAAGTCAATATCTCGAAAGCTCGCTCTTTGATATGAAAGATACAGCCGTATTAGATGATTATAATGATTTTATTGATGAACTCTTAAAGGAGGTATAGCTTATGACAAAGGAAGAACTCGCAAAAAAAAAGGGGATCCAAATAAAGGAAACCACACAGACCGCAGCAGAAGCCCTCATAACCACTACAACAAACCAAGAACCTGAAGTTAAGGCCGAGCCTAAAAAGACCGAAGAAAAGCCCAATACAAAGGTTACACCCCCTAAGGCACCTACCAAGATAAAAACTCCTAATGCTGGCAGACCCAAAGGAAAACCAAGTACAAAGATTTCTCTTAATGTTCCGGATGAATACCTTGAGATAGTGAATATTGCAGCCGGTGTCAATTACAAGGGAAATACAAGTAGTTATATCGTTTCCCTTATTGAAAAAGACATTGAAGCAAATGGAACGATATATCAGCAAATTAAAGATTTGACAACGTAAAGGGGAGTCGGACGTCAACTACCCACGACCTAAAGGTCATGGGTAGTTGACTTATTCGTATGCCTACAGTTCTGCGATGGTCTTTGTATTGACACTCCCTTTCCATACAGATTCACGCGGTGAGTAAAAAAAGAGGGCGGTTGCCCGTCCCCTTTTCAATCGTCATAATGTCCTTTGCATGAAACAATATAGATTATCTCGTCTTTCTCATAGTAAACAATTCTGTTGGTATCATCAATGCGCCTGCTCCACATACCACTTAGATTTTCCTTTAGCGGTTCGGGTTTCCCGATACCCTCAAAAGTGCTTCTCTGAATATCCTTGATAAGTCCGTTAATTCTTTTCAGCGTTTTCTTATCCTGCGTCTGCCAGTACAAATAATCGCTCCATGCTCTATCTTCCCATAGCAACCTCATTAGTCTACCTCTATCAAGTCATGCTCTGCGAAGTGAGCTTTGCCGTCCTTAATATCACGCACGATATTCTCCAAATAACGGATATTACTCTCAGAATAAAACGGGTCTACCGATACCTCAAAAGGAATACGCTTTTCTCTGCCTACTTTTTTAGCAAACACAGTGAACGCCGCACTCATGGAAAGACCTAATTCAGAACACGCTTGTTCCATGCTCTTTTTTACATCTGCGTCCAGTTTGAAATTAACATTAACTGCCTGTGACATATACAACACTCCTTTCTTGCTTATAGTATATGCAATAGCAAAGAAAAAGTCAAGAATATTTCTTTAATTTTTCTTTATCTTCATAGTGTACCCATATTTTATGTATTCATACAGCTTGACACTCCACACGACTTTAGTCGTGTGGAGTGTCAAATCATCGAGAAAGGCCACAGCAACTGAAAAAGCAGGCTATAAAAGGAGTTTAGAGCGATAAAAATGTGGTCGAGTTCTTCAAAAATCAGTCTGCCAGAGTGGGTATTCCATATCAGACCTTGATTAACTTGTATTTGCGTGATTGTGTGATAAATGATCGCCATTTAGAGATGGCATGTAAGTAACAGACAGGGAGCGAGAACGGAGTCAAGGGAACCGTGGAATACCACTGTGTTTCATCGTCCGTCAAGGGGTTAAGGGGTGGGGATTTGCGAAGTAAATACTACCCCGTCCATTGACACCCTCCCAGACGCAATTAAATGCCATTTAAAGCCGCTTTGGCTAATTCATGCTAATTGAAATATGTTGATGGTATTAAAATTGATTTTAGGGAATTTTGGAGTGTTTGAGAGGGTATTTGTTGTTGAAGTTTCCCTGTTTCTTCCTTGATTGCTCCCCGAAGGGGCTTGACCTAGTGGTGCCCGTAGCGTAGCGGAGGGCAGGCCGGGAGCAGCGGGAACCCATGGGGCGGCGGGCTGGCCCGGCCAACGAATGGTAGAGAGTGTTTTTCTGTTTAGGAATATTTTTTGCATGAGAATGTTAACAAATATTACGGCAGTTTTTGTAAGATTGTATATATAGAAAGAAAGAATAAAAGATAGAAGATAGAATATACTAATGCTCAAAAGGTTGCATAATCCTTATAAATACAGGGATTTTTTAGTATTTATCTTTGCATAAAAATAGACTAAGAAAAATTCTTAATATCCTAGATTTTAGACTTACTATTTATTAAGATTACATTATTTTTAGACTAATTATTATAAATATCCTTAATTTTAGACTACCAAATTTACACAAAAGAGGGCGCAGAACCTTTTTAGCTTTCTGCGCCCTCCCTTAAATACAATTATTTATAGCCCATATTCCATTTTATACTATTGCTTCAATCATTTCAAATCTTAACACAGCTTTTTTGCAACGTCAATTAGGCTTGTCATTTATATGCAAACCTATCTTAACCGATCCAATTTAATCCCAATGCAGCTCGTACCAGCTTATGTATATACTTACTATTCAGTTCTTTAGTCCTGCTTTGGACACTAAGCCGAATACACTCATCCACGATTTTAAAAATACTTTTTCCTTCTTCTCTCTCTTCGGCCTCCTTCCGGTATTGCTTCATTAGGGTGATAATATCCTTCACCGCTGACGGAGCAGCCTCCTTAATTTTGGCTCGCCGGCAGCTTACTCCAACCAAATACCCCATATATTTATCCGTTTCAGATACTTCCATCCTATCATTAAATACAGTTCTAAGATAAGATATGAAATATTTTCCGTTTTTAATTCCTATCGAAAAAAACTTCTTCAGAGTATGAAGATAGCCACGCAATACCCTTTTAGTCACACCCAGAAGTTTTGTATAGGTTTCATAAAACTTCCCAGTGCCGATCTGATAACTTCCCGATGAACTATGGGTGATCTTCATAAAATGCAGCAATAACAACTTCTCTTGCGCTTTTAACTGATGGAATTTGTGAGTATGAAATATTTTTCTGGACACATTAATGTATCCTTCCCGATATGATTCAGGATAGGAAAAATCATTGTCTAGTATTTTTATATCATAGTCGCTATCTAATTCATTTCTCTTATATGTAATAAATCCTTTGCGCTTCAGGGAGCGTAACACCGAATAAAATGTTTGCTTACACATATCCGTGTTTTTGCATATATCTCGATAATAAATGCCTTTAATAAATCCAACATCATCCTGATATTGGGCGATCTCCATAAGAAAATCAATTTCTTTATTGGTCAGCCTATTGTGACACTGGTTGTCCAAAATCTTTTTTAGCAGTGAATACTTAATTTTCATGGATCGCCCTCCTTTCTGAATAATTTTTGAATTTGTATCGTATAAAAAACCCCAAAAAAGCCTGAATACATCAAGTATCCAGGCTCATCCTTTACTGAAATTAATCTATTTCCATATTGACAAATCTGTTCTGCTCTGTTATCATCTAGTCAGTAGCATACAAATGTGCTAAACGGTTAAAAGATTCAGTATTGTTGGTGAATACTTGAGTTGCTTCTTACCGTTTGCGATGCGGTAAAGAAGAACCGAATCATGGAGAAGTATCTCTGAGCTGGGTGAGCCTGGAAAGCGTCCAGCGAGGGGGACTTCTCTTTTTCTTTATAAAATTATATTTCGAACAAACAGTGCGGATATCTTTCTTTATTGCTTCTTTCTGTTTTGTTTCATCCACAACTCTTAGCCTTAATTCTACCAATATCTAGCATAATTGTCAAATATTTTTTAATCTTTATCCTGAAATCTTGATTATTTATTCTATTTAATTTTAAGTAATTTCTTATTTTCTATTTACCGTTCACTCCCCCCTTCCCATTTTACCTGTTAAACTTGGTTTTGAGAGTTTTCCCCTATCTCTATCTTTGAAGTTTACAGAATCGCTTTGTGTTACTGGCGAAACTAAACTGGCCCCTCTAATTGACGGCCTGGATGGCTTTTCTGCCATTCTGCTCCCTTCCGCTTCCTTTCGTATCAACGGCGCTTCTTTTCTCTCCATCTTTCTTGTCGTAGATGCAGGGTTTCCAGCCATACGAACCCTTTCAGGCTGCTCTGTTCCAGTTTCTGTCCTAATGCTGTCAGCTGCACTTGTCCGCAACGGCCGGCTCACTTTGGTTTCCTTAGAGTGCATCAATGGTCTTTCGTAGGCCCCATCTACACTTGGGTTATAAGCAATCGGACGCTTTAATTCTTTTCCTACTGGTGGTTCCATGGTCTGTGTGCCTGCTGGGCTTAAAAGCTCTGCTGCCTGCCCATTTATACTTCTTCCTGTGGGTTCTGCCATCCGATTCTTTCTGGCGTCAGCTGGAGCGGTTAAAACGCTCCCTTCAGTCAATGTGCCTTTCGGAATGCTTTTTATCGTTGAATTTGCAGTTTGCTCCGTTTCTCGTCTTTTATCTGCTGCTAACGCATGTGCCTGATTCCTCGTCCTTTCCATCGTTCCAATCTTTTTCATGTCAGCTTCTGGAACATAAGAAGTCAACCTTCCAGCTGGGTATTTCTTTCTTATGCGCGCCTCATCTCCGGCTTTTAAGGGCTGCCGCGGTTCTGCAGCGCTCCAAAGGGCTTGCCAATTATCTGTAACCTCTCTGGGGGCATAATAGCTGATTCCTTTAATTCCAGTTCCGGTCATTTCTCCAGATCGCGTAAGAGCTGGAGTTGTCTGGTATTGTGGATCTCTCATCGGTGGTAACGAGGTAGTGGATGGACGTTCCAGCTTGGTTCTATCCTGTCTGTTATAGCTCTTATAGCTCCTATAACCTCCCACATCCCTTATGTCATAGGAACGGTTTCTTTTCCACTTAAAAGCCCTCCTTGTTGCCATGCGCTCCCCTTGTCTCATGCTGCGATCCATCATCGCATAGGGGGTGGATAAATTACGGATTTTATATTTAAGTTGTCTGGTATTGCCTAGCGTAGTGGTTGTCATTGACAGCATTTTAAGAATTTCATGGCGGAAGTAGTATAAGCCTATCCCTATGGCATTTTGCAGAACAAGCGCAACATACCATCCAATGGTTTTTCCTAATTCGTGTACCATACGATCCATCATGATCATAATTCCCATCAAAAAGGTAATAATCAATATCCCTATCTGTGTTTCCAATATTTTCTTACACCATGTCCCGATTACCGCCATATCATAACCTGGAATGAGTGACATAATTAAAAGCACAGGTGCCAGTATGATTAATAAGATTGTAAACAGCTGGAATAGCATTGACATAACCGCTACTAAAATATAGATAACGCATTTTACCAACATTGTTAACAATATGATAATCCCATTGGCTATCCGTTTGCCTACCAGCGCCTTTGAAAACGCGTTTGGGTGGTTCTCTCTTATTTCCTTTATTTTTTCTTCCCTAGCATCGCTGTCTGTCTCGGAAAGGAAAAATTCTACATCATCCTCACTGTAATTATAGTTCTCGAACTCCAGAGCTTTCCAGGGCTCATGTACCAGGGATACCCATAATACTCCTGCTGCTGTTGATGCATAGTCATTCGTTTCACTTCCTACATCTGCCCCGCTTACACCGGTCATAATGGCGATAGCCAGATCCTTTGTAATATTGCTGGTATAACTCATAACGGTTGCTGAATCATGGACGATCAGGATGGACAGTACGAAAACAAAGATTACCTTTCCAAATTGTCCTAATAAGCCGGTAAAATCCCGGCGCGCGAATCGCATAACAGCGAGGGCAAACGCTCCTACAAGGGCTAACTCAAAAACAGGCAAAAATACATTCGTTCGTAAAGAGTCCTGCATATTATTAATAGCCGGAGACAACAGGGCCGCAATATCAAAATCCAGTGCGTAATAAAAAACTGCAGTGGCTGCCCGTGCAATAAATACGATACACCAAAGCACCATATTGGATAGAGTATTTAGTATTTCATAGCCCTGCTCCAGGATTCCAAGCTTTTCTACATCCAACTGGTAGTTATGACGGTACTTACTTCCTGCGTATTTCCCATCATCTTCTAAATTGTCAAACTGATCGGTTATTCCAAAGTCAGAAGCATATGCTGTTATGTTAAACTGTAATTCTGAAACACCTGTCATAATAAATAAACAGGCAAACAGTAAGAACCACATTTTTCTTACCTTGCATATTAAGCTCATCGTTATCTCTCCTGCTTAAATGACCAAAAATGTAAGTCTCTGCTATATATCATTGTAATTATTCTTCCATCTTCACACTGAACTTGGAATGATGTTTCCGCTCCATCGGTCTTAACGGATCCATCAATGCAATATAACTCTGTTGCGTTGATGCCGTTCTCATCCAGGTATTGCTGTGTATCATCGGCCAGCCTGGCTAATGCGTTCACAGGCAGCGCATTTCTAACATCAATAGTATTTTCCGTATTGACAAAATAGCATCTTGGTAGCTCCCCCCATGGAGAATAACCATCTGGCTCTAATTGTTCATCTGATATACTTTCTTCTGGAAATTGAAAGATGGTAGTTTCTTCTATGTCCTCTGTTACAGCCTCCAGGCTCATTTGGGGGGCTCCTTTTTCCTGCTTCTCATATGCGCCTACGCTGCTTTGAGTCTGCTCTCCGGATTCTCTTTCAGCCATGTGCCTACTTTCCCACCGGCTCCACACAAGACCCACTGAAATCAAAACCAGGATGGCGCATAAGATTAATATAACCTTGTAGATTGCTCCATACTTCACACTTCCCGCCTCCTTAATTCCTAAAACTCCAAAAATTGTTGCTTTCCCTAAGTATAAGCTCTGGAGTAAAGGACCGATTCAGAATGTTTTTAGAGGAATTGTCATTGGGATCATTGACCAATATCTCCCCCGTTTCCGTCAATCCTCTCAATACGATCAAATGTCGGTTTTTCGTAAATGTACCAGCGCTAACGCTTGCAATCACAGGATGCCCTTCTGACAGCTCCTGCATGGCGCCAGATATGCTGCGCCCTAAATTGGTGCATGTAAGTCCCCAATGATCCGCAGTTGCTGTGTAGATTCCCCAGCTTTGTCCAGCAGGCGGGTTATAAAACCGGTTTCCTGTCCATTTCACAATATCAGAGGGCAACACGCTGCGATCCAACAGATAGCTAAAAACCATTGCCAGGGATGTTACAGAACACCCGGAGGTAGCTATCGTTCCTCCCCCAAAGGGAATCGATCTCCAGGGTTCCTGATACTGTAAATATCTTGGTATTTCCATTCCGTTTGGGGGATACTCCAGATCTCCCATCATAAAGTCACCCAAGATTCCCCCAGCTTCCCCATATTCTCCTAAGCAATCTTTATATAGTTCAGCCAGATAATGAGCCTCATCCAAGGCCAGCATTTCCTTCCTGGTTTCTTCATCAAACGAATAATATGTATCAAGCACTATCTCCAGGCTTTCATATGGCTGAGTGGTAATGCGGTATCTATTTCCATTTTTCCGTTGGATTGCCCCGATCACCTGATAGGCGTCTTTACAATCTGCCGGCAATCCAAAATATTCTAGGATAGCGTCTGCTCCAAAAGCATACTCTGTATGATCATAATCCCAGGAAGTCTCTTCATCCTTATTTCTGGTTTCACTGTATACATCAATCGTTACTTTTAAACAGTTCAGACTTGTATATAACAAGTTCTGTTCTTCCATTTGGGTTTTGCTTATATCGGCCATATACATATCAATTAACATCACCCAATCCCAATTTACTCCTAATTGGCTGCATACCTGATATTTCTTCGCTTCTTCCTCATCCTGCGGTACAACCTGAGATGTTCCGCTTACCAACCCCCCTACTAAAAGTGCCATTAAAAGAACGGGAAACATCATAGAAGCTGCTGCTATCAGTAACTTTTTCTTTAGCTTTCCGTTATTCTTTTTCATAAAATTTCTTTCTCAAATAAATCATCCTCTGAAAACTCAAAATCCATTGTTTCTAAAAATTCCGGTTGTTCTTCTGGAAGCCAGGATTCCTCCTCTGATCCATCCGTTTCTGGTTCCAATCGTTCGGTTTCCTGATTCTCCATTCCATCGTCCAGCTGCTGCGGCTCTTCGGGAGCCTCTTTCGGAGTAGTTGAGAACACATCGTCCAAATCCTGGAAAACAGGATCAAATGTTAATACTCCCACCCGGTTATATAAATCTTTGAATAAACATTGACCAGAACCTAACGTTTGGATCACTGCCATATTCTCCGGCGTTATTTCCAGTCCCAGATATTCCAGAAGTCTTTTAGCTTCTTCTAAATTATTGCTGGAGCGGAAAACAAATTTATAGGTAATCGAGTTTCTAATGCCCTCTGTTGGAAGATCCTTTGTGGAATGTCCGTTGTATATAATGCAGGTATAAAGCGAACGCCCCATCCTGGATATAAATTCTTCCATGCTTCTTCCCTCTTTTGTGGCGGATATGGCCCAGCTCTCGTCAATTAATACCCCCTTTGGCACAGTACGTTTCACCAGCGCGAACTTGCGGACAAAAGCCGAAATTACCCCAAATATGACCATAGACATTACTTGATCCCTTGTATACTCGTTTTTTGGCGTTTCTGGAGACGGCATTTTCAAATTCTGAAGCAGAATAATGTTTAAGCGATTCTCCAGCTTAATTGCATCCTCTGTCCCTTCCCCTATTAGTAAACCTCCCATGCCGTTGCCACGGTACAGCCTAATTCTTCTTGCCAGGTTTTTAGCCGGCTCATGCAAATGATCAGATTCAGGAATTTTCTCCAGCATGGATGCTAACCCTAACATACATGGCTTGTCCTGCATCTGCTCCATTCGCTTTTGCGCCTCTAAAATGGCTAAGTATTCCTCACCTTGCGGATCCAGTCCAAATAGATCGCTTAACACATTCAGCGTAAGTTCATGCGCTTCTCTTATATCATCTGGATATATGTTATAGGGATCCAGCTTTCCCCGATCTTCCATAGACGCCCCCAATGTAACCGTGCTTATTAAGCCGCGAAATACAATCAGTGCTTTTTCCCAATGTGAACGCTCGCCTTTCGGATCAAGAATCAGCCCATATCCCCCATATAACACCATTTGATAGATTATTATATTTGCATTATAGGATTTTCCGGTTCCTAAGTCTCCAAAAAGGGTAGCTGCCGGGGACATATTTAATAGGCAGGCCAATTCCGGCGAAAAATAAGCCGGCTTTTCCTCTTTTCCTATTGTGCCTATATACCCTCCTCGGTTATCTCCCAGTTCTCTTGTTACCCCTACGATTCCCGACGCAAGGGTAATCGGCGTAAGTCTAAGCACAAAATCTTTGATGAGCAATCGGACAGACGGCATAAAGGACATATACAGACGTAACTGATCGCCCAATGGACGTTCAATTACAATATTCATCGCATCATAAATTTCCTTAACCATGCTGCATCTTTTTTCCAGCTTATCCTTGTCCGAATCAGCAAGACAAATTGTAATGCTGCTTTCTAAAAGAGGGGAACGATCTTCTTTTAGTTCCTGCTCCATCAAGTCCGCATAGCTTCTTGAATCTAATAAATCCTCTGGAATATCATCACATGCTTGTTCCACATGCTCAATCTGGCTTTTGATTTCTCTTTTTTTTAACTCTAATTGATGCAAGGCGGATTTATGAGGAACAGCTCTTATGTGGATGCATACCTCAGCCTGCATGTTTTGCCGCTGCAGCTCATAAATCCATTCCCTCCCTGGAAACTCATTCTGTTCTGGAAGCCATACAATCGGCAAAAAGGTCTGGTAAGAAGTCGAAAATCCAGTCGTTACCTTTAAATTCCTTCCGAACGTTTCTAAACTGCCTGATAATAAATTCACTGTATCTTTATGGTACGGTCGAACAATCTTTTCTTTATTCGCGATCACCAGCTCATCCTTCTCCGGCTCATATACATTTTTAGAAATGGACTGATAGAACATTTTAGCTGATATACCTGTGCCTCTGTATGCCATACGCCGAAATAGCCACTGTGTTTCTTCCGTTATAGTCGCTTCCATTTTCATCTTGTATTGATTATCTTCCAGCCATCTATTGGCCATCTTTTTATATGCATCAATTTTACTGGATAATATATCCTTTGTATCTAAGTTCATGTGTACATTGATTGTATTGATAGGGTCCTTTATAAAATACTTTACACATTCACTGATTTTATCAACCGTCTCGTATTCAGCAGCTTCACTTAATTTAACTATAAAATACGTTGCATAATCATTGACGCGGCCAGACTGTTCCATCTTTTCCTTTAAGTAGGCTTCTGTCAAATCGATCTGTCTCGTTGCGCTCTCATACAGTATATCCTTGTGACTAAGACGGTTCTTTAAATTTTTAAAGTGCTCTTTCTCGTCCTTTTCAATCGGTATGACTAAAATCTGAGCATAGCTCATGATGCCGCTGTATACTCTCGCTAACTGAACTAATTTATTCACCTTACCCTGCGTACTTAAATAATCATAATTAAACCCATGCAGGCGATACACCGCCCAACAGCTTTTATCTGCGTTAAAAACCAAATTATCAATATAATAATCAATCGGACACTGATACATACCTTATCCTCCCGTTCCTTCGCTGCAATTCCACGAAATTTTTATAGTGTGGCTTTTGGAGGCTATAAGATGGAAGCGCTCCATAACCTTTCCCTGTTCCCAAGCAAGAAATCTGATAATGCCTATACTATACCGTATCGGATTTTTACCATCCAGCTTCTTTGTAAGCAGGAATCTTGACACTAAAAAAGGAAGAATCATAGAGCGGATTACTACCGGGACATTATGAACTCCCGGCAGCACGCCAAATATCATGTTAAACACCGCCCAGGTGAGGACAAAATACAGTACTTGCCATGGATCAATGGGTACTGGCAACACCAAATTCTGTATGGTATATATCTTTTTTTCTACCTTCCATACCTTACTATAGCTATAGATCGTAATTTTTTTCTGCTTATTTTCTTCCATATCAGCCACCAAATATCTTACTGCCTAATGCCGTCCCTATTTCTGTTACTTTTTCCGGATTCTTACAAAGGTAGGCCAACAGCCCTCCGATTAATATAGTCACTATCATCGTGCCGGTAGCATGCTTCATCCAGGCTGAAATCGCCACACCGATTGCGATAATCACTACGATCCAAAATGCCTGATCTAAGCCCCATTTAGCCGCATTTTCCGCATAATTCGCCGCATAGGCAACCATCGTCATAGAAAAGATAATTTGAATCATGAACCATACTTTCAGTACCTTCCTTACCTTTAACGTCTCTAAAAGATTTCTTCCTATCATATTTTTTCTCTCCCATCCGTTTAATTTTTAAACTATATTCATGTCCTTAACATAAAACTTATCATTGCTCTGCATCAGAGTTAAGGTATATTCCTGGCCTATCTCCTCGTCATTGATTGGGTCTACAATTCGTACTGTCAAAATACAGGTTATCATTGCAGTATTTTCTTCCTGATAGGTTTTGATCGACTCAATTTTTTTAAGCTTATACCTGTTTTGTATCGCAATAAATTTATTTTTATCTGCATCCTGCGTCAGCAGATAATTAATCATGGATTGATCCTGGCTATAATATGCTTCCAGGAAATTCTTTACCGATGGTTCGATTATGCTGCTGTCAATCTCATTTCCTGATACAGTTTGGGAAGTGCTATATGTATTGTCCTGTCTTACGTCCTGCATAAATACAGGCAACGCAGCCACACAATAGCCTGTCTGAGTAGAAGCCACTGGCACTTTGAGTGTACACCCTGCATAAGTAACCCCCTCCTCTCCTTTGTCATATTCAATTTCCGCTTTTATGTACACATTGTAAATATCCCCTCCCTTTTTATCATTTTCCATGCGGTATGCGTTCACGTAATTAGCTTTAGCCGTACTGTGAAACGTATATAGCTTTCCTGTGTTGTATATCCGCCTGGTCACATATGGAGCGATTCTGCTTTTAAAATCCTGTTCCCCTCCTTTTTCATAACTCAGATATTCTTTCGCAAAATCCTGCGCGAAATCCATTATCTCGTTTGGGGTATTTCCTGTTTCCTCCTGTTCTGCTTTAAATTCTGTAATAATCTGTCTCAGCTCTGACGCTTCTTGAGGCTTTACAATCTGATACAACCCACGGCCAAAGACAAACAGCAGCAGCATCCAGAAGAGAGCCCGGAACACCTTCATAAATCTGTTTTTTCTCAAAACATAACTATCATCCTTTGGTTTTCTTCCCTTTCTATCCCATTTAGGCGTCTTGTGGTCCTCTTTTTCAGTTTTTTCCTCTTGTTCCCTTCCCCTATTGTGTAGCGCATCCTCCTTTTTGCCTAATTTTCTCTTAACCTCCGTTTCACCTCTTTTTTTCTTAAACAGGTTCATTGATCCACACTCCATTCTATTTCTTCCTCTCCAAAGGAAAAATCATAATCCTCATAACTGACCTCCTTAACCGCCGGATCTGGCTTCTGGCTTTGGGATACTATGGTACAGCCTTGCCTCCCTCCGTCCTGAACATAGAAAGAAGCCGGGTTTTCTATTAGCATCTCACCTTTTGTTCTTCCTTCTACCGGGTGCAGCATCGTTTCATCATCAAAATAGTATGCTTGAAATTCCAGTAATTCGTTTCCCATCAAATACAGGAACCTGCCTTTGATATCTGGTAAAGCTGTAGCTGCTGTTGTGTTTAAAACAATTTCAGAAGCCGCTTTATCCGCGAATCTGCCGCACATACGAACGGGTATGTTATTTTTTATCTGGCCTGTCAAAACATTCGCGTCTGGACGCTGAACTCCCAAAAACAAGTTAATTCCGGTTGCCCTGGATAATCTGGCCAACGTTGAAATATACCCCTCCAACCGTTCATATATTTCACGCTCCTTTGAGGGTACTCCCTTTTTGTCTAGCATTTCTGCTATTTCATCACAAAAAACCCCGATTCTGGACAAATTCCTTCCGGTCTTTCGGTTATACTCCGGTAAGTTCTTTGCCCTGGTCTGCCGGAATAAAGCAAGCCTTGCCGCATTTTCTTTACATAGCATTTCTAATACTTCCGCTGCCCGTTCTCTGTCAGTTATTACTTCTCCATATTCTTCATAATCCAGCCCAAACTCCACACCCCCTTTAAAATCAATCATATATACCTGAGCACCTTGGTTAACCAACTGCCATAAACAACAACGCAGTATAACGGACTTTCCAGACCCAGTCTCTCCGGCAGCTAATACATGAGGGGTTCGGTTCAAGTTAAATGATATGGGAGCTAACATCCCTTTCCCTATTACAATTACCCCATCTTCAGCAGCCATATAATCATCGTTCCAAACTAATTTTTCCGGTATCTTGTATTCACTTCCAACTGCCAGCATTTGGATAATCCGCTTACTGCCCTTATTCTCCAGCTTAAGAATGGTACAGTCCAGGGCTGTTTCCAGCTGGAGGATCTTTTTTCTCCACTCTCCAATGCTGATATTGCTTTTAAAGGTATACAAGACACGCTTGTCCCTGTCCTCCTTTTCTCCTAAATACAGGGGGTATTTTCCTGTTTTCTCCCTGAAGCCGATCTCCTTAAATTTCTGGAAGTATTCCGCCTGTTTGATCGTAATGGCACTGCCTATGATCGCAAGACAGATAACCGGGCTACAGAGTAAGACAATGTATATCATATTCCGCATCCAGCTCCCCATCCCAGCCGCCTCCAGCCATTCCATTACCAGCCCTTTTTTCATCCAGGCTACCCCCGCGATTACTATTCCTATCAAAAAAACCGCAAGATTCTTCAGCTTATTCAGGCGTTTTCCCCCATACCATATAGCTATCAGAAATTTGCCTATAAATCTTATTAATCCTTCCGCCATTCCATTGATCAGGCGATCCAATTCACTGTTCGTCATTCACATTCTCCTTAAAAGCCTGTACCAGCAGCCGCTTATCGCTTCCATGGCAAGTAGACAACGTGAGGATCTTGGTCGGAGCTTTCGGCGCTTCTGGGAAGTCCACAATGGATCTCCGGATCATATTATCCAGGTATTCCCCCTGTTCCGCTTCATCTCGGAAAGAATATGTGTACGGCTCTGCATCCTTTTCACTGATTAACTGCACCGAAAAGATTCTATACCGGAAGGTCTTACCGTCCTTTTGCACTTCAATGACAGGATTCTCTTCACAATATTTCTTTTCTAAATAGTTTTTCAATGAGCCGAACATACTTCCATTTTTCATGTTATGCGCAAAAATCACTGTATTGGGATCTACAAAGGCATCCTGCGCTCTCCGAATGAACGGAGTTCCGGCTATACTTTCATTTCCATAAAACCCGGTTTTTAAGTAATCTTTCTTAGATTCCATGACAACCGGATAGTCTATGGCTGTTCCTGGAATCCGGATCCACCCGATGTAATCAGAATTCACCTCTTTTAACCTATCATCCATTAATTCAGGCGCTTGCTCCACTCTTTTTACTTCCTCACTCAAAACCTGATATTCCCTATCTGCCCTTTTATACTTCATCCAGGTATGCGCAAGATGAAACAGTGATAGACAGAAGATAAAAAAAGCAATTAAGAACTGTATCTTTTTTCTCATTCTCATACCCCTATCATGCTATGCAGCTGGTCTATTACTTCTAGAAAGATTATTCCAAGCTCTGTCCTGGGAGCGGCGTATATAAGCGCTATCAACCCTACAGAAGCAAGCGTTAGCAATATCACCTCGCTTACCTTACGGATTATATCGGCTATAACCTCTAGCAGCCTCTTTTTTTTCACTTGTATAATTCCAGGCTCCCGTACCTTATATTTTTTGCGTAGATGTTTCTGCTCCTGAGCAAAGGCCCGCTTCTCAGCAGCCAAAGCCTCCAAACGTTTTTTATACCTCATGTCCTGTACCTAACACATATTCGTAAATATCATTTTCTGTATAGGTAAATGGATCGGGCGTATACATGGCAAAGTATGTATTCTCTTTTTTATCCCCCATAAGCTCTTTTACATCCTTTTGCTCGCTCTGTGCAACAAAGGAGAAGATATAGCTTACATTTAGATAGCCAGGATCTTCTATCACCCGTTCCATATACTCTATTTCATTGGCCTTAGTGCCACCAACAACCACCCGTATATCTTGCTCAAAGTATGCTATTGTATAATCCGGGCTGTCAATGTACCCATAATCCTTCACAAGATAATCATACCTGTGCTGGTTCGCTAAAATGATCTGCTTTCCTGTATACATAGGAATTGAGCGGCACCGTATAACATTATATTTATCAATCGTTACATCTTCGTATATCTCTACCAGGTTCTTTAAATAATCATGTTCTCCCATTTCCACATAGGCCGCGCGATAGCCTAAACCTTGCAAACATAACACGATTTGCAGCGCCTGCGTTGTTGTCCCTATACGCGGCTGGCACCCAATTACTCCAACTGTCCTCAATCGTTCTCTTCCTCCTCTTTTTTCTTGCTGGCAAGTATCTGTAATATGATTACAACCAGCCATATAATTACTATGAGAGCCAACCCTCCCGCTGCTAACGCAATCGGATGAGCCGCCAACCATTGGATAAAAGCGTTCAGTTTATCCCTCAAAGAAAGCTTTACCGTTTGCTCTGTCTTATCTACAGGCTCTCCTAAATCTGTCTCGTCTGCATCAGGAATCGCTTCGTAAATTGCTTCGGTAGCGCTGGCAGGTACAGCGTCCATTAATACTAAGCCCTCATAGACTGCCTTTACATCTGCTATGCGCTTTTCTCCCTGGGCTAATGCCTGCCTGTAGATGATCCCGTTTTCTCCCATCCATGGCTGGCCTGTCCACTCTGCCGATAGGATTCTGTAAAAGTCCGGGCTTACATGAATCAGTTGCAGCAGCTCCTTTTCATAGCCCTTAAAAGGATGTTCCTCCTGATTGGGAATTAATACATCCCCTAACGCAAAGCTATCCGCGTCCGCTGATTCAACCGTGATTAAAAATTGAAATCCGTTTACCCATCTATAATCACTGTATTCGTAGCTTTTCAGGGGAACGGTTACATTCGTAACCGCCCCTGTCAGATGATCCCTGGCTTCTATCACCGCGCTGTCTGGTATTCTGTCAGCCTGCTCTACCGAATCATAGGTTATGGTATCGCTTACTAGTTCCTCTCTTGCCGAAATTTGCGTTTCTATAACCTTATACTCTTTTAGTTTGTATTCCTTTCCTTCATATTGGTACGTAGCTTCCGGCTTTGCAAGCTTCGATTCATCTACTTGCGGTTCTGACTGTACCTTTAAGATCTCTCTTCCCTGTATGCGCTCAATCTCCACCTTATCCGCATTGGACAGCGTTGCTATAGCAGGCTTTTCCTGCGCCGCGTAAGCGGTTTCCGTATATAGATTGCTTACACTCATCACTACGGCAAGCAACAGCAGGCTTAAAAGCGTATCTCTTTTCCGCTTCTTACCCTTCCAGAAATACTTAATTCCTGTGCCTGCCATGGCTGCCATTGACAGGATTAACAGAATCACATATAGCATAATTGGCGTATCATCTCCTGTTCTTGGTGTATTGGGAGATCCAAAGGAAACCATTCCCCTACCTGCCAGTCCAGAGCTATAAGAAGCCATTACCTTTCCTATTTTCTGAATCTTTGAGTTAAACAATGTTGTGGTCCCGGTAATCTCTCCATTTTCCTGTATGCTAAATTCATAGGTGCTTGTTAATTTCTGATAGCCTTTCGGAGCTTCCACCTCCTTTATATGGTACACGCCAATATGAGGCGCTTTAAAGCTTATGGAACCCTCATCATTCGTCATTTCACTGGATACTATGTTATTATCACTATCTAAAATTTCTAAACGCACTCCAGAAATCGGTTTACCCGTCTCAGCATCACGCTTCTTTATGACAACATTTGTATATGGGGTATTGACAATTTCATAATTTCCCTTTATTCCTCCTTCTCCCACTGTAATGTAAAATGTCTCACTGCTTAAATAGTATCCTTCTGGGGCTTTTGTCTCCTTAACCGTATAGGTCCCTGCTTCCGGCTTCTTAATTGTCACTTTCCCATTATGATCAGCTATAGCCGTCTCTAATATGCTTCCATCACTACGGTAAATCTTAAATTCCGCCCCAGGAAGAGCCTTTCCAGCTCCATCCGTCTTTTTAAATGAAATATATTCTGCCTGGGGTGGTTTACCTCCCCCTCCTCCAGAAAGCCGGTTCTCATATTTGAATACCTGGGCTTCGCTGTTATCCTCTGTTATCCTAACCTCCTTATCTTCTCCCTTCCTGTATCCTCCTGGAGCCTCCAGCTCCCGGATCAGGTATGTCCCTTCCTTCAGGCCATAGAATGTCTGTCCCCTTCCTTCCTCGGAAGTCCATTCCCGGATAACCTCCCCGGTTTCCTTACGGATCAGCTGCAGCCTGGCACCGCCCAGAAGGCTTCCTGATGGCCTTGTTTTCTCTATTTCCACAATGGAAGTATAGTTTCGCATCGTTAACTTGGGAATCTCCGTCATTCCATCCGTGATAGTAAACAGGATCGGCTCTGCCAGTACCTTAAACCCGTCAGGAGCTTTGCTCTCAACCAGCCTGTATTCACCTGCCTTTAAATTCTTTGTATAATGGCTCTGCCGGCCTGTCACCCACTCATCTACTGTTTCCCATGTATCTGTACCTGTCCTGCGCTCCATCCGCAGTTCTGCCCCTTCCAACCACTGATCCGTATCTCCTAAGAACTTATCTGTCT
>NZ_VUMD01000027.1 GCF_009696375.1 Clostridium porci
GCTTAAAACAATCCGCGTGATTGCTTTGATAAAATCCACATTTGTTTTGCCGTCATTGGCGACGGCTATTTTGTTATGCACATTTTTCCTGCCACAAAAAAGTGCTTGCATTATTAGCAGGTTTGCTGTTTTTCTTTTCCTCCACTCCTAATACTCCGAAAAGCCCTTAAACTACCCGCAAAAGAGCGCTTTGGAAAGAAAAATTTGCAAAAAAATAAGAGGCCCTTGGCCTCCATAAAAGCAAAACAGAGGATACCTTACTCACCCTCCGTTTCCCCGTCGATTTCATTCAATTTGATTACCCCGTCAATGACGCCCTCGACGGTAGTCAGGTATTTTTCCGGTCAGAACTGCAACTTGTGGCTTGTCCGCTGGCGCTGTTCGCTGTCCTCTCTGATTAAGCCAGGATTAAAATAGCGTTCCGCTGGTTTCATAGTCGGATAAGTTGCATCACAACCGGCACACTCGGTATGGTGCCGCACAGCTCAATATTGGCAAGATAGCGTGGGTCTATCCCCACCCGTTCCGCCAACTCCCTGCGGGACATTCCCACGGCTTCCCGTGCCTGTTGCACATCCGCCCCGAAACTTTCAAAATCGCGGCGGTCTTTTACATTTGGTATATTATATCCCCCCACTACATTCTATTGTTCATAGAGCGCGTCGGGAATGATTTAATATGTACTTTCGATTCATTTTATAATTCTGAGCTTTGAAAACTTAAAAGTATTATTAACAAATAAAAATCACTTAGACTATTGAAGTATTGGTTATTAGGCTTTCATATGCTACTTGTGAGCTGATCAGTGTAAAACATCCTTTTGTGTTCCTGCAAATAGTGTTTGTGTCGCTGACCCTATATCCCGATGGGCTTCGTCCGCTTCCAACAGCTTTTGTATTGCGGCAGGTGTGTACCCAAAGGTCTGACGGAAAACGGAATAAAAATTGCTGATTCCTTGATAGCCAACAGCTTCCGAAACCTCCTGAATAGCAAGCGTGCCGTCCGCCAATAGATCAAGCGCACGTTCCATGCGCAAGGTACGGACATATTCCGCAACACTTTTCCCCTCAGTCAGACGAAAGCCCTTTTGCAGCTTGTTCTTATTAACGCCGACCTTCCTGCAAAGCTCAAGAATAGTAGGCGGATGCTTCAAGTTTGTTTGCAGGATAGCTTTTGCGCTTTCTACTGCGCAGATTTCGTTCGCATCAAGATAGGCAGGCGGTTGTGCAGATAGCTGTTGCACAAGGTCGATTAGGGAACCGGCGACTTCCATCCCCAGCCCCTTTAGCCATGTGTCAAAAGCAAGTCCCGTCAGGCGGCATTGTTCAATGCGGTGATAGCTGGCTACCAGCTCTGGAGCATGAAGATTCGCACCGTGAATCGTGTTCTTTGCATCCCGCCAAAAGCTGTCATAGAGCGGTATATTATTCTCAGCGAAGAATGCTTCCTGAAAATATAGTCCTTGAAACCGCAACCGTTGTCCGCCGGAAATTTTCATAAAAAATGGAATGGGCGAATCAAAAACAAAACAATTGATGCCCTCACCAAAATGTATCATCTGCGTTTTCTGTGTATAGGTTTCGACTGCGCCCTGTTCACTCAATCCAATCCCCACATATCGTTGTCTGAATTGGCTGCGGACGACAGTATCACGTGGATAAGTAAAATCTGCATCGGCGGCAGAAAAGCCCCGCAAATCGCCCCAAAAACGAACTTTTGAATGTTCTCCTGGAAACGCATAGTGAAAACCATTCAGCGCATTTTTCTTGACGCCGCCAAGAGATATGTAAAAATCCAGCATTTCATCGATGCTGTGTATTGTTATCATGGAAGAACCGCCTTTCTTTTTGTTCTGGCACAAAGATTTCTGATTTGGCACAAATTTTGGTCAGTTTCACTCAACTATATATGAGATCATACCATAAAAATCAGCTATGTTTCAATGGTTTCTGGTAATTTGTGAAATGTGAGTTTTGTTTTGAGGCACTTTTCGTTATGTTGACAACTTATCTTACATGCGTATAATCTATTATTGGTTAGCTATAGCTAACTAATAGAAATTTTGCGGTATCTGTTATGAAACAAAAGCCGCAGAGAAAGGAGTATTATGCAAGATACAAAGAAAAATGTCATCCTCCGTGTATTCCGAACCGCACGTTGCAATCCGGGAAAATATATCCTCGGTGTGACCTGCTCTGCGCTCAGCGTCCTGCTGTCCGGTGTACCGTTCTATACGGTCTACCGAATTGTCCGGCTGTTTTTGTTGGCTTCATGGAAAGGAACGGCTATTCCAATTGATGAGATATGGCTGTGGGAGGCGATTACGATAGGAAGTATTGTACTGGGGATTGTGCTGTCTGTTATCGGCAGCTTTTCCTGCCATGCCTGTGCGTTCAATGCTCTGTATGATTTGCGTATGCGCATTCTCGACCACATGGGGCGGCTGAACCTCGGCTTTTATACAAGCGGGCAATCCGGCGCGATACAGAAAACGATGAATGAGAACATCGAAAAAATGGAAAATATCATAGCCCATGATGTTTCCAATATCTTCGGTGCGGGACTTTTGCTTGCATCTTTGGCCGTGTTAATGTTTTCTCTCAACATCACGCTGGCACTGACGATTTTTATTGCCTTAGCGTTTGCATTTCTCATCCAATTTTCCGCGTTCGGCGGAAAGCAAGGGCAAAAGATATGGAGCGATCTAAACCATTCCTCCACTGAGCTGGATGCCGCATTTTCTGAATATGTGGCGGGCATGGAGGAAGAAAAAATCTTTGGCAGACCAGAGGCGGCCGCCCGCCGTTTGACAGGGCTGGTGGAGAAAAACAGGGAACACTGGAAAGTCTATCTGAAGCGCGTTACACCGATTTTCGGTGCGTACAAGACCATTACCATCTCTGTGCTGGCGTTTTTGCTGGCTGTCGGCTGCATACTGCTGTATCTGAAGCCCGACGACCACAATCTTATGATGGAGCTTTTGATGTTCCTGATCGTCGGCCCCGCCTGCATTAGTCCATTGATGGAGTTGGTGGAGTTTGGCGCAGATTTACGAAACTTGTCGGTACGCATGGATCAAATCGATGCGATATTGAATCTACAACCCATATCCGAGGGAACAGAAACCAAGCCAGAGGGCGAAGCCAATGTCTCATTTCATGATGTGAGCTTTTCCTATCAAAACGCTGCCGACCCGCTGCGTCGCATGGCTCTGAATCACCTGACAATGGAGATACCGACAGGGAGTTTTGCCGCTTTGGTAGGACCGTCCGGCGGAGGGAAATCCACGGCAGGGCAACTTATCGCCCGGTTTTGGGACGTGGAAAGCGGCTCTATTACCATCGCAGGAAGAGACATTCGGGAGTATTCTGCAAAAGCCCTGATGAGTACCGTTTCCTTTGTTTTTCAGGACACACATATTTTTGCAGAGAGCGTATATGACAATATCGCCATGCACAGCAAGGTTCACCGCGAGGACGTGGAGCGCGCAGCAAAAGCGGCAAGATGCCATGAGTTCATCTGCTCCCTGCCAAACGGCTATGATACAAAGCTGGGCGATGGCGGACATAAGTTGTCAGGCGGTGAGGCACAGCGCATCGCTATTGCGAGAGCGATCTTAAAGGACGCGCCCATCGTCGTACTGGATGAGGCAATGGCTTTTACCGATGCGGAAAACGAGCTTGCCCTGAGAGAAAGTATGGCGGAGCTTTTGAGGGGCAAGACTGTCCTGATGATCGCGCACCGGCTTTATTCCGTTCAGGATGCAGACTGCATTTTTGTATTGGAGAATGGGCAACTCAAAGAAAGCGGCACACATACCGAGCTGCTACAATCAAAGGGACTGTATGCACATCTGTGGGCGATTCAGAACGAAACAGAAAGCTGGCAGATGAAAGGAGGGCTTGTCCATGTTTAAGATAATCCAGCAATTCACCTTCCATCATCCGAAACAGATTATTGCGCCGACGCTGTGGCTGTTTCTTTCGCAGGCATTCAGTATTCTTCCCGCGATCCTCGCATATATGGCGATTTATCTCTTATGGCAAGCATTTTATCCACCATATATGCTGGATATTGCGCTGTTGATTAAAATTGCGGTCATAGGACTTGGTTACGTCCTGTTTCAATATGTGGTAGAGTTGATTTCCTACTACAACACCTATGGGCGGGCGTACAACGATACCGCAGACAAACGCATTGCTTATATCCAAAAGTTGCGCCGCCAAAGCCTTGGCTTCTTTTCCTCAAAGGAATCCGGCGAGTTAACCAGCTCCTTTGCAAGTGATTTTGCCAATGTGGAATATACCATGTGTTACTGGTTGCCCTATCCTATTGGCGTAGGCTTTTTTCTGTCGCTTTCCTTTGTTTGTATTCTGTTCTTTGACTGGCGTATGGCGGTGTCGATCTTCGCTATGCTGCCGGTCTGCGCAATTCTGATGCTACAAATTGCAAAAGTAAAGGAAAAACACGGCCGTCAGGTCATGGAGGCAAAAGCGCGAGCTGCAACACAACTCAACGAATATCTGCATGGAATGAAAGACCTCAAAGCCTACCATCGCACCGGCAGCGGATTTGATGCTCTGGAAAAAGCGTTTTCTGACCTGCGCAGGGAATCGCTGCGGGAGGAAGCTGTTGCGGGAAGCCTTTCTACCCTGTGCGCATCATTGGTCAAATTCGTCGTTCCTGTGACGGCGGCAGTAGGTTTGTATTTGCTGCTGGGCGGTACTCTTACCATCCTGGACTTCGCTGGTTTTCTTGTAATCGCCACAAAACTGACGGAACCGGCGCTTACCCTTGTGAGCAGCATTTCTGCTCTGCGGGGCATGGCGTTATCCGGCGAACGGCTGGATAAGGTAATGACACTACCAGACCTCTCCGGTGAGGACGAAATCGATTACGGTGACAGCTATACCTTTAACAGTGTTTCCTTTGGCTATACAGAGAGTACCAACGTTATCCATGACGTGAGTTTTGAAATATCGGCGGGTGCACTTACGGCTTTGGTAGGCCCCTCTGGAAGCGGCAAATCCACGCTTCTGCGGCTAATGGCGCGATTCTGGGACTATCAGAGTGGGCAGGTGCGTTTTGCCGGAAAAGAGCTTCGTAGTATTGCGCCGGAAAACCTGCTTTCTCAGGTATCTATGGTGATGCAAAATACCTATCTATTCCGGGGTACGATACGGGAGAACCTGTGCTTTGGGAACGAAAACATCACAGAACAGCAAATAATCGATGCCTGCCAGAAGGCGCGTTGCCACAGCTTCATTTCCGCCTTGCCGGAGGGGTACGATACAGTTGTGGGAGAAGGCGGTGCAACTCTGTCCGGGGGTGAGCGACAACGTATCTCATTAGCGAGAGCATTTTTGAAGGATGTTCCGATTTTGCTTCTGGATGAGCCTACCGCATCTCTCGATGCAGACAACGAGGCAATGGTGCAAAAAGCGTTGGATGAAATATCCAAAGATCGCACCGTGATTATGATTGCGCATCGGCTGAAAACCGTGCGTGGCGCACAGAAGATTCTTGTTCTTGAAAACGGCAGAATCACACAGCAGGGAACCCATAACCAGCTTGTCAAAACGAACGGACTTTATTCCCGGTTGTGGGAACTGCAAAATCTGGCTGGAAACTATACTTTCAAACAATCTTAGGAGGAAAAATGAAATCAAAATTCTTAAACCTAAAGGAGTTCGTCCTTGATATTGTACTGTCCTGCCTGATGATCGGCATTGGCTATCTCATCATGTTACCATTTGCGGCAAATATGCAGTTGCTATATTTCCTTGAACCGGGGCTTATCGGCCTTGTGAATGGCATCGTCTATGTACTGATGATCCGTAAATGCCCGAAAATCGGAACCCAGTTCATTATTGCTGCGCTGTACGGTACTTATATGTTGATTATGGGTAGTGCCTATGCCGCTCTGTATTTCTACATTCTGGCTATTGTCAATGAACTGATTGTGCTGGGGGGCGGTTATCAAAGTAAAGTGCGCCCTGCTGTTCCTCATATCCTCATGTGGTGTCTGAACGCAATGGGAAGTACCCTGAACCTATTCCTGTTCCGTGAAAGTTACGTCAAGATTTATATGGATTTGGGTATGGACGAAACTACTGCTATGTCGGCGGTCAGTCAAACGGCAGAGTTTTGGTGCGCTCCGCAAAATATTCTGCTCTCTCTTGGCGTGACAGCGGTTCTTTGCGTTGGCGGGTATCTGTTGGGCGTAAAGATGCTGGGCAAGCACTTTAATCCTGCCGGTGTCGTATGAACGTGGAGAAAACAAAAACCAAAACAGCTATTGATCCAAGAACATGGCTCGTACATCTTTTGATTGGCGTGGCCGCAATTATTCTGATCCATTCCAACATAGGTGGCCTGTGGCTTTTCGCATGGTGTATGCTCTTGCAGCTCGCCATGCGAAAGGGGCAGTATACCATATCATTCTTGTTTGTGTATATTATTTTGACGGGATTTGCATGGATCGGGGTGCAACTTCTTCCTGATGACAGGTTTTACTTTTTGGGCCTTGCGTTTTCCAATATGGGCGTTATAGGACGCAAAGCAATCGTGCCGTTATCTTTTGCCGTATGCCTTGCGAAAGAACCTACCGGTTCCCTGATAGCCTCGTTGCAGGCTATGCGTCTGCCGAAAGCAGTGGGCATTGGGCTTGCCGTTTTGCTACGGTTTTTTCCGACCATTGGTGGTGAGTATCGGGCAATTCGTGCATCGCAGAGGTTTCGCGGGATTGGTGTAGGCATATTGTATACACTTACTCATCTTCCCTCAACAGCGGAATATATTTTGATCCCGCTGATTCTGCGCACGACAAAAGTTGCAGAAGAACTCTCTGCATCTATGACAGTGAGAGGAGTGCATTTTTCCGGGAAAACAATTTCTTATCGCCCTGTCCGCTTCACAGGAAAGGACGCCGCGCTCTGTGTGATAGCGTTGCTGATTCCCTTAACTGTATTTCTGCTGGAAAGGAGGGGGATTTTTTGATTGAACTGAAAAACCTCTCTTTCACCTATGAGAACTCAAACGAAGCAAAGGGGCAGCTCAGAAGCATCGACCTTCACGTAAAAAAGGGTGAGTTTGTGATCCTGTCCGGCAGGAGTGGATGCGGCAAAACAACACTGACCCGTATTCTTAATGGCCTTTGTCCCGGCTTTTATCCGGGCAAGACAGCGGGCGGTTATTTTCTTAATGGAGAAGATGCGTTGCAAATGCCTGTCCACCGTTTAGGAACAATGGTAGGCAGCGTCTTTCAGAACCCGCGCAGCCAATTTTTCGCTACCAACACAACGGATGAGATCGTGCTGGGAATGGAAAACATTCCTCTGGATCGAACAGTCATGCAGGTGCGACTAAAGGCGGTTTGTAAACAGATGGATATTGAACATCTGATAGAGCGGAAGATATTTCCCCTGTCCAGCGGGGAAAAACAACTTGTCGCCATTGCTTCTATCTATGCGATGGCGCCGAACGTCATTGTCTTAGATGAGCCGTCCGCAAACTTGGATAGCGAGGCGACGGTGCGCCTTGGCGCGTTACTTTACCGTCTGAAACTGGAGGGACATACGATTATTCTCTCAGAGCATCGTTTTCATTATGTACGGGATTCTTTTGACCGGCTTGTTTTTATGGAGGAAGGTACAATTTCCGCTGTTTATGACAGAGAGGCAGCCCTATCCCTGACAGCAAAGCAGATGCTGTCGATGGGGCTTCGCCCTTTTGCGCCGCCTCCCTTTCGCGTAGGCGGGGCATATCTGCAAAATCAACATAATGTTTTACAGGTGTCCGCAATCTCCTGTATGCTGGACAACAAGCAAATTTTGGAGGCTGTCAGTTTTGCTGCACAAAGCGGAAAAATCCTTGCGATTGCAGGGCCAAACGGCGCAGGTAAATCCACTCTTTGCCGCATTATCACAGGCTTATACCGGGCAATGGGGGTAGTTTCGTTTGACGGTGAAATCCTGAAACGGAAACGCCGAACACAGAAATCTTTTTTCGTACAGCAGGATTCCGACTATCAGCTCTATGCACCTACCGTACTGGATGAATTTTCCCTTGGGAGAAAGAGTACAGTCAAGCTGCGAGAAACAGCACTTTCCCAGTTGCGGAAAATGGGCTTGGAGAGCTTCACACAGAGGCATCCCGCATCTCTTTCCGGTGGCCAGAAGCAGCGCCTCCTATTGGCGCTGGCAGCGGCAAGCGGAAGAAAGCTGTTAGTATTCGACGAGCCAACCAGCGGCTTAGACGGATTCAATATGCACTTGACGGTCAATCTGCTGAAACAGCTTGCAGGAGAAGGCCGCTGCATCCTGCTCATTACGCACGATATTGAGTTGATTGCGGAAGCAGCGGACAGCGTTCTCTACATTGAGGGAGGAAAGCTACGCTATCATCGGAATGTCCTGCGGGAAATGAGGGGTGATGATGAAAATTCATAACTCTGGAGAAGATTATTTAAAAGCTATACTGATATTGCAAAAGAAAAAAAGGTATGGTGCGTTCTGTTGACCTTTCCCGTCACATGGAAGTATCAAAGTCCAGCGTATGTACGGCGGTGAACGCCCTACGTGACGGCGGTTTTCTCACAAAGGATGGGGACCACTTTCTCCACCTGGCCGAGTTAGGGCGGGAAGTGGCCGAGAAAATCTATGCGCCATTGCTTTTTCATGAAACAGCTCATAGCCGCAGGCGTTGAGCCTAAAATTGCAGAAGCCGATGCCTGCCGTCTGGAACACGTTATTAGTAGTGAATCTTTTGAATGGTTTGTTTTAAGCAGTCGACCAATAGGCATTGAATCACACGAAATACGCTTCACCGCCCAATAGGGAAAGAAAAAACGTTGCAGGGGCAGAGGTTTTCTTGAGCGTAAAATGGATTTCTTAATCTGCGGCGGTTCAAAACCAAGTCTGCCGTTTCTTTGTCCTCCATAGGAAACGACGCCCTGACGCTGGCGAGATCGGCGGCTTAAGGAGGAGCCGTCATGTGTAGTACAGGAGATCGACCAACGGAAACGGGAGTAGAACCGTTAAAAAAAGCCATCCCCCGGCCAGTGGAAAATATGGCCGGAACCATGCGTTATCCCATGCAATAAAACACTATACTATTTTTATGTTCGCCCGGAGGGTCTATGCCCTTCCGGGCGAATTTTGTTATTTCCTGCGTCCCGTACCACCGGCCCCACACTTTTTCAAAAAATGTTTAAAAAAGTGGCGTTTAGCGGGTAGCTGGTGGCCTTTCAAAAGTAACTTTGGCGGAAAGGGAGAGAACCACCAAAATCACCCACAGAAAGGGGGTGAGAAGATGGATACAATCCCCCGCAATGACTTTATCCTGCGGCACCGCTATGACGCATTTTGCAAGGCGGTACTCCGCAATGAGGCCAAAGATTATCTGCGTGAGATGGGACGGCAGCGCGACCGTGAAAAGTCGTTTGAATGCCTGACGCCGGAAGAACTGGAAAAGCTCTCCACGGTAGATTATTACCCCAGCGATAGCTACGTTTTTTCGTCGCATGGATATGATTTGCCCATTGACAACGAGCTTGTAGCCGAGGCATTCGCCAGCCTGCCACAACAGGAACAAAGCATTTTGATTTTGCACTGTGTTTTGGATTTGGCAGACGGAGAAATCGCAAGCCTCATGAGAATGTCCCGCAGCGCCGTACAGCGCCACAGGACAAGCACCCTGAAACAGTTGCGTTTGAAATTGATGGCGCTCATGCCAGAGGGAGGGAAACGCGGATGAAGGAACCCACATTCAACGGCAGAGAGCTTCTGCCCCTTTCGGTGATGGAAGCTGCCCACGCTGGGGACGCAATGGCTATGGAACAAGTGCTGCGGTACTATGCGGGCTACATAAACAAGCTCTGCACCCGCACCTTGTACGACAGCAACGGCATCCCTTCTGTGTGCGTGGACGAGTTTATGAAGCACCGTTTGGAACTCAAGCTCATTCACTCCATCATCGTTGCTTTGAAGTAACGGCCCGGCCACGGGAACGGAAATGTCTGACTACTCCCTTTCCACATTTCCGCCGACCCGGTGGCTGATGGTTACACCTTGACAAATACGCCCGCAGGACAATGGCGGTGCGTCATAGGGTATACGGACACATTCTGTCTGCACTGAGCCGGACGGCGGGTGCGCCATGATACTGCTTTCTACGAAAACAGCGGAGCGACCACCACCCAGCCGTAACATAGGCGTGGCTGCTTATGGGCGACGACGTGCAGATAGGACAATGATACTCCCTTACAGCCACAGTCCGAGCGTTAGAAGCGTCGCAGGCAATGGGTAGGGCCGTGTGAGAACCACGCGGGGGTGAAAGTCCCGTGGAGCTGGGCCGCCAGCCGTCCGTGTTTTGCCCATAGTTACAAGAAATTTTTGTGTTGAAAAGAAGGAGGCAAGATTATGAGTAATAACGATGTGCCTATTTGGGAAAAGTATACGCTTACCATTGAGGAAGCGTCGAAATATTTTCGCATTGGAGAAAACAAGCTGCGGCGGCTTGCAGAGGAAAACCCATCCGCTGGCTGGGTGATTTTGAACGGCAACCGTATCCAAATCAAACGGCAAAAGTTTGAAAAAATCATGGATTCTCTGGATACAATCTAGTGAAAAAGAGCCTTGGCTATGCTATAATACCTTTAGAGTGTGTCAAGGCTCTTTCCGTCATGGAAAGGAGCATGACGAAATGTCAAGAAAAGAACGAGACGAAAAAAGACGGGACAGCAAGGGCCGCCTTTTGAAATCTGGAGAGAGCCAGCGAACAGACGGAAGATACACCTACAAATATACGGATGCCTTTGGAGAACCGAAGTTTGTGTACTCCTGGAAGTTAGTCCCCACGGACAAAATCCCTGCCGGAAAACGCCCGGATATTTCCCTGCGTGAGAAAATCAAGCAGATACAAAAAGACCTTGACGATGGGATTGACACCATCGGCAAGAAAATGACCGTGTGCCAGCTCTATGAAAAGTATATCCGGCAACGGGGCAATGTGAAGCGGGGAACCCATAAGAGCCGCCAGCAGTTGATGAAACTTTTGTCCGAAGATAAAATCGGAGGGGCCAGCATCGACAGCGTAAAGCTGTCTGACGCCAAAGAATGGGCTTTGCGTATGCAGGAAAAGGGCGTGGCCTATCACACCATCTGCAACGGCAAGCGTTCCCTGAAAGCCATCTTTTATATGGCCGTACAGGACGATTGCCTCCGCAAGAATCCCTTTGACTTCCAGATCAATGAGGTTATCAACGACGATACCGTACCAAAGGTGCCGCTTACCCCTGCACAGGAAAAGGAGCTTTTGGACTTCATGCAGAGAGACCCCGTTTATGCCAAGTATTATGACGAGGTATTGATTCTGCTGGAAACCGGGCTTCGCGTTTCCGAACTCTGCGGCCTGACGCCTGCCGACCTGAATTTTGGAAAGCGCTGTGTGAATGTAGACCACCAGCTTTTGAGAAGCACCGAGGACGGCTACTACATCGAAGCGCCAAAGACCGACAGCGGCTATCGCCAGGTGCCTATGAGCGCAGCAGCCTATGAAGCGTTTCAGCGCGTGCTGCACAGGCGAAAGGGCGGCAAAGGCGTTGTGGTGGATGGATATAAGGGCTTCCTGTTCTTAAACCGGGATGGGCTTCCAAAAGCGGCTGTCCACTATGATGCCATGTTTCAGGGCCTTGCCAAGAAGTTCAACAAATGCCATAAGGAACCGCTGCCGGAGGTCATGACGCCGCACACCATGCGGCATACATTCTGTACCAGAATGGCAAACGCAGGCATGAACCCCAAGGCATTGCAGTACATCATGGGGCATTCCAATATCGTTATGACGTTGAACTATTACGCCCACGCCACGTTCCATTCCGCACAGGAGGAAATGGAACGGCTGCAAGCCCAGGCACAGACCGCCGCAGCAGTCCATGCGCAGCCTGCGTCAGAGAGCGCCCAAGAGGCCCAAGCCGCATAGGATACGCAGAATGTACTACTGTTTGTACTACGTTTGAGAGCGGAAACATGAGGGGTAATAAGAACGTTTGTGAGGTTCTTCCGATAGGAAAAGTGCCGGAAAAGCCCGAAGTAACGGGCTATACCGGCATATAAGAACATCTAAAGAGATAATTGGAAATCTATTAAATGATTATTATAACAAATAAGGTACAGAAGAAGAAAACAGGAAAGCACATCATAAAAGATAAAAGAAAGAAATTAATTAATGTACAGGTTAGGAAATGGATTCAGACTACTAGAGAAAGGGGCGGATATACACAGGAGACATTTTCTGAATTTCTATATGTGGGAGTAGAGCATTACCAAAAGATAGAATGCGTTTGAGAGAATACTGGGAAATTGTATACTCTGGCAGTCTGCCAGTCATGAAGGAAAAGAACAAGATAAGAAAACAAAATAAGAGCATTTTTTGGCGTGCATTGTTATCTGTAAGGGTAAGGAATGCACGCCTTTTCTGTTGTCTGAAAATCAGAAAGTATACTGATGCCCAGTCTGCTTTTAGAAGTAATAGAAATCGTACTTTTCAGAACAGCATCAGAGGTCCGCCCTGTGTCCTTCATTTCAAAAAAGTTGAAGAAATGGAGGACGAAAGGATGTCTAAATGGATTAAAATCCGAATCAGAGATTTTTACAAGGATGCAATTGGAGAAACAGAATATGCCTATGTCAGCAGTGAGGTCTATGAGATGCTTACCAACACCTTCCGAAAGGAAGCCCATGCAGAGGAAATGCGTGATTCACGTCATTGTGCTGTAATGGGGTATCAGGAAGGGGAAACGGAAGATTTGATGATACCAGATGGGAGAGTCACTGGAGGACATGATAATCAGGCAGATGGAGCTTGAGACGTTACAAAAAGCGATGCAGTCACTTTCCGAGGTACAACGGGAGCGCCTGCATCTTTATTTTTTTGAGGGAAAGCCCCTTCGGGAGATAGCTGAATTACAGGGAATCAGCAGAAATGCAGTCTGGGAATCAATACAGGTTATGTTAATCCGGATGAAGAAATTTTTTGCTTAAAATGGTCTGTTTTTCTGTTTTTTGAAAAAAATTTAAAAAATTTTCATTTTCAGACTGTGCAAAACGCGTTTTTCTGTGAGTACCTTATGAGAGGAACTTTTTTTCCGGGCAGATGGTCTCTCCCGGAACACCCTCTCACCATACCTTGACAAATGCCGGGAGGGTATTCCAAAAGAGAAGCTTTCGAGAGCAGGGAACAATCACAATCCGCTGCCAGCCATATCCAACAATCCAGATACGTTAACCATTCCATGAGCCGTAACCGGGGCGCAGTGACACTCCTGTGGCAGATTCCATATTTTTTCTTGTCTGATTTGCCCTCAAAAAGATCGCATCTAAGGAGCCGAGCGGGAAAGCCGGGGTACAGCCTGTCTGTGGTGGACAGGTGCGAAGAAGGGAATGGCATATAATGATACTCCTTGAGATTAGCCGGCACGCAGTGGCGAGGGTGAGATGCCCGTGATGTCTGAAACCATCAGACAGTCTGGATTGTTGCCTAAGATGAAGCACCAGAGAATGCAGTTTTATATTTTGGTCTCTGAGTTTGGCATTCATCGGCTCCGGGAAGTAGTGTCGAATAGGAACAAGACACTTTTTATATGAAAATAGGAAGTGAAGGATAGGGGTACTGTCATTTGCGGCAGTACCTGATTATGGCAGTAAGACTAAAGTACAGAAACAGTGCGGCAGAGGGATGGACTTCTGCCGTATCATTGTGTGTTTTAGAGAGAAAGGAGCAGAGAAGAGAAATGGGAGAAAATATAACAAAAACAAATGTGACAGATATGATGCACAAAATTTTTGAATCAGAAAGAATGGGATATGCTTATTTTTATCCAAGGGATGGAGGATATAGACAGGAATTTCTGATCTCCACCACACCGGAGAACATGGCAAACTTTCTGGGAAGTCATTTCTATGGTGCAGAGAAAATGGTTATTACAGATATCTGTGACTGACTGATACTGGATACCTTTGGAGGTTTTATCAATCGTTGTCCGGATCAGAAATTGTGTCAGGAAATTGTGTCAAAGTTAGCACCTATCCAGATGGGAGAAAAAGAAGCCGGAGAAGTGCTTGCAGTCACAAGAGAAGAGGCGGATGCTTATTTTGCTGCAGAAGACCAGGCAGTCACTATGGCAGAGTGTCAGATGATGTAGCTGTGTTTCTATGCAGCATCAATTTAGAATACCTAAAATGGAGGACGTTATGGGGGAAATGATTTTGATTATTACAGGACTTATGGTTTGCATCATAATTGTATCGGCAGGAGTTGCCATTGTCAGTGCAGGAGCGCACCAAAAGGATGAATAAGGGGGGATGGAGCATGGCAGAGAGAAATTCCATGATGAATGAAATCTTATATAAACAGGCAGAATATCTGCTGACAAAGATGCAGGAAAGAGGGCTGATAAATGCCGAAGAAAGAGAGAAAATCAGACTTTTGAACATTGAAACATTTTCTCAGGAACTTGCCAAAGTATATCTGTAATAACGCTAGATATATTCCAGCTTGTGTGATAGTGTATGTTGCTGACAAGGGATGAAATTCCTTGAAATCAGGGGAAAGGAGAACCTAAGATGGCAAAAAAAGTAACCGTAATCAAGGCAGTTTCCGGTGCCGGAAGAAAAAAGGCAGCAAGGAAACTGAAGGTATGCGGATATGCCAGAGTCAGCACAGGGAGTAAGGCACAGGCAGGCTCCTATGCAACACAGGTGGCATACTACACAGAGAAAATCGAAGCCAATCCGTTATGGGAGTTTGCAGGAGTTTATGCGGACGAAGGAATCACCGGTACCAAAACAAAGGGCAGAAATGAATTTAAGGCAATGATAGCAGCCTGTGAAGATGGGGAAGTGGAATTGATTCTAACCAAGTCCATTACAAGATTTGCAAGAAATACCGTGGAGTGCATCCAGACCATCCGAAAGCTAAAGGCGATGGGGGTTGGAATTTACTTCGAGAAAGAAAACATCAACACCCTGCATGAAGCAAGCGAGTTAATGCTTACCATTCTGGCATCGGTGGCACAGGGAGAATCGGAAGACTTCTCCGGAAATAACCGCTGGTCAATCGTCAACCGCTTTGAAAACGGCGCCTTTAAAGTAGGGACACCGGCATATGGATACCGAAAAGACGAAGAGGGAAATCTGCTGATTGAAGAAACGGAGGTTGAGACTGTACGATGGATTTTTGAATCCTACTTAAATGGAATGGGAACTTACCGAATAGCCAAAAAACTAAATGAGCAGGGCGTACCGACCATCCGATACAGTGAAAAATGGCAGGATAGCGTAATCAAAGAGATACTGAATAATCCTATCTATGAGGGAGATTCCCTGCATCAGAGAACCTATACCGAAAGGAACTTTCCGTTCGAGAGGAAAGTTAACAACGGGCAGCTTCCGATGTATCTGCAAAAGGATGCCCATCCTGCAATCATTACCCATGAAGAGGCTGAGGCGGTACGAAGTATCATGGAATACCGCAACAAAATCTTACATATCGATGGGGACAAATATCAGAACAGATACCTGTTTTCCAGCAGGATTATCTGCGGAGAGTGTGGCAGTACCTTCCGAAGACAGAAGATTTATATCGGAAAACCCCATGAAAAGATTATCTGGACCTGTCACAATCATGTGGAAAACATAGAAAACTGTAAGATGAAGGCCATCAGGGAAGATGCGATACATCAGGCATTCGTAACCATGTGGAATAAACTTTGCACCAATCAGGGAATCGTACTGGAGCCAATGTTAAAGGCACTGATGGAACAGGCAGAGAACAGGTCAGACACAAAAGAAATGGAACAATTGAATACGGAAATACACAGCTTAAGTGAGCAGAGCCAAATCCTAAATCAGGTCATGAAGAAGGGATATATGGACTCTGCTCTTTTTATGGAGAAAAGCAACCTGCTGGCACAACAGCTGACAGAATGCAGAAGAAAAAAGACAATGCTTAACAGACGGCAGAAACGGACAAAGGAGATTGTCAGAACCGAACAGCTACTTACACTGCTGAAAGAAGAAGGCTACCAAAGAGAGTTCAAGGAAGAATTGTTCGACCTTACGGTAAAGGAGATTCGGATATCCAAATCCCATGCCATCACCTTCTGCCTGAAAAACGGACTAAAGCTGACAGAGAAGGAAGGAGGGGAAAAGGACGCAGTGGCACACACCCATCGGATATAAAGTCATAAACGGAAAAATAGAAGCATATGAGGAACACAAGAAACTGGTACAGCAGATTTTTACGGATTATGATAACGGAATCTCCGCATGGAAAATAGCAAAAGACCTAAAAGAAATGGGGATATCAAATGCCAAAGGCAGGGTGGCATGGACCCATGCAACGGTTGGCAGAATACTGGAAAATCACAATTATCTGGGTACAGAATATTATCCACAAATCATAGAACCGGAACTCTTTGACCGGGTGCAGAAAAAAAGAGAGCAGGTGCGAATCGATGGAGGAAGGGGAACACACAGACCCAGCCGAAAGGAAATCCTGTTATTCAGCGGAATGCTGGTATGCGGAGAATGTGGAAGCACCTGCAGCCATATCCAATCAAGTCATAAAAAAGAGGGATATGGAGTACCGAAATGGAAGTGCAAAAATTATGTGTATCAGAATAAAGTCTCCTGCAGGGGCGGGCAGATTACAGACAGACAGGCAGAAGAGGTATGTATCAAAGCCATTAACAGTCTGATACAAAATCCCGGTCTGATAGAAAAATACAGAGAAACAGAGCAGACAGTCAGTGCAGAGTACAGAAGACTGAATCGTGCATTAGAAGAGAGAGATGTTGTCGATGCCGATGCTTCGGCGCTTACGCCGGATGAAATCACAGCCCTTATTTTTCAGAGGGCAGAGGAACGGTATCGGACACTTAAGGTGCGGGATGAAAGTATAAATGCAGAAGAAATGGCAAAAATCCTGCAGGGGATGGAAGAGATTACAGAATTAACAGATGACCTGCATCGAAAGCTGATACAGAAAATACTGGTTTATCAGGATAACACGGTGGAAGTGATTTTCCACAATAATAATCGAATCAAAATGGGATACGGACAGGAGGAGAAATAACCCCTGACCGTATCTGGAAAGGAGCAGAGATGCCACAAACAGCAGTGAAGAAAAAGGTATCCATGATTCCGGCAAAACCCCAGTATGACAGAAACATAAAACTGGCAGAAAAGAAACTGAGGGTAGCGGCATACTGCCGTGTCAGCACGGAACTGGAGGAATAGGAAAGTAGCTATGAAGCACAGGTAGAATACTACACCAAGAAAATACAGGAGACGGAGAACTGGAAACTGGCGGGTATTTATGCCGATGACGGAAAGAGTGCCACCAACACCAAAAAGCGTGACGATTTCAATGCCATGATAAAGGATGCGGAGGACGGAAAAATCGACATGATACTCACCAAGTCCGTAAGCCGGTTCACAAGAAACACGGTAGATGCCCTTCTGACCATCCGTAAATTAAAAGAGAAAAACGTACCGGTGGTGTTTGAAAAAGAGGGTGTCAACACCATGGACGGAACCGGAGAAATTCTCATCATCATCCTAAGCAGCCTTGCACAGGAAGAGAGCCGCAACATCAGTGAGAATACCAGATGGGGTGTGGTCAGAAAATTTGAAAACGGCAAGCTGATTGTCAATCATAACAAATTTATGGGATACACCAAAAATGAAAAAGGGGATCTGGTCATTGTACCGGAGGAGGCAGAGATTGTGAAACTGGTTTTCCGCCTTTATCTGGAAGGCTACAGCGTGGGAAAGATAGCCAAACACCTGCAGGAGCAGAAGATTAAGACTGCCACAGGACAGGAAAAGTGGCACAGCACGGTAGTAGGCAAAATGCTCCGAAATGAGAAATACATGGGAGATGCCCTGCTCCAGAAGACCTATACGGTAGACTTTATGACCAAGAAAAAAGTCATCAACAAAGGCATCGTGCCACAGTATTATGTGGAGGATGGCCACGAAGCCATTATCCCCAAAGAACTTTTTTTCCGGGTGCAGGAGGAAATGGCAAGAAGAGCCTCGGTTTGTAAATCAGCAGTCACCCGAAAGAAAAACATGAAAAGCAAGTTTTCTTCAGAATACGCGCTGACGGGAATCCTGCTGTGTGAGGAATGCGGACAGGAATACCGAAGGGTCACCTGGTCCAGAAACGGCAAAAAGAAGATAGTGTGGAGATGCAGTAACCGTCTTACCAACGGCACCAAACACTGCAAAAATTCACCGACTTTGGAAGAAGCGGCACTGAACCGGGCAGTCATGGAAGCCATCCGCCGCATCACAAAAAATGAAGGGAACTTTGCGGCAGCCTTAAGGCAGAATGTCATCCGGGTAATCGGCAGCTACGGCAGGGAACAGGAGCCAGATGAATTCGATGCGAAAATCAGGGCAAAGCAGGAAGAGATGGTGGCACTGATTGCAGAGAATGCAAAAATCAGTTCCTACACCGATGACTTCGATGAAAAATACCTCAGGATATCAGAAGAAATCAATGCCTTAAAAGAAGAACAAATAGAGGCCCGTAGAAAGAAAAAATTGGCAGCCAATTATGAGCAGAGAGTCAAAGACATGGATGACTTTCTACAGGAGGGCACAGATCATACACCGGAATTTGACAACGACTTAGTCAGAAGACTGATTGCCACCATAAAAGTAGACTCAGCAGATAAGCTGACCATACAGTTCCAGTCGGGGATTGTCATGGAACAGGAAATGGTAAGCGAGTAAATCTCAGGCAGGAATGACAACTAAATAGTGAACAAGGTTCCTGCCTGTGAAATTCATAGGATTTATGGCAAGAATAAAATGCCTGGACAGCCGGGCGTTTTATTGTTGGCGTAAACTTATTGTAATAGATTTTGGTTGGAGTTATATTTAAATTGATGTATAATGTTGAAAAAGAAGAGGTTGTGAATTTATTGTTGATTTTGAGGAAAGAAAAATGGCACAGTTTAGAATAAAAACCAGTAAAGATGAAATATTATGTCCAAACGAAATGGATAAGTACGAAAAAAAGTCATTATACGATAAATGCAAAAATGAAAACATGAAGATTTTTTGCAACTGTAATGGAAATTGTGAATATAAGGTTCGTAACGGAAATTGGGCAATATATCCATGTAGTCAAGGAAAACAAGCAGAACACGAGGATTGGTGCCCGAAATCGAAAGTATACTTAGACAAACGCGACTATAATGCTGGTTTTTTGATTGATGATGAGACAGGGGAGGTCCGGGTTCATTTATCAGAACCACTAATACATCAGGAACAAAACGATGATGAACCAAATGAGAATGTTCCACGAAATCATGATGGGGGAGGTAGAAGATATCCTCGCCATCAGCAAGGAGAAATTACAATTTCTGCAATGATAAAAAAGATGAATATGCTTACATTTAAGCATGTTGCATTTTACAAAGGGAATAAAGATACAGAGTATCCTAAAACAGATGTAATGATTAAGAAAATGTTTTGGGCGGAAAAGAGGACAAGGATAGGTGCTAAGAAAAAATGTATTGCTGATTTAAGCCGTCTAAAAGATGGTCTGGAATTTGTATATAAAGAATTGGCAGAGATACCTCCGTATAGAGTAGATGATAGAATTACGCGTTTGGTAACAAAAGAAGAGAAAGATGGTAAGGCATTATCGGTTCCTGTATATACACGAGAATTAATTAGAGCACTTGAGGAGTACGAAAATACATACGCGACAAATGACCTATCTAATAGAAATATTATTTTAGCAGGATTTAGAGATAAGTATGCAATGTATAGCCTACGATTTCTTTTGATAAACGATTATGGGTTGTTTTCTGAGAGTAATTATGAAGTGCAAATGTATAATGCCATTTGTGAAATAATGAATCGAAATAGATTCAAGGAAAAAGGTGTATTCTTTTATAAGCCTTTTGAGTATGGATATGGTGCCTATGGGGACAAATATTTGGAAGATGGCATTATAGAATTTGAAGGGACAAATAGAAAAATAGTTATAGAAGTTTATGGTAGAAATGATGAGGATTATTTGGAGAGAAAAGATATTAAGTCCCAGATGCTTTCCAGGAAGGATAATATATATATTTATATTCCATGGGAGGCATATAATAATGAGCCCTTACCATATAAGAGAATTTGCACTGAAATAGAAGGGGTATTAAAGGACGTAAATTCTCAATGATTGTTTAAAGAAAGTGAGAAAAGATTAATGGAGGAGCTAGAAAGATGATTTTATCTGATAATGAAACCAAAGTCGATTTACTTAATAATGAAGCGATAGCAAAGAAGCAAAGACAATAGTTTCTCTTATTAAAGACAGTAAAGAGCAGCCAATTTCTATCGGTATTCATGGAGATTGGGGCACAGGCAAATCTAGTATCCTTGAAATGGTAGAAAATGAAGTAAAGATGTCTGCCACAGAGTCAGGTAAAAAGTATGCATGTATTCGTTTTAATGGTTGGAAGCATCAAGGATTTGAAGATTCAAAAGTTGCTTTAATGAGTTCTATTATTTCAGAACTTGAAAAAAAAGAAAAACTTGGTGTAAAGGTTGGAGAAATATTAAAAAAACTGTGGGGAAATATAAATTGGATGAGCGTAGCCAAGACTGCTGGAAAAACAGCACTGGGACTTGCTACAGGTACTGCACCGCTTACATTACTATCCTCAACGATGGATCTTTTAAAAGCAACAGTAACCACCGAAGAAGGAATTGCTGGGGCAATTGAGTCTATTGGTGGCTATTTAAAGGATGCCAACATTACGGAAGATACATCAAGTAATAAACAATTTTCTGAATTTTAGGATAATTTTAATGAATTGTTAGAGGATTCATCTATTGAAAAACTTATTGTATTAATTGATGATTTGGATAGATGTTTACCGGATGTGGCAATCAATACATTAGAAGCAGTAAGATTGTTTATGTTTACAGAAAAAACAGCGTTTGTAATTGCAGCAGATGAAAGTATGATACGTTATGCAGTCAAAAAGCATTTTCCAGATGCAATTGACGAAAATAAATTTAATACAGGAGACGCTTTTGCAAATAGATATTTAGAAAAATTGATTCAGATTCCATTTAGAATTCCTGCGTTAGGCGAGGTAGAGGCTTGTATATACATAATGTTGCTTATGGTAGGTTCGGTTTTTGCTGATGAAAATCCCAATTATAAAAAGCTGAGAGAAGAAGGATTATCAAGAATTAGGAAGCCGTGGAATGTAGAAAGTCTCACAGTTGACGATGTAAAAGGGCTTCTTGGAACTGATTATGAGAAGGCTGCAAATGAAGTATTGATTGCGACACAAATATGCCATTTGCTAGCACAGAATACAGATGGAAATCCAAGGAAGATAAAACGGTTTGTAAATATGCTACTGTTACGTTATGAAATTGCGAAGAATCGTGGGTTTGGAGATGAACTGGAACTTGCAATTTTAGCAAAGATGATGCTGGCAGAATATTATGAAACAGATTTTTATAAAGAATTACCTAATCATTTGGATTCAGAAGGAAAATGGGGAGAAATCCCGGAAATACTTTCTGATATTCAAAAAATAGTCGAAGACAAGGAAGCAGTGGAATCAAAAGAGCGTTGGTATGATTTAAATAAGATTGGGGAATGGCTTATTACGAAACCGGAAATTACTGATAAAGACTTGAGACCATATTATTATGCTTGCAAAGAAAAGATTGATTACTTTTCAGGTAAATTTTCTCAAAATGATTTATCAGAAGTTGTTGATTTGCTTTTTAGAGATGAAATGACGATTGTTGGACATATTGAGGATTTGCAAAACTTGACAAGTCAAGAATCTGACCAAGTGTTTGATGTTGTTGTTCAAAAAATCATGGAAAGAGGTCAATTTGATACGAAACCGAAGGGAACAGATGGTTTAATTATATTGGTACAGAATAAACCTGAACTTCGGAAAAGTTTGGTAAATTTTATAGATGCTATTCCTGTTTCTAATGTTGGTGTGTGGATTATACATGGATGGGATAAAGCTATTTCGAAGGACTGTGAAGAAAGAAAGACTTTAAATCAATATTTTGATAAACTTAAAAGTAGCGGTACATCAGTTGTGAAGGCTGCTTTAAAAAAGATGTGAGGTGATTGATAATGGGAACATCAACACATAATGGAGGACAAAAAGGAGGAACACCGCTAGTACCATCATGGTTACAGGAACCTGATGAAAATATGCAAAATGAAACGCCTCAAGGTGTCAATGGTAATCAAATTCCACCGACAGGTGATGCGGATCGTTTTACAGCACCACGTGGTGAATTTACAAGATATATAAATTCTGGTGGACGGGATAGCAGTTTAGGGCGGAAAAGTGTTTCTAATTACATAAGAAATTCTTTAGGTGGTAGTTCAAATGCAACGCAAAGAATGGGAGCAGCCAGAAGCAGTACAGCGAGATTGTTAAATATTGCGGGTGCATTTGCTTCAGGCGGAGCAAGAGCTGTCGAGCAATATCTTTCTATTGAAAACCTTTCCCATAAGACTGCAAGTGATGCATTTATTGCTATTACTGATTTTGTTTGTCCGGATGGAGGACCACAAGATGAAGGCATTGCGCGGTCAGCATATATTTCTGCAATAGAAGAATCACCAGAGATAGCTACAATTAAATTTGAGGATTTGACCTCTGAACAGATTATGGTAATTGTGGAACGTACTATGGCAAATGCTATATTTAGTAGAATTACGAATGATATTGGAAATAAGATTATTTTGTTGCCACAGGATAGGGCTACATCGGACAGTATAATAGTTCAAATGAAAGACTTTGTTAAAGGTTCTGTATCTGATGCGGTAGCCAATCTGAACATACAGACAGGGAATATTCGACAGGGAGATTCGCTAAGAATAGTAAATCAAGTGTATAAGGAAGCATTTGATATTATGGTAAGTGCGGGTGAAAATGAATGAATCGATATAGGTTAAGAGCAAATTATGAAATTCAGAATATAGAGTCAAGGAGAGAGGATGGTACAGTTATTGTTGAGGTACCTATGCTTTCTGCGGGTGAACTAAATTATGGATTAAACTATGTTAAGGAGAAATTATATAAAGAAAATGTATATCCCACTGAAATTGGATTTGATATTATGTCTCTGGCAACAATGGTTTATTTGGCAGATACACGAATTGAGAGAGTGGTACATGGACAAGACTCTTGGTCGAGAGAAATCGAATTAGAAATACCGGTATCAAATGTAGAATTGTGGGAAACACAGATTTATACGGTTGAACGTATGCTTAAATTTCTTACAGGAGATTTATGGAAAATTACATTGTCAAGTAGAATGTGGCAGTTTAGTAAACCGGATGAAATAGGAGAAAAATCAAATAAATATGATGAAGTATCATTGTTCTCTGGAGGAATGGATAGTCTTATAAGTACTATTAATTTAATGGAAGACAAGAAAAATACCTTGCTGATAAGTCATGCAGGTGAAGGACTTACAAAAAATGCTCAAAAAAATATAGTGGATAAATTTGAACTGCTATATCCAGATGTATTACATACTTGGCTCGACTTATGGATGGTATTTCCCAATAATTACATTCCGGAAGGTGGTAATGATAATAATACAAGAAGTAGATCATTTCTTTTTATTGGTTATGCGATTTTTGCAATGTCTGGAATGGATAATATTAGTGAATTGTTGGTCCCTGAAAATGGTCTAATTGCATTGAATGTACCATTAGATGAAACAAGGGTAGGTTCGTTTAGTACGAGAACAACACATCCGTTTTATCTTTTTTTATGGAATGAGTTACTGCAGGGATTAGGACTAGGTATGTCAGTGAAAAATCCTTATTGGAATAAAACCAAGGGAGAAATGGCAGCGGAATGTAAAAATAGAGATGTGCTGTATGAGACTATGAAGTTATCGTTTTCATGTTCATCACCAGGAAAAGCAAGATGAAAAAAACTTAGTCCGCAACATTGTGGGTATCGTGTTCCTTGTTTAATTAGAAGAGCAGCGATGTATAAAGCTTTTGGTAGTGATGGAACTGTATATACCGAGACATCTATTCATGAAATGCAAAGTAAAAATTCAGAAGGAATGGGAATCCAATTGCGTTCTTTCCAGTATGCAATTGATAAAATAAAACAGGATAGTAATCGTGCTTTATTCTATATACATAAGCCGGGACCATTACCGCAAGATGATGAATATTTGCAGGAATTGGCTGATATATATGTGAGAGGTTTATTGGAAGTAGATAATTTTATACAGAATAATTTAGCTGAAGAGGGTAGTAACAATGATTTATGATGCACATTGTCATTTGGATTTAATGGACAACATGGCAGGATTTATAAAGGAGATGCAGAATTCTGATATGAGTCTATTTGCAGTTGGTACTACCCCCAAGGCATATGATCGAGAAGTACAGTTTTGCAGAAATAATCCTCGTATTAAAGTTGGATTAGGGATGCATCCCCAATTAATTTCTAGTGGCTATGATGATATGAGCTTGTTTAAGACATTATTTGAAAAAAGTCACTATATTGGGGAAGTAGGCTTGGATTTTAGCAAAGAATATATTCAGACAAAAGAAGTTCAAATGCATGTATTTCGTGATATTGTCAACTTATGTGAACAGTGTGGAGAAAAAGTGGTTTCGGTTCATTCCCTTAAGTCGGCAAATACAGTTATTGAAATTCTGAGAGAATACAGAACACAAAGAAGTAATAAATATATCTTCCACTGGTTTACTGGTACAATACCACAGCTAGAGAAAGCAATAGAATTAGGATGCTATTTTTCGATTAATCCAAGTATGTTAAAAACAAAATCAGGATTGGAGATAATACTGTACCTGTTGAACGCATGTTGTTGGAAACAGATGCACCATTTACATTCAAAGTTCAACACATTGAAGAAATAGAAAAAGAGCTTAAGAGAGCCATATTAAAAATATCAGAGATAATTAAAATAGATATGGCAGATGTATTTTATGAAAATTCAAGAGACGTGTTTAGATATTAATAAATACTGAAAGGTAAGCTGGAGGAGTAAGGTTACACAACTACTGTCAGAATATGAAGTCATTACGGAAAATCATATGTAATTATGAATATATCCAATAGGGAAATTTTTATTGAGAAAAAGAATTAAACGCTGTATACTATTATAAGATAACCGAAGAAAAGGGAGACAGAAGATGCGGTTTAGTGATATAAAAGTAGGATACATTTATAATGTGATTCTTGATCCGGTTCGGGATTGTGAATTTGATGGCAGGCATTTGGCAGTGGTATTAAAGAGAAATAATGATAAAGCAACATTTATTGTCATGCCACTTACGAGTGCACCTAATGGAGTCGGTGTGAATAAAATAAAATTAGGAGCGATGAATAGTTTGCCATCTTCATTAAAATCTAATGATACATACGCAGTATACAATCAGGTTAGAACAGTTAATGCTGATAGATTTATTGCTTTAAAAGAAGGCAGTGCAGTAAAGGAATGTCAGATGGAAAAGCATATTTTCCATAAACTGTTATTTTTAGGTCTTAGAGAGATGGTATATAGTATTCCGCAAGATGAGAGGGTCGAAATCTTAAAAGGCGCTTATGAAGCTGAGTTAATATCAAAGGCAAAGGATATGGCTTATCGAATTGTAAAATTAAGGAAAGAGGAAAGTCCCGATAAAGAACAAATTGATGAATTGTTAGTACAGATTAAGGAAACAATAAAGGGTGTAACATATTCTTTGGATAAGCAGCTTGTTAAGGATGGCATTGATGTAATTTTTAATGAGGCAAAAAATTTGTAATTTTTCTTGTATCTTTGAAAGGGATATGTTATAATCTAATCAAGAAAAGAGCGAGATGCTCTGCTTAAGAATTTAGGGTATAGACTCCCAACTAAGAAGAATAGAGTTAACAACTCTACAAAAATGATTTTTAGGGTATAGATTCCCAACCAAGAAGAAGCAGGTCGTAAGACCTGCTTTTTGCATAAGATAATTATTTGAAAACATGTACAAAGGAGCAGTGTGAGATGTATAGTGATTATTTGGAGACGGAAGCTGAATTCAAGTACAAGGCAGTGTGTATACTATTAGCAATAATCTTTTTTATTAACAGTGGAGTATCAATATGGGAAATCTGTCAAATAAGTAGATTGCAAATACAGCAGAATAAGATTGAAGTAATACAGTATAATTATGAAAATTCAACAGAAAACACAAAAGATTATATTGTTGGTTTGATGGATGAGTTGGAAGAGATTAAAAATGAATCCTTTAATATGATTGTTGGTGTTGTAGTTTCTGCGTTAGCCGGTACGTTCACAACAGCACTTACATTGATACCCATGAATCTCTTGAAAGGAATTTTCAAGAGTGTGTATAGTACACAATATTATTCAAATACCACTGAAAAAATTATTGCTATAGAAACTTTTTTGGTAGGGATAAGCTTTATTTCTGAAATATGTGCAGTTGTTTCAAATGTGTGTGTATATCAAGATTTATTCAAGTTATATGAAAAAGTGCTATTTTCCTTAAATAGTGTACTTTTGACGATGCCATTGTTTTAGGTAATGGAACGAAAAGTGGCCAGAATCAAGCCTCCAAGGTCCCAAAGATTTGGAGGTTTTCTTCTGCCCATTTTTACTGAAAAGTAATTTCCGAAATAAACAATCTGTGGTACAATATCCTCGAAGTTATACAGATAGGAACGTACCATAGAGAAAGAGCAGAACACAAATCACACGCAGGTCAGTCAGACCTGTATCTCAAAAACAAATCTAATCTTTTTCTATGGCAGGTGCAAGGTGGTGCATCATGCTGATTTTTTTGCAGGTTCTTTAAAGGGACTGTTGCATCATTTTTGAATCCAAGGCTTAACGAAAAGCCAAGAGATGTGCATCTTTATTGCACACTCATGGCATGTGGAGACTTGTGTGTTGCTACAAAGACGAACTATGTAGAAATCCTTAATTTTAGGCACTTTTTTAAGCATATCGTCTTTACAAGTGAGGGCGATAAAATCAGAAATAAAGAGATAAAAAACTATATCAATGTTTCAGTAGTTGTTGATATAGAGTGTGGGAACACAACAAATTAAATATTGAATTTGAGGGGTACTTGTAAAAAGAGTATCCCTTTTCAATGCAGACGTTCAGAAATGAGCGTCTATTTTTTTACCCAAAATGAAAGGAGTTTTTAGAATTATGAAAAAGATATTGAAACGATTGTGTACGGGCTTCTTAGCTCTTGCAACTGTCGTTACTGCTTTACCGAGTACACCTGTTCATGCAGAAAGCAAGCAATACTGGACGGAAAGTGCAGAGCGTGTCGGTATCATTGAAAAAGTAATGAATGACGGTTCTATCGGTTCTACATTTAATGAGGGCATGATGAAAGTTGAGGGCGAAACTGCCTATTGTATTGACATCAATACAGATTTTAAGAATGGCTACAAGACCAAAGCTGACACAAGCTCACGCATGAGTGCCGACCAGATTTCAGATGTGGCGTTATCCTTAGAGTATGTCAAACAGTATGGCGAAGCTCACAAAGAATTGAATTACAAACAAGTTTATCTGTTGGAACAATGTGTTGTTTGGCAGAGATTAAGCGTACATCTTGGCTGGCAATGCGACAACGTGCGAGCTTCTTATGATGAAATTCCAAAGGTTACGCAGGACGAAGTTTTCGCTGGTGTGAAAGCCTTTGTCAAAGAAAATAAAGGACGCTATGAATGTGGCAGTTATATCTACTCTGGCGAGGGGCAGGAATTAGGGCAATTCTGGGCGAAACTGAATGTCGGAAATGCAACACTTCAAAAGACTTCCAGTAATAACAGTATTACTGATGGTAACGGAAACTACTCTATTGCTGGTGCAACATACGGTGTCTTTGCTGATAAAGACTGTACAAAACAGCTTGCGCCCCTTACGACTGATGAAAACGGAAATACAGATGTTGTAGAGGTCAAAGCTACTACCGTATATATCAAAGAATTGTCTGCATCTTTAGGATTTAAGGTTGATACAACTGTATATCCCTTAAAGGTTGAAGCTGGAAAGACAGCGACTTTGAAAGTATCTGATACGCCAAAAGTTACGGACACTTTGATTGAGCTTTTCAAGATTGACATGGAAACGCAGAAAGACAATCCGCAGGGGAACGCTTCTTTAGAGGGAGCAGAGTTCACATGGAAGTATTATGCAGGCTTCTATAACAAAGACAATCTCCCTGCCGAAGCTACTCGTACATGGGTTACAAAGACAATCGCTGAAACAGACAGCAACGGGACAATTCATTACATCACAAAATTAGCTGATACTTACAAAGTATCTGACGACAGCTTCTATATGCAGGACGGCAAAGCGGTGTTACCTCTTGGTACACTAACCGTTGAAGAAACGAAATCGCCAACGGGCTACTTATTGGACGGTGCATATATGCAGGCGAACGGTAGCGAAGAACAGATAAAAGGCTTATACCTTACACAGATTACAGAGGACGGCGACCTTGCTGTATTAACTGGAAGTAACCAGTTTTCTGTATCAGATAAAGTCATTCGTGGCGGTGTCAAAATTCAGAAACGAGATTTAGAAACGGGCGATACCAAACCACAAGGAAGTGCCACTTTGAAAGATACTGCTTTTGACATTATTTCCTTAAATGATAATTCTGTATTGGTTGAGGGCAAGCTATACAAGAAAAATGAAGTTGTAAAGACAATCCATACGGATATTGAGGGTATCGCTTCTACTTCTGCTGACCTCTTACCTTATGGAAATTTCCGTATCGTTGAGAGTGAAGCTCCCGACGGTTACTTGACAGACGGTGCGAAGCCCATTGATTTCTCAATCACAGAGAATGGAAAAATCGTGGACTTAACCGACGAAGCCCACTCTATCTACAATCAGATTAAGCGTGGAGATATTGAGGGCGTGAAAATCGGTGCAGGTACACACAAGCGTCTTGCTGATGTTCCGTTTAGGATCACAAGCAAGACGACGGGAGAAAGTCATATCGTAGTAACTGACGATAACGGGCAATTCTCCACTTCTGCTGACTGGGCTTCTCATAAGCACAATACAAACGCAGGAAAAACCAGCGAGGACGGTGTATGGTTGGGGACTTCTGAATCAGACGACAGCAAAGGGGCATTGCCTTATGATACCTATATCATTGAGGAAATGCGTTGCAACAGCAACAAAGGCTTTGAGCTTATCCCACCTTTTGAAATCGTGGTATCAAGAAATAACCTTGTGATTGATTTAGGGACTTTGACTGATGAATACGAAAAAGAAATCTCTATCCATACCACAGCGACCAGCAAAGATGGAGAAAAAACTATCCTTGCAGGAAAAGAGGTAACAATCGTTGATACTGTGAAATTAGACGGGCTTACAAAAGGCACAAAGTATCAGTTGAAAGGCTGGCAGATGTTAAAGGAAGAAAACGCAGAACTTATTATTGACGGTAAACGTGTAGAAAATGATTATACTTTTATCGCTGATGATGAAGAAATGAAAGTGGAAATTTCCTATACATTCAATGCGTCTGCTTTAGGTGGCAAGAACATTGTTACCTTTGAAGAATTATATGATTTAAGCAATTCAGACGAACCCGTAAAAGTTGCGGAACACAAGGACATTGCGGACGACGGGCAAACGGTACTTATCACAGAGCGTATCATCAAAATTCATACGACTGCTACCGATAAAGACGACAACAAAGAGCTTGAAGCTGGAAAAGACGTTACAATCGTTGATACCGTAACCTTAGAGGGCTTAGAAATCGGTACACAGTATAAACTTGTAGGCTGGCAGATGTTGAAAGAAGAAAATGCAGAGCTTCTTATCAATGGAGAACGTGTGGAAAGTGATTACACCTTTACCGCTGACAACGAGACTATGAAAGTAGAAGTTGCCTTTACCTTTGACGCTACTTCTCTTGACGGCAAACAGCTTGTAACTTTTGAAGAATTGTACGATTTGAGCAATCCAGACGAACCGAAGAAAGTTACCGAACATAAGGACATTGACGACGAGGGACAGACAATTACCTTTAAGGAAAACCAGAAGTCCCAGAAGAACCAGAAAAACCCGAAACACCACAGACACCAGAGAAGCCAAACCGACCTAGCGACAGTCCCAAAACGGGCGACAGTACAAATGTCATGGCATTTCTTGTGATGTTGCTTACATCTGCTGGTGGACTAGCTGGAACATATCTTTACAAACGCCGTAAAATGAAGAAATCATAAGGCGGTAACGATATGAGAAAAGGAAAATCACGCTCTCCGCCGAAGCTGTCAAACGGCAGACTTTCGCTTATTCTGGCTTGTCTGCCCTATACCTGCAAGAACACGTATGGTCAAGGGTGCGTAAGCATTGATTTTACCCTTTACTATCTGTGGGATTGCTGGTACTTCCCGAACCGCCAGAATAAGAAATCGCAATAAATTAACTTATCAAATATAGAAAGAAACGAGGTAAAACAATATGGAAATGAAATATGTCGTGCCAGATATGGCACAGTCTTTTGGAACTCTTGAATTTGCAGGCGAAAGTGAGCCAGTCTTTGAAAGAGATAAAAATAACCGCAGGGTCTTAGCCAGACGAAGCTACAATCTTTATTCTGACGTACAGAAAGGCGAAAATGTTGTCGTGGAAATTCCCATGCAGGCTGGCGAAAAGCATTTCAAGTATGAGCAGAAAGTAAAACTTGTCAATCCGAAGTTATACGGCAGAGGTTACGCAATCGGGGATATGGGACATACCGATTATGTGTTAATCGCTGATGATATTGTCGTAGTTGAAGAAAAGTAAAGGAGTGAAGAATTTATGAGATTATCAAACGGGTTTGTCATTGACAAAGAGAAAACATTTGGAGAATTAAAATTTACAGCGGTGCGTGATGTGTTCTTGCAGAATGAGGACGGGACACCGAGTACCCAGCTTAAAAAGCGTATCTATGATTTGAAGTGCAGTCTGCATGGTGGAATTATCCCCGTGTCTGTACCGCCAGAAGTACCGTTAAGGGAATTTCCGTACAATGCAGTCGTGGAACTTGTCAATCCAGTAGCCGATACGGTATCAAGAAAGACCTATACGGGTGCAGATGTGGACTGGTATGTAAAGGCAGAGGATATTGTATTGAAAAATAAAGGCAATCAAACAATAAATACACAATCCAAAAAATAAATTTTATTTTATGCTTTTTTCGATTTCTTCACGGTATAATTCTATATGAAATTATTTTATATGGAGGTATCGTATGTTTATAGAGTTAAACAAAAGTGAAGCAAAAAAATATGGAAAGGAACTTTATCGGAAATGGATAACTAAACTAACAAAAAGCGAAATTAAAAGTTTGAAGAAATATAAATTATCTTCAAAAAAGATAAATAATGACGCTAGAAACAATATAAAAAATATTGATGTAGATAATATATCAAAAGCACTAAAAAAAGGTACTATTGATAAAAATATTACTGTTTATCGAGAAGCACATATTAAATTACTAGAGAGCAATAATACAACAATACAAAAAGTTTCCGTTGGAGATGTGTTGATTGAAACTGGATTTATGAGTTCCTTTTTATATCGCCCCAAAAGAATATTTAAAGGAAAAGTTAGATTAAAAATTAACGTCCCTGTTGGAACATATGGTGCATATATAAATGAAATATTATTTATATATAAATGGGAAAGGGAACTATTGTTTGACCGAGGAACTGTTTTAAAAGTCATAGGAAAAAGTTTCGATAAAGGAATTTTATTGTTAGAAGTAGTTTGTATCAATGATAACAATTCCGCAGAGTTTTAAGAAAGGAACGTTTATGAAAATTTACAAATACAAAGGACACCGTATCAGAGCCAGCGACAAGCACCTTGTATATCACTATTGCATAGGGACGCTTCTATATGATAAGCAAATCGAAGTACTTCAGCAAAAGATGCTGGAGCTGATCGAAGAAAGTGCCGGAAAGCAGACCGCAGACGAGGACTTTGATAAAGAATACCGTGTGATTGCAAACCAGATGAAGGCGCTGAAAAAGCAGAGGGCAAAGAAACTCAAAGAGCGCCAATTAGCGGATGCATATGAACAGCGTGTGAAAGATATGGAGCAGTATATGAAAAAAGCGGGTTATCTCAAACGGGAATTTGATGATGAACTGGTGAGACGGCTTCTGAAAACAGTACGAGTTATCAATGAGAATAAAATAGAGATACAGTTCCAGTCTGGAATAATGATAACACAAAAAATCGATTTCAATGTGTAAACAGCAGCAGGAGCTGAAGGATAGTTCCTGCCGCACGAAAACTGATAAGAATAAAGTCCTCAGATAGACTGAGGATTTTATTCTTGGCAGTTGCACTCGTATGTAGAAAACATTTGTTTATTCTGATATAATACTTTAGAGAAACTGCAAAGAGGTTCTTCCATCTGTTGAACGAATTGAAAAAGAGCCGGAGTAATTGTGCCGCAAGCAGTGGAATAATTACAAAGGGTATGATTCATGGTAGAAATTTAATGTTCCGCCAAGAGCAAATTCTGCTTTTGAGGAATCGGAATAGCACACTCAACACACCTGGATATGCACCGGGAAAAGATGATCCGCTTAGAGGGATTTGGAGTTAAATCCTATGATAACCTCTGGGCCTCCACCGAAGCAAGCCGGCACACAACCTTTGAGCGCTGTCTGGTAGCTATGGATATCCCGCTCGTTGGCCGGATCATAAGCCGAAGCCTAAGACAGCAGTTTCACGAAAGTCTGGATGACTTTGAACAGGCCGCAACCGGCGCCTATGATTGCACCCAGCTAGAGGATATCGGAACTATTATCAATGACAACATTCATACCTGGTTTTCAGATATGGACAACTTACAATTATGGAAGGAGTTACAGAAAGAGATGATATTTGAAGAAAGAAAAGAGGAAACCATGAACGTAGAACAGCATGTCACCTGCCAGCATTAACTATGTCTATATCAATCTGGCAAAACGCCTGGATTTTCCGAGCGAAATTACCTTTGAGACACCAGCATTCGCTTCCTTTCAAGACGGCGAGATTGATTTTTATGTGCAGAGCCTGGAGAAGAGGACACGGTATGCGATTAGGATGAATGATGATACTTTGGCCGTGGACACAGCAAAGGCAGCATTAGAGGCTGGAAATGTGGATTTCCTGCTCTATCTGGCTGACAATACTCACGGCAACGTAGATGGAAAGAGAATTACCCTGCCAATCTACTCAATGAATCGGTTCCATTTTTAAATCAACTACGATTGTAAGACGGCCCGGCAGCCCCGGATTCTGCACATAATTTATTAAATTTCCGTGTAGTCTCCAGCCTTTCGTTGAATCTGAGAGGGTAATCTGATATAATATTAGTAGAAACCAGTGTTAAACAATGATTGACATGAGAACGGACAAATACTGACATACTTAAGGATAAGTGAAAAGGAGCCAATATGGGCAAACAAATTGAAGTGCTAAACCTTGAGGACGACTTTCTCTTTGCCAAAGTAATGAGCGATCAGGAAATATGCCGAAAGGTACTGGAGAAAATACTCAATATATCTATTAAAAAAGTGGTTCTGACAAATAGCCAGAGAACAATAGATATGCTTTTAGAGAGCAAAGGAATCCGGCTTGACATTTATGTGAGTGACGATGAGGGAACTGTTTATAACTGCGAGATGCAACGCACTAACCACGATGATTTGCCAAAACGCAGCCGCTACTATCAGGGAAACATCGATTTGGATTTAATCGCTGCGGGTGAACTTTATGGGAATCTTAAAAACAGCTTTGTAATCTTTATTTGCACGTTTGATCCCTTTAAAGAAGCCCGTCACATATACACCTTTCGTAATACCTGCAAAGAGAATCCGAATCTGCTCTTAGATGATGGAACCACAAAAATATTTTTGAATACTAAGGGAGCAATCGAAGATGTAGATGAAGAGATGAAGGAATTTCTGGCCTATGTAGAGAATTCAACAGATGACTTTGCTTCCCAGGCCAAAAGCCCTTTAATCAAAGAAATCCATAAAAAGGTAACTGAAATAAAGCATAGTGAAGAATTGGAGGCGGAATATATGACGTTATTACAGAGAGATAGAGAAAATAGAGAAATAGGACGAGAAGAAGGCCGCGCAGAAGGTCTTGTAGAAGGTACACAGCGAATGGCTATCTTAATAAATCAACTCATTGAGGCCAATCGTTATGATGAAGTGAAACGAACTACTACCGATACTGAATATCGTGAAAAATTATTTAAAGAATTTGGAATTTAGCTATTACATCATTAGGGCCGCTACAAAGAGCGGCCCTAATGATACTCTTGACATATGAAGAGGCGACATACATGACCTTCGAGGAAAGGGAATGGGGAGTGTCTCAAAACAAATGGCAGATCTAAAGCATGTATACGCAGCACCAACCGAATAATCTGCCTTAAATGAACTGAAATTATTTAAGGATAAATGAGATTAGTACCCGAAAATCTATAAATTGTGGCACGATAACTGAGTGACCTTATTCGCCTATTTCAAGTATCTAGAAGCAGTCAGAGGACTGATTTACACGGCAGATGCCATTGGAGGATTGTAATCGGCAATTACGAAAAGGAGTGTGTGAAGAAAAGTCTGTAAATACGATCTTCTATGATATAACTGGGCTGAAAGTACCTTTTGGGATGTTCAGCCCTTGTTTTATTTATAACAACAACTATCGCTGCATGTCAAGAGCAGGCGG
>NZ_VUMD01000028.1 GCF_009696375.1 Clostridium porci
ACATACCTCGGCTTGTTTCAATGAAGCAACCGCCCATATCCAAATCTCGCCCGTAGGCTTCATAGTCAATGTAATTCTGTAAGCTGGGTGGAATATCCCCAAGTGCCTGCAATTCGTCTATGTAGTAATAGGCAACATCTGTCATGGTTTCACAGTCGGGATAATAATAAATATCGTCCTTGTGTTCCACGACTTCTTCCAGCGTCCCGTAGTGACTGATAAATTCGTCCAGACACTCTACGATATAGTCGGGAAGTTCCTCTATCATTTCATACATCTCATTGAGTTCTTCAATGGAAACATACTCGCCAATCGCAATGGGGAAGTTGTCGGTATCATGGATAGCGTATTCCTCATACTGTTCATTCAAGCCGATTTTTTCTTTTACATCTTCCTCGTCAATGGGGAACGTGAACCAAGCACCGACTAAATAACCCTCATTGTATTTACCGAGATTAGCAATGTAAACCGCCATATCATCTATCATAAGCACCACCTCATTTCCTACTCTGGTAGTTCAAAGATACCGTGTTCCGTTACTAAGAATTTCCCGTGTTCCTGCAAGTGAGAAGCGTAGGCTTCAAAGTCAAAGTAGTATTCTTGACAGTCCTCGGATAAATGTTTGAACGTCGGGTCATTCATCAGCTTTTGCCTTGCAACATCTATCATGCTTTTGCAGTCGGGATAAACCGTAATCACGTTCCTGCAAATATAAAGTGCTTCTAAATTCTCAAACACCGTAAGTAGTGATACATATTCTTCCTGCATATCGCTTGAAAGCTGGCGGTACATAAACTCTAATTCGTTAAGCTGGTACACGCTTGTATGTTCGTGGACTTCATCAGCATAAGGCAACACCTTTTCGATAATGCGGTACGCCGTGCTTTCTGCACCGACACCTAACTTTTCTTCAAACTCGGCAACATCTATCGGCAGGTCGAACCAGTATGATGTTGTTTCTTCGCCAGTTGTTTCTCTCGTTTCCACCAGCACCCTTGTTTCCTGCATTGTTCTTCACGTCCTTTCTGTTGTTTCATCACATCTTTTAAGGTCTGGTACGGCATACCAAACACAAACTTTGAAAAATCTTCTAATTGTCTTTCTTCATAATCGGCAGGGCTCAGCCGTTTCATTTCACGCCACACCTTACGCTTGTAAGAGGGCAGGTCAGAAATGTATTCACAGCCGACTTTTGCCTGCATATCCTTAAAAATATCGTTCATGTAATCACTCCAATCTGAAATTTTGGTATGAAAAAAGCAGTCAATCATAAGACTAACTGCTTTGTGTGAATATTAAATTATAGCTTATCCTAATCTCTTTTTAATCTTTCTTTTTAGTTTGAAAAAGAAACTCGTTGAATATTGCTCGTTTTTCACTAATAGTTCATAGGTTTCCATAACATTGATTGTATATACAAAACCCAACATTCCAACAGCAAGACCGAAAAATGCAAAGGAATGATATTCTGTCCATGAAATATAGCCTTTCACAGTAAATAGAAAGAAAATTAGTCCTGCTATAAAGAGAACAGTACAAGGAACAGCAACTATTACATATTTTTTCTTTTTTGAAGTGTATTCGCTTTTCAATTCTTTTAGATATTCATAATCAAGTAGTAAAGGTTCTTGCCTTAAAATGTTGTATTCTTGTTTTTCATAAAAAATTGCTACGACAAAAAATATAATTCCTGCCACAAAGCAAAATGCCATACCTAAATAACGCCAAGTCATATTATCTAAAAACAAGGTATATGGTATTCCAGCAAAAATGCAAAGCATAACCCCTAAAGCAAGATAAAGTCCTAATTTTTTCTGATTAGCGATAAACCCTACCGACATTTCCTTGCTTACATAATATCCTCGTTCTTCACTATTCTTTACATTCTTTTCGTCTTTCAAAAGATAATCCGTAGATACTTCAAAAATGTTTGATAATTGTAAAAGCTTTTCTGTTTCTGGAAACCCTTGATTGTTTTCCCATTTACTAATTGCCTGCCTAGTAGTGCCTATTTGTTCAGCTAGTGCTTCTTGCGATATTCCTTTTTCTTTTCTTAACTTGAAGATTTTTTCTCCTAAACTCATTGTGTGATACCTCCTATGATTTGATGAATAAATTTTATCAAGCCATAATGTTATATTCTATATTTTTTGAAATGCACATTAGCAACTTCAAGTTGCAACCTTGTATAATATACAAAATTCATAGATTTTTCTGGTAAGTACAGCGTTTTATGTAATACAACATTCAAATTATAACATTCGCATATCAGTACCACAATAAAATTTTATGCACCGATAATCTTATTGAACAGCTCTAACAATACATCTTTCACACCGCCAGCATTGAATACCAAACCGACAGCAATCAAGGCAACTACCAAGAAGCCGATAAGTTTGGAAAACTCACGCTTGAACCCTAAGTAGATACCGATAACCACAATCGCCATAAGCACTAAGCTCTGTGCGTTACTTAAAAACCATTGATACAAATTTTGTCCGAAATTCATTTAATTGTCCTCGCTTTCTTCTAATTGTTTCATTTTATAGTCAGCTTCTTTGCCGACATTCAAAATACACATCAAGACTATGCCGATACCCATTCCCATAGATACCAGCAGGAAGTCTTTTAATAATACCCACATTTTTCATCACTCCTAAATTTCTACTAAATCTTTTGCAGGGGTCGTCTGCTGTTTGATTATCATTTCATGCTTTTCTGTGAGCTTTGCCTGCTGTTCGATTGTCTCCATGTAATCTGTACCGTTTCCCTTATCAATCTTTTTCAGCATTTTCAAGGTCGGTGCTACCTGCCTTTGTACCCAACGCAATGTACGATCTAAGGTATAAGGTTCTGGCTTTGTCGTCAGTTTCAGACTTTGCCGATTATCGCCGATAAACCAAGCCCAGCGGTCATTGAGTTTCCAGTCATTTTTCCGCTTGTCTGGTTCTTCATCAACAAACCGTACATACTGATTGATGATAGAAAAGGCGGTCTGCTCTGCGTCGTAATACGTCAGCAAATCCCGTACTGCATAATAGGCACGTTCATTTCTAAGCCGTATCTCAAAACGGTTGATAATATCGGCTTCTTCCAGAGGTGTCCCTAACTTGACATACTGCTCATAGTCCTTTTCATAGATACAGAAATATACATCAGATTTCAGCGAACCAAGATAAAGGGTACGTCCCATATATTCTCTGTCGTCCTCGCTGTGCTTGATAAGCTCGCCCGACTGGTAAAACTTATAACTTCTGGACTTTCCGATATATTCCCGTTTTCTGCATTTTTCCGCAAGCTCTGGAATATCCAAAATGCCCGTATGGTCGTTGATAGCAAGGTCGATACGCTTCATCACGCCACCGTCTATGAGTGCGTCCATGAGAAAGTCATACCAGCTTCTTTGCTGTGCCAGCAGGTAACTCTCAAACTGTCGGCAACCACGCCCCTTTAACTCTAAAAGGACACCTTTTTCTTCGTCAGCCGACGTATAGATAAAGATGTCCCCTAAAGAATAATGCTCCGTATAACTGTAATGTCCGTAATCTTCATGGAGCATATAGTTGATATTCAGTTTTAATATATCTTTGATGATGTGCTGTATATCCAGCGTGGGAAAACGAATTTTCACATAATCAAACAGCATGGTAAGCGGTGCTTCTGGATTGAACCTTGCCAGTTCTTTATGCAGAGTTTCCAGAAGTTCCTTTGACGGCTTCATTTTTCCGCTTTCTATCTTGTTGAGATATTCCCTTGTGATACCAGAAGCCACCGCCAGCCTGCCTTGTGAGATACCGTAAGCAATCCGTTTCTCCCGTAATTCTTTTATCCATTGTTCTTCATTCAGAACCATACCCCCAATCTGTCAAGTGTGAAGTTTTTTAAGGCGACTTCACAGCCGATTTTTACTGGGAAATCATGCCAGAAGCCTTATGTTTCCTATGTTTTTCGTCTATTGTCTATTTGCAAACGTACCCCTCTGTTAGATACCGAGGGGTTTTACCTGCTGGCGTGGCTTACGCCACACCAGCAACGGCTAGTCCGTGCCGTCGCCTTTCGCTTCGCACGTCGCCGTCCCGTCCTGCCTTGCTTGTGCAAGAGAGCCGATAGTCTGCAAAAAGTCATGTCCTTTCGGGACTAAAGGCGTGTAAAATTCGCTGATAACGCTTGTTCCCACATCACAATAGCCACGCCCCTTGATACGCTTCTGGAAAAACTGCTTTTTCACATCTGAACCAAACAGCATACCGTAACCTAATTCGCTGATACGCCCAAGTCCCACGCGGAAATTGAAGTTATCTCTGATACCGTCCGAGAAATACTTTGCGTCTGGACGCTGGCAGGCAACGATAAGGAAATATCCTGCTTGCCGTCCTAACATAACGATTTTCTTTAACTGGCTAAGTAAGCCCACGCTTTCTTTTGTCCCCAGCATTTCAAAAAACGCCACATATTCATCAAAGATAAGAAAGCAGGGTGGCAGTCCCAGATAAGCGTAGTTTTCGCCCGTCTTATAGTTCGGGTGTCGCTTCATTTCCTCACTTCGCTGTACCATACCCTCATAAAAGGCATTGACGCAATCAATCATTTTTTCTTTGGTGTGATACACATTTTCCATAACTGTCCCTAAGTCTGCTAAGTCCGCATTTTTCGGGTCTAAGATGTAAAGGACAGCGTTGGTATGCAGTAAGGCTTCAATGAGCGTCAGCAGAAAATAGGTTTTACCGCCACCAGTCCCACCAGCAATCAGAGCGTGAGGGAGTGCGTCATATTCCCAGACAAGATTTTTCATCAATTTAAGACAGCCATTTTCTGCCCGTACTTCATCAATAGTAATGCGGTTCGCTATCATATCATAAAGCAGGGTATATTCGATATAACCGTCATGTAAGGTCTTGTCGGTCAGCTCACAATATAATCCACTTTCCAATTTATCCTCTAACCGTAAAAGCTGGTCTTGATATTTTCCCAGCGTAATTTCACAGCGGATATGAAGCAGTCCCTTTTCCATTTGATAATAAATCTTTGGAAACCAGACGATTTTTTCCCTTGATCTGCTTTGCAGGTCAGTAAAAAAACCGCTGTCTTGTACGGTATCGGCTTCATACCACTTATTTTCCAGTATCATTCTCGCCAGCTTTTGACGGTGCAGGAGCTTCTTGAAACTGTCGTAACAGAAGCGGTAATACAGAAAAGCGACCAATGCACAAACACCAGTCGCTATCAGTATGGTTATGAAGTTGTAAGGGGAAAGCGTCAAGCCGTTCTCTAACAAGCTGAAATGCTCCCAGTCGGTACGCATGAGCTGTTTGATATTCAGTAGCAGGAGAACCGCCACGAATAAAAACAGAAGCGTCCCTATGGAAAAATGGTAGACAAGGTGCTTGTCGCTGGCTCTGATACGGTGTCCTCTATTCCAAATCTTACGCATAAATCATTCACTCCTTTCTGGGTACGAAAAAAGCAGTCAATCATATAGACTAACTGCTTTGTAAATGTTGCAAGATATAATCATAAATCTGCATTTTTAGTTATATTAAGGTCGCACATATAATGCCAATTACACCAATAGCCAAAAATAACAGTCCAATACCTGCTGATTTTTTACGTTTTTCTAATTCTTTTGAGTTGCTTTCACTCATATTTACAATAGGGTATTTTCTTCTTCCGATTAGATACATAAGCAAACCACTTGAATTATTCCCACTCATTGTAAATACTCCCCAAAATTTAGGGTGCTTTAATCCTCTGGCTGTTGCGTCTATAACAGTCATATGATAAATCTGAAACACAACACAAAACGCTCCTACAAGTGCAACTGCTCCACAAATTACCGCTAAAACTATGTTCAAATTCATAACAAAATATCCTCCTTAAAATTTTTTGATTATCTGGTAAAGTAATGCTGATGAAGTGATAACCATAAGACAAAATATTCCAACTAAGAAATAACGGTTATCTGGTATAAACATATTTAATGCTATCAGCAATGCTACGACAATGATATTTACAATAATTGCCCATATCATTTTTTGGTTGCTTTTTACAACATTTGTACTTTCTTCTAAATGTTCAATCATTTTTTCATCACCCTTTAGCAATTCGTCAAGACTTATAGAATATAGGTTGCTCAACTCTATTACATTGATAATGTCTGGGTAAGATTTTTCATTTTCCCAGTTTGAAATTGTCTGCCTTGATACATTGATTTTTTCTGCAACATTTTCTTGTGTCATTCCAGACTGTACTCGTGCATTTTTAAGTTTCTTACCTATTTCCATATTCCGATTGCTCCTTTCGGTGTCATTGTCATATATTAACCCTCAAATGTCTATCCAATATCTTCGACAAATCCTTTTTTTCCTTGTCAAAATTATTTTACATAGCTTAAATACGGCTCTTTTGGCTCATTATACTGTAATTTCAGAGTATAATCTATGACCTAGATTTATTTTTTCGTCTGTCCCTGCGGTACATGGTTCTGTGGATTGCCTGCGTTCTGATTGCCTTTATTCTTCAACACAATATCCTCTGCCTTTACATACCAGTCCACATCTGCACCACCAAACGTCTTTCTTGATACCGTATCGGCTACGGGATTGACAAGCTCTACAACTGCATTGTACGGAAATTCCCTTAACGGCACTTCTGGCGGTACGGACACGGGGATAATTCCACCATGCAGACTACATTTCAAGTCATAGATACGCTTTTTAAGCTGGGTACTCGGTGTCCCGTCCTCATTCTGCATAAACACATCACGCACCGCTGTAAATTTTAATTCGCCAAATGTTTTCTCTTTGTCAATAACAAACCCGTTTGATAATCTCATAAATTCTTCACTCCTTTACTTTTCTTCAACTGCTACAATATCATCAGCAACTAATACATAATCGGTATGTCCCATATCCCCGATTGCGTAACCTCTGCCGTACAACTTCGGATTGACAAGTTTTACTTTCTGTTCATACTTGAACTTCTTTTCGCCAGCCTGCACGGGAATTTCCACTACAACATTTTCGCCTTTCTGTACGTCAGAATAAAGGTTATAGCTTCGTCTGGCTAAGACCCTGCGGTTATTTTTATCTCTTTCAAAGATAGGCTCGCTTTCTCCTGCAAATTCAAGAGTTCCAAAAGACTGTGCCATATCTGGCACGACATATTTCATTTCCATAATGTTTTACCTCGTTTCTTTCTATTTTGATAAATTGATTGTAATTTCTTATTCTGGCGGTTTGGGAAGTACCAGCAATCCCCCAGATAGTAAAGGGTAAAATCAATGCTTCGCACCCTTGACTATCCGTGTTCTTGCAGGTTGGTGGCAGACAAGCCAGAATAAGCAAAAGTCTGCCGTTTGACAGCTTCGGCGGAGAGCGTGATTTTTCTTTCATCATACCGTTACCGCCTTATGATTTCTTCATTTTACGGCGTTTGTAAAGATATGTTCCAGCCAGTCCACCAGCAGACGCAAGCAACATCACAAGAAATGCCATTACATTTGTACTGTCGCCCGTTTTGGGACTGTCGCTCGGTCTGCTCGGCTTTTCTGGTATCTGTGGTGTTTCGGGTTTCTCTGGTTCTTCTGGCTTTTCCTTAAAGGTAATCGTCTGTCCCTTATCCTCAATATCCTTATGCTCGGTAACTTTCTTCGGCTCGTCTGGATTGCTTAAATCGTACAATTCTTCAAAAGTTACAAGCTGTTTACCGTCAAGAGAAGTAGCGTCAAACGTAAAAGCAACTTCCACTTTCATAGTTTCGCTGTCAGCAGTAAACGTATAATCATTTTCCACACATTTTCCATTGATAAGAAGTTCTGCATTTTCTTCTTTCAACATCTGCCAGCCCACAAGTTTGTACTGTGTACCAACTTCTAAGCCCTCTAAGGTTACGGTATCAATGATTGTAACGTTTTTTCCAGCTTCAAGCTCTTTGTTGCCGTCCTTATTCGTAGCAGTCGTATGAATTTTGATGATACGCTCTGTGATTAAAACGGTCTGCCCGTCGTCCTCAATGTCTTTGTGTTCCGCAACTTTCACGGGTTCGTCTGGATTGCTCAAATCATACAATTCTTCAAAGGTAACAAGGTTCTTGCCACCTAAAGCAGACGCATTGAATGTATAGGCAATTTCCACTTTCATTTCTTCCTCATCAGCGACAAAGGTATAATCATTTTCTGCACGTTTCCCGTCAATGATAAGCTCGGCGTTTTCCTCTTTTAACATCTGCCAGCCTTTGAGCTGATATTTTGTGCCTTTTGTAAGTCCGTCTAATTTGACAGTATCAACAATCGTAATCTCTTTTCCTGCAAGGATAGTCTTTTCGCCGTCCTTGCTGGTCGCTGTGGTATGGATAGAGATTTCTTTTTCGTATTCATCAGTCAGCGTTCCTAAATCAATCAAAAGATTATTTCTTGATACCACGATTTCAAAAGGTGGGATAAGTTCAAAGCCTTTGTTGCTTTCAGAGCGTAATTCCTCAATGACGTAAGTATCGTAAGGTAACGCACCTTTGCTGTCGTCTGGTTCAGAAGTTCCAAACCACACACCGTCCTCGCTGGTCTTGCCTGCGTTGGTATTGTGCTTATGAGAAGCCCAGTCAGCAGAAGTGGAGAACTGCCCGTTATTGTCAGTTACCACGATATGACTTTCTCCTGTCGTCTTGCTTGTGATCCTAAAGGGAACATCAGCAAGACGCTTGTGTGTGCCTGCACCGATTTTTACGCCCTCAATATCTCCACGCTTAATCTGATTATAGATAGAATGGGCTTTGTCGGTTAAGTCCACGATTTTTCCATTTTCTGTGATTGTAAAATCAATCGGCTTTGCACCGTCAGTTAAGTAACCGTCGGGAGCTTCACTCTCAACAATACGGAATTTTCCATAAGGTAAGAGGTCAGCAGAAGTAGAAGCGACACCCTCAATATCGGTACGAATTGTCTTTACCACTTCATTTTTCTTGTATAGCTTGCCCTCAACCAAAACAGAATTATCATTTAAGGAAATGATGTCAAAAGCAGTATCTTTCAAGGTTGCACTTCCTTGTGGCTTCATATCGCCCGTTTCTAAATCTCGCTTCTGAATTTTCACACCGCCACGGATAACCTTGTCTGATACGGAAAACTGGTTACTTCCAGATAATACGGCAAGGTCGTCGTCCTCGGTAATCTGTGTTACATATAAGCCCTTTATCTGTTCGGACTTATCGCCAGCCTGCATATATGCACCCTCTAACAAGTAGCCGTTTGGAGCTTTTGTTTCTTCTATGGTTAGTGTCCCAAGTGGAAGAACGGCTTTTCCGTCTTGCATATAGAAGCTGTCGCCAGACACCTTGTATGCGTCCGCTAATTTTGTGATGTAATGAGTTGTCCCGTAGCTGTCTGTTTCAGCGATTGTCTTTGTAACCCATGTTCGAGTAGCTTCGGCAGGGAGATTGTCTTTGTTATAGAAGCCAGCATAATACTTCCATGTAAATTCCGCACCTGCTAAAGAAGCGTTCCCTTGCGGATTGTCTTTCTTTGTTTCCATATCTATCTTGAAAAGCTCAATCAAAGTGTCCGTTACTTTTGGCGTATCAGATACGTTCAAAGTCGCCGTCTTTCCAGCTTCAATCTTTAAGGAATATACAGTTTTATCTACTTTATATCCTGCTGGTGCGGATAATTCCTTGATATAGACTGTGCCTGCTTTTACCTCTGCAACATCTGTATTTCCGTTTTCATCAGTCGTAAGGGTGGCAAGCTGTTTCGTGCAGTCCTTATCAGTAAAGACACCATAGGTCGCACCAGCGATTGAGTAATTCCCGTTACCGTCTGTAATGCTGGCATTACTGGAAGTCTTTTTAAGTTTCGCATTTCCAACATTCAGCTTCGCCCAGAATTGCCCCAATTCCTGCCCCTCGCCAGAGTAGATATAACCGCCACATTCATAGCGTCCTTTATTTTCTTTGACAAAGGTTCTTGCACCAGAGAAAACTTCGTCCTGCGTTGCCTTTGGAATTTCATCATAAGAAGCTCGCACGTTATCGCATTGCCAGCCAAGATGTACGCTCAATCTCTGCCAGACTACACATTGTTCCAACAGATAGACTTGCTTGTAGTTCAGTTCCTTGTGAGCTTCGCCATACTGTTTGACATACTCTAAGGATAACGCCACATCTGAAATCTGGTTGGCATTCATGCGTGAGCTTGCGTCAGCTCTGGTCTTGTAGCCATTCCTAAAATCTGTGTTAATGTCGATACAATAGGCTGTTTTGCCCTCAACTTTCATCATGCCCTCATTGAATGTCGAGCCGATAGAACCGTCATTCATTACTTTTTCAATGATACCGACACGCTCTGCACTTTCTGTCCAGTATTGCTTACTTTCTGCATGAACGGGTGTAGTCGGTAAAGCAGTAACGATAGTTGCAAGAGCTAAGAAGCCCGTACACAATCGTTTCAATGTCTTTTTCATAAATTTTAATACTCCTTTCATTTTTGGTATAAAAATAGACGCTCATTTCTGAACGTCTATAACATACGAGTATCTTGATTTCTAGTGATAAATGATTTATAGTTTGTTTGTAATGTTTTCTGATAAATTAAAGCTTTAAATTAGCCTTTGTTGCTAACAACCTGCTAACACTCTACGGTGTATGAGGGTACACCAGAGAGTATCAACAATTAAACATAACAAGCACTTATGCTTTAATTTACGGCATTAAACGCTCCCAAGAGGATAATCGAACTTCTAGCTACCACGGTTCGCAGAGAACTCCTAAGCGTGGGGTCGGAGGTTCAAATCCTCTCATGGACGCCAGCAAACAACGCTGCAAGCCTTTATTCATAAGGGTTTGCAGCTTTTTTTGTTCAGCCGCAAACTTTTGTTGAAATCATCTACCAGGGTTGGAAGGTTACTTTTTTTGTTTATGCGTTACAATGAATTTTTTGCTAATTGGAAACGAACCAAAACGGAGAGCTTGCTAAGAAAAATGGACTTCTTGCTAATTTGAGATTTTAGCCTGCCTTTTGAGCGGTAAGCAATGCTGCCAGGGTGCTTGCAAGCTCCGGAGATTTTTGAAGCTGTTCTACCAATGCTGCCAGGTCTAAGGTTTGTGCCTGAGGCTGTTCCGGCTCCTGGGGAGGTTTTACATTCCGCAGATCAGGATTAGCATAAAAGGCACTCTCAAACTTCTGGGCATTGATCTTACGGTCCTCGTCAAGGATGTGGGCGTACACTTTTGTAATCATATCAATTTCCGCATGGCCCGTGTCTCCCTGGGTGGCTTTCAGATCGCCGTGGTTGAGTTTCAGCTTATAAGTAGTGCTGGAATGTCTGAGAGAGTGGAACACCACATTAGGCAATCCGGCTTTTTCTTTCAACAGAGAAAATTCTTTCTCAATAATCCGGTTCTCACATGGTCTGCCATTAGGCAGAGCGACCACTAAATCATAATCCTGGTATTCCTCACCGAGGAAGCTCTTTAGCTCATCCTGTGCTTTTTTCCATTCACGGAGGATATAAGCAACGGTTTTAGGCAGCCAGACTTTTCTCTCACTTGATTGTGTTTTCGGTTTCTTCAAGATCAGCCGGGTGCTGGTATTAGGCATAAGCGGAGTGAAGATATGGAAAATATCTTTTTCTCCTATCATTTCAATGGCCTGTTTAGAAGCCCTTATCAGTTCTGCCTCAATGTAAACATAGGCATTATCCGCCGCTATGTTTTCATCCTCAATGTGAACATTCTTCCAGGTCAGACCAAGAATTTCTCCCATCCGCAAAGAACACGCAAAAGCAAGGTTCATGGCAACATACAATTTGCTGTCAGTACACTGGTCCAGAGCGATACGGATGGTATCGGCGTCCCAGATGTCACGCTTTTTGTACTCTGTTTTCGGTAATACGGTGTTCTCAAAGGGATTTTTTGCAATCAGTTCCCAGCGGACAGCCTGCTTAAAGGCACACCGGAGAAGTTTGATAATCTTCTCAATGTTCTGATTGGAAATAAACTCTGTTTTCGGTTTTCGGTTCCTCTTACAAACAGGAGGGGTCTTTTGGAGAGTCTGAATGTATTTGTCTACCACACGGGGAGTAATTGCCTGAACCTCCATATCACCGATGATCGGATTGATGTAGTTGGCAATCAGGGCGGTTTGGCTGTCATACATGGACACGCCCCATTGCTTTGCCCCATAGGTGGAAACAAAATCATACAGGAAATCAGATACTTTCTGATTGTTGGGAGGAAGAAAAGTACCGGTGTTGATCTGGTTCTCAACCTCCGCTTTCCGTTTCAGAGCCTCTTTATGGGTATGCCAGGTTTCCCACTTCTGTTTCGTTTCTCCATTTTCGTCTATGTAGTTGTAAACAACAGAATATGCTTTTTTTCGTTTGATGATGGATGCCATTATCGATCTTCCTTTCTTTGTCCGTTAGAACGCCTGAGCGTCTAACCATTCGTCAAATGATTTTTTGGAAATTCGTATGGCATTACCAACCCGAACGGTTTTGAAATGTCCCTCTTTCACAAGGTTGTATGCAGAAGTACGGCCGATGTTCAACATCACGGCTATATCTTCAACCTTGTAAGTTCTCTGTTCGGGGACATTGCCAGGTGTACGATTTTCGGCCTGGTTCATAATGTCCTCCTTTCAGCAGCCGATTAATCATACAAAACATAACTTCTATCATCATTATGCCGCGCTTTATATGAATTGTCAGCTGCTAATAAAAAGTTTTCGATTTATCCATATTGAAAAGGACAAAACAGACGGCTATTGGCATGGCTCCACGGGAATTTCACCCCCGCATGGTTCTCATCCGGCCCTACCCATTGCTTGCGACGCTATTAACGCTCGAACTGATGGCTGTAAGGGAGTATCATTGTCCTCTTTGGGTATCATAGCCCACAGCCTGCCAAAGCTGTTTCGTGGCATGGTATTGATCGCTCGCTTAAAAAGGTCATGGCGTACCTGCCAGATGGCTCCACCTAAAGAGAATGTATCTGCCCGTCCTATGCTGTCACGGAGTTATCGTCCGGACTTTCTTTGTCAAGGTGCATTTATGGCTCCGGTCCGGCTCAAATACCAGGCGAGGAAAGAGAGGACAAAACACGCCTGTAATATGTACCTTAGACCGGAAGAACCTTGAAACCTGTTACAATGCTATACAACAGCTTTGCCTCCAGGCGAAGCCTCATATCTTCGTCTACACAGAGGTGTTCGTTGCCGTATTCATCTTTCATAGGTCTCATGGCGAGGAAACGAATATAGCCCTTGTAGTGGTTGAGTACAGCGTTCAAGGCTCTCTCGTCACCCTCTGAGGCTGCCAGGATCACTGGCAGCGGTATGGGTTCTCTTATGTTTCGGGCCATTCAAATCCCTCCTTTTCCAAATACTCGCGTAGTTCTTTTAAGACATTGTTGCGTCGCTTACTGATGGTAGATCGGGCTGCATTTAGTTGTTGACTGATTTCAAGGTCGGTCATTCCCAGAAAATAAGATAGCAGAATAACATCTCGCTTATCTTCCGGTAACTGTGCCAATGCAGCCGCTAACAGTTCGCCCACAACAACCGTCTCTCTGCCAAGCACTTCAAAGATATATTCATCCTGAAAATACCTGTCATAGGAGGCGGCTTTCGTCAGTTCATCCTGTGTCATATCATCCAGAGATTTTTCCCGATCACGCTGCTTTGCATATTCATTGAGAATACGGTTAGCTTCGTTCTTCAAAACTCTGGTACAAAATCCACCAAACTGATTTTGAACACGCTGCTCATAGGAGTCTTTCATTTTCTCACCTCCTTTCGCAACCAGCAAAAGTGGGTGATGGACTTCCTCCCTTTCGCAGGGGTAATCACGGAAACCGCAATTTGGCTACCTTGAAAGAGAAAAAATTTGAAAAGTTTCTGTGAGAAGCTGAATACAGTCCAAAACGCAGAAAAGCCCGACTGCATAATGCAGCCGGGCAAAACAAAAACTGTTATATGATGATGTGTGTGTTCATCCTTATGGCCGTAATGATCTAATTTATCAGTTGGGCTTTTTTTGACAAGTTAGAAGGATGAAAAGCAAATAAGGACATGGTGATACCTCCTGGATACCGCCGTGTCCTTAAAAATGGGTGACTTTAATACACCCTCTGTATTCTCATTTTTGAAAAAGAAAACAGCGGCTTTGATTGTTATTTCAAAACCGCCGTAAGGCTACTTGTATTTTGTTTAGGCGCACAGATACCCAGCCGCCAAAACAACGGTTTTTTTATTATCCCGTTGGGCGGTTGTTTCCATTTGGATTGCTTTGAGTTCTCGGTTAAAATAAGTGACACCCGAAATTATAATAAGCGCAATACCTGATCCAATCATAATCCACTGTAAAGGAAGAATATCCGCTAATGGGCCAAACATAGCCATACCAATCGGCAAAAAGCCGGAGTACATTGTTCCGAGTAATCCAAAGACACGCCCTTGCATAGATGTGTCTGTTTTTTCTTGCAGCATAGTGGTAATTGCTGTTTGCACCATCGTCAATGCAACTCCGTAAAATACCATCAAGCTAAGATAGAGAATAAAATTCTGTGAGAGGCCCATTCCGATTGCAAAAGAACCAAACGCCAAAAGTCCGACTGATAGAGTTTTCCCCCGACTCTTAAATCCTCCCCAGGTGCTCATAACAACTCCGCCTGCCATCATGCCTGCAAACCCGACTACTTCTACCGCGGTAAGATACCAGTAAGTATCACCGAATACCCGGCGGACAAGCAGTCCTGCAAGATAACCTGCTGGAACACAAAAGAAAGTGAACAGCCCATAAATGATTAAAAGTTTCCCGATCAGCTTGTCTGAAAAAGCATATTTGATGCCAATTTTCATGTCAGATAAGACACTTGCTTTCCGGGTGGAAGTATTCTGTTTCGGAAGTACCAGACAGGACAATAGGAGCGTTCCCAAGATCGCTGTTACAATGTCTATCATAAGCGTTGTTTGTAATGTACTGATTGCAAAAACTGCGCCTGCCGCCGCCGGAGCCGCAAAATTGACAATAGACTGCATGGTTGCATTGATGCCGTTGTACCGCATAAGCTGATCTTCCGGAACAAGTTGTGGGATAACAGCATTGACTGCTGGAGTTTGTATTCCTGCTCCTAAAGATCGAATGACCGACATAACAAGCAAGCCGCCAAGCAGAGTAGGCTCCGATGAAAGATGTGGAATTGCCAATACCATTATGAAAGTGGCAAATGCAATCAGCATATCTGCGCCTATAATCAATTTTTTCCTATGGTATCGGTCTGCCCATACGCCGCCTACAAACGAAATGAGAAATTGCGGCAGATAGGAACAGACTGTAAATGCGGCAACCCACGCCCCGCTGGATGTTTGCATGGTCGCATACCAAACAAGTGCCATCTGAACAAGTGTAGAGCCAAAAAGTGTAATACATTGACTGGTCAAGAAAAGAAGTATTCTTTTCTGCCAGCCGGTGTGCTGTGTGTCATCCATTTTACATATCCTCCTGTTTTTTAGGAGGGAGCACAAAGCGTTGTGTAGGGTAACCAAACTCTGTCAGCAATTCTTTTTCAGCAAAGCCAAGTTGTAATAACATATCCCGGTGGCCTGTATCTGCTTTGTCCTGCTTTCGATAGGTTGTTGTGCTTATTTCTTTCCCCGGCAGATATATTTCCAACAAAGTATCCAGAAATAATCTTTGAAGTCCACGATTACGATATTGCGGATGCACTCCAAGAAATTCTATACTGCCTGGAGAATAGATAAATGCCATTGCTCCAATGAGAATATTTCTATCTCTTAACACAAGCGCACGCTTTTCATCAATACTTTCTTCCAGTTTAGCCAAGTAATCATCTTCATCCATCACAGGATACCCATCAATAACGAGCCGCATTAAATTCATCCAATCGGAAATATCTTCTTTTTTAGCTAAACGAATATCCTGCATTGTAAATTCCATAGCCGCCATTTTCTGATGTAGGGTAAAGCGTAATTGCAAAGGGTAAAAACTCCGTTTTTCACGGTACTCTGCGGGTGGTGATTTATACATAGCCTTAAAAGCCAATGAAAAAGACTGCTGGCTCTCATATCCGCAGATAAAAGCAATTTCGATAATAGGCTTATCCGAAAAGATCAGGAGCTTTGCCGCCTCTGTAAGCTGTCGGCGTTGCACATAATCATGGATTGTCATTCCTACGGTGTCGGTAAATAGTCGGTGCAAATAATATTTTGAATAGTGAACAGCCTCCGCAACCGTTTCTAATTCCAGTTTGCCGTCAAGATGACTTTCGATGTAGTCAATAACTGCCTCTATGCTGATGACTGATTGATTGCCCATTTGTGTTCCCTCCTTTCCATTGAACATAATAACAAAGTGGATAAATAATGTTTTAATAATTCTTGCGTGTTTTGAAAGTAGTTCTGAAACAACGGTTTTTTATTTACCGTTGGGCGGCTATTGTTTGAAAGTTAATCAAACAGATTTAATTGGACAGGGTTATTCTTTTCTTCAAAGTTGTATAGATACTCAAATATTTTTGAGTTGTCGTGCATAATACCTCTGTCCTCACATACTTGATGAAATAATTTCATAAGTTCATTGTGTTTTGGACTGCTTAGTTGATATTGCATACCATAAGTACGAATGTATTTTTCTTTCATGTGCGGGAACAATCGGTCTAACTGGTTATAAAAATACTCTCTGTTTCCCTCACGAAGCGTTAAACCCATTCCGAAGCAAATCACGCCGTAAACTTTTGCCTCAATGCAATATTGTAAAATTCCTCTGATGTTTTCTTCTGTATCATTGATAAAAGGAAGAATAGGACAAAGCCAAACGACAGTGGGAATGCCTACTTCATTCAGCTTTTTCAGAACTTCAAACCGTTCTTTTGTTGTACTTACATTTGGCTCAATTTTTTTGCACAAGTTTTCATCGTAGGTGGTTAGCGTCATTTGCACAACACATTTTGTTTTATCATTGATAGACTTCAATAGGTCTAAATCTCGTAATACCCGGTTAGATTTAGTTATCAGTGTGAAACCAAACCCATATTGATCAGCTAACGCCAATGCCTTACGAACATTCCCAATCTTGCTTTCAAGCGGGATATATGGGTCTGTCATAGAGCCTGTACCTAACATACATTTTTTTCGTTTTCGTTTAAGGGAATTTTCTAACAGTTCAATAGCATTTGCCTTAATTTCAATGTCCTCAAAATCGTGTTCGATATGATAGCATTTACTGCGTGAGTCGCAGTATATACAACCGTGCGAGCAACCACGATATAAATTCATTCCATTTTGGGCTGATAAGATACTTTTCGCATTTACATAGTGCATAACTATATCCTCGCCTCAAAATCATTTTACCGCATAGCGTAAAATGGTTTTGAGTTTGCTTTTTTCTACCAGGTTAGCATTGTTCAAGTAAATTTCTCTATGGTAGCTTTTTGTGCGTTCCAGATTATTTGATAACATAAATTGCTCCATTTTCTCAAAGGAAATAGGTTCATCATCAAATGTGCCGATATGCAATATCTCAACACACTTTCCGTCCTGCATTGTGTCAAAACTAATTTCATCCAATAGAGGATTGGATTTCTTTAATTTTACTCGTTCCAACGCAGCTTTTACCATATCTTTACAAATAAACTCCGGCTGCCGTATCATAATGGTATATTCTAAATTTTCTTTGACAAGTTCTGTTTCTTCGATGTTCTGCCAAATTCCCTCTAAAGGAAAAACTGTAAAATCGTCAAACTCATTTTGTGTGGCCGCAGCCTTATATGCCATTTTAATTGCATACGCCAAAGAGTACAGGGCTGAAACACGATTTGAAAAATCACTATCGTTCGGATTGCCTTTTCCGCTTATCATAATATAATTTTGCACCGGGACAGTTACTAATGTCGGAGATTTTTTCGCTCCGTAAAATTCTTTCTCTTGCCTTTTCCATTCATATTTCATAAAATCGCCTCCTTACAATGATAGAATAGCACAGGTAACTTGACAACCTATGTCACGTTATATATTTTTCCAACATAAGAGTTAATTTTTCTTTCATGCTCTCCCGCAAATAATCAGGTTCTAAAATTTCAACATTGTCCCCAAAAGAAAGTATATAACTAAACAGAGTTTCATTATCCGGCAAGTCAATATTCACATATAAATTTCCTTGATTATCTTTCGATATATTGTCAGTAAATTCATCATAAACACGAAATGCAGCTTTTGGAGAAAATCTCAATTTTGCAGGGATAAAATTATTATGCTTAATTACCGTTTCTATTTCTGGGATATTCTTTACTTCATGTTTGAATGTGTCTGATAAAATTTTCAATTCTTTTATACGGGTTAGCTTAAAAAAGCGAAAGTCATTTCTCAAAAGACAAAATCCATATAGATACCAGTCCTTATTTTTGAAAATCAATTTTATAGGTTCAACAGTACGATTTGAGTAATTTCCCTCTCGTGCAAAATAAGAAAAAGTAATTATGTATTGATTGAAGATCGCATTTTTAATGAGGTTGAACACGTCATAGTTAGGTGTGTTTTTATACCATTCTGAAAAATCAACTTCAATCCAATTTGTAACTTTAGATTGAAAAAGCCCACCTAATTTCATAAGCAATTCGTCTGTTTGGTTATGCTCTGTGATAGAGATACCTTGCAACGCCATTAAAATTTGTTCTTTTTCCTGTTCCGATAATATGGACTTATTTAACACGAAATCCTGCATAATGAATATGCCACCGCCTTTTCCTTGTGTAGTATAAATCGGAATACCAGCGGCACTAATCGCATCCAAATCCCGGTATATTGTCCTTATTGAAACTTCAAATTTTTCAGCTAATTCTGGGGCGGTTGATTTTCCTTTTTCCAATAAGTGATACACTATCTTGAATAATCTGCTCTGTTCCATGTAATTTCCCTCCCAACTATATTATACCGCATAAACTTGACAAGTAAATGGCATGTTTTGGATTTTATGCTCTATTTCAGTCAATACTATGATATGTATACTCATATCTTAGAAGAAAGGTGAACGGTAAAATGTAGTTGGGTGAAGTAAGCATGAAACGAACAACAGAAATTTACGATTTTAAGGCGTTCGGTGCCGCTATCAAGGCCGCACGAAAAGCCAAAGGAATATCAAGAAACCAGTTAGCGGATAAGATGGGGATTGCCCCACGGTATATTGCGTCCATAGAAAACAGCGGGCAACATCCAAGCCTGCAAATCTTCTATGAGCTGGTGACATTTTTAGAGGTCTCCGTCGATCAGTTCTTCTTCCCGGACAAGGAAGTGGATAAGTCTACCCAGCGTCGGCAGCTTGACAGCCTGCTGGATGAGATGGGAAGTAAGGAACTAACGATCATTACCGCCACGGCCAAAGGCATACAGGAGGCAAACCAGGAGGAAGAATAACCCTCCGGCACAACAAAACAGAAGTATAGAAACACTATGGGAAATCTGCTCTCATAGTGTTTTTTCTTGCCTTTTTGGGTAGCCAAATCGAGGTTTTGAGGGTTACACAAGTACGAAAGACTAAAGAACAGCAAGCACAGCAAACGAGTACCCGTTTGCGATTTTTCCATTTTTCAGGTCCCTTGCCCGAAAATGAAAAATGCTTGTTGGGATAATCCCAAACCCTTAGAAGAACGGAGGAAACCGATGGCGAACCGAAAGAGAAATATCCAGATGAAATTCTGGGTGACAGCCGAGGAAAAAGGGCTGATAGATGAAAAGATGAAGCAGCTCCCTACACAGCGGTATGGGGCGTATCTTCGGAAGATGGCGATTGACGGATACATCATCTACACCGACACCACGGACATAAAGGAGATGAACAAAATCCTGTCAGCCATCAGCCGGAACATCAACCAGATTGCAAAGCGGCTCAATGTGGGAGGTCCCGCCTATGTGGCGGACATTCAGGAGATTAGGGAAAGGCAGGATGAGATATGGCAGTTACAAAGACACATCCTATCAAAACAACGCTGAACAAGACCATAGCCTATATCTGCAATCCGGGGAAAACAGATGATACCCTCCTGGTATCTTCCTTTGGGTGTTCTGCAGAAACCGCCGACATAGAATTTTCCTGGACCCGCCGCCATGCCATAGACAAGGGCACAAACCTGGGCCGCCACCTGATACAGGCATTTTCTCCTGGGGAGGTCACGCCGGAACAGGCCCATGAGATCGGCATGAAGCTGGCAAAGGAAGTGCTGGGCGGCAAGTATGAATTTGTCCTCACGACCCACATAGACAAGGGGCATATTCATAATCACATCATTTTTAACTCTGTCAGTTTTGTGGATTATCGGAAGTACCACTCCAACAAGCGGAGCTATCATTTCATCCGCCGCACCAGCGACCGACTATGCAAGGAATATGGTCTGTCCGTGATCGTGCCGGGGCAGGACAAAGGAAAGAGCTACATTGAGCATACCGCCGAGAAAACGGGAACCAGCTATAAAGCGAAATTGAAAACAGCCATTGACCGGCTCATTCCCCAGGTATCCGATTTTGAGGAACTGCTGAAAAGGCTGGAGACAGAGGGATACGAGATCAAGCGGGGCAAGTACATTTCCTGCAGAGCCACGGGACAGGAACGGTTTACCCGTCTGAAAACTCTGGGCGTAGATTACACGGAGGAAGCCGTTATCTCCAGAATTGCCGGAGCTCCCCGTCCGTCTAAGCAGCCGAAGTTAGGCGATCAGAAGATTAGTCTGCTCATTGACATACAGAATAATCTCAAAGCCCAGGAAAGTGCCGGGTACGCACACTGGGCGAAGATCAACAATCTAAAGGAGGCTGCCCGCACATTCAATTTCCTTACGGAACACGGCATTACCCACTATGAGCAGTTACAGGGTAAGGTTGATGAAGTGATGGCTGAGCAGGACCGACTCCTGTCCTCCATTAAGGTAAAGGAACAGAGGATAGGTGAGATCGGTCTGCTGATAAAGCATGTCTCCACCTATCGGGAAAACAGACCAATCTATGAGCGGTACAGGAAATCTTCCGACAAGGAGAAATTTCTGCGAGGGCAGGAAAGCCAGATCATCCTCTTTGAGAGTGCTGCCAAAGCCCTCAAACAGATAGGTGTTCAAAAGCTGCCGGATGTTGCTGCCTTGAAAAAAGAGATGGACTTCCTCACCACAGAGAAACAGCAGGAGTATGGGGACTATCAGAAGATCAGGACCGAGGCCAGGGAACTGGATACCATCAAGCGGAATGTGGACCAGCTCTTATCTGCTCCGCAAAAGGAAGAACGGGAGAAGAACAAGGAACGAGGGTGAGCGTTCATTGAAACACAGAAACATACATGATATAATTTACAAAGGAAAATTTTTCAGGTGGGGTACAAATTGTATCCCACCTGAAGAACAGAGCAGATGTCGGAGGAAAAAAGATGCAGATAGGTTCTAATACATATAAATTGATATTACTTGATACAAATGCTATTAGAGAAATTGTGATGAATGTTAACTTGTCAGGGAAAGGATTTTTAGAAAAATTTTTTAATGAGCAACAAAATAAATATGCACCTTGTTTTTCAATTTATAATGTAATCGAACTTATGCCCTATCAAGATATTTATGAGAAGTTTTTAGAATTTTTCTCAATCATTCCTTGCCTTATGATATTTCCAGTTAAAAGTATATTTCAAAAGGAAGTCGAGTGTTACTTTACAGAACAGAGCTTTATAATTGATAATCAAATTGCCAATGCTTTTACACCGTATGTTTCTAAAGATAATTATAATTGCAAAAAATTTTTTGTGAAATTGGCAGAGCAGCCAGTTTTAATGAATAATATTGCTTTGGAAGTAAAACAATTTCCTGCTATAGCTAAGGCATGGGAAGATAAAAGAAAAAGTACAGAAATTATGTTAAAGGCTCAACACTTGCCATTGAACATGATTGATGAAAAATTTTATAGGGCTCACGAAAGAGAAACCATTATAAAGGATTTAATGAATTTTGGTATTGTAGTACCAGAAGATATTGATATTTCACAGCTGCCAGCCTCAAGAGTGATGGAATATTCTCAATTTGTCCGCATTTTTCAAACTCAAAAAAGTCTTAAAGCAAATGATGTAATGGATATTCAGATTAGCTCTATTATACCTTATGTAGATGCGGTAATAACAGAAAACTTTCAAGCAGATGTTTATAGAAAAGCAAAAAGGATAATATCTCAAATGAAAGGACTCGAAATATATACATTGAAAGATATTAGACTTAATTAGAATTGCACCGTGGAAATGTGCATAACAGACCATTCCACCGATGGAAAACGGCGTTTGCAGCACATGGAAAAGCCGGGACTTTCCCACATCCTGCAAACGCTGTTTCCCACAGTTCCATGATACGGCCAGTTATACACATTCCCACAGCGCCTGCGACTGCGGACATCCATCCTTTCTTTCCTGCCTGGATAAAAGAGAATAAGAGCATAAAAAATAAGGAGTACAGCCACCACCACGCAAGCGGTAACTGTACTCCTGTTTTTGTGTCTGGAAAAGTGGCGAAAATCGACACTTTTTCCTATCCTTTTGAGCCATAGAGAGGCAGAGGACAAATCCTATTACCTATGTATTTCAAGCCCCTTAGAGGCGAAGAAATCCCCTGTTTTCAACCCTTTTCCTGCCTCTTTTTTGTCCTATCTGTCTGGTAGAAAGGACAGGTAACAATTCCAGCCCGGAAACTCTGCTTGCAGCTATGGATACATTTTCTGCAGATTTTGTTGTACTGCCGCCTACCGTTTTCCCCAAGAAAGAAGCTCCATTCCTGTTTCCATTTTTTACTTCGGCTCATAGTTCCGGTCCGTCCTTTCCGGGCTTGCCGATCTCCGGGGGCTTTCGCTCGGCACATTCCTTTTTGGCCTGGGAGAGCTGCCCCAGGACAGAGGGCTTATCCATTCCCGGCTCCTTGTCCTTTGCCCGTTCCCCGTTGTTGATGATACCGTCGATCATACCATAATCGTCCTCTACCTGGACCTCCGCATTTTTCAGATGGTTCTCTGGGTCTGTCAGCATAAGCAGAAAATTCTCCCGATCATCCACGGTCAGATTAGGGAGGGTTTTTACCAGATCGACTACCGCCGCCTGGACAAGAGGGCTATCCTTAAAGTGTTCTATCAGGCAGAGGGTGTCCAGATCAAGACGGTTTCCCTGTACCAGGGGATACTCCATACCGCTGTACATGCTGCCATCCTCCAGGGTGAAGCCGATACCTTTTATGCCGTGAAGCCGGTCTGCCGGGATTGCCTGGTATGTGGTGACTGCCTCCTGCAGGGTCAGGTTGTTATGGTATTCTCCTAAAGAGGGAAACTCCATACACTCCGCTGTATAAAAGGTGATCTGCCCCATATCCAGCTCCGCCTTTTCTGGTTGCTGTTCCAAAAACTCCGGTACCTCCTTGTATCCAAAGCGGTCACAGAAATGGGCGGTCTCTTTTCCATATTCCTGCAGGACTACCACATCCGATACAGAAAGGCTATGCCCCCGGAAGTTATCCGGGCGGTGGATGTTCAGATCAGTATAAATGCTTTCCAGGTTCTCCCCAGGGGTGAGCGGGGCAGCGTAGACCGCCTCATAGTTGGCCCGGTCAATGGAAAGCCCGGCAGCCGCCAGATACTCGCTGCCCTCAAAGCGATATGGGTGAAGTTCTTCCCCCTCTTTTAGCTGGTACACGGTGTAGGTGCTGATACCATATTCCTTTTCATAATCGGTAAGCCGCCCGATCAATGGAGCAGTTTCCTCCCTAAGGTCCATTTCACGGCTCATATTAAGAAGCTCGGTTTTGATAAGGGAAGTGTTCCCGTCAAGGAGGGCGTCAGCGATCGCCTCCCTCTGTACCTGCTCTTTGGGGAACGCCTGCTCATAATCGGCGCTATATCCCCGGAAATGTAAATCCAGATCGAGGGCAAGTTCCGTCGATACATCCAGGCGATCAAAGTCAGGTTCCAGTTCCTCCACATCCTCCGGGGAGACCATCACACGGTATTCCTCCGGGATGTTCTCGCGGTCTCCGTCATAATATTCCTCAAAGCGGCTCTGATTGTCATACACATAACCGTAATCGGTGAAAGCTCCCGTGTCTCCCAGGGCAATATCACGCCCGTATGCCTCATAGTCGATATAGTTCTGCAGGTACTCCGGCACCTGCATGGTTCCCAGCTCGTCAATGTAATACCGGCCCAGATCGTCGTAGTCGTCAATGCCGGGGTACACATCATATTTATCCAGATTATCGGTCAGGTTGATCAGGTCTTTTATGCTGCCGGTGTAGTCGCTGATCTCCATGGCGGCCTGGAAGTGTTCATATTCCGACTCGCCCAGTTCTTCCAGTTTGGAAGCCAGGTAGTTGAGCTCATCCAGGTTCTCATATTCCCCTAAGAGGTTATAGAGCCCATCTACATAGCAGTCATAGTCCGTGATGAACCATTCCTCATAGGGATTGCCGAAATCATCCGCAGAACCAATACCAATACGCTCAAATACTTCCTGCAGCTTTTCCGGGGTAGTAGGGAACTTTACCCATTCCCCCACAAGCTCGCCCTCGTTGTACTTTCCCAGGTTTGTGATAAATGCTGCAAACGGAAATTCGCTGTCATGGCTGTATCCCATATAATTGCACCTCCTTACAGTTCCGGCCCGTGTTTGTCTGCCTTTGGCGGCAGCACCTCACGGGCGGCACATTCTTTCTTTGCTTGTTTCAAAAAATCCTTGACGGAGGGTTTGACCTCCTTGTCCTGTTTCACCGTAGGTTTTTCCCGCTCCCATTCATCCCCGGATAAGAGGACATACCCCTTATCCGTGAAATATCCGTTGTCCTGTTCCCGGACTTTGCGACCGAAAGCCTCCGGGTCAATGCCGGCTTTCCACACCTCCGGCATTTCTACCATGCCGCTCTCATAGAGCTGGTAGCGGCCCAGAGCCTCATCACTGTTCATCCCCGGAATGAGGATGAAATAATCAAAGTTGTGGGGATACTCTTTGAACTGCTCAAAGTCCGTCAGCCGCAGGGGTGTTTCCTGGACGGCCATCAGCTTGTTAAATTCATGGTCGGGCAGATCGGAAAGTTCCTGTGCCAGCATTGCCAGATCATCCACATGAGCGTACATGGGGAGAGCCAGCCTAAGCCCCGGTACATCCGAGACATAATCATCAAAGAAATACATATCCGGTGTAGCAGAGATCGGCAGTCCAATCTCTGTAAAGGCAGCGGTGATTTCCTCTGCATTTGCCGGGAAATAGAGCCAGGTTCCGGCATTGTCACGTTCTCCGCTGTCATAGGCAGCCGTGTTGGTGATATACGCCTTGAAAATATAATCAGAGGAATTATCCTGCATTAGCGGCCTCCTTTCCCTTTGGTGAACTCGGTCTTAAAGTTGATATACTTCCCGCCTGTATCCTCCATCACGATAACCGCGTCATAGGTGGTATCTTTCTTTTCGGAATAGAGCCCCTTGACTTTGGTTTTCCCTTTAGAGAGCAGATCGGCGGCCATCTTCTTTGTCAGCTCTTTTCTGCGGGAAGTCCAGAAACGGTCATTCTTCCACAGAACAAAGCCGCAGCCCCGGTCTCCGCAGTAAAAATTCTTCTTTCCCTCAAAGACCGGCTGGCCGCAGCGGGGACAGATACCCACAGACTCTTTCTGCGGGGCAAACAGCTTTTGCTTGTCCTCGGAGATATGGGAGTAGCGGGCGATCAGTTCTTTTGCCATGCTTTCAATCCCCTCCATGAATGTTTCCGGGGAAAGTTTTCCCTTTGCCACTAAGGACAGCTTATTTTCCCAGTCGGCGGTGAGCTGGGGCGAGGTCAGGACTTCCGGGAGGACCGTTACCAGGTTGATACCGTTCCTGGTGGGGATAAGGTTCTTGCCCTTACGTTCCACAAAGCCGGAGGACACCAGCTTTTCAATGATGGAGGCCCTGGTGGCAGGTGTGCCAAGCCCTTTCCGCTCCACATCATCCGGCATATCCTCTGTTCCTGCGTGTTCCATAGCGGACAGCAGGGTATCCTCCGTATAAGGTTTGGGCGGCGTTGTGAAATGCTCCGTTACCGTGGCGGTCACATGGTCGAATACCTGCCCCTTTGTCAGCGCCGGGAGGACCGCCGTATCTTCCTGGTCGTCTGCCGGTCTCTCTTTCAGGAAAGAACCAAACACCTGCCAGATTTCTTTCCAGCCCTGGGAGATAATCTCTTTCCCTTTGGCGGTAAAGGTATACTCCCCACAGGTGAACACCGCCGAAACGGTCTCATATACATGGGACTTTGCCAATGCACACAGCAGTTTGCAGCAGACCAGGGTAAACAGGCTCCGTTCACCGGCCGGCAGGAGGGACATATCCTGTTTTGCCAGTTCCAGCGTGGGGATAATGGCGTGGTGGTCGGATACATCCTTATCGGAAATCACCGCCGCCACATCAGGAGTAAATCCACCAACGGAGGAAAACAGGGGCAGCCCTGCGGCCAGTCCGGCAACCACAGAAACAGTTTCCGCCATATCTCCGGTGAGATACCGGCTATCCGTCCTCGGATAGGTGAGCAGCTTTTTCTCATAGAGTGCCTGGGCATAGTCCAAAGTCTCTTTCGCGGTGAACCCAAAGAGGCGGTTCGCCTCCCTTTGCAAGGTGGTGAGGTCATAGAGTTTCGGGGGCTTGACGGTCTTTTTCTCCCGTTCCAGGGAAACACAGACGGCCTGCCTGTTCTGGCAAGCCGTCTGCATGGATACCGCTTTCTCTTTTTCATCCACCCTGTCGCTTACTGCCTCCAGACCGTTCAGGTCCAGCCGTACATGATGGTATTTCTTTTTCTGAAAGAGCATAATCTTTCCGTCACGCTCTGCCAACATTGCCAGGGTAGGCGTCTGCACGCGGCCTACATTCAGGGTCTTGTGGTAGAGGACCGAAAAAAGGCGGGTGGCGTTAATGCCGATCAGCCAGTCCGCCTTAGAACGGCACAGGGCCGAATGGTACAGCGGTTCATAGCGGCTGCCCGGCTCCAGGTTGGAAAAGCCCTCACGGATGGCAGTATCCTCCATAGAGGAAATCCAGAGCCGCCAGACAGGTTTTGTGCAGCCGGCCATTTCCACCGCCAGACGGAAGATCAGTTCTCCCTCACGCCCGGCGTCACAGCCGTTCACCAGCTCCGTCACGTCCGGGCGGTCCATCAGGGACTTTACAATGGAAAACTACTTTTCCTTTCCGGGAGATACCACATGCTGCCAGACTTCCGGGAGAATAGGCAGGTCCTCATAGTTCCATTTCTTGTAGCGTTCCTCGTAGGCTCCCGCCTCTGCCAGGGATACCAGGTGTCCGATACACCAGGTCACCAGATAACCGTTTCCCTCCAGGTATCCGTCTTTTTTATTCTTTGCACCCAGGGCAGCGGCATAAGCCGCCGCTACGCTGGGTTTTTCAGCGATAATCAGTTTCATACGCTTTCATCCTCCTTTGGTGTGTCGTCCAGATACTCAACCTCGGTATCCTCATATTCATCCTCAAAGTCATATTCCCCCAGATCGTCATTCCCTTTGGTGGAGGATTTGCCCTTTACGAACTTGAAGTAATAGAACGCACCGCCGCCACCGATCAGAAGCAGGGGCAGGAGGATGAGGGCGGGATTAAGTCCTCCTTTTTCTTTGGGTTCTTCCTTAGGTTCCTCGGCTGCCGTTTCCTTGCCTACACATCCGGAACGGTCATTCTTGCAGACTTCACAGTCCATCTTTACACTGCCGGCCTCGCATTTTTCCGCACAGGTGCAGACCGCCGGTGCTGTCTGCGGTTCTTTGTCCTCGGTGAGAGCCAGCAGGTCCGCCTCATCCACCTGGTTCAAAAAGTGGACCGTATTTTTTCCATCTGCCGCCCGGTCAATGATAATGTAAAAGGTATTGCCGCTTTTGCTGGTAACGGTGATAAACTGTTTATCCTCGCTGCCGGCCGACTCTATATCATCTACCAGGGACAGGTTGCCCTCCGGGGTGAGCGGCACAGGCTCCGGCGGGGGTTCCGTTTTTGCCGGGGGTGTTTCTGCAGGCGGGGGTTCCACCGCCTCTCCGCCACCTGCATAGGCGGTCACAGAAAAAGCCGTCACGGAGAACATAACGGCTGCCAGTACCAGGAACTTCCTGAAAACTCTCTTATTCTTCATCTTCAGTTTCCTCCGTTTCTCCGGAGTAATCCTCCTCCGGCAGGGTGATCTCACCGCTTGCATAGGCTTTCAGGAAAGCAGACAGCTCTCCACGGTCCATCTTGACTGCCTTAACCATGCGGACAATCTCCAGGTTTTCTTCCTCGGCGATCTTCTGCTCCAGGTCACGGACTTTCTTCTGCAGCTCGCCGATCTTAGCTTTCGCTTTTTCAATCTCACTTCTGTATTTCTCAATCGTCGCCATAAAAATATCATCCTTTCTGAAATTTGTTACCAGTTCATCAGGCCGTAGCCGTGGATATACTGACTGTTAAGAGGGTAGCTCTTAATCTTGCAGGCGTCGCCGCTGTTTCCCTCCACGGTATAAACATTGGTTCCGTCTGTTCCGATCACAAGGCCTACATGGTCGGAACCGCCGCCGTCCCAGTCGAAAAAGATCACATCACCGGGGGCTACATCCGTGTAGTTGCCTGCCGCCCATTGCCCGTGTTCCTTGAACCAGGGAACACCCTGGGAGGCACAGGCAGCGAACCTCGGATCGCTGTATCCCGCCTGGTTGATACACCAGGAAACGAAACAGGCGCACCATTCCACACGGCTGTCAAATCCATACCAGGACCAGTAAGGCTGTCCGCCTACATTTCCCACCTGGGCTTTTGCCAGGTCAATGATTTCCTGATTGCCCGGACGGGTGCCGTTTACAAACTCCACGCCGCTTAGATCGGTGGATGGGCTGGTGTCGAATGAGCCGCCGCCAAAGAGCAGGGGCATATTTCCGCTGGTGTCCCGGTAAGCCCGGTACATTTCAAGCTGTTCTGCGGTGAGGGTTTCTTCCGCCACATAAAAAAGACCGTGGTTTTTTAAGGTCACGGTCATAATGTAGTAAGTATAGGGGACTTCCACCTCGTAGGTATCGTTATGGGTATTCCCATCCTCATCCGTCCAGGTGTCGGTCCTCGTTTCGGTGCGGTAGCGGATTTCCTCCGTTTCCGTTTCGGTAAGCTCATACTGCAGGTCAAAAACCGTTTGGAGCTGCCCTTGTGCAGACGCCGTGGTGTAGGCTCCGCCAAAGTAAGCGGAAAGATAAGCCGCCAGTTCGTGAGGGTCATGGTGGATACCGTCCAGCTCAAAGCGGTACTCATCATATCCTGGGTTCAGGCTTTCGTAGTTGTCAAGCTCATACTGTAAATCCTGTTCCATAGCGGTGTAAGCCGCCTCCACCGCTTTCATATCCTGTTCTTCTGACGGATAGGAGGTGGCGGTGACAGCACCCAGGCCGCCGATCACCATATTGGTGCAGGAGGAAATGCCGCCGGCCAGTACCAGGATAAGAAGCCCGATTGCCAGGACCAGGAGAGCCCCTTTCCAATGCCTTGCAATAAAACGGGCTCCTTTTTCCCCTGCCTGGGCGGTTTTCTTTGTGGCTGTACCTGCCGCCTGCCCGGTTTTTCCGGCTGCTTTGCCAGCGTTTTTCACATCCTTAGCGTAATTATGCTTGATCTTCTGTTTCTGCAGGAACCGGGAGAGCGGGTTGGAGGAAAGGTTTGGGTTCTCCGATAGGACCTTGTGATACTGGAAATTCACATTGGCCTTATGGAGAGACTGTTCCGCTTTGGCAGCCTCCCGGTAGGGCTTTAAGCGGTAGTTACGGAGGGCGGTCTTTGCCATACCGGAACCTTTGGAAAGAGCCCGCTCACCGGTCCGTTCAATACTGTGCCCTGCCTCCACGCCGGAATTTTCTTTTTCCACTTCATGGATTTTGCCGTGGGCTTTGCCCGCCACCATGCGGCCCGCCAGGGAAACCGGACGGGAAACAGGGTTTGTCTTTGCGACTTCCGACATGGGCTTTTCCACTTCCTCAAAACGGAGTTTCGTTTTGCCCTTGCCCTTTGCCTCATCATAGAGCCGTTCACGGGTCAGCTTTTTCTTCTTTGGGATACGCTCCCTGGCAGCCTCCGCTTTATCTGCCGCCTGTTCCGCTTTGCGGATATAGCGGTCCAGTTCCGGCATGGCACGATCTTCCTCGGTAAAGTGAAGCCTCCCGGAAAAATCCGCCTCCTTTTCTTTGCCACTGATATTTTCGCTTTTGCCCGTGGTCTGGTTTTCCTCCACCGCACCCTCACGGGTAATCTTCTGGGTCACCTTGTCACGGGGCTTATACTGTTTCATGTTCCATCACCTCCCAGATACAATGTTCTTTACACCTGCCGGTCAGTATCTCCGCCATAAAGTGAAAGATAGGATACGCCTGGGGAGGGCAGACCGCATTCCCCAGGGTCTTTAAGCGGAGCGCCCGGTCTTTGGTCTGCTCCGTTATGCGGGGCACTCCCTCCGGCTCCCTGTTCCAGAGGACAGCTCCGTCCATCCTTTCGGGAAGCCCATAAGCCATTCCACCCAGTCCGGGTTTAAGGCCGCCTTGTCCGAGAGGGGATTTTCCTGGAAGATCACCTGGGCTGCCAGGTTCCCGTTCTTCTTTTTCGGGTCGTAGGCAGATGGTTTCAGGGTAGAGCGGAACCCGTCCGAGGCTACCGGCGTCAGGTAGAACACCGCAGCCGACAGGGGCAGGCTCCAGATCGCCCCGCTTTTGTTCTTCTTTCGGAAAATCCCATTGTCCGACAGGTACACATCCAGGCTTTGGGCGTCCTTTACAGTTCCCTTGTCGGAGGCAAGGGGCGTAGGAAACATCAGCCGCGATGATAAAAGTTCGCTGGCGCTCATGCCATGCGCCGACACCGCAAGCCGGAAATACGAATGGGAGAACAGCGTATCCCGCTTTTGCCAGGTCAAAGATCGTTTTGTCGAGCCCCATATTGATGAAGCCAGCAACATTTTCCCCAAGCACGAAACGGGGCTTAAGTTCTGTAATAACCCGGCACATCTCCGGCCACAGGTAGCGTTCATCCTCAAATCCTTTCTGCTTTCCTGCGGTGGAGAAAGGCTGGCAGGGGAAGCCTCCGGAGATGACCGTGACGGTTTCAAGTCCTGTTTTTTCAAAAAATGCCTCCTTTGTTAAAGTGGTTATATCCCTGAATTTCGGAACGTCCGGCCAGTGCTTTTCTAAAACGGCGTAGGGATAATCCGCCCATTCACACTGGCAGACCGTTTCAAAGCCGGCAGCCTCCGCCGCCAGGTCCAGACCGCCGATACCGGAGAACAGGCTTAAATGGGTCAGTTTGATTTTACAAATTTTATTCACCTCATTTCTGGGCATAAAAATAGCACCCATGCTCTTTACATGAGTGCTAAATCTACAATCTTTCTATTCTGTTGGAGTAGATTTTAATATGCCACTAATTAGATATATTTCGGTCAATCCTTTATTAACCTTGCTTGATTTGCTGCCATACAAATCTGATCGCATTGCTTTGATTAGGTTGGTAAATGCTTTAGTATATTGAGTTTCGTAATCAGCAACACTATTATTTTTTAGGTGGTTTATCAATAAGTCTGCAAATTCATATAGAGACGATAAAACTTTAGGACTTGCGATAATAGTCAAATTATTGAAAGCATGGTTATATCTTATGGTTGCCTCCGCAGACTCTGAGTTATTCATATTTTCGCTTAACGCATGAATAAATTCTAAATAGTATTGCTCTTTTAATTTTCGTTCTTCAAATTTCAGCTTACTACGTTTGTTTAAGAAATCAGTAATAATGGCTGTGACAATGGCAGTAAACGTCGCTAAAAGAGCAACGATTATCGTTGTGTTCATATCAGTTCACCTCGTGCATATTATACCTCCATTCCCTATAAAAGTCTATTTGTATTACCTTAGGATAATTTTAACTCACTTCCTCCGGCTTTGTCGTCATAATGCGGTAAAGCTCCGTATCCTGCGGGAACCGGTCCACGAAAGGTAAAATCACATTTCCGTAGAAGATCAGCCCCTCGCCGGGTCCTGAATGTGTCACATAGGAGAGCTGCTGCGGGGAGATACCCAGTTTCTTTGCAAGGATTTCCCGGTCACCGGCTGCCTGGTTTAACATATACACGAAGTCCGAGTTCTATAGTGATAGGTAAGCCCCTGATATCATCTCAGGCTTTTCCCCCACTTCACACCGTGCATGCGACTTTCACCGCACACGGCGTTCCATCGGTTAGTAGATTTCGTTGTCTAAACAATCAAACCTGT
>NZ_VUMD01000029.1 GCF_009696375.1 Clostridium porci
GTTCTTTTTCTGCTTTAGTATTTAAAGATTTAGAACTGCCAGATCCTTAAGGACAGTCCGCTTTTTCCAAAGAAGGGATGGAAAAGGCGCAAAAAGCATAAGGGTTGAGTGTCTATGCCAAGGGGGGAAGTGGGGCTGTAGAGGGTGGCTCAGGAGCACAAGGTATAGGAAAGCCTGTAGCGGTAGAAGGAAGAGGAAATACAGGAAGAACGGTTCCTAATACATTAAATGAGCAGATGGCAATGAATCAAGTACAATCTAATCCATTAGAAAGTGCAACTAAAGTGCCACTAGAAATGACCGACCCTAGATGGCCAGCATCAGAAGGTTGGGTTAAGATGCAATCAGTGGTACAGAATGCAGATGGAACAAAAACTACAATACATTATGTGTACAATGAAATTACAGGTGCTTTTGATGATTTCAAATTCAAATAGAAAGGATAAAAAAGATGGATAATATTATTTTCGAGAAAATTTGGCAAGATGATAGTCTTATTGAATTAAAAATATCTGCTAATTCTGAATTTGTTTCAGCTTATCAAAGTTGTTATATTCAGGATAAAAAATTAGAGGAGATAGCAGAAACAATTTGTAAGTTTATAGAAAATTATAATGAAACTTGTTATTTGGAATTTGGTAAAAAAGAAGGAAATTATACGCCTGCGTTTTCAATGTGTTTGCTACCAGCTGATATATCAGGACATATTAAAATTGAAGTGGATATCGAAATAGAAGACAATGATACACGTTCACATAGATGTTGTTTTTATGTAAAAAGCGAATTAGGGTTAATAGAGCGGTTAGGAATGTCTTTGAAAAAGTTGATAATAGAGCAAGACGGATATGAAGTATCTTTGTGTTAATACACAAAAATATGTAATAAAAGAGAATAACAATTTTGTAACATTTCCTTGACGATCCTCCAATGCCCATGTTACAATGGCACTCACCATGGGGGATAAGGGGGAAGAAAATTTCTTTCACAACCAAATAAAAACATATTATCAGTGATATTTCTACGATTTTAAAAAGTCATGAAGTATCGCTGATTTTTTGTATGCTTTTATAGTTTGCTGATATGATAAAACCTATAAAAATGTGTAAAGGCATAACCAATTTCTAAAGAGGCAGAGAAAGTTATGCCATGTCAGATTCCCCAACGGCTTTGCCGTTAGGCGTTTTTTCGGTTTGTGCCGCCGCTGGCGGCATAAACCCTTTAACCTGCACACATTTCGACCCTACTATTTTTCTCAATTTTCAGAAAAAAGTGGTTGTTTCACATCGGGCCAACGAGCCGATATACTTGCCTCATGGTACATCTTCCGATACCAGCTGAAAAAGGGCAACACGGGTGGTCACGGTGCGTCACAGGGGCAAGAGAATTGCGGCGAGCGAGCGGAAGGAAACAACTCACGGATAAATTCGTCTGTCTGCCTGAAAATGATGGCAGGATTCTACCTGCATAGGTTTGTACCCGGTAGTTTCTCTGAAGAAAACCTGGAAATGGCTTAAAATTGTGCTTTTTGGTTGTAACAATGCAGGAAACCAGCATAAAGTTTTTGGAGAATCCGCAAAAAGGTATTCAAAAAACAGGGGTATCCAGCATAACAATTTTGCGGCTCCGTCACCCGGAACAATTCTCCTTTTATGGGCGAATTGTTCACCGTGGGTGGCGGAATACCGGAAATGAAAAAGCTGGGTGCCACCAAACCGCCCAGAAGAAAATTTTTCGACCCTGAGAGAAATGCTGTCAGTAAAGATACGTTAAGAAATATGCAAGGAAAAAGAAATTGATTTCCAAGACGGTTCCTGTTTTAAAGACTGTTGATTAATTTCATGGCACGAATACCGTCCTTAACACCGCAGGTGTAAAGATAAGCGGTTTCTTTTGCATGACGTTCTGTGGTCAAATCGAAGAACCGGCTGATGGTTTTTCGCTCTTTTTTGGTCAGCCGTTTCAGGATTGCCTCCATCCGGTCTAACATCTGTGATTCTTCCCGCCTGCCGTCTGCCTTGGAATGGGACAGTTCCTGCCAATGCAGTTCCATCCGTTCGTAGATGATATATTCTATCCATTCTTTCTCGCTCATTGCGTTCACCTCCCTCGCACCACAGAGGATACCGGAAGGCTCCGCAGAAGTCGATACCACAATGCACCAAACCAGAGGACAGATTTTAAAGCACCTTACACAAATCGGAACATCCATCAGAAAAAGGACTTGAATCTGTTTGTCACCAGAGGTAACATACGACACACCTCGGAAGAGGAATAACCTGTAGAAACCTTTGGTTATAGGGACGGATAGGCTTTTCCCCCCTTGCGATGGCCGTAGCTTTTGCGCGTAAATCGGCATATAACGCTTATCAGTTGAGGTTGCCGGCGGCATCTGTGGCTGGAGATGGAGACAGGAAGTGGAGGAAGGATGGTAGTTGAGAAAGGAAAACATCATTTACGTGGGGATTGACCTGCATAAGGAAACCCACACAGCGGTCATGCTGGACTGCTGGAACCACAAGCTGGGAGAGATTACGTTTGAGAACAAACCAGCACAATTTCATAAGCTGACGAGAAAAGTCAGCCGGTTTGTAACAGAGGAAAAGACAGCCGTTTACGGTCTGGAGAACGCTTACGGCTATGGCCGCACACTGGCGGTATGGCTGTTTGAAAGAGGAAAGACCGAAGAGAAACTGGCAGGAGAACTGCGCCCGGTGAGCCATAATAACTGTTCTGTCAAGCGAGCAGAAAAGATACTGGAACTGGTAAAATCAGATGGAGGAACCTGCCGTGACTGTCAGGAAAGCCGAGACATCATCACCAGAAGTCTGGCAAATGATTTGGAACATTACCGGAAACAGATGGAGGAAGTGGAGGCGGCAATCGAAGCCATGCTGCCTGAATTTGGCTGTACCCTTATGACCATGCCGGGAATCGATATTATCACAGCAGCAAATATACTTGCGGAGATAGGAAACATTGACCGTTTTCCCAACGCAAAGAAACTGGCGAAGTTCGCCGGAATCGCACCCATCAATTTTTCCTCAGCAGGAAAAGGGAAGGATGTGTGCCCAAAACAGGGAAACCGGAGATTACAGGCCATCTTTTATTTTCTTGCAATCCAGATGGTGCAGGTAGCGCCCAGCGGAACGCCGAGGAATGCGTTATTCCGTGAATATTTCCTGAAAAAGCTGGAGGAAGGCAAGAATAAGCCCCAGGCGTTAATCTGCATCGCCAGACGCTTAGTAAATATCGTATATGGAATGTTAAAGAACCACACGGAATACCGGGAGCCGGAGAGAAAAACAGGGGAAGAAACTGTTTGAAAGAGGCTGTCGGAACGTATATAATGGAGAAAAGAACAGCAGACAAAGCCCCCCTTTGTTCTTTTTCTGCTATTGTATTTGGAAGTTTAAACTGTCGAACCTACTAAGAACAGTCCGCTTTTTCCAAAGAAGGGATGGAAAAGGCGTAAAAAGAATAAGGGTTGAGTGTCAATGCCAAGGGGGGAAGTAAGGGTGGTACAGGAGTAAAGAAACCATATGCTACGAGTAGACCAAGTTATGGGAAAGGGCAAGTAGAACAGGTTTGGGAGAATGCAAAAGATCCGATAACCGGTAAAGTATACGACCCTTCTGGTGTAGAAATCACATGGGATCCTACGAAACCACGAAATGGACAGTGGGATATGGGGCATATACCAGGAGAGAAGTATTCTGAAATGCATCAATTGTATATGGACGATGTAATTACCAAAGATGAGTTTTTACAATGGTACAGAAATCCAGATAACTACCGGCCAGAATTACCTAGCACTAATAGAAATCATAAGTATGAATGAGGTGACAAACAATGAATATAGAAAAAGCGGATTATGCAACAATTATTAGATTCGGAACACTACATGATTTAAACATAAAACTGCAAATGGAAGGCAAAAATCTTATTGAAGTGTCTAATATTACAGACAAAGAAGGGATAAGTCTTCTTGAAAAAAGCCTAATCGCAAGAAAATTTGATATAGCAAAAGAATTGCTAGCAAATAATGCAAAGGTAAATAATGTTTCAAATGCTGGGTGCAACGAATTTCATTACTTGGCTTGTAACATTAATTGTGATGGAGCTTTAGATATTGCAAGGATTTTATTAGCCAAAGGAACATCATTGATGGAAAAAGAAAAAAAATACGGTAATTCAGCATTTTTCACTCTATGTCAAGAAGTGTTTAAGGCACGTTCCACCGAAGGGTTGGATTTTATCGAGGAATGTTTTGATAAGATACAGGACTACGATGATTGTAACAAGATGGGATGCAGCATTAGAATGCTTATAAACGAAAGAGGAACAGACAAACTAAAACAAATAATGGAGTGCACAAAATGAAACAAAGTATGAACATGGGAGGCTCAATTGTCTCAAAAAATATTTTAGAAAAAAAAGGGAGAATTAAATGGTGTTTTCGAGAAGAAAGCGCGAACGCAATCGATAATGGATGGAGGTTTTTATCTGAAATAAATACAGACGATTATCTACAAGATGCCTCTAATATGGTAGTATGTGATTGGGGAACCCTTTTTGAGATTGAGCCGGCAATCGCACCTATATTTAATATGCCAATTGGAACGGATTTGACTTTAATGTATGAGAATCAACGCAAGTATTTTGTTTTTACAGAAACGGGAGAGATATGTGTACTGTAAATTCGATTTACATATGATTATCTAAGCTTTGTAATAATTTTGTAACATTTCTCTTGACGATCCCAAAACGCCCATGTTACAATGGCACGTACTAGAGGGGATAAGGGGGATGAAGAACTCTTGTAATACCTAAACATATAATGGGAGATGTTCCGTGTTTTTATAGGCTATGGTGCACCTCCCATTTTGCTATATAGCGGAATTTGCAGATATAGGCAAAGGCATAACAAATTTCCGAACTGCAGGAAAAGTTATGCTATACCATATTTCTCCCAACGGCTCTGCCGGTGGGTGTTTCTCGGCTTGTGCCGTCTCTTGGCGGCATAAAGCCTTTAACCTGCACACATTTCGACCCTACTATTTTCTCAATTTTCAGAAAAAAGTGGTTGTTTCACATCGAGCCAATATACTTGGCTCATGGTACATCTACGCCGACAAGACAGATCAAATTCCGATACCAGCTGGAAAAGGGCAACACGGGTGGTCTTGACTCTTGGCCGATGTATGCCAGTGGGTTTGACTTTTTCCTGCATCTATTTTATACTTGGCATAGTGGATTCACATTGGCACCGGGGAATATTTAAGAAATTGTCATAAGGACAGAGCAGGAGAGGGATATGATTGCATTAAGGGCGGAGGATGTAAGGACGTTTACCTCCAAGCTGTTTGTAAAGGAAGATTTTGACCAGTTTTTAGTTAAGGAGATCGAGATTGTAACCTTTAACTGTTTTACCATAGATGGGCACATACGACAGGGATATTTTGGAGAGGAGGAGTTGGAGGAGCGCAAAATTGAGGAGTTTTCTTCCTGGAAAATGCTCCGCCCTATATGCTTCGCCTTGATCAAGGGAAAGAAGCTGCCAGGCAGCTTCCGCATTGTGCTGCAGCTGAGTCCGGGAGCAGTAGAGAAGTTTGTAAAAAACTCAGGCTTGGGTATCACTGAAAGCCAGATTCAGGGCCTTTATCTTAATATCCGGTACGAGGAGGGAGTCCTGTACTGCGTTACAGGCACCTCCCTCTATGTATTTACACTGGACAAAGCTCTGGAAACAGAGTGGGACAGGACAGTGGAACGGTTCATGCGGGAGCATGATATTGTATGTGTAAGATAATCCGCCGGAAAGGTGAATACCGGCTAACTGGTATTGCCAAGCTTTTGCGACAGCTCCTGATACACCTCTTTTATCTCCTCAGTCTGCTTTAAAAGCTCCTCGGCATCCGGCTTTTCTATATCATGTATCAGCATATTTCTGATTTTTCTCAAAGAGCCTACCTTGCCTGCCATATCTTTGTCAAGAATTTCCAAACGCTTTAAGGTATTAATATTAAAGGCTCCGTAGGATCGTGGAGCGCTGCCAAAGGCAGCTTTGTTAAGCAGCTTCTCCAGCGGTACCCAGCGGTCAAAGAAACAGCCTATGACCTTCAACAGCTCCGGCTCAATGACAGCTCCTCCAGTCTTAAGCTCCTGGTAGATCTGATAGCGCTTTTCACTTCCCGTTATAATCTGATCAATGATCTGCTGGGAAATATTGCGGCGATCTTTCTCGAACTTAACGGACTTGAGCACTGGCTCGATATCCTTTACCTTTACGATTTTTAAACGGCTCATCAGCTTAAAGAGCAGCTCTATATTTCCCATCCTCAGCTCTATATCTTCCTGCCGAAAATGATTGCTCAGATAGTTATACAGGTAAGAGGCCAGATCGTATTGGCTGCTAAAGGTAGTGTTCTTGTTCTTGATACGCTCATTACCTGCGCTTTGAAGGCGTTCCAGGGCGATTTCTCCAGTGAGCACCAAACCGTTTAGTTCATCCAGTATGGATAATTCCTCTTCCGAAAGACTGCCTTGGAGGGGCTTGTAAATCAGGTCGTGCTCCACCTCCGACCAGGCGTGCATCAGGACGGAGGCCACCTGTATCTCAATGCGGGCAGCTGCGTACTTTTGTTGAGCAGGAGTCATAAGCTCCTCCTTCATGTGGGTTCTGTAGTGATTAGCCCAGTAGCCGGAAAAACGCTTGTTGTAGGTAGGAGGCTTAGATTCATCTGGAAATTGTTTTTTTTCAAGAAGACTGAACAGGTCATTAATAAGTGTATCTACCTTGTCTCTGTCTCCGGGGAAATAAAGAGATACTCTTACCCCTGACAAATCATACATGTCATCATAGATTTCACGCATATTTTTATAGGGAGTCTCCCGCACGGCATTTCTGTGGACGGCCTTGCTTTTCAGACGGCCGGGGTCTTTGGCTCTGGAAGTCACCAGGGCGCGAATGCCTGCGGATTGGAGGGCAGATTCCAGCGCCTTGGCTGCCAGCCGGGCGGCATTTTCATAAAATGTATATTTTCTTCTGTAGTTTTCCATAAACTGGCTGATTAAATCCAAGACATGGCCTCCCTTCTGAGCTTGGACGAGAGCGTCTCAAAAGTGGCTAACAAGACTTTTGGGGCATCTTCTGGTGCGCGTTTGAACCCTGGATTCTGTCAGATGGCAGGATTCAAAAACGGGTTAGCTGTTAAGTATATTCTTGAAGGATTGGAGAAATTCCATATCATCTGAATTGATACGTACATTGGACGAGATGGTTCTGCCGGTACTGTTGATGACATTTATTTCAATCAGGGTTCCCTGGTCTATAAAGCTTTCAGCTGTGGCTGCCTTAAGGAAGGGAAGAAGCCTGGGATGATTGAATTTAAAACGTTCCCAGGATGGCTTAAGCTGTAACAAATTGAATGGGTTCATATTCAGTTCCTTTCGGATGTATAGTATCGGTTTGTATAATCCTGCTTTGGTTCATGTTATGTATATCATAGCCTATATGGGGGTTAAAATCAAGAATATTTCCTTCTAACCTGTGCTGCTTAGCTTCCGTTTTCAAACATCTTACTCTAGTTAGAAATGCTGTCTGAAGCAATATTGGTGGGAGAGGTGTGGAAAAGTGCATTTCCGCCCGGATTTACCTTTCTTGTAATTCATGATATAATATGAAGGACAAAATAGATATGAGTTTCCTATAACAGAAAAGAGACAAACCATGAACCCTATCGTAATTGGAATTTTAGCCCATGTAGACGCTGGTAAAACCACCCTCTCAGAGGCGCTTTTATATCTGGCCGGAAGCATCCGTAAGCTGGGGAGAGTAGACAATAAGGACGCATTTTTAGATACCTACGCTCTGGAGCGGGCCAGAGGAATCACTATATTTTCCAAACAGGCCAGGCTGATTTGGGAGGATTTGCCTGTTACCCTTCTTGATACACCGGGGCATGTAGATTTTTCTGCGGAAATGGAACGGACTCTTCAGGTGCTGGACTGCGCCATTTTGGTTATCAGCGGAGCGGATGGAATACAGGGGCATACATTAACGCTTTGGCGTTTGCTTGCAAAGTACAAAATTCCTGTATTTCTATTTGTAAACAAGATGGATCAGCCCGGTACAGACAAGGAAGAACGTTTGAAGGAGCTAAGGAGCTGTCTGGACGAGAGCTGTTTGGACTTTGCAGAGGAGGGAACGGAGGAATTTTTGGAGCAGGCGGCCATGTGTGACGAGCGTGCGTTGGAGCAGTATCTGGATACGGGAAGCGTAGAGCAGGAGCAGATTTCTCAGATGATTGCAGAGCGGAAGCTATTCCCCTGTTATTTTGGATCTGGCCTTAAGCTTCAGGGTGTGGAGGAGCTATTGCATGGCATTGTCAGATACGCCCCCCAGCCTGTTTATACGGAGGATTTTGGTGCAAAAATCTATAAGATATCCAGAGACGGCCAGGGAAACCGCCTGACCTACATGAAGATTACCGGAGGCAGTATAAGGGCAAAGATGACGCTGCCCAATGGGGAAAAGGTAAACCAAATCCGGCTCTACTCCGGCCAGAGGTTTGAGGCTGTAAATGAAGCAGGGCCTGGCTGTATATGCGCAGTCACGGGTCTTACCCAGACCTTTGCCGGACAGGGACTGGGTGGCGAAGCAGCTTCTATGGAGCCAATTCTGGAGCCTGTGCTGACTCATAAGGTGAAGCTGCCATTTGGCTGTGATCCGGCGGTGATGCTGCCAAAGCTGCGGGAGCTGGAGGAGGAGGACCCTCAGCTTCATGTGGCCTGGGATGAACATCTAAAGGAAATACAGATACAGCTTATGGGAGAGGTTCAGATTGAGGTATTAAAAAGTCTTATAGAGACACGGTTTGGCATATCAGTGGATTTTGGAACTGGGAATATTTTATATAAAGAAACCATTGCTGACAAGGTGGAGGGGGTAGGCCATTTTGAGCCTCTGCGCCACTATGCGGAGGTTCATCTTATTTTGGAGCCTGGAGAGCGGGGCAGCGGGCTGCAGTTTTTCTCGGTATGCAGTGAGGATATGCTGGATAGGAGCTGGCAGCGTCTGGTGCTCACACATCTGGAGGAGAGGCTCCACAAGGGTGTGCTCACAGGGGCTCCCATCACGGATATGCGTATCAGCCTTGCTGCCGGGAGAGCTCACAATAAGCATACGGAGGGCGGTGATTTCCGGCAGGCTACTTACAGGGCGCTGCGCCAGGGACTGATGGAGGCGGAGTCTGTTTTGCTGGAGCCATGGTATGAATTTCACCTGGAGATACCAGAAACGTCCATAGGGAGGGCTATGATGGACATTCAAAAGCGCAGCGGAACCTGCCTCCTCCAGAAAGCAGAAGGAGGTATGGCCCTCCTGCTGGGCAGCGCTCCTGTGTCTGCTATGGAAGATTATCATAGGGAGGTAACGGCCTATACCAAAGGCTGCGGCAAGCTGACCTGCACCTTAAAGGGCTATGAGCCTTGTCACAACTCTGACGAGGTAATAGCGGCCATCCAATATAATCCTGAAAAGGATCTTGATAATCCCTCCTCGTCTGTGTTCTGTGCCCACGGAGCAGGATTTGTGGTATCGTGGAATCAGGTAAAGGAATATATGCATGTAGAGAATGTCCTTGGGGAAAAAAGGAAATCTCCCCCAAAGGCAAATGTGCCATCTTCTCCTTCTTCAGCAGGAGAAGATAAGGAGATATGGCTGGGAACCGATGAGATTGATGCCATACTGGAGCGGACTTATTTTTCCAACAGCCGTAATAAGACCCGCCGTAAATCCGGGATTCCCGTAAAGAGCGGCAGCCAAAGAGATGCAAGTTCCCCTGAGATCCGCTTTTACCAGCCAGGGAAGCAGGATAAGAGGGAGCAATACCTTCTGGTGGACGGCTATAATATAATTTATGCCTGGAACGATCTGAAGAGTCTGGCAGAGGACAATATGGAGGGAGCCAGAATGCGGCTGTTGGATCTGCTCTGCAATTATCAGGCAGTCAAAAGGTGCAGCCTTATAGTGGTCTTTGATGCTTACCGGGTTAAGGGGCATGTGACGGAAGGGATAGATTATCATAACATTCATGTAGTTTATACAAAGGAGGCGGAGACTGCGGATCAGTATATTGAAAGGTTTGCCCATGAAAATGCCCGCAAATATGACGTTTCCGTGGCAACCTCCGATGGAATGGAGCAGATTATTATACGGGGCCAGGGCTGCCGGCTTGTTTCCGCTATGGATTTGAGGGAAGATTTGGAGCGTGTGAGAAGTATGCTTCGAGAGACATATCTGGAACGGCCTCAGCTTAAGCGAAACAGCCTGCTGGACGTGCTTTCAGAGGAGGCGGCAAACAAGCTTGAGAAGCTGAACGCCCAACTGGAGCAGGGAGCTGCGCCATGACAAACGCATGAGCAAAGCTTCTATGAACCTTCAGCGTTTGTTATGAGGGTTGTACTAAAACAGCTTGCATCTGTCTTCTTTCTGTAGTACAATAACCCAGAAAATTAAATGGCAAGGAATGGTGCCCGGCAAGTCTTATGGATAGCCGGGATAATAGGGAAATGAGTGAAAGTCTCATACGGTCCCGCCGCTGTAAAGGCTGAGGTGAGCCAAATACTCCACTGCATAGAGATATGTGGGAAGGATGGCTTGCCTGTGAAGCCTGAGTCAGAAGACCTGCCTTCTGTGCCTGCAATCCATTAATTACGAGCGATAATTAGTGAATTGGGAGCCGTAGAGCAGCTATTGTTGCGCCCATTTTTACTGATTATGCCGTTTTCAGTATTAAATGGACGCTTTTTTATTGCTCGGAAGCTGGCTGCTCATGTGCAGGGGGCCGTAGGAGCGGATGCTATATTGTACCAAAATGAGCCACGTATAAATCGGGGGAATATCGATGAAGCAGCATCAGCATGTACATACTATGGAATATTATGCCTACAAGTCAAAACTTTTACATGTATCGCCTGGCTTTAAAAGCTTCTTTACGGCTATGACGCTGACTCTTTGTCTCTGGGGAGATAATAATGGGGTATCCTGCTTTATTATTCTTTCTATGGCTCTGCTGAATATAGGAAAAAACCAGGTAGGAGCGAAGGAATATTTGAGCCTTCTTATGATTCCCGGAGTCTTTATTTTCCTGGGCTGCTTTGCCATGATACTGGATGCCGGCTATGGCGCCCAGGGGTGGTTTCTGCGGATTACCAGGGAGTCTGCGGGGATTGGGATTCGAGTGATGCTTCGCTCCTTTGGAGCAGTGAGCGCCCTTTATTTTCTTACCCTCTCTACCCCTATGGGGGAGCTGGTTGGCCTTTTCAGAAGACTTCATGTGCCAAGCGTCATTACGGAACTGATGTATCTTATTTACAGGTATATTTTTATACTTTTGGATAGTCAGAATCAGCTCAGGACAGCTGCGGAATCCAGACTAGGCTACAGGGACTTTTTCACCTCATGCCGGACCTTTGGGGCTTCTCTGGGAAATCTTCTAGTTATTACTCTTAAGAAGTCCGGCGCTTACTATGACGCTATGATATCCAGAGGCTATGAGGGAGAGCTGCTTTTTATGGAGGAAAACAGGGAGTTTAAAATGAGCTGGCTTTTGTGGGCAGCCTTGTATGGATTGGCTGCAGCCGGTATCAGGATGGTGGCAGAGGGGAGATGGTTATGAAAGAAGAGTTTGTCTTACAGGTAAAAGGGCTTTCCTGCTCCTATGAGGAGGGAGAAAAGGTACTGGATGGGGTCAGTGTCAATATCTCTAAGGGTGAGAGAATCGCTGTTTTAGGGGCCAATGGAGCGGGCAAATCTACCTTTTTTCTCTGTCTCAATGGCGTTTTAAAGCCTCAGGAGGGAGAGCTTTGGCTGGAGGGACAGAAAATAGGCAGTCACAAGGCAAAACAACTGCGAAAAAAGGTGGGGATCGTGTTCCAGGATGCAGACAGCCAGATTATAGCCTCTACAGTCAGGAGAGAGGTTTCATTCGGGCCTGTGAATTTAAGGATTCCTATGGAGGAGGTCAGATTAAGGACAGAACAGGCCTTGGATTATATGGGGATTCAAAGACTGGGGGAGAGGCCGCCTCATTACTTAAGCGGAGGGGAAAAAAAGCAGGTGACAATAGCAGATATCATTGCTATGGAACCGGAGGTATTCATCTTCGACGAGCCTTCCGCTGCTCTGGATCCGGTGAATTCGGAGATTCTGGAGGTTGTGCTGAGCCGTCTTTCCAGGGAGGGAAGGACCCTTATGGTGTCTACCCATGATGTGGATTTTGCGTATCGCTTTGCCAGCCGGCTTCTGGTGTTTTCCCAGGGGCGCATCATTGGAGACGGAAGTCCGGAGGAGCTTTTTGCCAGAGAGGAAATACTAAAGGAGGCCCATCTAAAGCAGCCGATTCTATATCAGCTTGGACAAGGGCTTAAGGAGAAGGGAATCCTTAAGGCAACCTTCTCATATCCCAGGACTGCGCAGGAGCTTTTAAAGCTTCTATGAGAAAGCCGGGTTGATGAATATAAATACATCTGCCATATGGGGCAGTGTAGAAATAAATGAAAAGGAGTATAAGCTATGTTTAAAAGAAACCATGTATTATTGAAGCTTTCCATTTTGTTTGCCTGTCTGTTCGCTGTTACGCCGGCTGCATATGGAATGCATATTATGGAGGGATACCTGCCTCCTTCCTACTGTGTAGGCTGGGGCGCTATTTCCCTTCCGTTTCTGGTGTGGGGGTTTAAGTCAATCCAGAAGAAATTAAAGGAGAATAAGAAGAATATCACTCTTCTGGCAATATCGGGGGCATTTATCTTCGTGATTTCCTCTCTAAAGATACCTTCTGTTACAGGAAGCTGCTCCCATATGACAGGAACGGGGCTGGGAGCTGTGCTGTTCGGACCGGCTCCCATGGCTATTCTGGGCCTGATTGTACTTATCTTTCAGGCGCTTTTGCTGGCCCACGGCGGGTTGACCACTCTGGGGGCGAATACCTTTTCCATGGCAATCGCAGGACCTTTTCTGTCCTTTGGGTTATACCGCCTGTGCAGGAAGCTAAAGGTGAATAAAAATCTGAGCATTTTTCTGGCTGCCTGTCTTGGAGATTTGTTTACATACTGCGTTACCAGCCTACAGCTGGCTTTGGCATACCCGGCAGCAGAGGGAGGCGCGGTAGTGTCGGCGGTGAAGTTTCTGGGCGTCTTTGCGCCGACGCAGCTTCCATTGGCTGTGGTGGAAGGAATCCTTACCTTGGTTGTTATGATCACTCTGGAGACATATGCGAAATCTGAGATGAAGCTGGCAGGCTTTGAACAGGGGGTATAAAAGATGAGCAGAGAAAATAGAAGGATGATACTGATTCTTTTGGCAATTACGGTATGTCTGGTGTTTGTGCCTCTTTTTGCTTTGAAGGGGGCGGAGTTCGGAGGCTCCGACGATGCGGGCAGCGTGATGGTGGAGGAAATAGGAGGAGCCTATGAACCCTGGTTTACTCCTGTGCTGGAGACTATGCTGGATGGGGAGCTTCCAGGGGAGATCGAAAGCCTTTTGTTCTGTATTCAGACGGGAATCGGCGTGGGCGTTCTGGCATTTCTCATGGGCCGCATGGTGGAGCGGAAGAAATGGGAGGACAAAGAAACCATAAAAAGAAACTAGAAGATGGCTTGCTATACAGTACGGAAGGCTGGGATTTTTTCCCTTCCGTACTGTTTTTTCTTGACAGATTAGGAAATAAGGAGTAGAATTGTTGTTTGTCACAACTGTTGTATTATACAATTAAGTGGGAGGCGTTAGTAGTGAACCGCTATACAGGAATCTATCGCAGATGCGAGCTTTTGTACATACGGTCCGAGCTGGATAAGTACAGGATTCAGCCCTTAGAGGGGAAAATGCTGTTTTTTTTGAGTAAAAATTGCTGTACCCAGGAAGAGATAGGGCAGCACTTTAATATAGATAAAGGACGAATTGCCAGAGCTCTTTCGGAATTGGAGGAGAGAGAACTGGTATGCCGAAAGGTGAACCAGCAGAATAAGCGTCAGAAGCTGGTAAGCCTTACCACGGAGGGGGAGCAGATAGTTTCAGAGATTGATGCTATATTCCGCAGGTGGGATGAGATCTGCTATGACGGATTTTCAGAGGAGGAGCGAAGGCTTTATCAGGATTTTGTTAAGCGGATCGCTGATAATGTAATAGAGTACAGACACAGACAAGGAGAAGATGACGATGGTCAATAATCTGACAGAGGGAAAGCCCCTTAAGCTTTTGTTTTTATTTGCTGTTCCTATGGTGGTGGGAAACTTGTTTCAGCAACTTTATAATATGGTGGATTCCATGGTAGTGGGACGGTTTGTGGGAGAGGACGCCTTGGCGGCGGTAGGTTCCTCCTTCCCGGTTGTATTTCTGTCTGTAGCAGTGGCATCAGGTCTGTCTATGGGATGTACGGTGGTTATCTCCCAGTTCTTCGGGGCAGGAAAGATACGGGAGATGAAGGTGACGGTATCTACGGCTCTGATTTCTCTGGGGCTTATAGGGCTTTTGATTATGGGAATGGGAGAGCTGATTTCAGGGCCTCTTTTGAAGCTTCTGGGGACCGATCCGGATATCATGGCAGATTCCCTTATATATCTGAAGATTTACTTTGGAGGAGCCGTGTTCCTCTTTTTGTATAATTCCCTGAACGGTATCTATAATGCTCTGGGAGACAGCCAGACGCCTCTTAAATTTTTGATCGTGTCCGCTTTAACCAATATTGTTTTGGATTTGCTGTTTGTTATTAAGTTTCATATGGGTGTGGCAGGCGTGGCCTGGGCTACCCTGATTGCCCAGGGATTATGTGCCTTTATCTCTTTCTGTGTGCTGATACATCGCATGAGGAGGATGGAGAATGAGGAGGATGCAAGAGGATTGAAATTTTCGTTTTTTGATAAATCCTCTGCGGAGCGCATCGCAAAGGTTGGAATACCCTCTATGCTGCAGCAGTCCATTGTTTCCCTCAGCATGATGATCATGCAGGGGCTGGTTAACTCCTACGGAAAGGTGTTTGTAGCTGGATATACGGCCGCCACCAAGATAGATACCCTGGCAATGCTGCCTAATATGAACTTTTCTAATGCTATGTCCAGCTATACGGCTCAGAATATGGGAGCCGGGAAAACGGAGCGGGTGAGGGAGGGGTATAAAGCCAGCATGCTTATGGTGGTGGCATTTTCACTGATCATTACCTTGCTTATATATCTGTTTGGACCTCAGCTTCTGGGATTATTTCTGGAGCAGGGAGAGGCAGGAAGCGCTATGAGCTACGGACTCAGCTACATGAAGACAGTGTCTGTGTTCTATATCCTGATGGGAGCCTTGTTTGTGGGAACTGGCCTGCTGCGGGGAGCCGGAGATATGGGGGCATTTATGTTCAGTTCAATGGTTAATCTGTTCTCCCGGGTGATAATTGCTTATTTGCTGGCTTATTTTATCGGTGAAAGCGCTATCTGGTGGTCCATACCTACCGGATGGGCCATTGGCTTTGTATTCTCCTATATACGGGTGAGAAGCGGAAAATGGATGGATAAGCGGCTGGTGGATTAAGCGGTATATGCGCTGACGCATTGACTGCCCTGTGACGGCATATATATTGTATCAATCACAGCTCAAGGAGCAGAAGATTGGACATTTACGTAGTAAAGCAGGGGGATAATGTGGACTCCATTGTGGCCCTGGCAGGTATTCCGGTAGAAACCCTCATAAGGGACAATCAGATCCCATATCCCTTTCGCCTGGCCGTTGGCCAGGCTCTTTTTATCTCTGACGGAACAGCGGCAACAGACAGGAGGCCTCTCCATTCCGGCGGTTACGCTTATCCCTTTATACGTCAGGAGGTACTGGATGAAACTCTTTTGTATCTTACCTCTATCAATGTTTTTTCCTACGGTTTTACCATGGAGGGCAATTTGATTCCGCCTATGGCAGATGATCAATGGATGATAGGCCGGGCATGGGAGAAGGGCGTCCGTCCAATTTTAACCCTTACTCCTCTGGGAGAGGACGGCCGGTTTAACAATAATCTGGTGTCTAATCTGGTGAGAAATCAGGAGGTGCAGCAGCATCTTATCTGGGAGCTGGGCCAGACGCTTCAGGAGAAGGGGTTCGCCGGTGTGGATATTGATTTTGAGTATGTTCTGGCAGAGGATCGGGAAGAGATGGCTGCCTTTGTGAGAAAAACAACTCAGGTGATGAACTTATTTGGATATACCGTCTCTGTAGCGCTGGCTCCTAAGACCTCTGCCCAGCAGAGGGGGCTGTTGTATGAGGGTATTGACTACCGTCTTTTGGGAGAGGCGGCCAACCGTGTTCTTTTAATGGCCTATGAGTGGGGCTACACCTACGGGCCGCCTATGGCTGTAGCGCCTGTTAATATGGTGCGCAGAGTGGTGGATTACGCTGTGTCTGTGATTCCCAGGGAGAAGATCAGCCTTGGAATCCCCAATTACGGATATGACTGGCCGCTTCCTTATGAACGGGGCGTAACCAAAGCGCAGACCTTAAGCCATCAGGCAGCAATACAGCTTGCCATTGACCACGGAACAAACATACAGTTTGATGAAACTGCTATGTCTCCTTTTTTCCGTTACTGGCAGTATGGAATACAGCATGAGGTATGGTTTGAGGATGTGAGAAGTATAAAGGCCAAGTTCGATCTGGTGAAGGAGTATGGTCTTTCAGGCACAGGCTATTGGCAGCTGATGAGTTTATTCCGGGCCAACTGGCTGATGATGGAGGAGCTGTTTTATATTGAAAGGGATTGGCCCTTAAAGGAGGAGCTGGAGGCTCCTGAGCCGTCCTGACTGCCTGTCTCCTTGCCATGCTTTCGATCTCTGTGCGAGATTATTGTGGCAGCCGCTGATGCGAGATTATTCCTCAGATACTTGCCAGAAAACTCCAATTATAGTATAATTTTTAAAAATTAAAATCGTCCCCCCTTTACACACAGGGCCGAGGACACAAAGGAGAGTTTAATGATGGCAATCAGAGTTGGAATTTTTGGTTACGGCAATCTGGGTAGAGGCGTTGAATGTGCGATTAAGCATAATCAGGACATGGAGCTGGCAGCTGTCTTTACCAGAAGGGAGCCGTCCAAGCTTAAGGTACTAACTGAAGGCGCAAGGGTGTGCTCTGTGAATGAGGCTCCTTCCATGAAGGATCAGATTGATGTGATGATTCTTTGTGGGGGGAGCGCCACGGATCTTCCAAAGCAGACTCCTGAGATGGCGAAATATTTTAATGTAGTTGACAGCTTTGACACCCATGCAAGGATTCCGGAGCACTATGAGGCAGTAGACAAGGCAGCTAAGGAAAGCGGACATGTGGGAATTATTTCCGTAGGCTGGGATCCGGGCATGTTTTCCCTGAACCGCCTTTACGCTAACGCCATACTGCCGGAAGGAAAGGACTACACCTTTTGGGGAAAGGGAGTAAGCCAGGGACATTCCGATGCGATACGAAGAATTGAGGGGGTAAAGGATGCAAGACAGTATACGATTCCTGTGGATACAGCTCTGGATGCAGTACGCAGGGGAACCAATCCAGAGCTTAACACCCGGGAGAAGCATACGAGGGAGTGCTTTGTAGTGGCAAACGAGGGAGCTGATCTAAAAGCCATTGAGACAGCCATTGTCACTATGCCGAACTATTTTGCGGATTATGATACAACGGTGCATTTTATTACAGAGGAGGAGCTTTTAAGAGATCATGCTGGCATTCCCCACGGAGGCTTTGTGATTCGGACCGGGGCTACGGGCTGGGAAAATGAGAATAAGCATGTGATTGAGTACAGTCTGAAACTGGATTCTAATCCTGAATTTACGGCCTCTGTGATTGCGGCCTATGCCAGAGCGGCCTTCCGCTTAAGCCGGGAGGGTCAGAAGGGCTGTAAAACTGTATTTGATATTGCTCCGTCTTATCTGAGTGCGGCAGACGGATCTGAACTGAGAAAGCATATGCTGTAAGAGGCGGCAGGTAATGCCCCTCGTACTGTGACTGGAAAGCATAAAGGGCTTCTCTTATGACCTTACTTCAGAAAGCAGTCGGTCTCTATGACTGTCCTGTATCCTGCAGATTGCTGGCAGAGACAGATGGAAGCCGGAGCGTTCTATATTAAAGGGATTACTTTGCAGAAGAAGGCACCGGTATTAGAAGTCCCTCCACCATCCGGAGCGGCTTCTGACGCTGCTGAAACGGACAGGCCAAAAGGATTTATTAAGCTGCTTTTTCACCCTGAGGACTGGCTGATTCATACGCTCCGCCATGAGCGCCTTTCGGATATGGAAGACGCTACCACATTGAATGACAATACCATTGACGTAAGGATATGTGTATAAAATTTCCTCCTTTTGTAAATAATATCATTGGACATAAGAAATATGAGTAGGAGGTTATATCCATGGGAAATAAAGCGTTGGACTGTACAGCTCTCACAGTAAGTCTGATTGGCGCGATTAACTGGGGGCTGGTCGGATTCTTTAATTTTAACCTGGTTTCGTGGCTCTTCGGATCTGCGTCCTGGGTTACCAGAATCATCTATGCGCTGGTTGGATTATGCGGCCTGTATCTGATTACGTTTTATTCACGTACAGGAAGGGACGCATAAGCGTCAAGCTCAGAGAGCAAGGACCTGAGAATGCCCGTAACTGGGGATGACAGGCCCTTGTTTTTTATGGGTATTGGAGCGGTACAAAAAATACATATTGTTTGATCATTTATACAAAAGGGGTCTTTATCAAATAGCTGTTTATTTCTTATGATAGAAAGAGATGCGGCTGGGAGGAAAATTGATATGAAGTATCTGGAGAATTTCCATGAATTGAAATCTCTGACAAGGAAACAGAAATTTTTTTTATTGTCACTGATTCCGATTTATTTTATTGTGATAGGGCTGATGGCACAGCCCATACAGGAGATTATCCCTGGCATGATAGCCATTATCAGAGAGCCGGATTTTCTCATTACTGATTACTTTGTAGTGGGAGGAGTGGGAGCAGCTCTGATTAACGCGGGCGTGCTTACCCTTATGAGTATCGGAATCATATATTGTATGGGTATGGACATGGATGGACATACCATTACATCCAGCTTCCTGATGTTTGGTTTTTCCTTATTTGGTAAAAACATTCTTAATATATGGGCGATTTTAGCAGGTGTGTATCTCTACGCCCGTTATCACAGGGCCTCCATGAGAAGATACATTTATATCGGTTTATATGGAACCAGCTTGTCTCCGATTATCACTCAGATGATGCAGATGGGCAGCGGGCCGCTGCCGTTGAGACTTATGCTCACCTTAGGAGTGGGCCTTGTGATTGGATTTGTGCTTCCGCCGCTGTCTACCCATGTCCATTATGCTCACATGGGGTATTCTCTGTACAATGTAGGCTTTGCGGCTGGAATTATCGCTACGGTTATTGTATCTATAAAAAAATCCTTTGGCATGGAGGTGGAGTCCCGCCTTATCTGGTCTACAGGCTATAGCCAGATGTTTGCCTTGTTGCTGCTCCTTCTTTTTGGATGCATGATTATTTGCGGAGTGGCTGTAGGGGGAAAAGGCATATTCGAGTCCTACAAACGTATACTCCAGACCTATGGAATCAGCGGCGCCGATTATCTTAAGGATGAGGGAGGCGCTACTACCGTGTTTAATATGGGTATAAATGGATTGTTTGCCACCTGCTTTATCCTGGCGGTAGGAGGTGTTCTGAACGGGCCTACCATTTGCGGAATTTTTACAGTGGCAGGCTTTGCTTCCACAGGAAAGCATCTTAGAAATATAGCTCCTATTATGGCAGGCGTGTATCTGGCCAGCTTTACCAAAAAATGGAGTATCTCCGACCCATCCCCTTTATTAGCCCTGCTTTTTTCCACTACCCTGGCTCCGGTCGCAGGAGAGTTCGGCGTACTGGCCGGTCTGGCTGCCGGATTTCTTCATTCATCCGTAGCTTTGAACGTAGGAATCCTATACGGGGGAATGAACTTGTATAATAATGGCTTTGCCGGAGGCATTGTAGCTATTTTTATGGTTCCTGTTTTACAGTCTGTCCGGGATCGCCGGGCTAGAGCCAGAGGGGGACTGTCTCTGTAAGGTTCTAAAGAAAATGATTTTTTAATTTTTATGTTTTTGCGAAATTCTTCTGGAGAAATTCCAGCAATTTTTTTTAATGCTTTTCCAAAGTAGCTGGAATGGGAATAGTCTGTTGGTTCAGCGGTTTTAAAAATGCAGGAAATATTCAGATGTTTGGCAACGGGGCAAAAGGTACCAAGAAGCTCCGTAGAAATATTATGCAGTATGGAATTTTCCACAATGGGCTGCAAAATCAGTTTGGGTGTGGAAAAGAATAAGTAAGGGAAGAGTAAATGCTACAAAATAAAACACGGTTCCAAATTGGTATAAAAAGCCCCCTGGAGCCGTGTTTTTCTGTATTAGAGAGGTTTTTCTGGTATCTCTTTTAAACAACAAAGGGTTATAACTGTCCGCCTGCTAGTATCACAGGGGGAGAGGATCTAAGAACGTGTTGATAGTTTCTTTAAAGCGTAAGACGCTTTAGTTTTAGGAACGAAGCCGGAAACGTCCTATGGCTTCTTTCAGTATTTTGGCCTGTCCGGACAGATCTTCTGACGCAGCGCTGGATTCTTCTGCCGTTGCCAGGTTGGTCTGTATGACATCAGAAATCTGGTGTATACTGCTGGTCAACTGGAGGATATGATCCTTTTGCTGCAAAGAAGCACTTGCTATTTCTCCTACTAGCGCCGTGGATTCCCTGGCTCCTACACCTACATATTCAAGAGTTGACATAGTGTCTTCTGCCAGGTCGACAGCCTGCTTTACCAGATTGAGAGTGTTTTCGATCAAAGCAGTAGTATCTTTAGCTGCCTTTGAGCTCTTGGCTGCCAAATTACGTACTTCATCTGCCACGACAGCAAAGCCTTTTCCCGCGGCTCCGGCTCTGGCTGCTTCCACAGCGGCGTTCAGAGCAAGGATGTTCGTCTGAAAGGAGATGTCCTCAATGGTCTTAATAATTCCGCTGATCTGGTTGGAGGAGCCTGATATGACATTCATGGTTTCAGAAAGCTGCTTCATTTTTTCCGTGCCTTCCATAAGCTTCCCGCCAGCTTCGTTGGAGCAGGTTTGGGCGCAGTCTGCACACTCGGATATATCTCCGATCTGGGCTGATATGCTGTCGGCAGAGGCGGAAAGCTCCTCAACCGCAGCAGCCTGCTGTGTGGCCCCCTGAGATACGGACTGGGAGGAGGAAGCAACATTCGTGGAATGGGAGGCTACATCCTCGGCGGTTGTATTGATGCGGTGGAGAGCTCTATTCAGGGAATCCAGTATCCGTATGAGGGACTTTTTGATTGGAAGAAATTCTCCCAGATAATCAATATCGATTGTCTGATTCATATTTCCTTCGGCCATCTGTGAAAGCTTGGATGCGATATCCTCAATATATTTCTTTAACTCAGCCTTTGTGGAGTGGATAGATCCTACCAGAATGCCGATCTCACTGGTATCCGCTTCCAGATTAAAGCCGGAGGAAAGATTACCCGATGCAATTTGCTCCATTTCATCACGTATCTTAATAAGCGGTTTAAATACCCGTTCTTTGGATAGCCAGTAGTTTAGAATTTGAAGCAGGATCGCAAAAATCAAAGCGAGGATGAAGCAGGATAAAATAAAATGGCTTATGCCAATCAAGTGGTTCACCTCACTAAGTGCCCTCTGATCCAGCTTGACGAGAAAGTCGGATTTAATCTGATTAATCCTGGCAATGGAAGAGCTGTATTCATCTCCATAAACGTAATCAATGGCGTCGCTCATATTGCCGGAAGCCACATCCTTCATGGCATTCTCCTCTAGAGGGACAAGGGTATTAGAGATGCTGGACATTTCATCGATCATGGACTGCTCCTGAGTAGTCAGGCCCAGGGATTTCATATTCTCCACTCCAATATCGCGGTTTTTCAGAGTATTAACCTCGTTCCAGTAATTGTCATAATGCTCCTTCTGGCCGGTAGCTGCATAGGCTCTTACCTCGTTGGTCAGGTAAGATGAGCCGTTCATAAAGCGATTTGCATTGTAGGTAAGCTCAAACCGGCGGCTATTGGCAGCATTAATTTTGCCATTTATCTGGCTGTAGCAGAAAAGACAGAATGCCATTAATAGCAGCATGAGAATCGAGATTCCGTTTAATAATAATAAGAGTGTGGATTGCTTCATTTTCTTTTTCATCTGTAGGGTTTCCTCCTGGAAATTGGTTTAATAGTTTGAACTTTTATCAAAAACAGAGTATTTTTTGTTGTATATTAATATTTCGGCGGATATTTGATTTCAATAATAGAGAAAGCGGAAGCTGAGACAATTTAATTTATGAATGGCATCGTAAACCTGTGGTATATAGATGCCGCTTCTTTTGTAAATAGTTTCTGTTTTCGTGTATTTGTGAGTTTTTCACAGGAATTTTTAAGCGAAAGCTGTTTAGTAAAAACATTAAATTGTATATTATGTCGGAAAATTGTTTTGTTATCTTGAAATATTGAAGTAAAATGCATAGAGTGATAAAATCCAGTTAAGTCAAAATAGTTTACTAAACTGTTTTTTGAAAGTTGGTGAATATATGAATATTAGGGACATTGCTAGACTTGCCGGAGTATCTGTATCAACCGTATCTAAAGTTATGAATGGCAAGGATAAAGATATTGGTGAGGAAACAAAAAAGAGAGTTTTGAAAATCATAGAGGAGGAGCATTATGTCCCATATTTTAAGTTTCGCGAAAAGGAAGGACTGAAAAGTCATCTGATAGGACTTATACTAAAAAGGAGCAATAGAGAAAGGGAAAATATTGTTTTTGGTGCGGAACAAGAAGCCCGGAGGCAGGGTTATGGTCTTATTGTTAGTTATGTGGACGAAGAGGAAGAGATTGAAGAAATTGTTGATGGTATGATTAAGAAAAAAACGGAGGGTCTTCTCATTGATTCAGGAAAACGGATACCAGGTGGAGCATTGGAAAATGCAATCGTTTATCTGAATCAGACTCAGAAATTTGACGAGCGCCAGAAAGCAGTTTTCTATTATCGTTTGTCGGAGGCGGGAAGACTGGCGGTCGAGAGGCTGGTGGAGGCAGGACACCAGAAAATTGCGTGTATTATCCGTCTGAATGATAAGAGTATTCTGGATGGATATAGGTTGGCAATGCAGAGAAATAATTTACAATGCAGCAAGGTGTGGACCTATGAGGGGAATTCCATAGAAGATATTGAAAAATATGGGATACCCCAATGCCTGAGTGAAGATGTAACCGCTGTGGTCTGCGGTTCTCAGGAGATTGCCTGCTGTGTCTGCAAATGGATGGAGCGCAGCCGGACAGTAATTCCAGATGAGCTTTCTGTGATTACAATCGGTGACGGGAAACTGCTGGAGATATTAGGCTGCGGAATTACTGCGGTTAAGCTTCCGGGTGAAAATATGAGCTGTGACGCGGCAGGCTATCTTATTCATATGCTTCAGGAAGAAAAACAGGCAGAAGTTATGCGGAAATTTTCACCGGTTCTGAAGGAAAGGAACAGTATTGTGCATCCACCTCAGGAAAAACAGGGCGGTAAAATCATCGTTGTGGGCAGCTTGAATATGGATGTCACAATTGAGGTTTCCAGAATCCCGGTAAACGGGGAGACACAGCTTGCAAAGAAGGTGTATGTATTTCCTGGCGGTAAAGGAGGGAACCAGGCAGTGGGGGTAGGGAAACTGGGAGGTCAGGTTTATATGATTGGATGCCTGGGAAATGATATGGATGGGAAACAGCTTTATTCTAGCCTTATGGAAAATCATGTTCATATGGATGGAGTGCTTTTGGACAGGCTGCTGCCAAGCGGCAAGGCATATATTAATGTCGATGAAAAGGGAGAAAGCGCTATTGTTGTTTATCCGGGAGCAAACCGGAAATTAAGCGTTACCCAGATTAACCGCTGTAAATATTTATTTCAGAACGCAAAATATTGCCTTCTTTCATTGGAAATTCCAAGTGAGATAGCGGAGTATACGATTAAGCTCTGCAAAAGAAATCATACGGAGGTAATTCTGAAGCCTTCCGCATCGGATAAAATAAGGGAAGACTTATTGAAGGATATAGCTTATTTTGTGCCAAATGAAAAAGAATTAGATACCTTTGTACCCGGAGATAAAAGTCTGGAAGAAAAAGCAGGTATTCTGAGAGAGAAAGGGATAGAAACTGTTATTGTGACAAGAGGAAGCAGGGGATGTTATTTGCGAAACAGAGAACTGTCTATGTATTTTGAGGGAACCGGGTTTGAACCAGTGGATACAACTGGAGGAGCTGATTCATTTATCAGTGCGCTGGCTGTTTATCTGAGTGAAGGTAGGGATATAGTTCAGTCCATCGGTTTTGCTATCTATGCATCTGGAATCAGCGTTACAAGATACGGAGTTCAGCCTGCTCTGCCGGATCGGAAAGCGGTGGATATATATAAAGAAGAGATCCATTTTAGATATAGTGATGGGGAGAAAGGAAGTAAATAACCAATGAAACGAATTGTAGTGGTAGGAAGTCTGAATATGGATTTTGTTGTGGAAACATCCCGCATTCCAAAATGTGGCGAGACTCTATCTGGAAAAAGTGTTACGCTGATTCCGGGAGGTAAGGGCGCGAATCAGGCGTATGCAATAGGCAAGCTTGGAGGAAAAGTGGGAATGATAGGAGCGGTTGGAGGAGATGCTTACGGACAGGTATTACGGGAGAATTTGAAAGCTGTGGCAGTGGATATCTCAGGTATTAGTGTGATGGAAGATGGTGTAACCGGTCAGGCATTTATTACCGTAGATGAACGAGGCGAAAATTCGATTATTGTTATAGCCGGAACAAATAGGGCAGTTACAAAAGAACTAATACAGAAAAATGCACGCCTTATTCAGGAGAGTGATATTGTAATCATGCAGCTTGAAATCTCTGTGGAGGTTGTGGAGTATGTAAAAGATATGGCAGTAAGACTTGGAAAAACCGTGATTATCGATCCTGCTCCTGCAGTGTGCGGTCTGCCGGAAAGCTTCTGGAAAGGAATTGATTTTATTAAGCCGAATGAGACAGAGCTTGCGATTCTTACGGGGAAGGAGATGAAAACAATAGAGGAAGTAAAGGAAGGAGGAAGGGAGATGCTGAAAAAGGGGGTGAAGGGAGTTGTCATAACATTAGGAAGCAAGGGTTGTATATTTCTAACAGAGGAAAAGGAAAAATTCTTTTCGGCCAATAAAGTGAAGGCAGTGGATACTACCGCGGCAGGAGATAGTTTTACAGCAGGCTTTGCATTGGCATTGAGCCAAGGTAAGAGCTGCGAGGAGGCGATTCGTTTTGGACAAAAGGTGTCAGCAATTGCAGTGACTAGAAAAGGGGCGCAGACATCCGTTCCTACAATGAAAGAAATCGAACATACATGGAAGGAGTAATATAACAATATGCAAAAGATTATTATTGATACGGATCCTGGGATAGATGATGCCTTAGCGATTCTGCTTGCCCTGGCTGCAAAAGATGAGCTTGAGGTAATAGCTCTTACAACCGTAAACGGAAATGTAGGAATAGATAAGGTAACGAAAAATGCATTGAAGATTTTGGAGATAGCAGGAAAAAATGTTATACCAGTTTATAAGGGAAATGCAAAGCCTTTAATGCGTAAGAGCGGCCATTGTGAAGAATATCATGGAGATGATGGACTGGGCAATTTGGGATTCGGGGATTGTTGTAGAGGTGATTGTCAGAAAGAATATGCCGTTGATTTTCTCGTACGGAAGGTAAAGGCAGAAACAGGGGAAATAACACTGGTAGCCATTGGCCCCCTTACCAATGTAGCAGAAGCAGTACAGAGAGATTCAGAATTTGCGCAGAGCGTAAAAGAACTGATTATAATGGGCGGAGCAGAGTACGAAGGTAATATGTCGCCTCATGCAGAGTTTAATTTCTGGACAGATCCGGAAGCTGCTAAGATTGTGTTTAGTGCAGGATTTAAGAAAGTAACCATGGTTGGTCTGGAGGCAACTTCCTATGCGTTTCTAAGTCCGGCGCTTCGGGAGCTGTTGTATTTAATCAATACTCCGGTATCTAGATTTATCTATGAGATAACAAGAGTTTATGCAGATGGAAATTGGAATATGAAAAGAGAGCTGGGATGCAGACTATGCGATGTGCTTACGATCGTATATTTGCTTAACCGAGATGTGGTGAAAACGGTAGATGCTTTTGTGGATATAGAAACACAAGGATTGTGTGACGGGGCATCTGTTGTATATCGTACAAAGCGCTACCCAGATAAGAAAAAAAATTGTGAAATAGCAGTAAAAGCTGATGCAAAAGGATTTTTTGAAATTTTCTTTGGATATTTATTCCCTGAATATTTAAATATTGTAAAGGAACTACTGAATGGAAAGGAAGAAGTATAAGGAGGAGAGAAAAATGGCAAATAAAAAGAAGGGTTTAAAAGCAGATTTTAATTTAATATCAATTTTAATTATTCCAATCGCAATCGCTATTAACTTTATTTGTGGAAGCCTAGTTCTGGCGTTGAAACTTCCAGTGTATTTGGATATGATTGGAACCTTTTTAGTAGCAATTTTGGCAGGGCCATGGGTTGGGTGTCTCACAGGAGCGCTAAGTATAGGAATTAATGCTATGACAGATCCAACTTTATTTCCCTATGCGATAGTTGCGGGAGTGCTAGGGCTAATAACTGGTATGATGGCAAGGAAAAAAATGTTTACAAACATTGCCAGGTTCGTTATCTCATCTATTATTATATCTATTATTGCCGTGGCTCTGAGTACGATTAATACATATATATTTTTCGGGGGATTTGCTTCCAGCGGAACTTCTATTTTAATTGGAGCAATGATATCTGCGGGCATACCCTTTTGGCCGGCTCAGATTATTGGAAGATTCATTTCGGAGGTGCCGGATAAATTTATATCTCTTCTGGTTCCCTATTTGGTAATCAGAGGGATGTCCGACAGATACTTATACAAATTTTCCAATGGTTCGGTATTCATTGAGGCAAGAAAAGCAAAGACAGCAAAGGAAAAGGCAAATATATGTGGGGAGAATCAACATGAAAGGAGTTAAAAATCTAAATCCATTAACAATTTTATATCTGATTATCATGCTGGCTGTAATATCGGCTGTATTTGATTATAAAGTAACATTGATTACCGTCACAGCTATGATTCTGATAGCGGCAGCAGCCGGTGAGGGAAAAGAATTTATATCATTGTGGCTGAAATCAATATTCTTAATTTGTCTGATTTGTTTTATCTTACAGTCACTTTTTATTCCTGGGGAGCAGGTTATTTGGAAAATATGGATATTTTCAGTAAAAGCTGAAAGTTTGCAGAGAGCGGTTGCATTGAGCTCCAGGATTTTGGGAATTGGCTCTGCGATTCTTTTAGGAGGGAAGCTGCTGAATGCTAAAGAGCTAATGACAGTGCTAGAGGAAAAAGGCTTGCCCTCCTCAGCTACCTATGTACTGTTATCTACAATAAATATCATTCCTCAGATGTCTAAGAGGATGGGGGCAATTCTTGAGGCACAGAGGTCACGTGGAATTGAAACAGACAGTAATGTCTGGGTAAGAGCTAAAGCATTTTTTCCGTCGGTGGGACCGCTCCTTTTGAATTCACTTGTGAATGCGGAGGAACGGGCAATTACTCTGGAAGCAAGGGCATTTTCAGCGCCGTGTAAGAAGACGAAGCTGAAAGAGGTTCAGGATACACAAGAAGATAAGATAATCCGCTGTCTTTTGGCAGCGGCAGTCATCTTAGTGATTGGAGGGAAAATAGTATGGATTGTATTAAGATAACTGATTTATCATACAGGTATCCCACCGCTGAGGAAGATGCGCTGAAGCAAATATCTCTATCGGTGAAGAAAGGGGAACTATGTGCTATAATAGGAGCGAACGGAAGTGGAAAGACAACGCTTTGTAATGCGATTCGCGGATTTGTCCCTAAATTCTATAAAGGGGACATATCAGGAAACGTGCTGGTCAATGGGAAGGATGTACAGAAAGAAGATATAGGAAGCACCGCATTGGAAGTCGGATTTGTATTTCAAAATCCATTTACCCAAATTAGCGGAATTGCCGATACAGTGTATGAGGAGCTATCATTCGGCTTGGAAAACATGGGAGTCGCTCCCGTAGAAATAAACCGGCGTATAGAGGAAATTATGGAGCTGACTAAAATAAATGATTTCCGAGATAGAAACCCATACCAATTATCAGGCGGGCAGCAGCAGAGGGTTGCGCTTGCGGCAATTTTAGTTATGGGGCAGGAGGTTCTGATTATCGATGAGCCGACTTCGCAGTTAGATCCTCAGAGTACAGATGATGTGTTTGAAATTATAAGGCTTATGAAAGGTATGGGGAAAACGATTGTTCTGGTTGAGCATAAAATGGAACATATAGCTGAATATGCAGACCATGTTGTGGTGCTGGATAAGGGCAGAATTGTAATGGAGGGAATGCCTAAAGAAGTATTTGCAAATCCTAAGTGTATGGAATATCATACACGAATCCCTCAGAGCACCAGAATTGCCATCGATTTAATTAGGGAAGGAGTACCGTTATTAGATATTCCGGTTACTGTGGATGGAGTAATTGATAGAATCGATAAAGCTATGGGAACGAATTAGAAAGGGTGTAGAAAAGATGGCATTAGTAGAAGTTAAAAATATATCATTTCAGTATCCCAACGGTTATCTGGCGGTAGATGGTGTGAGTTTTTCTATTGAGGCAGGGGAAAATATAGCGATTGTAGGTCAGAACGGCGCAGGTAAGACTACGACGGTGAAGTTGCTGAATGGTTTAATGAAGCCATGTAAAGGAGATGTTTTGATTAATGGAGAGTCCACGCAGAAATACACTACAGCCCAGATGTCAAGAAAGGTGGGGTATGTATTCCAGAATCCAGATGACCAGATTTTCAACTCTACAGTTTATAAAGAGATTGAGTATGGATTGAAAAAAATGAAAATTGACAAAAAGGAAAGTGAGAGGAGAATTAAGGATGCCGCAGAGCTGACGGGAATGGACAAGTATTTGGACATGAATCCCTATGATTTACCCTTATCTATCCGTAAATTTGTAACCATTGCATCTGTAATTGCAAGTAACTGTGATGTTATGATTTTCGATGAGCCTACAGCCGGACAAGATCTGGAGGGATTGGAGAGATTGTCGTGGCTGAATCGGATACTAGTGGAACGAGGAAAAGCAATTGTGACGATTACTCATGATATGGAATTTGTAGCAGATAATTATGAGAGAATCATTGTAATGTGTCAGAAAAAAGTATTGGCAGATGGAAGGACTCAGGATGTGTTGTTCCGGAAAGATATTATGGAGAAGGCCCGACTAAAGCAGCCGGCGCTTGCCCGGATTGCAGCAGCAATTGGAATGAAAAATAGTACATTGAATGTAAAGCGAGTAGCAGAATATATACAGTGTTCGGGGCGCAATAGCTGAATAATCAATATAATTAATAGTATTGGTATGAGCGCATCTGCAAGGATGTATCAATATGGAGCAATGAGGGCTATTGGAACCAGTATCCGACAATTCAGCTTTATGGTTGAGGCAGAGACGTTTACTTATCTTTTTTATGGATTGCTCACTGGTTTGGCGGCAGGCTTGCCCTTCCATCGGCTGTTGTATAGAAGACAATTGCCTCACGCTGAGGTGATGTATGGGGGAGGGGGTGTTTCTAAATTTTGTACCATTGCTTTTGTTATGACTGTGTCAGCATTAGCTGCGATAGAAGGACCGGTACGCCGGATACGCAGAATGCCGGTTGTTGAAACAATCAGTGCGAAATAGAGATACATCAAGCTGGTACAAGTATTTTTACGGCGGTATGCTTCCAGAGTGGATAGCGTACTGCCTATTTTAATGTACAGACTGGCTTCTGGAAGACTGTCGTATGTATATAATATACAAGGAGCAGGAGTTTTTATTACGGTATCAGAAATGAACATTAAGTGATTATTTGGCTTTAGCGGCGGATTGGAGAGTGTGAAGAAACGTCTGTAAATGCTGATCTTCTATGGTAATAACTGGGCTGAAAATTCCTTGCTGGGCTTTCAGCCCTTGCTTTATATATAACAGTAACTATAGTTGCATGTCAAGAACAGGCGGTTAATCCGCCTGTGGGAAATAAGGCAGATTGGACTATTCCAGCATCCGCCCTTCGTACATGATGCTCAGTTCCCCATAAACCTGTCCCCAATTCCTCAGTGGCATCGTCCATTTCTTTGTGGCTTCGAACGTAGACAGGTACAACGCTTTCAGCAGTGCGGTATCGCTTGGAAACACACTTCTCTGGCGGTTTAGCTTGCGATAAGTGGCGTTCAGGCTCTCAATGGCGTTGGTCGTATATATGACCTTTCTGACCGCTGTAAAAAACTTGAAAATCGGGGATATGGCATCCCAGTTCTGTTTCCAGCTCCTCATGGAATTGGGATATCTTTCACTCCATTTTTCCGTGACCCGTTCCAGGGCGGCCAGCGCTTTTTCTTCCGCTGCCGCCTGGTAGATTGTTTTAAGATCCGCACAGAAGGGCTTCCTGTCTTTGTCTGACACGTATTTCATGGTATTACGCACCTGATGCACGATACAGCGTTGATATTCCGTCTTTGGATACGCTGCGGCGATTGCCTCTTTGATGCCGCTGAGCCC
>NZ_VUMD01000003.1 GCF_009696375.1 Clostridium porci
ACATACCTCGGCTTGTTTCAATGAAGCAACCGCCCATATCCAAATCTCGCCCGTAGGCTTCATAGTCAATGTAATTCTGTAAGCTGGGTGGAATATCCCCAAGTGCCTGCAATTCGTCTATGTAGTAGTAGGCAACATCTGTCATGGTTTCACAGTCGGGATAATAATAAATGTCGTCCTTGTGTTCCACGACTTCTTCCAGCGTCCCGTAGTGGCTGATAAATTCGTCCAGACACTCTACGATATAATCGGGAAGTTCCTCTATCATTTCATACATCTCATTGAGTTCTTCAATGGAAACATACTCGCCAATCGCAATCGGGAAGTTGTCGGTATCATGGATTGCATATTCTTCATACTGTTCATTCAAGCCGATTTTTTCTTTCACATCTTCCTCGTCAATGGGGAACGTGAACCAAGCACCGACTAAATAGCCCTCATTGTATTTGCCAAGATTAGCAATATAAACCGCCATATCATCAATCATAAGCACCACCTCATTTCCTACTCTGGCAGTTCAAAAATACCGTGTTCCGTTACTAAAAATTTCCCGTGTTCCTGCAAGTGAGAAGCGTAGGCTTCAAAGTCAAAGTAATATTCTTGACAGTCCTCGGATAAATGCTTGAACGTCGGGTCATTCATCAGCTTTTGCCTTGCGACATCTATCATGCTTTTGCAGTCGGGATAAACCGTAATCACGTTCCTGCAAATATAAAGTGCTTCTAAATTCTCAAACACCGTAAGTAGTGATACATATTCTTCCTGCATATCGCTTGAAAGCTGGCGGTACATAAAATCTAATTCGTTGAGCTGGTACACGCTTGTATGTTCGTGGACTTCATCAGCATAAGGCAACACCTTTTCGATAATGCGGTAATCCCCACTTTCTGCACCGACACCTAACTTTTCTTCAAACTCGGCAACATCTATCGGCAGGTCAAACCAGTATGATATTGTTTTTTCGCCAGTTGTTCCTTTCGTTTCCACCAGCACCCTTGTTTCCTGCATTGTTCCTCACGTCCTTTCTGTTGTTTCATTACATCTTTTAAGGTCTGGTACGGCATACCAAACACATACTTTGAAAAATCTTCTAACTGTCTTTCTTCATAATCGGCAGAGTTCAGTTGTTTCATTTCATGCCACACCTTACGCTTGTAAGAGGGCAGGTCGGAAATGTATTCACAGCCGACGTTTGCCTGCATATCTTTAAAAATATCGTTCATTTCATCACTCCAATCTGAAATTTAGGTATGAAAAAAGCAGGAGACCTTTTCAGATTTCCTGCTCAGTAGAGTTGTGAAGATGTTATTGTTGTTATTTAATTTCAATGTTCGTCATAGTTACTAACCCAAGACGAACTAAAATAGTTTGTACGATACGATACCAAAAAACACCTAGAATTAGGAGTAAAGCATATAAAATAATTGACGCTTGTAAATATTGTCTGCCAAAGTGAATAAGAATAAGCAGTGGAGACATTAATATTACAAAGAATATAATGCTTGTAATTATTTTTTTTATGTTTTTTGTATCTGCTAAATCAAATTCAGCTCCACAAGAACATTTGTTAGGTATTCCTCCTTTTATTTGAGCACCACAGTTCATGCAATATAGTTTCTTCATTCTAATCACCTCTACAACCTCTAATTCGTCGTTTTTTTCATATCCATATTATACCATTCGCATATCAGTACCACAATAAAATTTTATGCTCCGATAATCTTATTAAAAAGTTCTAACAGCACATCTTTCACACCGCCAGCATTGAATACTAAACCGACAGCGATCAAGGCAACTACCAAGAAGCCGATAAGTTTGGAAAACTCACGTTTAAACCCTAAGTAGATACCGATAACCACAATCGCCATAAGCACTAAGCTCTGTGCGTTTGATAAAAACCATTGATATAAATTTTGTCCGAAATTCATTTAATTGTCCTCACTTTCTTCTAATTGTTTCATTTCACAGTCAGCTTCTTTGCCGACATTCAAAATACACATCAAGACTACGCCGATACCCATTCCCATAGATACCAGCAGGAAGTCTTTTAATAATACCCACATTTTTATCACTCCTAACTTTCTACTAAATCTTTTGCAGGGGTCGTCTGCTGTTTGATTATCATTTCATGTTTTTCTGTGAGCTTTGCCTGCTGTTCGATTGTTTCCATGTAGTCTGTACCGTTTCCCTTATCAATCTTTTTTAGCATTTTCAAGGTCGGTGCTACCTGCCTTTGTACCCACCGCAATGTACGGTCTAAGGTGTAAGGCTCTGGCTTTGTCGTCAGCTTCAAGCTCTGTCTGTTATCTCCGATAAACCAAGCCCAGCGGTCATTGAGTTTCCAGTCATTTTTTCGCTTGTCTGGTTCTTCATCAACAAACCGCACATACTGGTTGATAATAGAAAAGGCGGTCTGCTCTGCGTCATAATAGGTCAGCAAATCTCGTACTGCATAATAAGCTCGTTCATTGCGAAGCCGTATCTCAAAACGATTGATAATGTCGGCTTCTTCCAGAGGTGTCCCTAACTTGACATACTGCTCATAGTCCTTTTCATAGATACAGAAATACACATCTGATTTCAGCGAACCAAGATAAAGGGTACGTCCCATATATTCTCTGTCGTCCTCTCTGTGCTTGATAAGCTCGCCCGACTGGTAAAACTTATAGCTTCTGGACTTTCCGATATATTCCCGTTTCCTGCATTTTTCCGCAAGCTCTGGAATATCCAAAATGCCCGTATGGTCATTGATAGCAAGGTCGATACGCTTCATCACGCCCCCGTCTATAAGTGCGTCCATGAGAAAGTCATACCAGCTTCTTTGCTGTGCCAGCAGGTAGCTTTCAAACTGTCTGCAACCACGCCCCTTTAACTCTAAAAGGACACCTTTTTCTTCGTCAGCCGACGTATAGATAAAGATGTCCCCTAAAGAGTAATGCTCCGTATAGCTGTAATGTCCGTAATCTTCATGGAGCATATAATTGATATTCAGTTTTAATATATCTTTGATGATGTGCTGTATATCCAGCGTGGGAAAACGAATTTTTACATAATCAAACAACATGGTAAGCGGTGCTTCTGGATTGAACCTTGCCAGTTCTTTATGCAAAGTTTCCAAAAGCTCCTTTGACGGCTTCATTTTTCCGCTTTCTATCTTGTTGAGATATTCCCTTGTGATACCAGAAGCCACCGCCAGCCTGCCTTGTGAGATACCGTAAGCAATCCGTTTCTCCCGTAATTCTTTTATCCATTGTTCTTCATTCAGAACCATACCCCCAATCTATAAAGTGTGAAGTTTTTTAAAGCGACTTCACAGCCGATTTTTGTTAGGAAACCATGCCAGAAGTCTTATGTTTCCTATGTTTTTTGTCTATTGTCTATTTGCAAACGTACCCCTCTGTTAGATACCGAGGGGTTTTACCTGCTGGCGTGGCTTACGCCACACCAGCAACGGCTAGTCCGTGCCGTCGCCTTTCGCTTCGCACGTCGCCGTCCCGTCCTGCCTTGCGTTATTCGATTACCAGCGTGAACGCTTCTGGATCATCAACAATGTTGTATGAACCGAGCGTGTCCGCTGTCTGCGTATAGCGGAAATGAAACAAAGGCTTTTGTCCTTTCATGGAAAAACGGGAACGGTACACCGTACCATATAGAGCGTTTGGCTTTGCCACATCATAGCTGAACAGAGTAGAAGCAAAATCATTCTCCCTGCATTTTTTGATGATTTCCTCTGCACACTTTTCTTTGTCTGTTATGATAAGACGGTTGAGCGTAAAGGTAACGTGTTCTTCATGGAAGTTTTCTGATGAAGTCCCTATACTTCCTGCTACATCAATTTCACGTCCCCATTGCAGATAGGAAAACACCACTCCCAGCACAAAAAGTACCGTGATTGTTATGATTTTTCTCTTTTTGCACATACTGTTACTGTCCTTTCTTGTAGGGTGTATTATAATACAGTCTACGGTAATACATCTTATTTATCAATACAGTTGTATCTTATAATTCAAAGAAAAGACGAGGTACAGCGTATGCAGGTATATATTGATTTAGAAAATCTTTTGAAAGAGAAGAATATCAGTAAAAACAAAGTCTGTGAAGCGTGCAAATTACAACGGACACAGCTTAATAACTATTGCAAGAACAAAGTTTCCAGAATTGACCTCACAATCCTTGCAAAGCTCTGTGATTTTCTGGAATGTTCCCCAAACGACATATTGAAATTGAAGTAGGATTGTCAGCTTTCGTTGCTTGCAGTCCTTTTTTCTTCCAGTCTGCCGATTTCTTGTAAAAAATCATGTCCTTTTGGGACTAAAGGCGTGTAAAATTCGCTTATCACGCTTGTTCCCACATCACAATAGCCACGTCCCTTGATACGTTTCTGGAAAAACTGCTTTTTCACATCTGAACCGAACAGCATACCGTAACCTAATTCGCTGATACGCCCCAATCCCACACGGAAATTGAAGTTATCTCTGATACCGTCCGAGAAATACTTTGCGTCTGGACGCTGGCAGGCAACGATAAGGAAATAACCTGCTTGTCGCCCTAACATAACGATTTTCTTTAACTGGCTAAGTAAGCTCACGCTTTCTTTCGTCCCCAGCATTTCAAAAAATGCCACATATTCATCAAAGATAAGAAAGCAGGGTGGCAGTCCCAGATAGGCGTAGTTTTCGCCCGTCTTATAGTTCGGGTGTCGCTTCATGTCCTCACTTCGCTGTACCATGCCCTCATAAAAGGCATTGACGCAATCTATCATTTCTTCTTTGGTGTGATACACATTTCCCATAACTGTTCCCAAGTCCGCAAGGTCAGCGTTCTTCGGGTCTAAGATATAAAGGACAGCGTTGGTATGCAGTAAGGCTTCAATGAGCGTCAGCAGAAAATAGGTTTTACCGCCACCAGTCCCACCAGCAATCAGAGCGTGAGGGAGTGCGTCATATTCCCAGACAAGATTTTTCATCAGTCTAAGACAGCCGTTTTCTGCTCGTACTTCATCAATGGTAATGCGGTTTGCTATCATATCATAAAGCAGGGTATATTCGATATAGCCGTCATGCAGGGTCTTGTCGGTCAGTTCACAATATAAACCACTTTCCAATTTATCCTCTAACCGTAAAAGCTGGTCTTGATATTTCCCCAGCGTAATTTCACAGCGGATATGAAGCAGTCCTTTTTCCATTTGATAATAAATCTTTGGAAACCAGACGATTTTTTCCCTTGATCTGCTTTGCAGGTCAGTAAAAAAACCGCTGTCTTGTACGGTATCTACTTCATACCACTTATTTTCCAGTATCATTCTTGCCAGCTTTTGACGGTGCAGGAGCTTCTTAAAACTGTCGTAACAGAAGCGGTAATACAGAAAAGCGACCAATGTACAAACACCAGTCGCTATCAGTATGGTTATGAAGTTGTAAGGGGAGAGCGTCAAGCCGTTTTCTAACAAACTAAAATGCTCCCAATCGGTACGCATGAGCTGTTTTATATTCAATAGCAGAAGAACCACCACGAATACAAACAGAAGCGTCCCTATGGAAGTGTGGTAGACAAGGTACTTATCGCTGGCTCTGATACGGTGTCCTTTGTTCCAAATCTTACGCATAAATCAATCACTCCTTTCTGGGTACGAAAAAAGCAGTCAATCCTAAGACTAACTGCTTATATCGTTATTCATATTTTTTTCCAACAATATAGGTTACTACTAACAGTCCGATTACTAAAATAAGGATAGCTGGATATTTTACACTATCCCATACAGAAATACCACCAATCAGAAAACTAATATAGCAGATAATAGGATATAGAATAGCAGTTCCTAATGTAAACACTCTAAATACTGTTAATACATATCCCCAGTTTGCATTGTTGAATGATAAACCTGCCATGTGTATTCTAAAAATTCCTTGTGATACAAAATTAACTTTGTTTGTATCATAATATGTCGGCAATAGTTCTTTTGCGAAAATGCAAAACCAACTTGCAAACAAAAGCATTAACGCAGATATATACAGACTATCTCCCATTTCTTCTATGGAAATTCCAGAAACGGTTAATAATATTGCTTCTACAACTACCACACCGATTGAGATAAGAAATGCAAATATCCAGTTCTTTTTTCGTTGACGAATAGTATCACGCAATGACAAGTCTAACGAATTTACAACAAGATTTTCTACTACATCACTATCTAATGTTTTGTTTTCTTTTAATTTTTCTCCTTGTAAAAGTTCTGTTACTGTAATACCAAGTACGTCAGCAATAGGAATAAGTAATGTAACATTTGGCATACTGTTTCCACGTTCCCATTTACTAACTGTTTTATCGGACACAAACAACTTATCTGCTAAGTCCTTTTGTGTCATTTGTTTTTCCTTTCGCACTTCGGCTAAAAATTTTCCGAATTTTTCATTGTTGATTTGATACATTTGTGCCACCTCCTATCGTTATTTTAACCATTTACGATAAGGTAGGCAATCTACTAACGGGAGAGTACCGCTATTTTTCTAACTTATGAGGAGAATTTTTATTTTTTCGGCTGTCCCTGCGTGTTGTTGTTTTGTGGATTGCCTGCGTTCTGGTTGCCTTTATTCTTCAATACAATATCCTCTGCCTTTACATACCAGTCCACATCTGCACCACCAAAAGTCTTTCTTGATACGGTATCGGCTACTGGATTGACAAGCTCCACGACTGCATTGTACGGAAATTCCCTTAACGGTACTTCTGGCGGTACAGACACGGGGATAATTCCACCGTGTAAACTGCACTTCAAGTCATAGATACGCTTTTTAAGCTGGCTACTCGGTGTCCCGTCCTCATTTTGCAAGAACACATCACGCACCGCTGTAAATTTTAATTCTCCAAATGTTTTTTCTTTGTCAATGACAAAACCGTTTGATAATCTCATAAATTCTTCACTCCTTTACTTTTCTTCAACTGCCACAATATCATCAGCAAGCAACACATAATCGGTATGTCCCATATCCCCGATTGCGTAACCTCTGCCGTATAACTTCGGATTGACAAGTTTTACTTTCTGTTCATACTTGAAATGCTTTTCGCCAGCCTGCACGGGAATTTCCACGACAACATTTTCCCCTCTCTGCACATCTGAATAAAGGTTGTAGCTTCTTCTTGCGAAAAATCTACGGTTATCTTTATCTCTGTCAAAAACATGGTCGCTTTCGCCTGCAAATTCAAGAGTTCCAAAAGACTGTGCCATATCTGGCACGACATATTTCATTTCCATAGTGTTTTACCTCATTTCTTTCTATATTTGATAAGTTAATTGATTGTGATTTCTTATTCTGGCAGTTCAGGAAGTACCAGCAATCCCACAGATAGTAAAGGGTAAAATGTATGCTTCGCACCCTTGACTATCTGTGTTCTTGCAGGTCGTAGGCAGACAAGCCAGAATAAGCAAAAGTCTGCCGTTTGACAGCTTCGGCGGAGAGCGTGATTTTTCTTTCATCATACCGTTACCGCCTTATGATTTCTTCATTTTACGGCGTTTGTAGAAGAAGATACCTGCCAGCCCAGCACCAGAAGTCATAAGAAGTGCAAGCAGTCCGTAAAGGTTTGTGTTATCGCCCGTTTTGGGACTGTCGCTAGGTCTGCTAGGCTTTTCTGGTGTCTGTGGTGTTTCGGGTTTCTCTGGTTCTTCTGGCTTTTCCTTAAAGGTAATTGTCTGTCCCTTATCCTCAATATCCTTATGTTCGGTAACTTTCTTCGGTTCGTCTGGATTGCTCAAATCGTACAATTCCTCAAAAGTTACAAGCTGTTTGCCGTCAAGAGAAGTAGCGTCAAAGGTAAAGGCAACTTCCACTTTCATAGCTTCGCTGTCAGCAGTAAACGTATAATCACTTTCCACACGCTTTCCATTGATAAGAAGCTCTGCATTTTCTTCTTTCAACATCTGCCAGCCCACAAGTTTGTACTGTGTACCGACTTCTAAGCCCTCTAAGGTTACGGTATCAATGATTGTAACGTCTTTTCCAGCTTCAATCTCTTTGTTGCCGTCCTTATCGGTAGCGGTAGTATGTATCTTGATGATACGCTCTGTGATAAGTACCGTTTGCCCGTCGTCCTCAATGTCCTTATGTTCTGCAACTTTCACGGGTTCGTCTGGATTGCTTAAATCATACAATTCTTCAAAGGTAACAAGGTTTTTGCCACCTAAAGCAGACGCATTGAATGTATAGGAAATTTCCACTTTCATTTCCTCATCATCAGCGACAAAGGTATAATCGTTTTCTACACGTTTCCCGTCAATGATAAGCTCGGCATTTTCTTCTTTTAACATCTGCCAGCCTTTCAACTGATACTTTGTGCCTTTGGTAAGTCCGTCTAATTTTACAGTATCAACGATTGTAACCTCTTTTCCTGCAAGGATAGTCTTTTCGCCGTCCTTGCTGGTCGCTGTGGTATGGATAGAAATTTCTTTTTCGTATTCATCAGTCAGCGTTCCTAAATCAATCACAAGGTTATTTCTTGATACCACGATTTCAAAAGGTGGGATAAGTTCAAAGCCTTTGTTACTATCAGAGCGTAATTCTTCAATGATGTAGGTATCATAAGGTAACGCACCTTTGCTGTCGTCTGGTTCAGAAGTCCCAAACCACACACCGTCCTCGCTGGTCTTACCTGCGTTGGTATTATGCTTATGTGAAGCCCATTCAGCAGAAGTGGAGAACTGCCCGTTATCATCAGTTACCACTACATGATTTTCGCCCGTCGTCTTGCTTGTGATCCTAAACGGAACATCAGCAAGACGCTTGTGTGTACCTGCACCGATTTTTACGCCCTCAATATCCCCTCGCTTAATCTGATTGTAGATAGAATGGGCTTCGTCGGTTAAGTCCACGATTTTTCCATTTTCTGTGATTGTAAAATCAATCGTTTTTGCACCGTCAGTTAAGTAACCGTCGGGAGCTTCACTTTCAACGATACGGAATTTTCCATAAGGTAAGAGGTCAGCAGAAGTAGAAGCGACACCCTCAATATCTGTACGAATTGTCTTTACCACTTCATTTTTCTTGTATAGCTTTCCCTCAACTAAAACAGAATTATCATTTAAGGAAATGATGTCAAAGGCAGTATCTTTCAAAGTGGCACTTCCTTGTGGCTTTGTATCGCCCGTTTCTAAATCTCGTTTCTGAATTTTGACACCGCCACGGATAACCTTGTCTGATACGGAAAACTGGTTACTTCCAGATAGTACGGCAAGGTCGCCGTCCTCGGTAATCTGTGTTACATATAAGCCCTTAATCTGTTCGGACTTATCGCCAGCCTGCATATATGCACCGTCTAACAAGTAGCCGTTTGGAGCTTTTGTTTCTTCAACGGTTAGTGTCCCAAGTGGAAGAACCGCTTTGCCGTCCTGCATATAGAAGCTGTCGCCAGATACCTTGTATGCGTCCGCTAATTTTGTGATGTAGTGGGTTGTCCCGTCGTTGTCTGTTTCAGCGATTGTCTTTGTAACCCATGTACGAGTAGCTTCGGCAGGAAGATTGTCTTTAGTATAGAAGCCTGCATAATACTTCCATGTAAATTCCGCACCTGCTAGAGAAGCGTTCCCCTGCGGATTGTCTTTCTGTGTTTCCATATCAATCTTGAAAAGCTCAATCAAAGTGTCTGTTACTTTTGGTGTATCAGATACATTCAAGGTCGCTGTCTTTCCAGCTTCAACCTTTAAAGAATATACAGTTTTATCTACTTTATATCCTGCTGGTGCGGATAATTCCTTGATATAAACTGTGCCAGCCGTTACCTCTGCAACGTCTGTATTTCCGTTTTTATCAGTCGTAAGGGTGGCAAGCTGTTTCGTGCAGTCCTTATCAGCAAAGACACCGTAGGTCGCACCAGCGATAGAGTAATTCCCGTTACCATCGGTAATGCTGGTATTACTGGAAGTCTTTTGCAGTTTCGCATTTCCGACATTCAGCTTCGCCCAAAATTGTCCCAATTCCTGCCCCTCGCCAGAGTAGATATAACCGCCACATTCATAGCGTCCTTTATTTTCTTTGACAAAGGCTTTTGCACCAGCGAAAACTTCGTCCTGCGTAGCCTTTGGTATTTCGTCATAAGAAGCTCGCACGTTATCACATTGCCAGCCAAGATGTACGCTCAATCTCTGCCAGACTACACATTGTTCCAACAGATAGACTTGCTTGTAGTTCAGTTCCTTGTGAGCTTCGCCATACTGTTTGACATACTCTAAGGATAACGCCACATCTGAAATCTGGTCGGCACTCATGCGTGAGCTTGCGTCAGCTCTGGTCTTGTAGCCGTTCTTAAAATCTGTATTGATGTCAATACAATAGGCAGTTTCGCCCTCGACTTTCATATAGCCCTCATTGAATGTCGAACCGATAGAACCGTCATTCATTACTTTTTCAATGATACCGACACGCTCCGCACTTTCCGTCCAGTATTGCTTGCTTTCTGCATGAACGGGTGTAGTCGGTAAAGCAGTAACGACAGTTGCAAGAGCTAAGAAGCCCGTACACAATCGTTTCCATGTCTTTTTCATAAATCTAATGCTCCTTTCATTCGGGTAATAAAATAGCCGTCCAATAAGAACGGCTGAAAATAGAAAAGGAACGTCATGTTAGGCGTTCCATAGTCTATAAGTTATTCAATTTTTTCTTGTTTCAATACTGATGTGCTGTACCATATCTTTGCATATCTAGGAAAACTTGCGTATCAAGGCTCATTCGTTAGTAGTAAATAAGTAGTAAATTGATGTGTTTATTTCCTTGAAAATGCTGATAGATACTGTGTTTTAGCGGATAATCAGATTTTTATTGTGTTTTTACGGTAAAAAGGGCCAGTTTTCCAGCCCTTAAAATGCTCCCGCTATCAGTTTCATTTTCTCTGCTCTGGTTGCCGGGAGTACATGGGAATATAAACCCACTATAAAGTACAGCAAATCATCCTTTTATACAGCCAGAGGATACAGTAATATGCCGTGGCCCAATAAAGCACTGCATTTTTATGTCCCCTTCTATTCTCAGGCCTCCAGCAGATGGCCCAGCCCAAGGCTTGTAACCATTGCCTTATCTATTCTCTCCATCTCCTCCTGCTCCAGATGTCCTATGTATTCCCTCAGACGGTTTCTGTCAATAGTTCGGATCTGCTCGGCCAAAACTGTGGAATCCTGCTTGAGCCCCTTGCTGGTTCTGGGTATGCTTACATGAGTTGGTATAGAAGCTTTGGTGGTGCGGCTGGTAATGGCAGCCACAATCACAGTAGGACTGTATTTATTTCCCACGTTGTTCTGAATTACCAGTACAGGACGTACGCCGCCCTGCTCTGAGCCTATCACCGGAGACAGATCCGCGAAATATAAATCACCCCTGTACACATATTGCATATTCGTTCTATGTTCTCTGTTCATAGCAGCTCCTCTTTCAATTTTTTTATCCGGTCAGCTCTGACCTGTAGAAATTGTCCCCGCTATTTTAACTTTTAATCAAGCCTTCTGCATTTTCCTGTAAATATTTCTGTAGGCGCCACGTATATACTCCCTTTATTCCACATAGATACAAAATCATGCTCCATCTGGAAATCCTTTCATTTCCGCTTTCGGCGCACTTCTGTCTCCAGTTCCTCCTCCACAGCCTTCTTGTACAGAAAGGCATATCCACGTCCATCATCCATCCCCAAAAGCAACAGCTTCCCCGGCTCCTGTACACAAGAAGCTTCCCAGAACACAGCAGCATTGCCATAAGTCTGTGGCTCAGACCATCGGCCTGTACCTCCCGGTTGCCAGAGCCTTTAGGGTACTGTCATGAAGCACCTCCTTCTCATACTTATTCTGAGCCAGATAACCAGAATAGATAATATCTGTCATAACCAGAACAGGGAACTGGGGAGATATTACATTTCCATAATTCAAATGGGTCAGCGAGGGCAGCAGCACTACCTCATCGCAAAAAGCATCCAGCTCCGGCTTTTTTCTGGCTGCCAGAAGTACAGTCTTTGCTTTTCTCCTGTGGGCTTCCTCCAGGAGAAATAGGACAGTCTCTGATTCGCCGCTAATACTGACGCCGAAAACCACACAGCTTTCGTCCTGAAATACCCCGCGCATCCGTATCATGTCTCCATGGTCAATGGAGGTAATATCCACTCCGATCCGCATAAACCGCAGCTCCATCTCCCTTGCCGCCAGGCCGGAGCTGCCCAGTCCGCAGACAAATACGCGGCCTGCCTTAGCTATAAAGCGGCAGATACGCTCCACCTGCTTTTCATCCACAAGATTATAGGTCTTATTCAAAAGCTCCTGATAAACATTGAGCACTGTCCGGGTATTTCCGGTAATATCCTCCCGATTCACCGCAAAGCTTTCTTCATACTGGTAGATAAAATCCCTATATCCCCGAAAACCGCATTTTTTCGCAAATCGGGAGAGGGACGCTTCCGATACAAACAGCTTTCCTGCTACCGTTTTTGCGGAAAAATCTGCCAGCTCTCTGTTATAAATAAAATAATCCCCGATATTTTTCTCTACCGGGGTAAAATTCTCATAATTGGATTCAATTACAGGAATCACTGATCTCAAATACTCCATAGGACGCTCTCCTCCTCTTTTAGAGCTTACGGCTCTGATAATCCCTGCGCCCTGCCGCTTCTTTCCATAAAGTGATAGAAGGCCCCTCTCATCCCGGCATCATTGCCGTGCATGGCAAAAGCCAGCCTTGTCTTTTCCCGAATGCTGGACACCAGATACGTTGTAATTGCAGACTCTATTCTGGGCTTTAAATACTCCTCCTGGGCCATAATACCTCCACCCAGCACTACCACCTGGGGATTTATGACATAACAGATATTAGCAATCCCCTTTCCCAGCACCTGGCACATCTCCTCAATGGCTCCGGCGCAGATCTCGTCTCCTGACTTTGCCAGTTCAAATATCCGGTAGCCGTTCCACTCCTCCTCTGGTTCATTTTTGGCAGCAGACACTTTCTTGACTAAAATGCTGGCAGCTCCCAGGGTCTGGAAATCACTTCCGTCCATATGCATATATCCTACCTCACAGGCGCTGCCGCTGAAGCCGTGAAATACTCTGCCTCCGATCAGGATACAGCCTCCGATACCAGTTCCGATAGTAAGGCACAGTGCCGGGCTGCTTCCCAAAGCCGCACCAGACCTGGCCTCTGCCAGACCTGCGCAGTTTACATCATTCTCCACCTGGCAGGGAAGGCCGAATTCCGCTTCCATCCTGGCTTTGATTTTTGTCCCTGCATAATTAGGAATCAGAGGGCCAGAGTAAAATATCTCCCCCTTTTCTACATCCACCATCCCTGCGGTAGAGACACAGATTCCCTCGGCCTTCCACTCCCTCAGATAATCCGCCACAATTCCTACCGCCTTTTCAAGAAGACTGGGCCCGCCTTTCCAGGCTTGCGTAGGCGTCTTTCCCTTTGTCAGAAACTGCTCTTCCTCATTCAACACCCCATGCTTAATCTCTGTTCCTCCGATGTCAATGCATATGTATTTCCTCATCTCTTTTACCGCCTCCTTATCCGATTAAATTATATCATCCGTAAAAGGCAAACCTGCTCTTTTCCATGCGGTTTGCCTTTTCTCTTTCTTCTTAAGGCTTACTACTGATTAATCCTTATCTTGAAGATTGCCTTTTTAACTCTCTCCGGCTGTTCCACCTTGATCGCTGTGCGGTGCCCGTCCTCAGGATAGCAAATCAAGAAATCTCCCCTTCTCAAGATCACCCGGCTGTTAGGCTCTCCATCCAGCTGCAGGAAATCATCAGCCTCCACAAACTCCTTTTGTATCATATTCTCTATAAAGTTTAAATCAATCTGCTCCTGTCCTTCAAGGAGCAAATGCAAATCCAGATACTTCCTGTGAGCCTCCCAGAAGCGATTTTCAGCAGCAGTCGTCTCATACTCCACAATGTTTACAAACAGCCGATCTCCGTCAATGGGATGACAGCCCTTCTCAAGCCCTGCCAGGTCATGCGTATTTGCATAGTCAAAGCACTCCTTCAGCTCGTCTGGAAGAAAACGGTAGGTCTCCTTCTGTCTGATATTTCCAAAAATCACAGCTTCTCCTCCTTCATTAAAAAGTATCCTGATATTCAGGCTTTGATTGATATTTGCCTTCCCCTTTTATCTCCTTCTTAGAAAAGCAAAGGCCTGCCAGTAATACGGCCGCCCGATACACTACCAAAAGCCCCCAATCAATTACTATAAATCCCTGCCTTGCGAACTTCCCTTTCTGTATACTAAATGGCGTCTCTTCCCTTTTGAGCTGTCACAAAAGGGGAGGGACGCATTTCCTTTCTCTCATTTAAAGCTGCTCTAGCAGTACTTGGCAACTGCCGCCTTTACCATAGAAGCTGCTTCCTTCGCAATTACATAGTCAGACTCAATCAACTGCGGCAATGGCTCTCTTACGCCTCCTAAATCCAGGTTTTCATTGATACGGAGTATTTCCTTTATTACGCCGTACATATTGCCATGGCAGGAGCACATCTTATAGATGATTTCATTGGCTGCGTACTGTACAGGCATAGCCTCGGCAAGCCTGCCTGCCTTTACCAGCTCATCCATCTTCAAGAACAGCTCAGGCATAACTCCATAGGTTCCTCCAATGCCTCCATCGGCTCCGATCACCCGGCCGCTGATAAACTGCTCATCCGGGCCGTTGAAAATCACATAGCTGTCTCCTCCTGCAGCCTTGAACATCTGAATATCCTGCACCGGCATGGAGGAATTTTTAACACCGATGACTCTTGGGTTCTTTCTCATCTCAGCAAACAGGCTCTGGGTTAAAGCAACTCCAGCCAGCTGAGGAATATTGTAAATGATAAAATCCGTATTGGGAGCAGCCTGGCTCATAGCATTCCAGTAGGCCGCAATGGCATACTCTGGAAGGCGGAAATAAATAGGGGGAATCGCCGCGATGGCATCCACACCCAGGCTCTCGGCATGTTTTGCCAGTTCCACGCTATCCTTGGTGTTATTGCAGGCTACATGGGCAATTACGGTCAGCTTTCCCTTTGCTGCTGCCATAACATTCTCAAGAGTAATTTTCCGATCCTCCACGCTCTGGTAGATACACTCACCAGAGGAACCGTTTACATACACACCCTTCACGCCTTTTTTGATATGGTACTCGGTCAATGCCCTTACTCTCTCAGGGCTGATAGCTCCATTCTCATCGTAGCATGCATAAAATGCAGGGATAATGCCTTTATACTTCTCTAAATTTGCCATTTCCTATTCTCCTCTCGTTATGAACGCTTGGCATCTGTCCTTCAGACGCTTACGCGCATTGCTTCAGCTGTCTGACCTACTTCAATTCGTCAGCAAAGGCCTTTGTAATCAACTGGGGCCTTGTGATAATAGAACCAACCACTACGCTGAAGGCCCCAAGTTCAATCACCCGCCTGGCCTTGGCCGGCGTATTGATATTCCCCTCTGCTATCACCCGGTGCTTTGCCTTCGCCACAATCTCACGAATGATTTCAAAGTCATTTTCCTCAATCTTAAGACCTTTACTCTGTTCTGTATAGCCTACCAGTGTTGTTCCTATAAAGTCAAACCCCAGCTCATCCGCATGAAGGGCCTCCTCCACAGTAGAACAATCCGCCATCAGCAGCTGCTCAGGATAGGCTTCACGGATTTCCTTATAAAAATCCTCCAGGCTTTGGCCTCCGGGTTTCAGATCCGATGTTGCGTCCAGCGCGATAATTTCCGGTTTAACCTCCATAAGCTCATGGATCTCTTTCATGGTAGGGGTGATGTATACCTTACTGTCCTCATAATCACGCTTGACGATTCCTATAACTGGAAGATCCACCTGAGTTTGAATCTCAGCAATGTCTTCCTTGGTATTAGCCCGAATGCCCCAGGCTCCCCCTTCCTTTGCTGCCAGAGCCATACGGCCCATGATGAAGGAAGAATGAAGTGGTTCATGAGGCAGAGCCTGACAGGAAACAATCAGCTTTCCCTTTAGGTTTTCAACTTTCTCGATCATGTATTGCTCCTCCTTTGTTCTTATGATCTTAGTATAGCAGACATGAATTTATTTTCAATAGTTTCATTTAATCAAGAAAGTTCTTTCACTGTTTTTACATTTCTATTGTATATATTACCAATTTTATCTCTCTTTTTTTATGCATACCGCACAATTCCTCGAAGGTTGTTTCTACAAAGCATTTTGCATATGCCCGGCTTCTGCCCATTTTCTGCTATATACCCGCTCTTAGCTTTAACAATGTTTCATTTAAAAGAGTGGAGGATGTATTCCTCGTATAAGGGAAATAGACAATATCTACTCCGACCTTTTGAAACTCCTCCTCAAACCGATTCCACTTCTCCGTGTTTTTCCAGTCATCGCCTACAAATATAACATCAAACTGATAGGTTCTCCACGCCTCCATTTTATTCATATTCGTTTGGGGCACTGCCTTGTCTACATACCGGATCGCTTCTACAATCTGAATCCGTTCCTCAAAGGGTATCACAGCACGCTTATTTTTATAGGCTACCAGATCGTCGCTGCTTACGCCTACAATGAGATAATCGCACTGTTCCCTTGCCCGTTTCAACAAATTTAAATGTCCAATATGAAATAAATCAAAAACTCCTGTCGTATATCCGATCTTATAGTTTGCCATCTTTCGTCCTCTCCTTTATGAAAGCCATTGCCCATCCTCCCTAAGCTCCTTCCATCCCTCCGAAGGATGGTAGTCTAATTGCTTCCCTGTTATTTGATCAGCCGTAAGCATGTGCTTCGCTTCATCTGAAACTTCAATTTCATCTAAAGCAATTTCATGTTCCAAAAAATAATTTAAATAGGGAATCCTCCGGGGATTCAGACCCATTAATTTTACCGTAGCCAAATCAACTGCCAGAAGGCTTTCACCGGCTACCAGCATACCAGAAGGCTTTGAATGTACACAGAAAGGCCCCTTGCCCTCCCCTCCGATTATTCCGTCTACTACCGTAAAGTAACCCCGCTTCTTCATTTCCATCCCATGGTATAAATCTACAACCATCCTCCATATGGTGTCATTTCCGCTCCAGGCTCCCCGCTCCTTTACCTTGGCAAGGCTTCCTCTGACCCAGCTCTTAAAATCCGGATACTCGTCCCCTCCCATGGAGGGAAATCCCACCCTCCAATGCACCAAGTGGTTCTTCTCGGTAATCGCTCCCACTAATCCCTTCAGATTAAGAGTTACCCCCACCTTATGATGGGTCTTCATCTTTGGAAGTGATATATATACATCCGCATCATATATACTTTTAGAAAACCCGTAGAGCTGGTTGTCTTTGGTATGGGCCTTTATAGTCTCCTTTCTCTGCTTAAAAACCCCACGGAACAAAAGCGGATTTACAGAATACAAAAGGGACCGGCGGCCTAAATTAATGGTTTCCTGGCCCAGCGGATCGCCTGGCCCAGCGGCCATTTTGTTTTTCTGTCCATAATAGTTTAAATCCCTGCAAATAAGAGGACGCAGATCCAAAATTTCGCAGGGAACGTTATATTTGCTTTTTAAGTGCTCCAGGTTTAATACCTGCATTAATTCATTGAAATCAGCGTCTATGGATGGATTATCCCCAATGATAATCTTTCCCCTTCCCTCCAAAGCAACTGCGGCATAATCGGCTATTACCTCCACCAGATTTGGATGGGTAATGACGCTGTACAGAGTATCTTTATGAGGACAGGATTCACGCCAGCGGGAGGCAACCCAGTTGGGCTTAATAAAAACAGTCATTCCCGGCGTAATTATGTGTCCCAATGGGTTGTGGGGATGATAGCCCAGCTGGAAGAACAAGGCATCCACAGCCCTTTTTACCTCAGATAATTCATAGCTCTCTGCCCGCGCCCTTGCAACACGATATACATATCCCATAGATTTTAAAGCACCCCCTCCTCCATCAAATCCAAAAACCATTCCAGACAGAACACCAGCCACTTTTGATCTCCAGTCATGGAAGCAGTGCAGCCCTTGATAAATTCAGGCCTAACGGGGCCCCGCCAGTTTGCCAGCCATTGATCCATGGGCCGCTTGAAGGGGATCTTATCAGGAGCAGCTATCTGAGGATATTTGCGGCTGAATAATTCACGGATCAGGTATTTGCTTTCTCCTCCCCTAATTCTGTCCAGATCCAGGGGGACGGACAGATGCATTGCTTCATAAGGCTCCAGGGACTGAACTCCAGCTAAGGACAGGGGGTTCTCAAAGGAGGGAATCGAAGCAATCCCATGTATCTGTTCAAGAAAACCAAAAAGGTCAATGGAATTGCTTCCTGTCCTGAAGCGCTCGTACACGGGAACAACAGACACAGGATTTGTCAGGGCTTGTTCCGGCTTTACCATAGTATACCGTTCCACCAGCTCATCAAAGGTCCAGTCCTTTGAAAGAAGTCCGGTTAAGCCTCCAAATAAATAGTCAGAGCCATTTCCCATTAAAAGCTTATGAATCCCATCTGCCTTAGCTTTTTTCGCGGCTGCGTACACCGCACACTCAATCTGGTGGAGCGGAGCCCTCCTCCTCTTCATAAGAGCCGGTCCGCTTTTTAAATAATCCTCCCATGTAACTTCTACAACATGAAAATCCAGGCTGTACTGCCGGGCATACAAAGAAGCCTTCACGGTCTCATCCACTGCGTTAGGAGCTACGAACCGAATGCTGTAGGCTTTTGTGCCTTTGGGCAGATAAGAAGCCAGAATAGCGGAGTCTATCCCTCCGCTTAACAAAATTCCTGTTTGTTTATCAAACCTTTCCTCTAAGACCTGCCTAATCGCAGCATCAATATCATCCGCAGACGCAACGCTTTGAATTAGATTCGTTGGTTTCTGGGGATATTGAGGAATTAATGTTTCAGAAAATCCAACCCCCTGGGAGGCTACATACCGAAACGCTAAATATGAGCTCATACAAAAATTTTTATCAACCATGCTGCTTCTCCTTTGTCTGTTGTAACATCAAAAATCCTCCCACTTTTCTCCAGATTTTAACTGTATCGCCGGCTCAATGGACAGCCTCACGTCCGTACCGTTACAGTAGCAACAAGCCTCCATATGCCTTGGGTTGCTTATATATTCATCCAGCCATACCCTAAAGGTCTCACTGTCAGATACCGGAAGATAACACCCCCCCCCCCATTTGGCCTACGGGGTGCAAAGCCCTGCAGCTTCCACGCAATAACCGAACGGGAGCAGCGTCCAAGGAATCCATCCTCCAGGGTAAGACAATTCCGAAAAAGACAGTTTTGAAAGCGGGTTTCTGCCTCAGCTCCAGGCTTATAGGTCTTTCCCTTGCCCAAATCAAACCACTTGTCTTCTTTTGAAACAAAATGATACATTTCATATCGGATCGAATGATCATAAAGCCACTGCTGCACCTTCCCGCTAATGTTAGAAGCGACCGGATATTGGCTGATACGGACGATAAATTTCTCGTGGCGCAGGCTAGCAGGACTTACATTGGGAAGCACAGTGCCATTTGTAGCAATCAGACATTTTTCTATTTCAGGACAATGCCGCACAAATTCAAGGAGTGTCTCCAATCTGGGATATATGAACGGCTCTCCGCCCTGGATTTGCAATAATCGAATCCTGGCATATTTGGTGATTATCTTTAAATGCCCAATGATGCGGTTTACATCATAGCGGAGGGTCTCTTTAGGCGCAAAAGGCGCGAAATTACCGCAGTCACGGCAGCGGAGGTTACAGGCCTGACCCACTATTACCACTAAGAAGCGTATGTATAATTTATTCTGTTCCTCAATGCTCTCTGATTCCTTCATTTCACACCTCTCCTTACTCCTTGCAAAATACGGCTGTTTCCGAGAAAAAATCGGTTACGAAGGTTAAATGGTATTTATCGGCAAAATCGCGCACAGCCTCCTTTGCCTGCGGGAAGGACAGGCTGTAGTAATCATGAACCGCTATAAAGCCGCCTCGGTTCAGCCTAGGATAAAAATATTCCAGGCCGGCTGTGATCGGCTTATACAGGTCGCAATCAATGTGGACAAATGCAAACCTGTCTTCCAATCCCTCCAGGGATTCAGGGAAATAGCCTTCCTTTATAATGCAGCTTTCAGGATAGAACATTTTTTCTAATACATGCTCCGCATTTGAGCGGACATTGTAGTATTCAAGCAGATCAGCTGTCCGTGCCTGGGACGCGTCCATATCTCGCTTGTCAAATCCGCTGAACGTATCAAACAGATAGAGTGGCCTGTCTGGAAAATACAGGTTCAGGTATTTGGCTGTATCGCCAAAGTCAACGCCAAGCTCAGCCACCGCACCCGGAACATTCCGGCGCAGAATTTCATTTGCAAGACACTGATGTAAAATATGCTTTTCGTATTGATGAACATGACGGAAATCCAATATCTTATCAAAGGGAATCCCTCTTTTCATATATTCCCGCTGTAAACCGTTAAAATCCTCGACAATGGAAAAAATAAAGTCCGCCTCTCCCGGATATTCCTTAAGATCCCCATAGCAGGGAAAGGCGTCTCCCACAGCCTTTCGAATACTACAGTCCCGTTCAATAAAGCCTGCAATTTCAAACATAGCGTCAATGCGCTTTGCAAGCTTTTGACCGCGGGTATCGGCTCCGTGAATCAATATCTTTCGTTTATTCATACTTATATATCCTCTCTCCCTGGAAATTGTAATTCTGAAATTGTATGCGGGTAGATACGCCTCCCCTGGGGTGGAAGCTCCATATAGCGCTCGCCAAACATCTGGCGCAGCATATCCTCATATTGCTCCGGCCCATAGAATTGATGTCCCTCAAACTCTAAAAGGGAGCCTTTTCCTATCAGCGCTTTACTGTATACCCTACTTTTGTACATATTAGGCGTATCCCATATGAAATAGTGGGTCCATCCCGTATCAAAGCAGTTGCAGAGCTGCACAACCGCCTCTCCCAGCCTGCGAAGGAAACGTCCTAACTTGCTGAACCGGCTGCTCCCATCATACCATCTACATGCTTGCGCAAGCCTGAACAAAAACATGGAGCCTCTCTCCTGAAGCAGATTAAAACGGTTTGGAAATGGGAAGACATAGTCAATCGGAAACGTGTCAATCATAATCATCATTTTCTGACTGCTAGCAAACAAACGCAGCACGCTGTTTTTCAGACCAAGGTTTTTTCTAGACGGCATTTCCTGTATCTCATATGTATCACCAAGCTCCTTTTGCACCACCCGGTAAAAGCGATTGTAATCCTTGCGAAGCATCGCCACATCAATATCATCATCCCAGGGTATGAAGCCCTTATGCCGCACTGCTCCAAGCAGAGTACCTGAGGTTATATAATATGGGATGCCGTATTTTTTACATACCTTATGGAAAAAACAGAGCAGATCAAGAAGACACCTTTTTAATTGTGCCTGCTCCTCCTGACTTACCTGTATTGGACGCTCAATCCTGCCTGTATCACAATAGGAGTAAATATCAGGAGCAAGGATACAATCCAGGGGCACCCCATAGCTTGTAAGCCTTGCCTCTATCTGAGGATAATTATAAGCAGAATTGATCAGATACCTTGCCCCCTCTCTTCCATACCGTTTTAGCAGGCTATCCAGGGATTGTACGGCAACTCCGTTAATCACTGTCCCGATTTTAGCTTCGCTGGCATCGCAAAAGGCAACAGGTTCTATAGCAAGGCGGCGCAGCTCCTTGAGCATATTACGTCCATATTCTCCCGCCGGGTACAGTATCAGCGGTTTTTCAGTCAGACGGGGATGACGAATATAGGTTTTTCTTTTATTCATTTAGATAGGTTCATTCCTTTCTTTTTTCCCAAGGCATTATGAAAAGCTGCTGCATTTCACCCTCAATCCCTTTTATACGTCACTTCAACGGTTCATAGAGATTCAGGAACTCCTCCAAGCAATACAGCTGCCATTTCTGATTTCCTGTCAAGGCCCTCATGTCAATATCCTTCCTAAATTCTTCTCTTTGAGGTCCAGTCCATTCCTTAAAATACAGGTCTACCGGTCTTGGCATAGGCAGCTTTTGGGGAATGGGATACCCCGGATATTTCATTGCAAACAACTCACGAATCAGGTATTTCGGTTCACCATGACGGATTCTGTATAAATCAAGCTTCTCCGCCATTTTCAATTTGGCATAAGGATCTGTATAGGGCATTCCGGCTGCATGAAAGGCATTTAAATAGGAGCTAAAGCTTTCAATTAAAGCTACATCCTCCATAAATTTAAGATAATCAATACACCCCCCCCCCCCATTATTTCCGTCAAGCTCTGCCAACTTACTATTATCTCTTAATTCCCAAGCGCCGCTGCCAGCCCCATCTATTATTTTCTTTTCTCTATCACACCGATACCGCTCAAACAGGTATGAAACATCCGCTGGCTCTTTCAAAACATCCTGAGGCTTAGTGAACATATACCGCTCCACAAAGTCATCAAAGGCCCAGTCCTCCGACAGGAGCTGATCCATTCCTCCAAAAATATAATCCGCTCCGTTCCCAATAATCAGCCGTTCAATCCCATCTCCTTTCGCCTGCAAGGCTGCCTGATATAGCTGCGGCTCTATAGAATGTACAGGCGCGCCCTTGGCTTTCATAACAGGCTGAAGATTTTCAGTCACCGTACTCCAATTAATATCTACATAGTGAAGCTTCAGATTATAAACCTTAGCATAATACTCTGCTCTTTTCAGCTCCTCCGTCTGAAACCCGCCTCTCAGAAATCGGAAGGTATACCCATCGCAGCCCTCCATATAGGAGGCCAGACTGGCAGAATCCATCCCGCCGCTGAGCATAATTCCAAGCCTCTGCCCCTTAAGCCCTTCAAATACCTGGGCAACCTCCCTGTCAATGGCTTCGGCTGAGTCGACCAGGATCTTTTCATGTTCTGGCGCCGGAACAAAATTATGATGCTTTGTTTCTTCGTAAAAATCCACATCCTCTTTTTCGATATAGCGAAAGGCCATATAAGAGCTCATACAATATTGCTTATCGATCATTTTGCATCCCTTCCTTTAATGTATCATCAACCTGTATTTCCCTAAGAGGAGGCAGAGCGTAGGCTGACAGGCTGACAGGAGGAAACCGCACAGGTTCCATATATTCCCCGTACATCCGCCGTAAAGGCAGCTGGCAATCGGCAAAGCCCATCAGAGAATACCCCTCAAACTCATACTCCTTCAGGCGATCCAGCCACTCCGACTTATAGCGCCAATAGCCCTTATGGCCTTTTGAGGTCACAACAGGCACTGCCAGGCAGCGCAAATATTCAGTGGGTCTACGGTTCAGCCACTTTATCAAGGCTTTGTATGCCCTGTTTAACGTGTGAAATGGAATGAGAGCCAGCAGACAGTACAGAGCTTTGTAAACATAATTAGGCTCGGTTCTTTTTCCTATTTCCGCCCAGGAGGCCTTGCGAAAGAAAAAAGCCACCAGGTTGCAGATTAACTGCCCGGTTTTACTGTTGGGAATGTAATCCACCGGCATAATATCAATGTATACTCCCTGTTCATAGGGCAAATCCTCTGTATTGGGGCGTATAAAGGAGGTATTGCGCCTGCGCAGCTTACCATAGCCCCACCGGTACCCCTCGGTCTGAAACCGATCCTGGAAGTAAAAGCGTTTGCTGTCCAGCTCCTGTTCACAGGCCCAAACGAAGGTGTCATAGTCAGAACGCAGCAACGCTACGTCCGCATCATCATCCCAGGGAATAAAGCCCTTATGCCGCACTGCTCCTAGCAGCGTGCCTCCTATCATTGTGTATCTGATATTGTTTTTCCGGCAGATACGGTCAAACTCTATTAATAGCTCCAGCTCCGTTAGCTGCAGCCTGCGCAGCTCCCCTGCCGGCAGGGGCTGGACCTGCTTTGTCTCAATCATTCTGGTATTCCTCCGGACGTAAATATTCTTCTGTACACCATCCCATTTCTCTAAACACATCTCCAAAGTCAATTTTGGAGGCCGGAGCTACTGCATACCGAAGCTTTGGGGGAGGCAGCTCCATATAGTGGTCTCCGAAATCTCCAGATAAGTACCAGTGCGTATCCTTTACAGTAAACACCCTAAAGCCCTCAAATTCTATCTCAGCCCGTTCAGCCAGCTTATCCGGACGCCAGCCCAGTCCCGGCTGCTCCCAATCGAAGGCATAGCCAAACTGTCTGATTCCCTTGCCGCCATATATCTCTATATCATTATATTTCCGGGCGGTTTTCTCTAATAGAGCAGCCACCGCTCTTCCAGGAAGCAAGGACAGCAAGCTGTACCACAGACGCATATACCATTGATCGGCCTGATATTTCCCTACAATCGAATATGCTATTTTTCTGAGGCAAGCGCATGAGCGCGCCTGTCTCCGCAGACGTCCCATCTCCTTTGATCTTACAAACTCATCCCTCAGCTCCCATTTCCAGCGGTAGGGATCTACGTATTTCTTGTATACATTTGCAAGGATCTTCTGGTGCAGCTCCTCATCTATCGGCAAATAATCGTATGGAAATATATCAATGGAAATACCTGTTTTGTATTTCATATGCTCCTGCCCGGCACGAATATATTCCGTACCAAGCCGGCGTATCTTTCCATAGTTCCAGCGGTAATATTTATCTGTTTTCCAGGTTTGCAAAAAATACCGGGAGGAATCTGCTTCTTTCGGAAACACCTGGCAGAACCGTTCATAATCGTCGCGGAAAAAGCCTACGTCTACATCATCATCCCATGGAATGAAGCCTCCATGGCGTACCGCTCCCAGCAGCGTGCCTCCACATAAAAAATAGCTTATGTTGTTTTTCCTGCAGACCCTATCCAGCTCCAGCAAAATGTCAAGCTCAACCATCTGCAGCCTGCGTAGCTGCGCAGGCGTAAATTTAATTTCATTTACCGGACGTTTTGCCATTTTTGTTATCCCTTTCTTGCCGCCACGCACCAATATGAAATGCATTCCACATTGTTATAATACCGATCATAGCGCTCAAGCATTTCAATAGTCATCCCATATTGTTTCATTAACCGCTTTAAGTCGTTAATGTCCAAAAAAGCCCATATATGATTGAATTGAGGCACATAAGCATCATTCACCCCCCCCCCCCCACTCCCCCAATGCCATCCTATGCTTCCTATCCTCTTTACCATGTGCTTTGTTCGAATCTGACACATATAAATCATCAAATTTTGTCCTAAAGTTCGCAATCAGATACCCATTTTCTTTCATAAGAGGAATAAGCCTGTCCAGAAACGCAAGCATTTGCTCATAGCCTAATGCCCAAAGCACGCCAACAGACAATATCACATCAAAATATCCTTCAGGATAAATCGGATGCTCCATAATATTATCAATGCTCAATTTTTCACGAGGAATAAAGTTTTCACCAAAGTTGTAATAAGCGGTATCAATCGCATCTTCTGTAACGTCAATTCCATAGGTGTTATATCCCAGATCGGATAAAACCTTCAAATGCCTTCCGCCTCCAAAACCAAAATCTAATGCTTTTACAAGGGATGGGTCTGCATACTTTGAAGCTACAGCAGCCGCGTAAGAGGCAATTCTTTCAAATGGATACTTATATGCGTAATTGCTGCGTTTTAAATTAACTCCCATAATTAGCTCCTATCCTTTCAGCAATTTTTGCCGCAAAGCTCTCACAGTCTTCAAGGGCAACAGTCTTAGGGTAATTCATTCCGAATACGGCCTTCATTTTGTCTCTTACCTCATCGGTAAAGTGAATTCCATTCTCATCCAGCCTCTCGATACCGTCGCAGCGCAGACTATCCTTATTAACGGCTATCATCTCACTCAGAGTAAAGTGCGTCTCATCCACCCTCATTTCCCCATTACGAAACAGCAGCGGATAGCCTCCCACATTGCCAAAGGGACCAGGCGCGTGAATCTTATGCTCATTACCGCTTTTATCCAGCATGAGCCGAATCAGCATAACCACATCCGAAGCAATCATAATATTGCGTTCCTGTCCTGACGCAGTTGGAATGGCACAATGCTTAAAGACATCACAGTCCCTTACCGGTTTGCTTCCCCCAATATGTAGTAAATAGGGAGAGCCCTTTGCCGTTCCCTCTTTTGATATGTATGTGTTGGCGTAATGGGAACCGGCAAAGGTTACGTCCGTACAGCCGGCCGGCTGGCCTGTAAGTGTTTCATAAGCCCGGGCAATGCGCGGAATAAGGTGATTCAGATTTCCTGCGCTGGTATATGGAGCCAGTTTGCGGGCTGCCAGAAGCGGGGATACGGCGTCCCCATAGCTAGTATTAATCACACGTGATTTCACCCCTGCCTGTTTTACGGCTCTCATAACTTTTTCCACCAGTACAGCCGCCATAGGCGTCCACACTCCATATCCGATCTGATTCGGGTAAGAAAATTCGCCGTATTTAAAGCCCTTCATATACCGTCCCGTATATGCGATCACATCCGGCTCGCTTAGAGCAATGGTTTCACTCAGCCGTTCTATATCATTAATATCGCAGGCAATATATCTGACCTTCGGATACATGCCAAACATGCCAGCGGAAACCAGGGTAAGATTGATTCGTTTTTCCGCCTCCTCCTTTTGAGTTCTCGATAGAATGGTATACTCGCAATCTGCCAGATCCGGCAGACGGGTCAGCATATCCAAGGCATATTTACCTGTGCTGCCATATCCAATTATCATCACTTTATCAGCCATTTTACATTTCCTGCCTTTCTCAAATCTTGTTGCGTATTCAGATTGATCCAGTCGTCCGGATGCTCTGATACGACAGGCTCAATCTGTATCTTCAGCCTGTTAATAGAGTAAACCCCAGAATGAACAAAGGGTATTTCTGAGCGGTCAGCTTCCCCTTTGTACTCCCTGAGCTGCTTTATCAGCTGTTTCAGAGGCTGCCCGGAAAAGGACCAAAGCTGCATACTCTCTCCTATGACACTCTCTCTGTCTGAGCATACAGGCAAGCTCCCCCTATGGGTGGCATCATATTCATAGCGCAGGATCTTCCCCTTCTCACCTATCGCGATTACGCTTCTTTTATAATCCACATAGGTCTCCGATCGCACCAGAGAAACAGCCTGCGCTGTCTGATTCGACAGCTGCTGAATGGAGCCAATGTGCAGCAGAGAATCTCCTTCTGCGATTATAACCCTCCCTGCATATTCTCCCCAGTATTCCCTAGGCCTATCTGCCACTGCGCAGGCCAGGGAATAATTGCAGCCATGCCAATTATAATAGGGATTTTTTGCAAACCTCACCTGTCCGGCCTTTTCATAATCAGCCAGAGCCCTTTGCACAGATTCGGCCGCATGCCCGACCACAACTGTTATTGGAGACGCTCCTGCACGAAGCAGCGCTGAAACGGTATGCCTGACCGGAGAGGTTCCAGCTATTGAAGACGCGCACTTGTTTTGATCTGGAGGCAGTCCAATGCGGCTTCCCATACCTGCACATAGGACTATTGCTTCTGTTTTACTATCCACTGCAGGGTCCTCCTTAAGCCCTCTTCAAGCATCACCTTCGGGGAATAGCCCAGCTGCTCCCTGGCCCGTGAAATATCAAGCACCCGCCTCTTCGGATCTCCGGCACGCGATATATCAAACTGAGGACTGTGGCGATAGGAAATTCCCAGCTCTCCCGCCACCTTCACCGCCTTATGGTACAAGTCAAGAATGGTGGTTTCTTCTGGATTTCCTATATTATAGCTTGTCCCTCCCCTCATATGCAGCATAGCCAGCCTGGTAGCATTGGCGCAATCACTCATATACAAAAAAGAACGGGCAATCTCTCCTGCCTGGGCATTTAAGTGGCAGGGCCTGTCATGAGCAATGCAGTTGAGTATATATGGTATCACATGGTTGTCATCCACATCATATGGGCCGTACACATTGGCATAGCGCAGATGGCATACCAGTATTTCGCTGCTGTGATGGTTCAGAAGATACTCCGTCATAATCTTTCCGTGGGCATATGACCAGCGCGTCGTGGTATCCACCGAATCAAACAGTGAGGGAGCCGTCTCTTTTGTGGGCAGCTCCCTCCCATGACCATAGATTTCTGAGCTGGACGCATTGACAAAGCGGGGTATATGGTTTCTTAGCGCCCATTGAAAAATCTCATACGTCCCCTGGCAGTTAACTTCGTATGTTAAGCACGGTTCTTCATAAAAATATCTGGTTGGGACAATAGCCGCCAGATGATATATGCCGTCAAAATCAGCTTCCTTCTCCTTTTTTATATACTCACGAAAATCACATGCATGAAATGTAAAGTCCTCCCTGTCCAGCAACCCTTCAATATTCTCTTTCGTTCCTCGAAAGAAATTATCCACGCCTACAACCGTATCTCCGTTGTCCAGGCAATTCCGTATTAAATGTGCGCCTGTTAGTCCAGCAGCCCCTGTAATTAAAACCTTCATCGTATCTTCCCTTCCGGGCATTACGCGCCCTTATATAACCGCTTCCACAGATATTCTGGCAGTCCTGCCTCTTGAATCGCCTTAGCAGCCCCATCCATATCGTATTGAACCCGCCTAAATATAACCGCATCTCCGTCAAGAATCCCATAAGCAGCCTTAGGACTGCCATCCCTGGGCTGCCCGACGCTGCCGGGATTTATAATCGTCCGTCCTCCCCTGGTGAGCATAAAGCTGACATGAGAATGTCCCAGAAGCATCATACGGACATCCATCTGTTCCAAAACATCAAATAATACATCCGCATTGTCTCCCGGCAGAAATTTTCCCCAGTAAGGATCCTGCGGAGTTCCATGTACCAGCAGCGTCTTCCTATCTGCAAGATGCAGCAGCGGCTTATCTGCTATGGCCTCCAGCAGCCTGAAGCGTTCCCGGTTTTCCTTGACGATCTCTTTCGTGTACTCAAAGGCCTGCTTTCCATGGGGCGTCTCGCTGCTGCGGACAGAGGATGTATACAGGCAGGCGTCATGATTGCCCGCTATCATATATTCCGCTCCAAGCTTTGACAGCTCCGATACCGTTTCCACCGGATCCCCTCCATAATCAACGTAATCTCCAAGGAGCCAGAACTTATCCACTCTCTGCTCCTGGCAGTCCTTCAAAACCGCCTGTAAAGCCTGTATGTTTGCATGTATATCAGATAAAACCCCAATTCTCATACCAGTGCCTTCCGAAAACGCTTTGCCTGATCATAAATAAGCTGCCTGTCCGGACGGGGGAGGTCTTTAACCGTACCTAATCCGGTTTTGACGTAAAGCTGCGTGTATGCCGGAAATTGCTGAAATTGACCTAGGCAAGCAGTCATAGCATCAACAGAGCCTACCTCCTGTGTCGGATACAGATTGTTCATTACCTCCAGCAGGCGGCTCTCTCCCAGACTGTTGCGCTGTCCTCCTGTAGACTCATTGGCTCCATTGTCCAGAAGGATATAGCATAAATTGTGAGGTCGCTTCTGCGTCAGCGTATACAAAGCCCCAAGGCGCATCAGACACCCGCTGTCCCCGTCGATTGCAATGACCGTCCTCTCCGGCAGATAGTCAGCTATGCCTAAAGCCAGGGAGGACAGGCATCCCATGGAACCTACCATATAAAAGTTCTCTGCCCGGTCTTTTATGCAGAACATTTCCCGGCTGGTAAATCCCGTTGTGGTTACAATCACGGAAGCCTCGGCACAGCCGGATATTGCTTTGAGCATATCATACCGAAGAGGCAAGACCGTCTGCTCCTGTCCGGAAGCCTTGACTTTGAGAGGAACCGGCGAAAATGTATGCCTGCTGTTTACAAGAACTGCGGCACAATGCTTATCAAGCTGAGGAAAAGCCGCAGAAAGAGCCTGGCTGTCCTCAGCGTTCACATAGGGTATGGCCAGCGTATCCAGAAAGGGCTTAAGGACTCCTGCCATAATTTTGTGCTGAGGCTCATCATCCATCCCCCGGTTTCCAATCAGCAGCAGCGTGTGCAGCCCGAACAGCTCATTTAGAGAGGTCAGCGGCGAGAGCGCGTTTGACAATCCTGAGCTTTGCATCGCTACTGCGCACCTGCGTCCGGCCAGAGCCGCCCCTGCAGCATAAGCCAATGCATCTCCTTCGTTTACAAAGGGTTCATACATCCCCCGGTTCTCAGCCTCATTAATGAGAGGGCCAAGAAACGAACAAGGCACGCCCGCAATTCTATGAATACCCCCGGCAATCAGCTGATCCACAAATTTCTTTGTATCAATCACAGTATTTCACCCGCCTTCATCAAGTCATTGAGAGAATTAATATCAACGATTGCTTCACGGGAGGACATAATCACAGCAAGGGTCAGTCCTGTATCCAACGCCCGGCGCATAAAATCTGAAGTATGTAAACGCTCTGCGTCCTCTCCGCTTAGCAGCTCTTTTACCGCTGAGTAATTATGGATCAGCAGCAGCCCGCTGAAATATACCACACATTCATCCTTGCCCGTTTCTCTGCCTGTGCAGACCTCAACCACGCTCAATTCAGAATCGTCCCCAAATACATCCAGCTTTTTATTCAGCTTAAGGGAATAACCGGCATCAATATAATCTTCTTTTACACACACCAAAATCACGTCTGCTGATGAACGCTCCTCCGCATAATCCAGAATGGATCGCAGCAGATACCGCTTGAAAAACACATCTCCATATAAGACCAGATAGGGCTGTTCCTTGGTGGAAGCGGCAAGAGAAAGGGAATACGCGGCGTTGGTAGTATTCCACTTATCATTATCGATCAGCGCCAAATCCTCAGCCTGTATTTCCTCCTTTTTATAGCCTCTGACAATCGAAATGTTTGATACTCCTACCGACCTCAGCACATTCAGCTGATGATCCAAAATCTGCTTGCCATTTATGGTCAGCAATGCTTTGGGCTTATGAAAGTCTAAGGAGCCAGGGCCTCCCGCCGCAAGGATGACCGCGCTCAGATTCGGATACATGGGCAAATACTTTTTCTCCATTTCAAGATACTCTTCATTCTTTTGCAGCCGGAACAGCTCGGATACGGAGGCTATGCTTCCTTCTACATTGGCGATGGAGCCATCCTTATATATTTTTTTGCTGATCTCCTGCATTGCGGTTACACAGGCCCGGACATTATGGTTTGCCCAAATAATGCCCCGTATTCTCTTGTCCTTAATAAAATGACTGACCGGCACTGTATAGTATTTTGTAGGCACAATAAAGATTGGAACATCCACCGGAAAGGCCGTCAGAAAATCATCAATGTCCTTTGAATTGGGACGCTTGGAGTGCACCAGAATCGCGTCTGCTCCCGCCTCCAGATACAGCTTCGCCCGTTTCACCGCATCCTCAACCCCGGCACCCACAATCAGCGATTCCAGCCGGGCCACAACTGAAAAATCAGGTGTTGTCTGGGTGGCCTTCATCGCGCGAAGCTTGCCTGCAAACTCCAGGGGTTCCGCCAGTGCGTCAAGTTTTGTCTCCAGGAATGAGTTGGTTTTAGGAAATTTTTTATCTTCTATGCAGACAGCGGCAATCCCCATCTTTTCCAGCTTCTGGAGCAGCCTGCACGCATTGTTAAAGTTGCCGTAGCCAGTGTCTCCGTCCACCAGTATAGGCAGGCTGCAGGCGTCGTTCATATACTCCAGCACATCCAGCAGCTGCGTATAGGAAATTTCATTATTATCCCGCACCCCAAGAGAAGCCGTTATAGACAAGCCGCTGGCCCAAATGGCAGGAAAGCCGGTTTCCTCAACAATTTGGGCCGAAAGTCCATCATGAGCTTCCATCAGGAAAAAATGCCTGTCTGCATTCAGTAATTCCCGGAACCGTTTTGCTTTATTCATTATCCATTCTCCTTACGATTGAGCTTGTATATTCGTATATTTTTTGTCCTGCCGTACCATCGGCGTTTGCGTATTTCAGACGGTATTTTTCCGATAGCTCCTTTCCCCGCTTCCTAATAACATCCATATGCTCTATAAACCCGGCCAGGCTGAAGCCTCCCTTTGAGGCGTCCAATGCCTCATACAGTATATAGCTGTTATAATGCTGCTTCGCGGCAAATGCCTCCATTGCCTGTTCCACAGCCTCCGCTCCCTCAGAAGTCTCTGGTTCCATTCCCGCATTATTTATATTCTGTATAAGAATCGGTTTGCCCGCAAATTGCAGAAGTAAATTCAGGGAGCTTTCATCTCCATAGCAAGCATCCGCGTAAGCAATCGCCCGGTTCATATCAGCGCTGTCGTCATATATGCCCTGCCTCTGCGCCTTATAGCTATCCACAATCGATCGGTATTCCTGATACAGGCGGGGGCGCATTGAGCGGAAGGTTTGATCTAACAAGGGATGGGGTCTCCACCACAGGACAACGTCTCTCCGGTTCTCAAAAAAACGAAACACGCTGCGCAGCTTATTCAGGTACCGCCCCCCCTTCTCTCCCCCGGAATGATTCAAGGCAGTCTCAATGGAGAGGTTATATAAAAGAACCAGCTTTTCAGAAGCATCCGGTTTTAATCTGTCAATCCACTCCTGGGGAATGCTGTAATCCGTTTTTTTACTTTTCAATACCTTATCTGTTTTTGGCGAACCAAGGGCAACGATTTTTTCTTCAACTCTTTCAGGCGTCAATCCCGGCGCCCGGCTAAGTATGCTGCTGATATACTGCTTTCTTACATTTTCTGACTGCACAATCACCCGGTGAGCGTAAAGCACGCCTGGAAATCCCCCTACAGAGGCATCTACTACCTCGCTGTGAACAATATACGGAATATAAATCAATAAATCCGTATATTTTCTCAAACGCCTGGCGTAGAAATCAGGATGCACACTGGTTACAAAATTGTATTCGTCAAAGGGCGCCATGATATACACTATGTCAGGCCTGTGCGCCTCTATATCGTATTTCTGCCAGTCTGTAAGCTCGTACTTGTTCGAATAGCAACCTGCGGCCTCATAATGCATCTGCCCCAGAGATCCGTCCGGATTCCTGTCATAATATGGGATTGGGATAAAATATGGATGACAGTCAGGAGCCTCCTTAGCGGCAAAGTAGATGCTTTCCAGACAATCGCTCATACTGGCCTTGTAGCAAAAGAACGCCACTTCGATTTTATCCGGCTTTAGCTCCCTGCCTGCCCGGGCAGAGATTCTGCCCACCTGGGAAAGCAGCTGGCTGGCTGTGGCTTCCCCCTGACTTGCTTTGAACAGCATTTTATAAAATTCACAAAGAAGTCCCGCTGTCTCTGTTCCTTCTCCTGCGGTATGTTCCAGAAAATCTAAAATAGCCGACACAAATTCCTGCATATCCGCACACAGGTTCACATACCCCGGACCTGGCGGCTGTTCGTTCAACACATTGCAGGCCTCGCAGAGCATATCAAGCTGCTCCAGAAGCCGCTTCTTTTGAAGCCTTCTCATTCGTACTCCTCCCTGTGCCTTCTTCTAATTATGAATAAGGCATATTGGTTACTCTTTAGAGTAATGCGATCTTATCCACTTCGCTCCCCCGTACATCACCTTTCAGTGTTCCGAAGGTCCTGGCATACCCAATTCACAGTAAGCTGTTATTCCAATGCCGTTCTTTCTTTTTTATATCATGAATCCTTTAGCAGTCCGGCCTGGCTTTATGCCTCCGGTAAAATACAGGGCCAACGCCCCTATTTATCTGCACAATTCTTCTAATGACCTTACTTGGAGCCATACGGCATAAATTCCCTGCCTATACACTGGCCTGATTGGCCCCGTCTCTTTACATTTATGGCTGCATTTCTTTTTTTATCATCCTCATAGCCGCAGGCGGAGCATCTGAATGTATCCTTTTCATAAGCTCCCATACTGCCACATCGGCTGCATTCCCGGCTAATGTTGTTTCCAAAGACCTCCGCCAGTTCAATTCCCTTCTCCAGGCATTTTTGCCGCAGCCGTTTCCTTACATAACCTTTCTGCCATAGGGTAACGGAATAATTGACCTTGCCTTTCGCTCCCTTGGGTGAGCTCTGGGGAAATCTGGGAATATAGACAGTCCTTGGCTTCTCCGCCTGAAGCATTCGGTTAATTTCCTGATTGATGTAGGTATGCAGCCCCGCCTCCAGCCTGTCCTTCCCAGCCTTATATTTCTGCCTGCCAGGATTGTTCCGTTTTTCCTTTGCGTAGGCTCTGTTCCCCCTGCTGATGAACGTCTCCAGCTCCTGACGAAGGCAGCCGAACTGTTCTCCATAAATCCTCCCTGTATCGGAAGTAAATAATTGCCACATACCAACCGACAGCCCGATCACAGCTTCAAACTCCTTATTCCTGCGCACCCTGGCCTCCACCGGAATATCAATTTCTATGCTGCTTTTCTCAGGAAAAAGCTTGATATAAAGCTGCTTTTTATAGGTATTCTCGTCTGTCAAAGGAACAAACACCCTTCTGCGTTTTTCCATCGTAGAAATGTATATCCCATGATCCGCATAGCGATACGCCCGTTCTGCAATGGCAAAACCACCAGACTTCTCTGTATGCAGCCTTCTGAGCTTTCTTCTGACCTGCCTGCACAGGTAGCGATCCAGCCGTTTTCTATCTACGCCTGTACAGAGTGCCTTATATTGCCCTTGCATTTCCTTTGGGAGCTCTCTCCTGCTGTTGCACAGGACTGCCTCAAAGAGACTGCCTGCCCTCATGACAAACCGCAGATAATGCCTGTCCTCCGGCATAAAGCCTTCGTTCTCTCTAATGCTTTTTAACATGCTGTTCTTTACCTGTGACCACTGAGCTTTTATATCCCCAAGCGCATCAAAGATGGCAAGGTAGAAATATACAGACGGCAGCCCAAGCTGTGTCCGCAGGCCGCTGTCCGTCATCTCATTCTGAACTGTATAGCCAGGATAAATTTTTGCCAGGCTCTTGATACCTCCGTATCTCTGATAGACATAGTTTTTTACTTTTCTGTAAGCCTCCGCGATCTCCTGAAGCTTTTCCATATCCTCTGGCGGAACCTTTCCCCTGCTATGCTGACGTACTGTTTTGCAAATCGTGTCCGGCAGCATGGTTCCTCCTGCTTTTCCTTTCATCCTGCACCCTTTTTTCTTTATCCTTCAGCTCCTGTGAAACAGGCAGGAATACCGCAGAATTAACATTCTGTGGTAGTAACTGGCGTTAAATCAACCCCAAAGTATAATACATACAGCCTTATTATAGGGCTTCGCGCTTTAAAAATCAATTATTATTTACTAATTTTTGAAGAAAAGCAATGGGAAATAGGCCTGCAATGCGCAAGGACTTGTGCAGGCCTGTTTGCCATGCCAATCGAATCTCAGATAAGGCAGCAATATAAGAATGAATGTGTCAAAATAGGCAGGAATACCACAGAATGTTAATTCTGTGGTTATTTTATTAATTTCATCTTTTCGATTGTTCGTTCATACTCACGAACCCCTGCCGCCACATAGATACGGGTTGTTTCAATGGACGAATGGCCCAGTATATCGGCCAGATGTGCCAGATTTTTCTCAATGGCATAATAGGTCTTGGCAAATAAATGACGTAAATTATGAGGAAATACCTTTCTTGGATTAACTACTGCTTCTTTGCATAGCTTCTTCATGTCATGGCATATATTGCTCCTGTCCAGGGGCCTTCCGTTTCGTGTACGGAAGATAATGCCGCTGCGGATTCCACAGGCTTTTGCATAATTTTTCAGCTTTTTCGACAGTGCCCTTGGCAAGAGTACCATGCGTGTTTTTCCCTTCATGCAGATTTCAGCTTTTCCGGTACGCACCGCCTCTATCGTCATAAACCGAAGCTCGCTGACACGTATCCCGGTTCCGCCGATAGCAAGCAGCACATGGTAAAGCCGGCTGTTTTTATGTTTTTGGGCAGCCTCCAGCAAGCGATGGTATTCTGCTTCACCCAGCTCTCTGTCATCCTCAAGAAATGCCCTCCGCTGAATTTTAAGGAAGCGAACCTTGCACCAGGGCAAGCCGGCATATTCCAGGTAGGAATGAATTGCCGAGAGCTTTGCGTTAACAGTCCGCGCCTGATTTTGACTTTGCAGAAATTCCCGGTAGTCCAGTACGACGGCTTTTGTAATCCTTTTCCCGTCTAAAAATTGCAGGAAGCAAGTCAACTCATGGACATACTTTTCTATGGTCAGGCGGGATTTTTCATTTTCCCTCAGATATACTGCGTAATCTTCTAATAATTCGTTTAATGTGCGGTTTTCAGACATCATTTTCCACCTCCACTAAGAAGTATTCCTTAATACGTTACAGCCTATTCTTTATGCCGGCAAAATAAAGACGGCTGCCTGATGGTTCTGCCTGTTGGAAGCACAAAAAAGCGCAGTCCACCTGCGCTTTTTTCTCCTCTCTCCTATTTAAAGTCAATCCTTTTTCTTTTCTGGTTTATTTCACCCCCGCCGAAGCTGAAGCTTCGCCCTGATGGACACAAGCTTTGCCTCGCAGACTGCAAGCCTTTTGGGATTCTCCTCCAGCTCCGGTTTCCGCCTCTTAACAATACACTATATCATGCTCGGTTCATCATCGCCTCAATTCTGTCTCTCAACTCATCCACCGTCTCGCCTGGGGTTTTGCCTTCCTCATCAATTATAAGATCCGCATACATTTCATAATAGGGAGCCCGCTCATTGTAAAGGTCTCTCAAAGTAAAGCCAGGCTTTAAGGCCACGCCCCGATCCACTACGTTTCCGATGCGCTTTTCCATCTCCTCATAGCTCATCTTCAGATAAACCACTTCACTGATCTCCTTCAAATGCCTCATGGCCTTCTCGCTGTAGATCACGCTGCCTCCGGGAGCTATGACGGAACGGGTTACATCCAATCCGGCATTGATCCGCTCCTCTACCTTAAGAAAGCCCTCCATCCCCTCGCCGGCAATAATTTCCTTTAAAAGTCGTCCTTCCCTTTCCTGGATTACAATATCCACATCCACAAAGGAATACCCCAGCCTTTTAGCCAGAAGCACACCAATGGTGCTCTTGCCTGACGACGGCATTCCAATCATTGTGACATTCGGTTTCATCCCTGCTTCCTCCTTGTCCTCTGCTTCTTTCTCTCTTTGGAAGAGGCCTTTCCTCTTACAGGCTTCTTCACCGAATAGCCAAAGCTTCCCAGCTTTTTCCCCAGTTCAAAATACGCTCCATGAGAATAGCTCACAAGCCCTGAGGCATTAAGGCCGAAGCTTCCCCTTTCATCCATATACTGATTGTCAATGGTAACTCCCTCCACCTTCGCAAGGAACATATCGTGGCTTCCCAGCTCCTTCACCTCCACTACCCTGCATTCAAGATTCACCGGGCTTTCCGCAATCCCCGGAGCCTTTACATAACGTGAAGGCTGGGGTGTAAGCCCTGTAGCCTTAAACTTATCCGTATCCCTGCCGGATTTGACGCCGCAGTAATCCGCAGCCCTTACCAGCTTCTTATTCACCAGGTTGATGACAAACTCCCCTGTGTCCTTGATAATTCCATGGGAGAACCGCTCCTTTCGCACCGATATGGACACCATGGCCGGTTCCGAGCAGATGGTTCCTGCCCAGGCTACCGTGATAATACCGGGCCTCTCCCCCTCCCGGCCGCAGCTCACCATAACAGCGGGTACGGGATAGAGCATATTTCCCGGCTTCCAGTATTCCTTACTCATATTCCACACTCCTAATCCTGCTCAGCAAGCACCAGCTCCGGTATAAGCTGCTTCTTACGGGATACCACACCCGGAAGCTTTAAAACCGGCTCCTCCTGCTGGGCAGCCTCTTCTATATCCAGATGGAATGCCTTGGCAGCCAGCTGTATGGCTCCCTGCCCCTGGCAGATTAGTTCCGTAGACTCAGTCAGGATATTCGTCAGCATAAAGAAAACCATATCCAAGCCATTCCTTTGCTGAGTACGCTCCATATAAGCCAGCATCTTTTCCCTGAGAGCCTCCAGCTCCCCTCCGTTTAGGGAGGTAATCTGGCCTACGCCTATCTGTGCCTTACCCACTACAAACCGCTTAAAATCCTGATAAAAAATCTCTTCATCCGCCTTATCCTTAAGATTGCTTCCCGCTCCGAACATTTCCATGGCATATGTTTCTATATCCAGCCCCGCAAGCCCAGCCAGCTCTCTGGCAGCCAGCTCATCCACAGGCGTACAAGTGGGAGAGCGAAACAGCAGCGTATCGGACACAATGGCGCTGCACAGCAGACCTGCAATCTTTGGCTCTATCTCCACCTTGGATTCCCGGTACATCTGATATACAATGGTCGCCGTACAGCCCAAAGGCTGATTGCGGAAGAATACCGGAGCCATGGTCTGAACCGTTCCCAGCCTGTGATGATCGATAATTTCCATAATCTCGGCGCTCTCAATCCCCGCCACTGCCTGACTCTTTTCATTGTGATCCACCAGAATAATCTGCTTGCCCCTGGCTCCCAGCAGATTCCTCCGCGAGATCATTCCCAAATATCTGCCCTCTTTATCCAAAATCGGAAAATCCCGGTGCCGCTTACTGGCCATAACGTCCCGTATCTCATCCGTATAGTCGTCGCTGTTAAACGTAATCAGATGCTCCCTTGTCATAAAGTAGCTGATAGGCATGCTCTGGTTAATAAGGCGTGCCGCCGTATAGGTATCATAGGTGGTGGCAATCACTGTACAACCTCTGTCCTGGGCTATCTTCTTAATGGTCATGGAAACGCCTGCGCCTTCGCATACCACAATGCAGTCTGCTCCCATCTCAATAGCGCAAAGCTGTGACTCATACCTGTTTCCGAGAATCACAAGGTCGTGAGGCTCAATATAAAACTCCATCAAATCCGGATTGGCCGCGGCGATTAGCACCTTCCCCTGGTCAAAGTACGCCTCCTCGTCTCCCACCAAAAGATCCGCCTCCAGCGTTTCGATAATATTCGTATACTGCGTATGGGCCTTAGACAAAATACTGCTGTCATAAATATTCATGTAGGTCTTAGTGATGTCTCCTACCGTAATCAGCCCTTCCAGTATTCCATCTTCCCTTACTGCCGGGATGGTTGCCACATTATTCTCCTGCATGATGTTCCACGCTTTTTTAAGAGAAATGTTATCCGCCACTCCCCTGGTTTTTCGTATCTCAATGTCCTTTATCTGGGTTCTCACATCCTCCACCAGCTTTGGCTTATCCACGCCAAAGTAATTGAGGACAAACTGAGTCTCCCGGTTGACATGTCCCGCTCTTGCCGGCACATACTCCCCGCCTGTTAGCTTGCCCTTTAAATTGGCATAGCAGATGGCGGAACAAATGGAATCCGTATCTGGATTTCTGTGTCCGATCACCGTGGTCTTTCTCTTTAACTCCTGTCCCATTCTCTCTTCCTCTATCCTCCCGTTGCGGCAATATAAGCTTCATCCTCTTGTGTATACACGATCATTTTCGTTATTTCAGTATATCAAACCAGTTTTCATTTTTCAACCAAAATTCACCCTGCGCAGCCTTCCTCCTGTGGCCTGAAAATAGTTAAAAAAACCAAATACCCGGTAGAAAAGTTGTGAAATTGATGCTAGAATAAGATACAGCTTTAAGCAGAACCGGAACTACAACCGGCGTTTTAGACATTATATCAGCCCAGAAAAGGAGTCCTTCATGACCTGTTCACATACCTTCCCCCCTCCCATCACCATACGCATGGCAAACGAAAAGGACGCTGAGGCTTTACTGGCTATCTATGCTCCCTATGTAGAACATACAGCCATCAGCTTCGAGTATCAGGTTCCCACCCTGAAGGAATTCGCCCGCCGAATCAGCCATATTCGAGCGCGCTACCCCTATCTGGCTGCCTGCCAGAACGGAACGATCCTGGGCTACGCCTACGCCTCCCCCTTTCATCAGAGGGCTGCCTACAGCTGGGCTGCTGAAACCTCTGTCTATGTGGGAGAGGACGTCCGGGGGACCGGCATCGGAGCCATGCTTTACGAGGCTTTGGAATCCATTTTAAAAAAACAGCAGGTTATCAATGTCAATGCCTGTATCACCTACCCCAATCCAGGCAGCATCGCCTTCCATGAGAAAATGGGATACAAAACCGCAGGCCATTTTACAAAATGCGGCTACAAGCTGGGCATCTGGTGGGACATGGTTTGGATGGAAAAAATGCTGAGTGAACATCCCCGTCAGCCCAAGGCTTTTATCCCTGTGACAGAACTGGAGCAAGAAGGACTTAAGCCAACCTAGCCTTTCTGCCCCAGACATATTGTTTCCTTACCTGTTATCTTTTTTAATCCTCCTCCAGGTGATACAATGACGAAAGACAATAGCCATTCCTATTCATGGCCTTACACCGATAGAGAGCGCTGTCCGCGCTGCGGTACAGCGTATAAAATTCAGTTCCGTCTCCAGGATAGCAGGCAATACCCATGCTGACTGTGATGTTTACAGAAAGCTCCTTTATAAAAAGAGGCTGACAGATAGCTTCCTTCATCTCCTTCGCCTTCCTGATGACCTCCTGGACATCTCCGCTGTAAGATGTAAGAAGCAGGAATTCATCCCCGCCTATGCGCCCTATAATATCATCCTTACAAAACTGTCCAGTGAGGCGTTCAGCCACAAGGCGAAGAATTGCGTCCCCGGTCATATGTCCGAAGGTATCATTGATTTTTTTTAAATGCTCAATATCCAGCATAAACAGGGCATAATGCTTCTCCTTCCCGGCTTCTTTAAGAACTCCTCGGATTTTCTCCTCTGTGCTGGCCTTATTGAACAGCTCTGTAACAGAATCCTGCTGTGATTCCATCAAAAAACGCTCTTCGTCCCACTTATCCTTATTAATGTCCAGAATGTTTTCCACAACTGCAACAGAATTGCTTTTCAACCGCTCCGGCAAAGACATAGAAACAGAAAACCACTCTCCCCGCTGCCCTTGCCCCTGTCCATAGCAGTTGGTGCGCTTTAAGCCCTTGCTCTTCTCCAGCATATCCTTTTTAACATCTGTAATATCCACCACCACAGAAAAGACCCGCTGTATTCCGTCAGTATCTGCGGCTTCAAGCCTGGATACGGTCTTTAGGCGGACCAGCCGGCCATCTTTACATTTGACGCGGTATTTCATTGTGAGAACCTTACGATCCTTTTGCCCCAGAATATCCCCCAGCTCCATCGGCCGATCCTTTTCATATATCATATTCCTATACTTATTATCAAATATCCGGTTTACGTCCTCTTTTGTGAAGCCCAGCAAATCCAGAAAGCGTTTGGACATATACTCGATCGTTAAATCTCTATCAAATCGAAGGCACATAACTCCTGCAAGAAGCTGATTCAGCATTTGATCCTGGAGCAAAAATTGCCGCTCCTTTTCCAGCTGAGCCCGCTTTCTCTGGTCATTGTTGATAGCCACTACAATCAGGCTTGTACTCCCGTCTCTGCTGCGGTATACAGTTCCTATGCCTAAAACCCAGATAGGGGCGCCGTCCTTGCGCACCAGGCGAAACTCTGCTGTAACCGTATCCCCCAGCCCCATCTGCCTGCGAATCTCGTTATTAACGTATTCCATGTCATCTGGATGCACAAAGCCCAGGGCCTGGTTTGCAAACAGCTCATCCATCTCCTGGGACGTATAGCCAAGCATACGCCGCCCTCCTTCATTACAAGAAAGAAAGGTGAACTTTTCATCTATCCCTATCTGGATGATTCCCGCGTAAACATTATCAATTAGTTCCTGAGCCTTAAGCGGCTGCGCCGGCCGGAATTCAGCGTACACAAGGCTCTGCCTGTACGCCTGACCCCGGAAAGCCTTCTCCTTTAACGCCTTCTCCGAAGTCACGGTAAAATATTTTACAGCAAATTCCTCTCCCTTAAGAGGAGGGCTGTAATAGTAGCCCTGCAGCAAATCCGGCTTCATTCGGCAGACCTGCTCCTGAAGCTGTTTATTTTCTATTCCTTCCACACACACTGCCATGTTCATCTTATGGCTCAGATTAATCAAGGTGGACAAAAGAGCCTGATCCGTCGTGTCATAGGAAATCCGTTCCAGAAATGAACGGTCAATTTTCATTTCGTCGGCGCTGAGCAGACGCAGCACCTCCAGCGAGGAATAGCCTGTACCAAAATCATCCAGAGATATGCGGATTCCCTGGCTGCGTATGAAATCAAACTCCCTGCTTAGCACAGACATCTCCTTCACCTTACCGCTTTCAGTCAGCTCCAGTATAATGTTTGCCGGCTTCACATGATACCGGTCTAACACCTCCAGCAAATGATATCTGAAGGAAGGAGCCTCAAATTGCCGGCTGGATACATTGATATGCATCTGAAAATCAGGCTCATGCTGAATCCACTGGGCGCATTGACGGACAGCCGTCTCCAATGCCCAGTTCCCCGCCTCCAGAATCAGCCCGTTTTCCTCCAATATGGGTATAAACTCAGACGGGGAAATCTCCTGATTTTCCCATAAGCCAGGACACCTCCACCGTATAAGCGCCTCCCCTCCCACAAGACTTAAATCCTCAGCCCTTACAATGGGCTGATACCTCATGTAAAAGCCGCAAAACCCCATAATCACTGATTCCCGCAAAGCCTCCAAAAGGGAGGCAGTTCGTTTATCTTGATCCGCCAGCTCTTTACTATACACAACCAAATGGTTCTTTCCATTTTCCTTTGCCTTTTGCAAAGCCTTGCTTGCGTTATGATAGATAGCCTCAAAATCCTTCCCATCTTTTGGGAAACAGCAAAGCCCTCCTGAGGCAGAAAGAAAAAGGGTGTTGCCTCCCCCATTGAATTTTTCCGCAATACAGCTTTCCCTGAATGTTTCATACCAGGCTTTTCCCTTTGCTCCATCCCAGTCCATAAACAGAAGGCCAAATTTATCTCCGTCCAGGCGGAACATAAAAGCATGCTCCGGCAAAAGCTTCTGAACACGTGACGCAAATGCATTCAGAAGTTGATCTCCCACAGAGTAGGAATACAACTCATTAATATTTGCAAAATCGTCAATTCCCAGCATAAGAACACACCAGCTTCCTCCCTGGCTTACCTGTTTAGACAGGTACTTTCTAAAGCTGACATTATTGGGAATACCGGTTACCAGATCAAAGGAACAATTTTTATTTTCCTCCCTTATCATTCCCACGAGATAACGCCGGGAAGGACTATAGCCTGCCGCCAGCATCCACATCCTGATACAGATTCTTCCCTCCTCCTGGATTCCGGGGAGGCACTGATAAGAGCCTATTAAGCAAGGGCACGTGCCCTCTGCCACTTTATGACAGTCATCCACGAAGCGTCTGCTGTCCTCCTTGAGAAAGATCTGGCCTGCAAAGCACTCTATGCCTCCTCGTTGCTTAGGCAGCTCAATTCTCTGGAGAATATATTGCGGCCAATAACATTCAAAGCTGTTTGGCTCCATGATAAACAGATAGCCGGAGCAGCTTGATAATAAATTATTAATAAATTCCGCATTCGATCCTTGAGTCATAATTCCCCGCCCTTTCTCTCTTCCGGTATTCAGGTGAAGCCTAGCACTTAGCTGCTGCGTTCTCAGGCAATCTATACTCTATCTATCGACAAAAATCGGACTTTTCTTAATCTGCTCCAAATGACTTTACTCTCATCCCTCTCTTTTCAGTCCCCCTGACCGTACGCCTGCACTATCTTATCCGGCGCCTCTGGCTGCTTCTTGCGTTTATACTATCCATCTGCGCATAAGCTGCCGCCTTTCTCCCAGTACACCGGGCTTGCTCCTCTCTGAGCCTCTATGGTCTGCCTGCGGCTTCCAGGCTTCTCCGGTATTCTCCGGGACTCAAACGGTATTTCCTTCGGAACAGCCTGTTAAAATAGGAAATATTATCAAATCCGCATCTCTGCGCAATCGCCGTAACCGAATCTGGCGTTCCCAGCAAAAAGCCTGCTGCCTTCGACATCCGAACATCATTAAGGTACTGGATAAAGGAAACGCCCATATACTGCTTAAAATACTTCATAAAATGGGAATTGCTGTAATAGCAAAGAGCCGCCCCCTCCTCCACACCTATATGCTCTCCATAATGAGTCTCTATATATTCCAGCAGCCGCTTCATTTTCTCCCTGGATTTCGTATTTTTATCATCCCCGGCAAGCCCTCCTGCCTCTGCCGTCAGATACAAAAGGCGGAACAAAGCTCCCTTTACTCCCAGCTCATATCCGTATTTCTTCTCACCAGATAGGGCGTCCAGACAGCGGATACATTCCATCAGTTCCTCATAGCTTTCTAGTCCCTTCTGGATATGCAGGGGACGGTTCAGCCGCCCCTCCGTAATAGGAATCAAAAATCGGATGGTGCATACGTCCGCCTCAGACGCCATAAGCATAGAAGGGCGGAATATAATATTTTCATATTCCACTGCCTCTTCCTGCCACTGACCAATGCCGTGAAGCTGTCCGGGAAACACCATAACCCCTTCCCCGGCGCTTACCTCATAAGGCTCCATATCCACTGTTACAATTCCTTTGCCTTTTTTTATGACAATCAATTCCAGCTCTTCATGCCAATGGATGGGAACCTGTGTAAAATCCCCAGGCATCGCGCAAGGATAAATATTAAAGGGAAATTCCCTGCCTGCATGCTCCTTGATTTCATGGCAATCCTGGCAGCAGTCTTTTACAGATACCTCCACCGTATCCCTCCCTTTGCTTTTTTGATAGTATTATATTATATTCAGGCAGAATTATGCAAGATTATCAGAGGTTTATAGAATAAAATACAGATAAATGTACAAGTGACTGGCAACAGGGAGCTGATTCTGCTCAGCCGTCCCATAAAACCAATTCAGAAAGGAAAAACCGAACATGAACAAAGCGCAACTGGAAGCAATGCTTAAAACCCACTGTGGCAAAAGCCCGGAGTTCTGCACAGATAAGGAGCTGTACACAGGCCTTCTCTCTCTGGTGCAGACCCTTGCAAGAAAAGGCGAGTCCGGCAAGGGCAAAAAAAAGCTCTACTACATTTCCGCAGAATTTCTTATCGGAAAGCTTCTATCCAACAACCTGATCAACTTAAGGATATATGAGGATGTGAAATCCATCCTGGAAAGCTATGGAAAATCCTTAAGCGCCCTGGAGGAGCTGGAGCCGGAGCCCTCTCTTGGAAACGGAGGCCTGGGCCGTCTGGCAGCCTGCTTTCTGGATTCCATTGCCACTCTCGGACTCAATGGGGACGGCATTGGACTAAATTATCACTTCGGCCTATTTAAACAGCTGTTTGAAAACAACCTTCAGAAGGAAGAGCCAGACCCCTGGATCACAGATACCTCCTGGCTTACGAAAACCAACGTAGTTTATACTATTCCCTACAAAGGCTTCACCCTCACCTCCAGGATGTACGACATCCAGGTGACAGGCTACGGTAATTGTACCAATAAGCTTCACCTCTTTGACGTGGAAACCCTGAATGAGGATTTGGTGACAGAGGGGATCTCTTTTGATAAAACGGATATCAAGGAAAACCTTACCCTCTTTCTCTATCCAGACGACAGCGATCGCGCAGGCCAGCTTCTGCGGATCTACCAGCAGTATTTTATGGTCAGCAGCGGAGCCCGTCTGATACTTAACGAGGCTCTGTCCAAAGGCTCTACTCTTTACGATCTGCCTGACTATGCGGTGATCCAGATTAATGACACCCACCCGACGATGGTGATTCCCGAGCTAATCCGCCTGCTCACCACAGAGCATGGAATGGAAATGGACGATGCCATCCAGGTGGTAAGTAAAACCTGCGCCTACACCAATCACACCATTCTCGCAGAGGCCCTGGAAACCTGGCCTATGGAATTTTTTCAGGAAGCGGTTCCCCAGCTGATTCCCATAATAGAAGTGCTGGATGATAAAGTGCGACGTAAATTTGATGACCTATCCACATATATCATTGATAAACAGGAACGGGTCCACATGGCTCATATCGATATTCATTATGGCTTCAGCGTCAATGGTGTGGCAGCGCTCCACACGGACATCTTAAAGAAAAATGAGCTGAATCCGTTTTACAGGCTCTACCCGGAAAAGTTTAACAACAAGACAAACGGCATCACCTTCCGCAGGTGGCTCCTCCACAGCAACCCGCAGCTCACCGCCTTCCTGTCACAGCTTATTGGAGAGGGCTTTAAAAAGAATGCCTCCCAGCTAGAAATGCTGGGAGATAAAGCATTTATAGCAGATGAGAAGCTCCTCCATCGCCTGATTGCTATAAAAGCCGATAAAAAAGCAGAGCTGGCGGCATATCTAAAGGAGACCCAGGGACTGGATATCAATCCCCAATCCATCTTTGACATCCAGATCAAACGCCTCCATGAATACAAGCGCCAGCAGCTGAACGCCCTGTATCTAGTTCATAAATATCTGGCAATTAAGAAGGGAAAGCGGCCCTCTACTCCCGTGACCGCCCTGTTTGGAGCCAAGGCTGCCCCGGCCTACACCATCGCCAAGGATATCATTCATATGATTCTTTGTCTTCAGCAGATCATCAACAGCGACTTAGAGGTAAGCCCTTATCTAAAGGTGGCAATGGTCAGCAACTATAATGTTACCCTGGCTGAAAAGCTGATCCCAGCCTGTGATATCTCAGAGCAGATATCCCTGGCCTCCAAAGAGGCCAGCGGTACCGGCAATATGAAGTTAATGCTGAACGGCGCAGTAACCCTGGGTACTGATGACGGGGCCAACGTTGAGATCCACAGGCTGGTAGGAGATGAAAATATATACATCTTCGGCGATTCCAGCGAAACGGTTATCCGCCGTTACCAGGATGGCTCTTACTGCTCCAAAAACTATTGCGATTCCAATCCTGACCTCCGGGAGGCCGTGGACTTTATAACCGGCCCGGCTATGTTGGCCGCCGGCTCCAGAGAGCGCCTGGAACGGCTGCAAAATGAGCTTTTATCCAAGGACTGGTTTATGACCTTCCCGGACTTTAGATCCTATGTCAAGACCAAGGAACAGGCATTGAACGATTATGAAAACCGCTCCTCCTGGGCCAGAAAAATGCTGATCAATATAAGCAAGGCAGGCTACTTTTCCTCAGACCGGGCCATCTCCCAGTATAACCGGGATATCTGGAAACTTGAGAAAGACGCTTCCAGATTGTAATTAATCAGACTATATTTTTCATAAAATTTTTAAATATATCCGCCTCCTTCTGTGTTATACTAGAGCGTGTTTCACTTGCTTTCTTCAGGCTGCTTGGAGGCATGCCTGCCGAAAGACAATCATACACTGCAAAGGATACTACTGCAAAGGAGCTCTATAACTATGAAAAAATATAAAATGGCAGCCCTGTGCCTGGCATTGTCCACATTCGTAAGCTTTATTTCCTATGATATGGCTCTGGCCGCCGATCCCATATATACCTTTGGGATCGGTCCTGGCCTTGACAACCTTTCCCTGGGGGATGACTACGCGGTCTACCAATGGGGTCTGAAAAATGACGGTCAATTCGAAATGCTGGAACGCAAGCTGGATCTCCCGACCATTGACCTGAATGTAACGACTGACAGCAACGGAGTAGATACCATCTCCCTCCCTCCTCTGTCTCCCGGTAATTTTAAAATCACCTCCACTGTAGCAAAACCTGGCATTGATATCAATATCCAGCCAGCCTGGGAATTGTATAAGCAGATAGAACATAAACGTCCTGTAACAGTAGCCGTCATTGACACCGGCATTGACGCCAGCCATCCAGATTTGGCCAGCTCCATGTGGGTTAACACAGACGAGATTCCCGGGGACGGGATTGATAATGACGGCAACGGCTACGCTGATGACATAAACGGCTGGAACTTTCTGGACAATAACAATGTACTGTATTCAGGAAAATTTGACAGCCACGGCACCCATGCAGCCGGCACTATCGCCGCCTCAAAAGACGATGGAGGAATCGCGGGCATTGCAGATAATAGCTATGTAAAGCTCATGTCCCTAAAGGCTCTTGGAGGTGAGAACGGCCGGGGTACACCTGAAACAGTTATGGCCGCCATCCGCTACGCAGAGGCCAACGGCGCTCAGATCTGCAACCTAAGCTTTGGGTCTCAGGGCTGCACTGACGAGATGGCTACACTAATGAAGGAATCAAGCATGCTCTTTATCGTAGCCGCAGGCAACGGAGATGACAACGAAATCGGATATAACATTGACAACTATCCAGTTTACCCTGCCAGTCTGCCCTATGACAATATTCTTACAGTAGGCAATCTAATGTTTAACGGCAAGCTGGATAAAAGCTCCAACTACGGGCCTATCAGCGTGGATATTGCCGCTCCTGGCACCTATATTCTCAGCACCATACCGGAGCAATCCTATGCTTTCATGAGCGGTACCTCTATGGCTGCCCCTATGGTAACTGGTATTGCCGCCATGGTTTACTCTGCAAGGCCTGAGTTAAACGTCCTGGACGTTAAAAATATCCTGATCGCCTCCGCTCACAAGCTGGATACCTTAAACGGCAGAGTCCTTTCCGGCGGCATGGTGGATGCCAATGCCGCTTTGCAGTGGGGACGGCAGTAACGTCCCCTTATATAACGGCGCCTTTCTTACTGTATAGGCATGAAAAGGCTCCATATGAAGTCTAGTTCTTTATAGAAAAAATCGGGTTATATTTCAAACAATCACTAGATTAATAACTAAACATTTATCGGGTTAGCTGGCAGAGCTGTCTCCATCTCTGGTACTGGAAGGTGAGACACCTCGCCTGATCGGTGAATAACAGGAAGTTCCTCACATCTGGGAGGCAGTACGTTATCAGGTTGATCAGAGGTGTATTTGTCGTGCCAATTACTATATTAAAGAACTGATATACACCGTAACTTACAAAGCCAGCCAAGTCAGGTCAGCAGCCAGATGAAATAAATGCTTAAAAATAAGAGTGTCCCAAACGTCACCTGCCATTTCTGGAATCAACATGATGTTTGAGACACTCTCTCATTTGCCTATCATCTACGCGCCGCCGAAGCAGCCTTTACCTTAGGCATTCTATACAGGATAAGCCTTGCTTTCCTTGTCTGCAGCAGCCCCGTCCACCTTGGTCTGCTGCGCCTCTCTGTACTGGAAAAATTCCTTTGCGACAGCAGGGAACAGAGCATAGCTAAGCACATCCTCCTCCTGCTGCTTCCACTGCGCACACTCCTTCTCAAACTGAGGAAGCTGGGGCTTTAGTAAATCTGCGGGACGGCATGTAATCGGAGTTTCATCGCCGATAATCTTCTTCTGAACCTCTGGATTAAAGGGCTTAACCGTCTGTCCGAATTCACCCAGCATAATCTTTTTGGACTCCTTAGGAACCATCTTATAGCGCTCTCCCATGATCACATTCAGAACCGCCTGTGTACCTACAATCTGTGAAGAAGGGGTCACCAGAGGCGGCTCACCAAAGTCCTTACGCACTCTGGGAATTTCCTCCAGAACCTGGCGGTACTTATCCTCCTGACCAGCCTCCTTTAGCTGGCTTACCAGATTGGAAAGCATGCCGCCGGGAACCTGATACTGAAGGGTCTTGATATTAACCCCCAGAACCTTGGGATTTAAAAGGCCGCTCTTAAGAGCTTCGTCCCTGACAGGCTGGAAGTAATCCGCGATCTCTGCCAGAAGAGTCTGATCGTAGCCTGTGTCATATGGGGTGCCCCGGAAGGTTTCCACCATAACCTCAGTCGCGGGCTGGCTGGTTCCCAAGGCCAGCGGGGATATTGCGCAGTCGATGATCTCACAGCCCGCTTCCACAGCCTTTAAGTAGGTCATAGAAGCAACGCCGGACGTATAATGGGTATGCAGATCAATGGGGAGGCTGGTGCCTTCCTTCAGAGCCTGTACCAACTCCGCTGCCTTATAAGGCGTTAGAAGGCCTGCCATATCCTTGATGCACAGGGAATCAGCGCCCATGTCCTCAATCCTCTTGGCAATATCCTTCCAGTAATCAAGGGTGTAGGCGTCTCCCAGCGTATAGCAAAGAGCAATTTGAGCATGCCCCTTTTCTTTGTTAGTAGCCTTAACTGCCGTCTCCAGATTGCGAATATCATTTAAGCAATCAAAGATACGAATAATATCAATACCGTTGGAAATAGACTTCTGAACGAAATACTCCACAACATCATCTGCATAATGGTTATATCCCAGGATATTCTGTCCACGGAACAGCATCTGCAGCTTTGTATTCTTAAATCCGTCTCTCAACTTTCTCAATCTTTCCCATGGATCCTCCTTCAGGAAACGAAGGGAAGCGTCAAAGGTAGCGCCGCCCCAGCACTCTACTGCATGGTAGCCTACCTTATCCATCTTTTCGATGATAGGCAGCATCTGCTCAGTAGACATTCTGGTTGCCAGCAATGACTGATGAGCGTCACGAAGGACGGTTTCCACAATCTTAACTGGCCTCTTCTCTATCTCTGCCATAGTTATAATCCTCCTATTATTATCAAAAATTTCGTTGCCTTCACATCCGCGCCCAAAGCATTCCCCTCTAAAAACACCGGCGGTACAGGACGCGGATAACAGCCGCTTATACTCCGAAAATCGCCATAAACGTACCGGCTGCCACAGCCGTACCAATAACGCCTGCAACATTTGGTCCCATTGCATGCATCAGCAGGAAATTGGTAGGATCTGCCTCAGAGCCAACCTTCTGGGATACCCGGGCTGCCATCGGAACTGCGGATACACCGGCAGAACCGATAAGCGGGTTGATTTTTCCTCCTGTAACCTTGCAAAGAAGCTTTCCAAGCAACACCCCTCCGACCGTACCAAAGATAAATGCGACCAGACCCAGAACGACAATCTTAATGGTTGTAGCGTTCAGAAATGCCTCTGCGCTGGTAGTAGCGCCAACGGAAGTGCCCAGAAGGATGACTACGATATACATAAGGGCATTGGAGGCAGTGTCAGCCAGCTGTTTCACAACGCCGCTCTCACGAAATAGGTTACCCAACATCAGCATACCTACCAATGGCGCAGTAGAAGGCAGAATCAAGCATACCACGATGGTAACAATGATGGGGAATAAAATTTTCTCCAGCTTGGACACCGGACGAAGCTGCTCCATCTTTATCTTGCGCTCCTTTTCTGTAGTCAGAAGCTTCATAAACGGCGGCTGAATAATCGGTACCAGAGCCATATATGAATAAGCCGCAACTGCGATAGGTCCCATGATCTGGGTCTGCCCCAGCTTACTGCAAAGGAACAGGGAGGTAGGTCCGTCAGCGCCGCCGATGATGGAGATAGCCGCGGACTCCTTCCCGGAAAATCCTAACAGAATTGCAAGGAAGTACGCAGAGTAGATACCTAGCTGAGCGGCCGCTCCCATCAGAAAGCTGACAGGGTTCGCAATCAGCGGGCCAAAGTCTGTCATAGCCCCTACGCCCAGGAAGATAAGCGAAGGCAAAATGCTCCACTCATCCAACTGAAAAAAGTACCACAAAAGCCCTCCGGTGCCGTTGGAGGTTTCCTCCGGTGAGTACATAATTTCCGGATAAATATTAACCAACAGCATACCAAAGGCAATGGGAATCAGCAGCAGGGGTTCGAAACCTTTTCGAATAGCAAGGTATAAGAACACCAGAGCTACTACTATCATTACATAATTACCCGCGCTCAGATGGAAAAAGGCCATCTGGTTCAGCAGGTTTGATACTATATTGCCAAAATCCATAATGTTTCCTCCATAATGAAGCCATATTTCCTATCGCTCCATCCTTTTAGTTAGTTCAGAGTAGCCAATACCGCGCCGGATTCAACGGAATCGCCAGTAGATGCATGAATGCTGGCAATGGTTCCGTCCTGTGGAGCAACAATGTCATTTTCCATTTTCATTGCTTCCAGAACCAAAATCACATCGCCCTTCTTAACAGCCTGCCCTACGGCGCCCTTAACAGCCACTACCTTGCCCGGCATTGGGGCAGTTACCTCAACAGACCCAGCCGCGCCTGCGGGAGCCGCTGCCGGTGTGGGAGCTGATACCGGTGCGGGAGCAGGAGCTGAGGGCGCTGCTGCATAAGCTGCCGCACCAGGCGCTGCTCCTTCTTCAACAGTTACTGCATATGCTTTTCCATTTACTGTAATCGTATAGGTTTTCATTCCTTTATTCCTCCTGAAATATTAAGAATCATAATGATGTAAGGCTTCCCTTTTCTTATCTTCTGGCAGAGCCCCGTACACGGCGGATGGAACGCACCACCAGTCCGTTGGAAGAGGTCCCCTCGTAAGCGGCAATGGCTGCCGTAATCACTGCCGCAAGCTCTGAGTCTTCGGACAAAGCTTCATTGCCCGGCCCTTCAGGAGCTGCTGCTTTTACCGGAGCTTTTGCAGGTTCTTCCTTCTTTGATGCTCCTGACTCAAATTTGTGTACCAGCTTAAAGCACGCAATAAGCAGGCTGATAAATATCAGTACCGCAAATACTGTACCAATACCAATCGCTGAATAAACAGAGGCCGACGCCATCAGCGCACCTACGGAACCCTCTGTCTCTCCCGCTCCCATATCTGTAAATTCTGCCTGAATCTCCTGAGTTGCCATGTTCAGGTTCAGAAGATACAGCATAGTTCCTTTACGGAAGATAACCGGCAGGCTGACCGTATAGCTTCCGTCTGCCAACATCACTACCTCCGCATTCTCAAGATCAATGTCCTTTAAGCTGCCCAGCTTACCTCTGGCATCCAACTGCGCACGGTAAATCCGGGCGCTGGATATATCTCCCTGTGCCTTGGCCAGCTTTTCCTGAACTATTAGCTGCTCATTAGACATTCCCAGGACGCTTACCGCAGAAAGCTTAAGGCTGTCGCCCATGGCATCCGTAACAGGAGTCCCATCTGTACTGATGGCAGCCGCGGCTGCGCTATCCTCCTGCTTTGCAGTACAGGCCGACAGGCTTACCAGGCAAACAGCCATTAGAGCTGCCGTTGCCAATCGTCTCATTAATCGTCTCATATACCTGTCACCTCTCTCTAAACCGTACCATGCTTCTTAGACGGACGGTCCTCACTTTTTGTGAACAGCATTTCAAAAGCCGCGATCACTCTCTGCCGAGTTTCTGCCGCCTTGATAATATCGTCTACATAGCCTCTCCTGGCCGCTGCTTCCGCGCTGGACTGAAGAGATGCATACTGGGCAGCCTTCTCACTGATAAGAGCAGCAGCATTCCCGGAGGCGCTGATCTCAGACGCATACATAATTTTAACAGCCTCAGCAGGCTCCATCATACCAATAGACGCCCCTGGCCATGCATACACCACATCCGCTCCGATAGACTTGCTGCCCATCGTCAGATAGGCGCTGCCGAAAGCCTCCTTAATCACAACCGTTACCTTCGGTACAGCTGCATTTGCGTAAGCATAGGTAAGGCGTGCGGCTGCCCTGGCGATCCGTTTCTCACTGCACAGCTTCGCCTTGTAGCCCTTAACATTTACCAGCGTCAGAACAGGAATGTTGAAGGCATCGCAAAAGTTAATAAACTGTGCAGCCTTGTCGCAGCCCTTGGCGGACAAAGCAGCCTCAAACGCCGCCTTTTTCTCTCCATTCTCATACAGCTCGGTGCGGTTAGCCACGCAGCCTATGGTTGTGCCGTTAAGACGGATAAAGCCGGTTGCCATGGAAGGAGCATAGTCCTTCTTCATTTCCATAAAGAAATTATTATCAGAAATCAGGGATAAAGCCAGACCGGCGTCGCCTGTACAGCTTTCAATATTTTCGCACATACGGTTTAAATCATCCTGACACTCGCTAAAGGACATATCATCTTCATTATTAGCGGGCAGGATGGACACAAGACTGCGAATCTGCTCCAGCACAGCTGTCTCGTCTCCCGCAAAATCTACAAGCCCTGTCTCCTTCATCTGGAATGCGGCGCTGGACGTATCGCATTTCTCCTTGTAATTGCCGTCAATGGCATTGGGAGAATTAACAAAAAGCTTGCCGGACTTATCCTCCATAAAAATGAAATCCGCCATGCCTGCCGACACTGCCATACCTCCTCCACAGGTTCCGAAGATCGCCATAATCTGAGGAATCACACCGGAAGCCATGGCCTGGCTTAAATACAGCTTTCCAAAGCCATCCAAAGCATCAGTAGCCTCCTGCAGACGCAATCCTGCGCAGTCTGCCAAACCAATTACAGGCGCTCCCATCTTCATAGCCATGGAGTAGATGCCGCATATTTTCTTTGCATGCATTTCACCTATGGAGCCGCCCAATACGGACGCATCCTGGCTGTATACATACACCAGGCATCCACCGATGGTGCCGTAACCGGTAACTACACCATCAGCCGGGGTCTCCTGCTCAGCCATGTTAAAGTCTGTGCTTCTGGCAGTAATATAGGCCCCGACTTCAACAAAACTGTTCTCATCAAGCAGGGCTGCAATGCGTCTGCTTGCTGAAGTTTGTGCTGAATTACTCATTTTCCAGTCCTCCATCATTCTTAAATTTAACAATACTTAAGCATCATCCGCAAGAAGGGATGACGCAAAAAACGCCATATACAATTATAATAATAAAAATGTCAAATTTCAAGGTGTTCCGGCCATAAAAGTGAAAATATTAACGAATTTCAAAATTGAGTAGAAGAGGGGCAGGCTGCGGCTTTTACAAAATATCTGAAAAGTCCCAGCCTATTTTATCATTATTGTTTCCAAGATTGATCCGCAACCGGCAGGAACTGGCGTTTGCCTTTAATAGCCTCTCTCACGAAAGTACGCCTTCTTAAGCAGAGCATCTGTGTTATCCCCCTGCGCTGAAAGGTCAGGCACCACCTGACTGCCCCCTGCCAAAAGAGCGGCGTCCCCGCAGGGCCGCCGCTCCTATGTGTGTATTTCTGTTGCATTTTTTACACAGATCTTTATTTGTCAGCAAAAAATCCATTTTATAACGAATTCCTCTATCCGATTACAACACCTTTCTGAAGCATCACATTAGCGTACAATGCCTTCTCTGAAGTTGCGATTATAAGATAGGCTGTTTTTGCTTCCTCATAAAATTGGAAGCGCTCTATATGGCCGATTGCATCGGCTCCCCTTGGATCCTGCTCCTCAACAATTTTGGCAAACTGATCCCAAACAGGAGTTTCCACTTCATCTCCCGGAACCTTCTCCATCAACGTTACAGGCTTATCCACATAGGTATCCAGCGGAAACACACTTAATACGGCGGCCAAAATCTCCGGTACGCCGTGACCGTCCATGCGTATGACTAGCCCATTTCTTCCTATGGACTGAGCCGGGAAATTCCCGTCCGATATAACAAGGCGATCCGAATGTCCCATCTCACATAAGGCTTTCAGCAAATCCGGTGATAAAACAGGTGAAATTCCTTTCAGCATAGCATATCACCCCCATCTCTTTCTCATATCTGGCGCTTATCTGTAAAGGCAGGGAGCGATGGCCGGGTCCTCCATGTTAGTAGAATCGTACCACAGAGCACCTGTATCAATATCGGAAACTTCCTTCCCCTCTGCAGCCTCTACCGCAAGTTTAACTGCCTGATAACCAATCTGTACTGGATCTTGGGTGATAGCGCCTGCAAACAGCTTAGAAGAAACAGCGTCTAAAAGCTTCGCTCCCGCGTCAAAGCCAATGGCAACTACCTTTCCTTCGCCTAATTTGTCCAGACCCTCATTGGCCGTAATGATAGCATTGGAGGCAAACTCATTGGAACCATAGATAGCGATCAGATCGGACTTTTCAAGGATTGCGGAAGCAACTGCGGCCGCGTCTACATCTTTCACCTCAGCGGGGATGCCTACGTCCAGAATTACCATAGCGCCTGCCTTTTCATTCTTCAGGCTGTCGTGGCCTTCCACAGACACAAGATCCGGACCTACCAGCTCTGTCATCTTGTCTACAAAGCCCTTTGTTCTAGAAACAATGGACTGGGAGTTGGATTCCTGCGCAATCACGCCGATACGCACAGGAGCGGTGGGATTTGTCACCTGATCCTTAATAATTTCATAGAGCTTTTCAGCCGCCATAGCGCCTGCTGCCGTATTGTCTGTAGAAGCATTGGCTTTGATCGCGCCTGCAGGAGCATCCGGAACACCAGAGTCAAAACCTACTATAGGGATTTCTGCTTCCATAGCCATGTTAATGGAGTCTAAGGATGCATTGGTATCCAGAGCTGCCAGACAGATAGCATCCGGTTTGTTGGCAATGGCCGCATTCAGGTACTCTACCTGCTGCGCAATGGCAGATTCATTATCAGGCCCCTGGAAAGTCACCTCCACGCCAAATTCCTCTGCCGCCTGCTTTGTCCCCTGCTCAACCGCTTTCCAGAACTGATGCTGGAAGCCCTTGGCGATAACATCAATCCGCTTTTTAGTTCCGGTATCCCCCTGGGCCTGGTCTGCCGCTGCCTCTGTCTTATCCCCGGAAGCTGCTTCCGTTACGGATGCCTCTTTTCCTCCGCATGCAGTCAGGCTTGTCAGAACCATTGCTGCCGCCATTGCTAAGGCCATTGCTTTTCTTGATTTTTTCATTTTGATTCCTCCTCTTTTTATGTTTTTAAATTTCTGTTCTTGCCAGTTTAACCGGCTTTGGTTTTTTATTGAACACTACCTTTCCTGCTTTTTAGGCGAGGTCATTTCACAATCCCTTCCTTAACCCTTGCGCTTTCTGTTTAAAATATCCATGTAAACCGCAAACACAAGAATAATGCCGGTAATAAACAGCTGATAATGAGACTGAACGCCGATATAAGGAAATCCGATTTTTAATACGGTCATGATAAATACCCCGACGATTGTGCCGAACACCGATCCTACGCCTCCTGCCAGAGAGGTCCCTCCGATTACGACACCTGCGATTGCATCCAGCTCAAAGCCGTTTCCCGTATTAGGCTGGGCCGTTGAAAATACAGCTACATATGCGATCCCTGCCAGAGAAGCGAAAAAACCGGACAGAACATACGCAATGGTTTCATATTTTGCAACCGGAATCCCGGAAAGCCTGGTAGCCTCCTTATTAGAGCCAATGGATAAGATATACCGGCCTATCTTGGTCCTTCCAAGAAGGAGTGCCATTATAAAAACCGTAATTGCCAGCAACACAAATCCTGTGGGGAAATTCCGGGGCAGAAACGAATCAGCCCTGGTAATCATAAACAGCTCCCTGAACCACGCTCCCGGCTGCTCCCCCTGAGGAAAGGAAATGGTTTTGGTCTTTGAAACAATAGAGCCAAGTCCTCTGGACATCATCATAGTACCCAGAGTGGCAATAAAGGCCGGCAGCTCCAGCTTTGACACCATCAGTCCATTGAGAAGGCCAAAGGCACAGCCTGTGGCTAAGATGACCAGCAGCACCAAAACCATGGGAAGCCCTTTTTCCATCAGAGTTCCACCAATCAGGGCGGAGCAGATGGCAACCGTGCCGATGGAAAGGTCAATACCTCCTGTGGCGATTACAAAGGTAACGCCGATAGCCATAAATGCAATATAGTATGCAGATTTCGCAATATTTGTAAATGTAGTAGGCTGTAAAAATTTGTCTGTCATCAGTGAAAATACAATACATATTACCACCAGCGCACAAACAACAACCGCCTGTTGATTGGAGCATATCCTTTTTAACTTACTGTTCACTTTTAATCCCCCTTTAGCGATTTGTGGCTGCTTCCATAATTACTTCCTGATTAGCTTCCTGAATTGGAATCTCGCCTGTAATTTTTCCCTCGCACATGACGATGACCCTGTCGCTCATCCTGAGCACCTCAGGCAGCTCTGAGGAGATCATAATAATTGACTTTCCTTCCTTTGCAAGGCGCTCCATCAAGCTGTAAATCTCACTTTTGGCGCCCACGTCTATTCCTCTGGTAGGCTCGTCAAATATCAATATGTCACAGTCCCGCACCAGCCATTTCGCGATTACTACCTTCTGCTGGTTACCACCGGAAAGCTTCTTTACATGCTGCCTGACGCTGGGCGTCTTTGTTCTGAGCTCGCTTACATATTTTTCAGCAATCTCCCGAACCTTTTTCCGGTTGATAAAAAGCCCGCTTACAAACTGATCCAGGGTAGCAAGGACCGTATTTTCCTCCACGTCCTTATCCAGTATAAGCCCGAACCGCTTCCTGTCCTCGGACAGATAGCCGATTCCTGCCTTGACCGCGTCCTCTGGAGATTGAATCTTCACTTCTCTTCCATTGATTATGATTTTCCCGGAGTCCATTCTGTCTGCTCCAAACAGCAGCCTTGCAGTCTCCGTTCTGCCCGCTCCCATAAGCCCGCTAAAGCCCAGAATTTCTCCCTTGCGCAGCTCAAAGGTAACATTTTTAACAGCCTTTCCCCTGCAGAGATTTTCACACCGCAGCACCACCGGCGCGTCCTTCTTCACATTGGAAGCCGTCTTGGGCTCGCTGAATACCGTCCTTCCCACCATCATCTTGATGATGTCGTTCTTAGTGCACTCCTTTGTCACAAGAGTACCTACAAACTCTCCGTCTCTCATTACGGTCACTCTGTCTGAAATTACATTGATCTCATCCATACGGTGAGAGATGTAGATGATACCAGCCCCCTTCTTCCTAAGATCCCGAATGACCTTAAAAAGCTCCTCAATCTCAGAATCCGTCAAAGCAGCCGTAGGCTCGTCAAATACGATCACCCTGGCATTGGAGGAAATGGCCTTGGCAATCTCAACCATCTGCTGCTTCCCTACGGTCAGGCTGCCGATTTTTACAGATGGATCTATCTCAATATTCAGCAGCTTGAAAAGCTCCTTTGCCTTCTCTATCATCGCCCTGTCATTAATGAAAAAGCCATTCATGGATTCATGTCCGATAAACAGGTTCTGTGCTACTGTCAAATCGTTCATCATATTCAGCTCCTGATGAACAATCGCAATTCCTGCTGCCTCTGACTGAGCCGGATTCTTATACTCAACTTCTTTTCCTAAATAATGGATGGTTCCGGCATCCTTTGAATAAATCCCTGTCAGGATCTTCATCAGGGTAGATTTGCCTGCGCCATTTTCCCCCATCAGGGCCACTACCTCCCCTGATCTAAGCTCCAGCTGGGCATTTTTTAGCGCTTGGACTCCTGAGAAGGATTTCTGTATATCCTGCATGTTCAGTATTACTTCACCCATATAAAACTCCTTTAAACAGAATTCCTACACCACGGTTTTCCTCTGACCATAGGTTTTGAACCGCTCTGCCATCAGCGTCATCTCTTCCTTTGGAAGAACCACCGGATTTCCAATGCTGCGGGCATTGCAGTAAACCTGAGCGCAATATTCAACTTCCTCAATGATATTAAACGCGTTCAGCAAATCCTGAGCTCCCGCAAGTATTCCATGATTTGCCAGAATAACAGCCTTTCTGTCCTTCATGGCCTCGGCAGCATTCACAGCCAGCTCATGGGTTCCGTAGGTAGCGTATTCGGCACACCGCACATCCGGCCCCGCTACCGCTATCATATAGTGGGTGGCAGGAAGCTCCCAGCGCAGGCAGGAAATAACCGTGGCATACATGGTATGGGCATGTATTACCGCATCTATATCCTGCCTGGTCTTATATTGCAGCAGATGCATTTCCCACTCAGAGGAACAGGTGCGCTCGCCCTCCACCTTGTTACCCTCAAGATCTAAAATCACAATATCCTCAGGCTTGATTTCAAAGAAGTCAATTCCAGAGGGAGTAATGGCCATATGGCCATTCTCCCTGTCAAATACGCTCAGATTCCCTCCTGTGCCTTTTGTCAGCCCTGCTTCCACCAGCTTTATTCCGTATTTCACCAGCTCCGTTCTTTCTTTCTCCATCAACATTACGCTTTCCCACCTTTTTCTTTTCTACTATCTTATACGCGCGGTAATCCTAAACCTGTCTTTCTATTTATTTGTACAGCGGGCCATAGTAGGCACACGCCCTGAAATCCTGTCCTTCCAGATCCGAGGTGCCAAATCCGTTAAAGGAATGAGGCCTATAAATCCGTCCCGCCTCTATATTATGGAAAGCAACCGGAATACGGAGCATAGAGGCCAACGTAATCAGACGATCACCCACGTGTCCATATACGCTGGCTCCGTGGTTAGCGCCCCATTTGGCCATAACATTGTACACACTGTCCGCAGCCCCTATTCCGATGTTGGGCGCAAACCAGGTGGTAGGCCAGGTACGATCCGTTCTCTCATCCAGAATCCTATGTACGTCGTCCTCCAGCACGCAGGTATAGCCTTCAATAACCTGCAGCGTGGGTCCAACACCTTCCACTATATTGCAGCGAAGCATGGTAAGCGGCATTTCCGCGCTGGTTCTGAAATGAGAGGAGAAGCCGCCTCCCCTGAAGTACTCATAGTTGGCCCGGCACCAGTCCGTGCCCTTAAGGCAGGCCTGAATATCCTCCTGGGTCATATTCCACCATTCCTTCATGCAGCCCTCACCCTGTTCGTTTTTCGCTCCCGCGCAGCCGTCCAGGCAGCTTGCTCCCGAATTAATCAGGTGGATAATGCCATTCGCCCCATGGCCCTTAAGCTCCTTGCCTGTAATACGCTTAACCGACTCAGGAGACCAGTAGGTACGCACATCGCTGAAAATGGGCGCTTTATTGGTTACAAGCCATCCGAACATCATGGCAATTCCGTTCAGGGTATCATTCTCGGTAGCAAAGGGAACCGGCTGCTTGGCCCCTGTCCAGTCAAAGCTGGAGGCCATAATTGCCTCAGTGAAATCTGCGTTGGGCAGCCAGTCCGTCCACATTCTCTGTCCCTGGAAGCCGCCGGCCAGACCGTTCCTTCCAAGAGCTTCCTCATGCCAGCCCATGGCTCCAAGCTTGGGATTGCCTTTTAAAATATCTCTCACAACCAGAGCATGCTTTACCACAAATTCCCACTGCTGATCCTCAGGGATATATCTGCTCTTTGTAATTACCTCAGGAAGATTCTTGCCCTCATTGCAGTTGTAGCCTTCCCTGCAGTTTTCCTTTACCCATTCCAGAGCAGCCGCATATTCCTCATGATCGTAAATCCCCAGCTGAATGCGTCTTAGCACCTCGGTCATATCCACCCATTCAGTCCGCATGCCCAGATATTTCTGAAGGAAATCCACGTTGGCTACAGAGCCGGCAATACCCATGGACACAGAACCGATATTTACATAGGACTGGTTTCTCATAATGCCCACTGCTACCGCGCCCCTGGCGAAATCCAAAATCTTCTTCTGAACGTCCTCAGGAATGGTCCTGTCTCCTGCATCCTGTACATCATGACCGTAAATGGAAAACGCGGGAAGGCCGCGCTGTGCATAAGCAGCCATAACAGCAGCCAGATATACGGCTCCCGGACGCTCTGTTCCATTAAAGCCCCATACCGCCTTTATGGTGTTGGGATTTAAATCCATCGTTTCCGTACCATAGCACCAGCAGGGCGTGACCGTAAGGGTTCCTGCCACATTCTGGGCAGCAAAAAATTCCTCACAAAGCTGAGCCTCCGCTCCTCCTCCTATGGTAGTGGGAGAGATAACGCATTGAACAGCCGTTCCGTCCGGATACTTCAGATTGCCTTCTATCAGCTCTTTAGCGGCATTTGCCATCCCCATGGTCTGATCCTCAAGCGATTCCCTGACGCCTCCCCATCTTCCATCAATGGTTGGTCTGATTCCTATTTTGGGATAATTCATAACTAATTCCTCCTATTCTGTTATGCTTCTATTTTTTATTTGCATTATATTTGATTACATGAGCGGATTTCCAGGCAAGGCGAAGTCCAGACTCCATGGAGTCCAGCTCTCCCAGAGCCACCAGCTGTATAAGGATATTGCCCAGAGCCGTCGCTTCAAAGGGACCTGCCGTAACCGGAAGCGATATTGTGTCGGCAATCATCTGGCAAAGCAGCGGCGACTTGGCTCCTCCCCCGATCATATGCAGAGCATTGTAGGCTTTGCCCGATACTGCCTGGATGGCCTCCACCGTTTCCGCATACTTCTGTACAAGACTTTCATATATCACCTTGAAATACCCCATGTCCTCCTTTGGAAGAGGCTGTCCCGTCCGCCGCAGATAGGCGTCTATAGCCTCCTTCGCGTCCGTGTCCTCCTCCCCAAAATCCGGCTCCTCAATATCAATAATGACAGAGGCCGATCTGTCCCTCCTAACATAATCTGTAATTTCATCAAAATCCGGCACAGCTCCCAGCCGTTCCCCCATCTGCCTTCTGAATTTCTCCAGAAGGTAAAGCCCTGTTATATTTTTAAATAACATATTGCGGGAGTCATAGCCCAATTCGTTTGTGAGCGATTTTTCAAAGGCTTTGACATCCAGCACAGCCTGGTCTGTAAGTCCCCCCAGCAGGGACCAGGTGCCGCAGCTTAAAAACAGACAGTCCGAATTTCGGAATGTGTCAGTAAGGAGAACCGCGCTTGCAGTGTCATGGCCGCAGACAGCTATCACATCCACGTCCAGTCCCTTCAAGGCTTCGATTCTTCCGCCGGCGGTGTTGCCCACCACAGTTCCGGCCTTTACCACAGGAGGGAACATCCCCTCTTTTATACCGAACCGTTGAAGGATTTCTCTGCTGAATGTTTTCTCTTTTAAATCAAACAGCTGGGTCGTGGACAGGATTGTCTCTTCCGCCGTCCTGTTCCCGGTCAACATGTAGTTAAACAAATCCGGCATCAGAAGTATCGTTTCCGCCTTCTCCCATTCCTCCCCATATAATTCCTTCAATGCAACTAACTGGAACAGGGTATTAATAGGCATAACCTGATTCCCTGTTTTTAGGAAGATGTCCTCCGCTCCCATCCTCTCAACAGCCAGCTTGTAGCCCTTCACATTATCCGGATCTCTATAAGCTACCGGATCCGCTACCATACAGCCGTCTCTTCCAATGAGTCCAACATCCACTCCCCAGGTGTCAATTCCTACAGACGAAATTTCCTCTCCTGTCTGGAGTATCGTCTCCACAACCTTATTCAGCAGCTTTTCCCACTGCCAGCGCATACGCCCCTGTTTATATACGATCTCATGGGACATGCGCATAACCTCCCGTGTTACAAGGAAGCCATCCTCAATATAGCCCAGGATACCCCTGATAGAGGTTGCTCCCATATCGATTGCCAGCACCTTCTTCATACCCAGCTCCTTCTGAAATCATCCTCTTGAATCCTTTTTTATTATCGTTTACAGTATACTATTTGAACAATATCTTTTCAATATTTGGACATTCTATTGACATTTTATCAATTTTACTGGTATAATTATTCAGAAAAGTTCATTGTAGTTCACAAAAATTTAGCTAATGGGGAGGGAGCCTCATGTCATACCAGCAGCGAAAATTTGAGATTATTGATTTACTCGACTCAAGGGGAGGGGGATGCTCTATGGATCTCCTTTGCAAAAGGCTGTATGCCTCCCGGTCTACGCTGCGCAGAGATTTAATACAGATGGAAGAGGAGGGTATTATCCGCCGCCACCACGGAGGCGTCGCCCTGATTGCAGAAAGCGCCACCGAAAATCCCGTTATGATGCGCAAAATGGAAAACCCGGACAAAAAGTCAGCAATCGCAAAACAGTGCAGAGACTATATCCATGACAATATGGTCATCTTTTTGGACTCCTCCTCCACAGTTAGCTATCTGTGCCCCTTTCTAAAGGCATGTAAAAATCTGACTGTAATCACCAACGGCCTGAACGTGGCCACCCTTTTAAGCAATGCTCCAGGCGTGCGCGTCTATGTATGCCCCGGCCAGCTGAAAAACAAAAGTCTTTCCATTATTGGGGAATATTCCACTAATTTCCTGGATAACTTCCGGGCAGATACCTTCTTTTTCTCCTGCAAGGCCATAAACAAGCTTGGTATATTTGAAGGAGATGATTTTCAGGCACTGACCAAGAGAAGCATGCTGAAAAACGCTAACAAAAAAATTCTTCTCTGCGACAGCACCAAAGAGCATGCAGTCGGGTATTTTAAGCTTACCTCCTTCCAAAATCTGGATTTCTTGATTAGTGACGCGCCCTTTTCAGAGGATGTGATGAATGCCATAAATGCTTCAGGCGCCTCCTTTATTTCCTGACCTTACGAATAACCGGCAAGAGGAGCGTAGCCCCACCCCATATTATCATAAGAACGTGTCAGCGTCGTTCTTATAAAGTAAAAAAATACACCTTGCAGACAGCTGGACAAACTGTCTTCAAGGTGTATATATGCTCTTGCTCTGCTTTTTATATCTACTTCTCCATACTTCTCCACTTGAAGTTTGGAATTACATCTGACCATTTCTGGATACCGATAATCTCCTTTGCAAATTCCGTTGCCTCCAGAGTGCTGTTTTTCTTATCAATATCCCGAAATACCTGCCATATCTTCTTACGCTTGGTAGCCACAATCAGGTTGGGCTTGCTCATATCGCACTCCCACAGGCCAAAATTCAAGCTGTCCTTAGCCTCTAAAGGCGCGTCTACCTGGCGGCTTAAGGTGTACGCATCAATATATGGATTGCTGTCTACAATGTAATAGGAGTAAGCGTAGGCAGCCGCCTGTATGTCAGCCACATTCCCCCTGGTGGGACTCTGGGATGTAAAGCCCTGCTCTGTAAGAATAATATGGCGCACATGACCGGAAGGCGTCCTCAGGGTTTCCTGAGCAAAATAATCGGTCAGCACATTCAGGTTAGCAAAGTTAATAACCGGAGAATTGTAATCCTCTGTAATCACTCCCATCTGGGCGTCATCCCAGAACTCCGGCTCTGTAAGAGGCGCCGGATATGGATGGTAGGCAAGCCCCCACTCCATCTGCCCCTCCCGGTTGGCGATGGAATTGAAATAATCCACGATATCCTTGCCCTTGTAGTTAATATCCGTCTGATTATCAAAGGGCTGGCCCCAGTTATAGGACAGAGAGAAATACACCCGGTCATTGGCGCTGGTGCTCTTTATAGCCGTGTAGAACATACGGAAAGCTCTCTGATATGCCCGCACATAGGTAGAAATATCGGCAGGTCCCATATAGTTCCATATCTGACAGTTGATCTCGTTTCCGATAATCCAGTTAGAAACCTTTCCGTGGTCAGGATTGCTGCCGTCGTAATGCTCTGCCAGGAATGCCGCCATAGCCCTGGTCTGCTTAAAGCCTGCCTCCGTAGCCGCGTTGAACATATAGTAGAACGCGCTGTCCGTTTTCTGGGTTCCCGGATAAATCAGATTGGGCGTATTGGGATTCCAGTCGTTGAGTATGATTACCGTAACCAGCATTCCCTTGTTGGAAAGGGCGCTTATGGTAGCGTCATAGGCGTCCATTACCTCTTTATTAAAATGATAAGTCTCTCCGTCATAATTGTATTCAATTCCGGTACCCCAAATCTGAGAAAAGGCAATGTTGGTTGTTACATGCTTAACTCCCAGATCAAAGGCGTCACTGAGCATATCAATCTCAATATTCAGTCCCTTTTTCGTTAAGGGATCTTTAAACTCAGCCGTGTTGGAGGCCACTGCCTCCGGGTTGGTAATATAGTGGCGCGGGCTGATTTCTATAAACCTTGTGCCATCATAAACCGTAAGAATAAAGGAACTGTAAAGGCGATCCTGAGCCGTTCCCCTGTTCAGAGCTACCGTAAGAGTATTCTCCGTACCTGCAGCCGCCTGGCCAATAAAGTCCTTGCGCTCTCCCACTCCATCCTCATAGGGCTGAAGTTCAAACACATAGACCTGACCGTCCGTTCCTGTTGTATCTCCCGTACTGGAGTAACGGACTGCTATATTTCCCTTATCGCTGGTAATGGTGCAGGAATGAATGGTTCCTGTAACAGCAGGCACAAAGGCCTGTGCCTCCACAGTCTCCTGTGATGCCTGGGTTTCCTGTGCTGCCAAAACCTCTGAGGTCTGGTTACCCAAAGGTTCCACCGGAGTTATAAAAGCTGTGCTGCAGAACATAACTGCCGCCAGCATAAGGGCCTTTCCCTTCAAAACATTATGTATCTTCATTCAATTCGTCCTCCCAACTTTCTCCAAAACTGTTACATGCTACATCATACTCAAATAATCTTACATTTACTATATCGATTTTATTACATGTCTCTTAAAATTCTCTTTACTGCTTACCGCCCACAAGCAACACAAATAGCCTTTTGCTCTATTCCGCATAAATCTTCCACATACTTATTAAGCGGATACGCAAAAAAGGAGAGGATTGTTTTTACTTCGTCCTCTCCAATGGCTCTATCAAATCACTTCATTTAATCTGAACAAAATAGGAAAAAATCTCCGGTCATTCTTACTGTTTTGTAACAGAAATGATGGTTCCTGTAAAGGCCTCTGCTTCTTCCACTTTGCCTGTATATACCACAGTAACGGTATCTCCATCCTTTACAGAAGACAATCCCTCTGGCGCCGGACCATCAAAGCTGAAACCATAGTCCTTACCGTCGGCGTCTGTAATGGTAAACATAAAATCCTTAATATCGCTGATTTTTCCTGTGACCGTGGATTCTGTGGACTCCTCAGCCTGCGTTGTCTCCTCTGCTGCTGTGGTTACGGCCTCTTCGGCAGCTTCACTATCAGCATTAGCTGTACTGCTTTCCTGTTCAGACGCAGTGCTGCTGACTGCCTGGGTTGGAGCTGCGGATGACGTGTTCCCTCCCTGAGAAGAGCAGCCGGTGGCCATAATTAATGTGGTAAAAGCTGCGACAAATAAGTTTCTTTTTTTCATGATATAAATCCTCCTTTTTTTGATTTCCTACTATTAGACGCTAAGCGTTTGGAAAAAGTTGCAGCATTTTCAAAATTTTTTCGTATGACCCGGATCCCCTGATAATTTCTCCTGCCGTCTGTGCGCCATAGCCAGCTCCCCATACAGGATACCGGACGCTAATACATAACGCAAGAATCCAGAAGACCCAAAAGAGTTCCTTGCTTTTATGCATCCTTTCTGGTAGAGTATGTGTAATGACAAATGTCTGAGGAGAGAGGTTGCCAATGAAGACCAAACGTATCTTTTCATTTGATTTTATAAGAGTTTTTGCCATGGTAATGATTGTAGTGTTCCACTACAATGCCTACTGTATCGACAGGAAGATTGAGACCGGCTCCATCCTGTTTCTGCGCTATGCCAACGGCACCATGGGCCATATCGGCGTGTCCCTTTTCTTTATTCTGTCAGGCGCATCCCTTATGTACGCTTACGCAGAAAAGCTGGAGTTAAAGAATTACTTTAAAAAAAGGTTTCTGTCCATCTACCCCCTGTACTGGATCGTCTACGCCGCCTTTTTTATCCATTTTTATATCATAAACCGGCTGCCCATGGTTCACTCTAAAATAACGCTCTTATTAAGCGTCCTGGGAATGGATGGATATCTGAACTATCTGATTCCTAATTATTACCTGGTTGGAGAATGGTTCGTGGGCTGTATCATATTTATCTATCTGGTATTTCCCCTGCTGCGCTGCCTTGTGCTTAAAAGGCCTGCCGCCACAGCCCTTGTAACAGCCCTTCTCTACATCCCCTATCTTCGCTTTTACCCCTTCCGTATGGAGGAGCAGAGGTTCTTCCTCACAAGGATACCGGAGGTATTGTTCGGTATGTATTTCGTGTACTATATCTACAAGGCGGATGGCTCGAAAAAAAATACAGAAAGCTATAACCCCCTCAAATGGCCCTTAGGCCTGGGCGCTTTGGCCGCCTTTCTGGTCACCATGTTCGTCCCCTTAAGCCTGCCTATGCCCTATATCATTCTGTGGACTGGCGTGTCCTGCTTCTTATTCCTGACCTGGTTCTCCCAGCTCATCCAATGGAGCTGGCTGACCACCCTCTGCAAAGCCATGTCCGCCTGCTCCTTCTCTGTATTTCTGGTTCACCATATACTGGTTGGAATTTTTATGGCGCCCTACGCAGGCAGAGCCCTGTCCTTCCAGGAAAACCATGAGCTGTTCTTTCAGTACTTTTTGTTTATCTCCATTACAGGCATTATCTTCTACCGCCTGTCTCTGATAGCCAACCGGATCATAGACCGGTTTACTTATCTTTTGTTAGAGAAGTATAGAACAAATCAGGCAGAAGTATCTGACTGATCTCAGCCAAGAACACTCCTGCCTGAATGGGCAGCCAGCTTACTGCTCTATTAAAAATTTCAAGTACTCATTTTCAAAAAAGTTGTTTAATTCGTGACCATGATTTGGATATACACAGCATCTGTTGTCACAGGCAAGCCCATTGGCAAGGGCAAATTGAGAAGACGGCGGTGTGTTCACATCCTGCAGGCCAATACTAATTAATACCTTATTGCGAAGCAATGGGGCAAAATTCTTCGCGTCCACATAAGCCAGCTTATCGAAGATCTCCTGTTCCTTTTTATGCATAGGATCCTGCCATCTGAAATAATAAAACAACCCCATATAGGGCCCTCCTGAAAAATCCTTTTCCCAGATTCTCTTATAGTCACAGAGCATTGGGTAATGGCTGGCGCATTTTTCCACTTCCGGATAGAGGGCTGCGCATGCTATAGCCAGTGCTCCTCCCTGACCTTCTCCGTACACAGCCATATGGACTCTATCGGTCTTTTTTAATCCCTTTGCAACCTCCGTCCACAGCAGCGCATCTTCGTAAATCCGGTGGAGATATAGATCCTCCACTTCTCCATCCAGGCCATGAAACAAGGGGCCGCAGGCCGTTGGCCCTTTTCCCGCTGCTCCACATTCACTCATTCCTCCCTGGCCCCGGCAGTCAGGGGCCAAAACAGCATAGCCGATAGCGCCATAACGGCTTAAGTGAAGCCAGCTTCGGGAGGACTGAGGATAGTCATGAAACTGTATGGCTGTAGGATACAGGCCCGGTTTAGAAGGGCAGATATATTTGGCTTTAAGCAGACAGCCATCCCTTGTCTTAACTGTAATAATATAATACTCCAGTTCCTCTGTTTCCATTTCCAATTTATCCATAGAGACAGGTGAAGCCAAAGCCCCAATCTGTTCCTTCATCTGCTTCCAATGCTTCGCAAAATCCTTTGGACCGGGACAGGCCCCTGTATAAGTCTTTAATTCCTCCAATCTTAAATCTGTTCCAGGCATGCCCCATCCTCCTTGTTACCAAAAAAGTTAATAATCTTATTATCAAACGCAGCAATTTCCTCATGACCATATTCATAGAAAATAAAATGCTTTTTCCGGGCAGTGATCTTGGAAAATACGGCAAACTGGGTAGATGGCGGACATACATCATCCATAAGGCCGGTTCCGCATAAAACCGGACAGGTAATTCGTTCTACAAAATTCTGCACATCAATGTATCCCAATTTAGTGAAAAATTTCTCCAGGTGTTCTCCCATCGGATCAAACCAACGGGTATGGTAAGCCAGGCCATTATAAACGATAACATCTCTATCCATCTCCCATACTCTGCGATAATCAGAAAGAAATGGGTAAAGAGCCGCACAGCGCTTTATATAAGACGCATTTAATGCTGTGCATACCAATCCTAGGCCAGCCCCCTGACTGGCTCCATTTACATAAATTTGCTCTGTATCCAATCCCTCTAATGCTAAAGCCAAACGCACCATCAGGCAGGTGTCCTGAAAGACCTCCACATAATACAGCTTCTCCGGCGGACCATCCGCCCCCATGATAATATGATCTGCGGCAGTGGTTCCCTGCCGTCCGCCAAGATCCTCACTGATGCCTCCTTGCCCCGGACAGTCCATAGCAAGAACGGCCATCCCTAAACCGGCAAAGCTGGATTGTTCAAACCAGCCTCTGGAGGAGCCTGGATATCCATGAAACTGCAGAACCACAGGCACCTTTCTTTTTCCAACAGGCTTTACATATTTAATATGGAGCCTGGCCCCTGCCATTCCCCTTAACCATACGTCATAATACTGAGTATAAGGGGTGTGAGGAATTTCCGCTTCCTTCAGCTCATATTCCAAGGGCAGGGCCCAGGCCTCCCCCGCTCTTTTCTCCCAAAATTCCCAAAAATCCTTCGGCCTGGGAGTACTTCCAGTATACTGCTTTAATTGCTGTAAAGGCATATCTTTTGCCGGCATGCTTTGTTTCCTTTCTATCGTTGCTACGTAAATTTGCTCATTTGAAGATGCGTTACTATCTCTTGAGCCTGTTTCCATGAATAGATTGGTATGTTTAAACCATTCACCCGTTTTGGACAATCCTCCCGATAATGAGGCCCCCTACTTTCCCTGCGAAGCAAAATCGCCTGATGCAGCGCAAGGGTAAGCTCTAAAGCCGCCTCCAAATCTACGGTTCTAAGCAGCTCCTCCATAGAACAATCTGTCTTTTCCAGGGGAATTTTATCCCGTTCCATCTGACTTTGAAGCTTTGATAGTTCCTGTAAAACGTTCCTACTCCCTTTTTCGCTCCTTATGAGCATGGCATGCTGTTGATTCAATTTTTGTATCGTATGAAGATATTTCTTAGCTTCCAAAATGACATAAAGCGGCTGATAATAATATGCTGCGGCCCCTTCTTTCTTCCCTCTCTCAGACCGGGCTGCCGCCTTACCAGCAATACGTCCAAAGACCAGCCCATTGGCCGAAGACAGCCCTCCCAGCCTATCTGCCCCATGCATGCCTCCGGTTACTTCACCACAGGCATACAGACCTTCTACTCCCGTAAATGCCTCTTCATCAATAGCAATGCCACCGTTAGAAGCATGAGCATACATGCTTAACCATACCGGATCATCCATGGTCAAATTTTTTTCTTCCTTTAACCAGTCAAAATATGTTTTAATAAACTCAGGCTGATGCCGCTTTACCTCCTCTTGATAAACAACGCGAATTCCCTCTCTTCTCCTTTGGCTTTCCTTATAAATTTCCAGATCCACCTTTTTAGACGAAAGGCGTGTAGTAAAGGGCCCATACCCGGATCTTAATTCTAACTGCTTCTCCCTTTCTTCCTCTTCCCATTCCGAAAATAATTCCTTATCTTCTCCATAAAAACGGCTGAATCGGAACAGCTTTTCATTATAGATGGTCTTGGGGGCAGGGTGTACATACCCCAGCATCATCTGCATAAATTCCAGATTAAACAATTTAGCTCCTGACTCTAAAGCCAGGTATTGACCAATTCCTGTCACATCATCTGTAGTCAAACGGTGTGTAAACAAGCCTCCCATTCCTCCGGTCGCTAAAATCACTGCCGGGCTTAGGATTTCCACAAAGCTAAGCCCCTCATCTTTTCTCTTGACGGCCAGAGCCCCGCAAACACGTTCTCCTTCTTTTAACAGCCTTAGGATTGTCATATGTTCAAGACAGGCGACTTTTAATTCACGCAACCGCTTCGACATCATTTGAGAGCTTCCAGGCTTTTCAATTCCCTTCCAAAGCCTGTTTTTATGATCAAAGCACGGGATAAATTCCCTCTCTTTATTTGCCTTTGCCTCTCTTAAGGGGACTCCCAGATGCTCTAAGTATTCCAGACTTTCCCTTATTTTTCCTGTGAAGGTGTGAACCAGAGCCGGATTAGCCATTCCTTCTCCAATTCTTAAAATTGTTTCTTCCAGATCCGCCTCATCCTTTTCATCCTCTGGAGCTACCAAGCCTAACCCCCAGGTTCCAGGATAGAAGCTGGAACCAGAGCAAAGCCTCCCTCTGCTGATAATGGCTGCCCTAGCACCCTCTTCAGCCGCAGAAATAGCTGCTGTCAAACCAGCCAGGCCAGACCCAACTACTAATACATCTACATAGATTCTGCTGGTACAGCGCATGCTTCCATATTCTCCTTTGCAAAATGACACGCTACAAAATGTTCCCTTCCTTCAATGATATATTTCTGAAGCTTAGGCTTTTCTTTTTTGCATATTTCCTGGCACATACGGCAGCGTCCATGGAAATGGCAGCCACTGGGCGGATTCATTGGAGACGGAACATCACCCTTTAATACGATTCTTTCCTTTTTATGATTAATGTCCGCTACTGGTATGGCAGATAGCAGAGCCTGTGTATATGGGTGAATACTATGCTGATACAATTCATCTGCATCTGCAAGCTCTACAATTCTGCCCAAATACATAACCGCGATTCTATCGCTTATATACTCTACCACACTTAAATCATGGGTAATAAAGATATACGTTAGATTATGCTTCTCCTTTAATTCTTTTAAGAGCTGGAGAACCTGCGCCTGAATCGATACGTCAAGGGCCGATACGGCTTCATCGCAAATAACAAGCTCCGGATTGATGCATAAGGCTCTTGCTATTCCTATACGCTGTCTCTGCCCCCCTGAAAACTCATGAGGATAACGATCCATATACTCTCTGCGCATATTAACTGCTTCTAATAAATCCCCGATCACCTTTCTGCGTTCCGCTTTGGTTTTAACCCCAAACTTTTTCAACGGATCTGACAAGGATTGATAAATGGTAAAAGAGGGATTCAGGGATGACTGCGGATCCTGAAAGACAATTTGAATCTTTCTTCTGGCCATATCCATTTCATCCTTTTTCAGTTCTGCAAGATTGCGGGAACCATCCTCAAATTCATATATCATTTCACCTGCCGTAGGCTTATATAGCTGTAAAATTGTTTTTCCCAGAGTAGTTTTTCCGCAGCCGGATTCTCCTACTAATCCCAGGGTCTCTCCTCTGTAAATGGTAAGATCGATATCGTTTACAGCCTGCACGTAAGACTCTGCCCTGCCTAAAAATCCACTTTTTACAGGAAAGAAGGTTTTTAATCCTCTGATCGTTAATAAAGGCTGTTTTTCTTTCTTATCTGGCATCTGTTAACACCTCCTTATATCTGCTGCAGCGCACCATATGAGTCCCCTCTACTATGGCTTCCTCAGGCATCTTTCCATCACATGCCGCACATGCATACTCGCATCTGGGAGCAAACTGACAGCCGCTGGGGCGATCATAGGGATCCGGTGTGGAGCCCTGAATCGGATGAATCTCTTGTTTCGCGCCCTTTCCCAAAATAGGGATTGACTTTAAGAGCGCTTTTGTATAGGGGTGGGCCGGAGAGCCTAAAACCTCCTGAGCCGTTCCGCTTTCAATGATATTTCCCATATACATGACCGCCACGTCATCAGCCAGCTCACATACCACGCCCATATCATGGGTGATCAGCATAATCGCAGTATTGTATTCTTCCTTCAGATGCTTCATCAATTCAAAAATTTGCGCTTGAATCGTCACATCCAAGGCGGTAGTCGGTTCATCTGCAATTAACACCTTAGGCTTGCAGCTCATAGCCATAGCAATCATAGCACGCTGACGCATACCTCCCGAAAATTCATGGGGGTATTGGTCAATCCGTTTTTCAGGATTCGGGATTCCCATATCCTTTAAAAGCTGCAGCGCTCTTGCTCTTGCTTCTTTTTTCGTCACCCTCTCATGAGAACGGATCATTTCGCAGATTTGCCAGCCGATGGTATATACCGGATTCAAGGCAGTCATAGGATCCTGGAAGATCATAGCAATGTCATGACCTCTCAAAGAGCGCATCTGCTTTCCATTCCGTTCCAGCCTTTCAATATGTATATCTCCACGCCCGTCTTCACTATGGTAGATAATTTCTCCCTCTTCAATACGGGAAAGCTTCGGTAAAAGCTGCATAATAGAGGTTGCTGTTACACTTTTTCCACAGCCGGATTCTCCAACAATACACAGAGTTTTTCCCCTCTTAATTTCCATAGATACTCCATTAATCGCCTTATTGCAGCGCTGGTTGGTATAAAAATATGTTTTCAGATTGTTCACTGAAATAATTACATCCTGTTCTTTCTTCATTCTTACGCCCTCCTAACCCTGCTGCGTGGGATCTGTTGTATCCCGGATTCCATCACCTAAAAAGTTAATACTCATAACGAAGAGAGAAACCACAATACCCGTTGGAAGCCACAGCCACCAACTATTTTCTAACGTATATAAATCCTGGGCAGCATTTAAAATATTTCCCCAGGTGGGAACCTCCAGGGGAACGCCCAGACCTAAAAAGCTCAGCGCCGCCTCTTCAAGAATAAACATAGCCGTACTTAAGGTCACATTTACTATAATCGGACTTAAGGCATTTGGCAGGATATGCTTATAACAGATAACAAATGGATTCAGCCCAAAAACCTTTAAAGACTGAACATATTCCTCCTCACGGATAGACAGCACCTGGGATCTTGCCATACGGAAGGATGAACCCCAGCCGCAAATTATAAATATAATTACAATATTCTTTGCGCTCTGCCCTAAGATTGATACCAGCATCAGAACCAGAATAAGCTGCGGAATGGACATAAAAATCTCCGAAATCCGAACCATGAGCTGGTCAAACCTCCCGCCCCTGTAGCCGCTGTAACATCCTGCCAGAACTCCAATAACAGCACAGCCAAGAGCGCTCCCAAAGCCGATAGCGATGGACATACGTCCTCCGTACAGAACTCTGGCAAATACATCTCTTCCTAATTTATCCGTTCCAAAAAGGTGATTTCCTGAAGGCATCTTTAAAATAGCCTTCATATCTACTGCCGTTGGAGAATAGGAGGCCAGAAAGGGAGCAAAAATACAGCTTAACAAAATAACCAAAAAAATAGCTCCTCCCACGATGGCCAGGCGGTTATTCAGAAGCTTTCTTAAGGCCCGATTCCCCTGTTTCCTTCTTTTTAATTCACCGGACTCCTCCAGTCTTTTTATTCTATCAAACTTGCGATTCAATCTGGATTGTTTTGACACCTTTATCACCTCCTATCCGTTCAGCTTCACCCTTGGATCCAGCGCCGCCGTCATGATATCAACAAAGGTACTGGCAAACAAGGTCATAAATACAAAAAGCAGGGCTAACATCATAACCAGGTTATAGTTTTGAGAACGTACTGCACTATTAAACGCACTTCCTATTCCAGGCCACTGAAATACTGTTTCAATTACTACGGAACCTGCGATCAGCGTTGGCAGACGGAAACCAATTAATACAATTACAGGAGTCAGAGACACCCTGAATCCATGTATCAGATTTACCCTCCATTCCGGCAGGCCTTTACTTCTTGCGGTTTTTATGTAGTCTTTATTCATCGTATCCAGCATACTGCTTCTGGCATATCGCATTACACCCGCAGTCATAGAAACTCCCAGCACAAGAGCTGGTAATACCATGTATTTCGCGCGATCTAAAAAGGTTACTGCATTGGTATCCGTACGCCCTCCAACCGGCAGCCATCCTAAATTCAAAGCAAAGATTAAAATAGCGCATACGCCAAAGAAAAACTGGGGAATCGAAACTCCAATCATACCTGCCACAGTCAGAACATTGTCTCCAATGCTTCCTTTATAAATAGCGCCTAACACTCCCAGAATACTTCCAAGAACGGTAGAAATCAATAAGGCCGCCACCGCCAGCTCCAGCGTAGCAGGAAGTCTTTGCGCCATAATTTTAATAACCGGAACTCCGCTGGAGGTACTATAGCCAAAGTCTCCATGTAAAATTCGGAACAACCACTTAAAATATCTTATAACAAAGGGATCATCTAATCCATACTGTGCCCTTAAAGCTGCCATTTGTTCATTCGTTAACCGGGCCAGGGACTCCGGATCCATTAAATAAGAGGTAGGATCTCCTGGCGTCAAATCCAACAGCCAATAGATGATAAAGGTAATAATCAGCAGCATCGGAATCATTCCCAGGATTTTTTTCACTGTATACTTAAGCATGTTTAGCCTTCCTTTCTGATTCGTCCCATTCTCATAAAGAAAGAGAGTGTCTCAAAAGTCATTTTCATTCAGAAATCATGCCATATAGAGATTTTATAACAGCGCGATACGCTGCATATGGTATGATTTTGATTCTAAAGCGACTTTTAAGACACACTCCTCATCCTTACACGGTATATAAAACAGATTTGAATTGAATTGTTTATCTTACTTTACAACCCAGTTCTGAACTCCCCAGTTAAAATTAAACTGTGGATTACCAATCGCCTCAATTCCTTCTACTCTATCACTATGTAACAAATAGATTGGCTGGTAATATAATGGGATTTCAAATAATGTTTCATTTTCGTATTTCTGCAATTCAAAAAACGCCTTTTTCTGTACCTCCGCATCTGCAGAAGCATTTGTTGCAGCAATTAACTCATCCAGCTTTGGATCGCCAGGCGTGTGTGAATTAATGGAGTAGCCGGTTGCGTATCTGTCATAGTACTCATGTAAGGACAGCGCCGCATTTGCCGCATAACACATATCCCAGTCTACCGCTCTAGGTCCATTGACCGGATCCTCCGGCGCTTTCCAAAGGATTGTTGCAAGGTCTCCTTCTACCAGGCTTGCATTCATCTTAATTCCAACTTCAGCAAGATACTGCTGGATAACTGCCATTAAATCCTGAGTTGCCTGATCGGTATAGTAGTAAACTACTTTGATCTCTCTATTAGAATCCCAGCCCGCTTCTGCTAATAGCTGTTTTGCTTTCTCAGGATTGTAATCGTAGTTATTTAATCCATCTACCTTATCCGGCCCGTCAGGGGTTAAGCTATTGGCAGGAACGCCCGCTCCATTCATAACTCCTTCGCAGATAGAGGCCATATCGATTGCATAAGCAATCGCCTGGCGCACTCTCGGATCCGAAAGAGCGCCTGGAGTTCCATCTGCGTTAGGGAATTTATTCACGTAGAAAAGCCGTGTATAACGTACATCCACTTTATCTAAGGTAATACCTGCCTGCCCTTCTAATGCCTGCACGTCAGCAATGTTTTTCGTGTATGCATAATCCAGCTTTCCAGCTTTTGCATTTGTAACAAAGTTGGGATCCGAATCTCCGGCGCTGGGATTTAAATGGATCTTGTAGTTTGCCACTCCACCATAGTATCCTTCAAAAGGCGCCAGTATCGTATAGTTACCCATCTGCACCTCCTCCACCTTAAAAGGACCGGAACCAACCGGATGCTGGAAGTATTCTGCCTGCTGCAGGCTCACAGGATCCACATCTGCCAGATATTTTTTCGGCAATGGCGCAAATTGGGTAAATACCAGCAATGCATCAGGAGCTACCTTATTGAAGTTTAATGTAATCGTATTTCCGTCAACTACAATACCGGAAATATGTTCCGCACTTCCATCTAAGTAAGCGCCAGAGCCTTCTATAGCTTCAAAAGCGGAGCGAAATACGGAGTTTAAAACGGTTGTCTTTAATGCGTACTCAATATTCCATTGAATTTCTTCTGCTGTAATGGGCTCTCCGTCATGCCAGGTTATTCCGTCTCTTAAGGTGAATTTTAAGTAAGAACCATCTTCTGCCATTTCATAGCTGGAGGCCAACTCTCCCTCACCTGATATAGGAGATAAATTTTCGTCTGCAAGCAGCAGACGCGCATATAAAGTTTTGTTATACATATAAGTTCCCGGATTTAACCAAGGGGTCTCAAAGAACTCTGTCGGCCCTCCATTGGAGTAAAGCACTCCTGCCTCACCTGCCGGAATTGCTTCTGTACCTCCTTCCGCTTTTGCCCCTGTGTCTGTTGCAGTTTCCTGTCCGCCGCCGCAGCCTGCCAGAAGAACCATACTCATAGAAGCTGCAAGAATTAAAGATAACAGTTTCTTTTTCATTCTTTCCCTTTCTCCTTCATCGTTTATGTGATCCGACCCAAAGAAAAAGTATATAAACGCCCTTTTAGCCCAATGGTTTAACCCCATGGTACCCCTTCCTTTGGCATATTACCTAATATAGTTAGGCAAACATTATAAAAATGGATCTTTTTTAGTATATTTGTTTTTAAATTTATTTTCAATACTATGCTATTATATTGAATGTTCTTTCTGTATCTTTGCTTATTTATCCAACTTAATCACCATATATCCATTTGAATTTGTTTATTTATTCTACATTTTTATTTTTTGTTTCCAAATCCACTTAAATATATAATTATTTTTTTTGCAAGGCTGCAACTGATTTTTTAACTAAATATAAGCTTCATATTTTCACCAAATTATACAATTCCATCAGCTTTTACACCTGTTTCCTCCTCGGCATTTCGATAAACCCGTTTCATGGTAAACCCTCTGCCTCTGACCTCATTTATCTGATTAATTATCATAAATGCTTCCGGATCCTCATCCATTACCAGCTGATTCAGCCTGGGCAAATCTCTTTGGGCTATTACAGCCAGTATCATTTCCTGCTCTTTATGAAGGTATCCTGTCTCCATGTGAAGCAAAGAAGCGCCGCAGTCCATACGCTCTGTGATGAGACGGTTCAGCTTCTTATAGGCTTTGCTGACTATTTTGACCTGAATTCTTGCAGTACCAGACACCAGTACCTTATTCAGCACCATAGTATACACAATAATCAAAAGAATTCCATATAAAACTCCGCGGAAGTCTGCCCCAATCATCTGAAGACCCAGAATCACACAGTCCATCAGATAAATGCTGAAAGATATATTTATACCAAGCTTCTTTTTAAGGATCAAAGAAGGTATATCCACTCCGCCCGTGGAAGCCCCGGCACGTATCACAATCCCTATCCCCGCTCCAATCAACAGACCTGCATAAAAAACAGCCACCAGCCGCTCCTCCATAGCAAAGCCCTGAAAACCAGTACGCTCCAGCACCCCCAGCATAAACGGGTAAATGACTGTGCTGAGTGCCGTCGTCACCGCAAACCTCCTTCCCAAAATCCAGGCTCCTATAAGAAACATGGCTACGTTAAATAGACTCACAAACAGGCTCACCGGAATACATGCAAACCGATAAAAAAACAGCGCCAGGCCGGTAGTCCCTCCTGTCATCAGGTTGTTCGGCACAATAAACAACACCACTGCCAAGGCATACATCAAATTACCCAGAATAATCATGCCGATACTCATAAGCTCCCCCGCTGCCCTCTTTTTTATCTCCATCCTTTTACCCCTTTCTCACTTTACCCAGATGAAACGTCAAAGAAAACGGCGGCAGATTTCTCTGCCGCCATAACGCTTTTTATCATACGAGGCTTTTCAGGCCTCTCAGTCATAATCTCAATTATCATATGCCATCTGTGCTTTTATGTTTATACTGTCAAATACTCCATAAGGTATGGTATCATGTTTCCCTTCCGCTGTCAAGCTGCCGTCTTTCCTGCCCCACGACCAACCCATGAATGGACATTCTTCGAACAATCCATTCTGCCGGGCTTTTGTTTTTCACAAGGAAATGCTTTTCTTTTTGCAGACACTAAAAAGCCGCACCCCCTCACTCCAAGGGACTGCGGCATTTATTTTATTTAGCTTGATACCAATCTATCAATTATTCAACAATAGTAACAACACGGCCTGAACCTACCGTTCTTCCGCCCTCACGGATAGCAAAACGAAGACCCTGCTCCATAGCTACCGGATGAATCAGCTCCACGGTCATCTCTACGTTGTCGCCAGGCATGCACATCTCTGTACCAGCAGGCAGCTCGCAAACACCAGTAACGTCAGTTGTTCTGAAATAGAACTGAGGACGATAATTGTTGAAGAAAGGAGTATGACGGCCACCCTCGTCCTTGGTCAGAACGTAAACCTGAGCGGTAAACTTCTTGTGGCACTTAACAGAACCTGGCTTAACCAGACACTGTCCTCTTTCAATCTCTGTTCTCTGAACGCCACGAAGCAGCGCACCAATGTTATCGCCGGCCTGAGCCTCATCAAGAAGCTTGCGGAACATCTCGATACCAGTAACAACAACTTTACGTGTCTCCTCGCTGATACCAACGATCTCAACCTCATCAGATACGTGAAGAGTACCACGCTCTACTCTACCGGTAGCAACCGTACCACGGCCTGTGATAGAGAATACATCCTCTACTGGCATCAGGAATGGCTTGTCAGTCTCACGAACTGGATCTGGAACCCACTCGTCAACGGCCTTCATAAGCTCAAGGATTTTATCTCCCCACTCGCCATTCGGGTCCTCAAGAGCCTTCAGAGCGGACCCCTGGATAATTGGTGTGTCATCACCTGGGAACTCGTACTCATTTAACAGCTCACGAATCTCCATATCTACCAGCTCCAGAAGCTCTGGATCGTCCACCATATCACACTTGTTCATAAATACTACGATATAAGGAACGCCTACCTGACGGGAAAGCAGGATGTGCTCTCTTGTCTGAGCCATAACGCCATCGGTAGCTGCTACAACCAGAATAGCGCCGTCCATCTGCGCAGCTCCGGTAATCATATTCTTAACATAGTCAGCATGTCCTGGGCAGTCAACGTGTGCATAATGTCTCTTCTCTGTCTCATACTCAACGTGTGCGGTAGAGATAGTAATTCCACGCTCTCTCTCCTCCGGAGCCTTATCGATGTTCTCAAAAGCAACTGCTTCACCAGTACCTAATCTCTCATGAAGAGTCTTTGTGATAGCTGCGGTTAAAGTGGTTTTACCATGGTCAACGTGTCCGATGGTACCAATGTTACAATGCGGTTTCGTTCTCTCAAACTTAGCTTTAGCCATTTTATAACGTCCTCCTTAATTTGCGCCCTGTATCTTGGGCTACTATAGATAATGTCAGGCTATCAATCATTATATTCTATTTTCCCTTGATTTACAAGCCTTTTATAAAGAATTAGGTCTTATTTTTTGTGCTCAGACAGCACCTTTTCCTGCACGTTCTTTGGAACCGGCTCGTATTTCTCGAAGAACATGGAGTAATTTCCACGGCCCTGAGTTCTGGAGCGAAGATCCGTAGAATAACCAAACATCTCTGACAGCGGAACATAGGCCTTGACCATCTTTCCGCCGCCGATATCCTCCATACCCTCAATTCGGCCGCGGCGGGAATTGATATCGCCGATAACATCGCCCATATAGTCCTCAGGCATCGTTACTTCAACCTTCATAATAGGCTCAAGCAGAATCGGATTGCCCTTATGCATCGCATCCTTAAACGCCATAGATCCGGCAATATGGAATGCCATCTCAGAAGAGTCCACCTCATGGTAAGAGCCGTCGTATACGTCAGCATGCACACCCAGCACAGGGAACCCGCCAAGCACACCGGTCTTTGCAGCTTCCTCGATACCAGCTCCAACCGCAGGAATGTATTCCTTCGGAATAGCGCCTCCTACAACAGATGAGGTAAACTTAAAGGTCTCCTCTGCATTTGCTTCCATAGGTGTAAAGTGCACCTTGCAGTGACCATACTGTCCGCGTCCTCCGGACTGCTTCGCATACTTGCTGTCGACATCAACAGCTTTTGTAAATGTCTCCTTATAGGCAACCTGAGGAGCGCCTACGTTGGCTTCCACGTTAAACTCACGGAGCAGACGGTCTACGATAATGTCGAGGTGAAGCTCACCCATACCAGAGATAATGGTCTGTCCGGTTTCCTCGTCAGTACGAACACGGAACGTGGGGTCCTCTTCAGCCAGCTTAACAAGCGCATCGCCCATCTTATCCTGACTAGCCTTAGTCTTAGGCTCAATGGCAATATCAATAACCGGCTCCGGAAATTCCATGGACTCCAGAATAACAGGATTCTTCTCATCACAGATTGTGTCTCCGGTGGTTGTCATCTTAAATCCAACTGCTGCCGCAATATCTCCGGAATAAACCTTATCCAGCTCATTTCTCTTATTCGCATGCATCTGAAGGATACGGCCAACGCGCTCCTTCTTGCCCTTCGTCGCATTCAATACATAGGAACCGGAATTCAGAGTACCGGAATACACACGGAAGAACGCCAGCTTGCCAACGAAGGGGTCAGTCATAATCTTAAACGCAAGAGCTGCAAACGGCTCCTCGTCAGAAGAATGGCGCACAATCTCGTTGCCTTCCAAATCAACGCCCTTAATAGCAGGAATGTCAGTAGGCGCCGGCATAAACTCAATGACGGCATCCAGAAGCTTCTGAACGCCTCTGTTGCGGTATGCAGAACCGCAGCATACAGGAATAGCCGCGCACTCGCAGGTAGCCTTTCTCAAGACTGCCTTAAGCTCCTCAACGGAGGGCTCCTCGCCTTCCAGATACTGCATCATCAGGTCATCATCCAGCTCGCATATCTTCTCTACCAGCTCGCTGTGATACAGCTCTGCCTCATCCTTCATATCCTCCGGAATCTCGCAGATATTAATGTCCTCGCCCTTATCGTCATTGTAGATATAAGCCTGCATCTCAAACAGGTCGATAATTCCCTGGAAATCATCTTCCTTGCCGATTGGGAGCTGTAAGCAGATAGGATTCTTGCCCAGTCTTGTCTTAATCTGCTCCACAGCGCCGTAGAAGTTTGCACCCAGGATGTCCATCTTATTGATGAAGGCCATACGAGGTACGTTATAGGTGTCTGCCTGACGCCATACATTCTCTGACTGGGGCTCAACACCGCCCTTTGCGCAGAAGACGCCCACAGCGCCGTCCAATACACGCAGGGAACGCTCAACTTCTACTGTAAAATCAACGTGTCCTGGAGTATCGATAATATTGATACGATGTTCCAATGCACCTGGTTTTGCCTTTGCATGCTCCTGCAAAGTCCAATGACAGGTAGTAGCAGCTGAAGTGATGGTGATACCTCTCTCCTGCTCCTGAGCCATCCAGTCCATGGTAGCAGTACCTTCATGGGTATCTCCAATCTTATAGTTAATACCAGTATAAAACAGAATACGCTCAGTCAATGTGGTCTTACCAGCATCAATATGAGCCATGATTCCGATATTCCTGGTTCTCTCCAATGGATATTCTCTTCCAGCCAAGGCTTTTTCCTCCTTAAATAATCAAATCGGTTCAGCACATTCCGGCAATTAGAAGCGGAAGTGTGAAAACGCCTTGTTTGCTTCTGCCATCTTGTGCATATCTTCTTTCTTCTTTACAGATGCCCCGGTATTATTGGCTGCATCCATAATTTCATTCGCCAGTCTGTCCTTCTGGGTTTTTTCTCCTCTCTTGCGGGAATAGAGAGTCAGCCAGCGAAGAGCCAGCGTCTGCCTTCTCTCAGGTCTAACCTCAATGGGCACCTGATAGGTAGCTCCGCCAATACGCTTAGCCTTAACCTCCAGCACAGGCATAATGTTGTTCATTGCTTCTTCAAATACTTCCATAGCGTCCTTGCCGGTTGTCTCAGCAACACGTTCAAAAGCGCCGTATACGATTTTCTGCGCAACACCCTTCTTACCATCTAACATAATGTTGTTAATTAATTTGGTAACAATCTTATTATTATAGATCGGGTCTGCCAGAACGTCTCTTTTTTGAGTATGTCCTTTACGTGGCACGTTACTTCCCTCCTTAATATGGTACAGAGATAAAATGTCCCTGTATGCAATTAGATCATAGGTACTCACATTGAGCGCTTAACGGGGTCTCTCACGAGCTTAGGGTTCAAGCGTACCTGGGAAATGAGCGCGTCTTCTTTGCAGCATTGAGCATGGCGCTTCCTTCCATCCCCGCCCGCACACGGATGTGTTCATGCACGGCACTACAATATATAACCCTGCAACCTACAGGCCAATATCATCATTCCGGCACTATCCTAAAATCAAATATGCGGTTTTATTGATTATTTCTTGTCTTTTGGTCTCTTTGCGCCGTACTTGGAACGGGCCCGCCTCCTGTTTGCCACACCTGCGGTATCCAGCGTACCTCTAACAATATGGTATCTGGTACCAGGAAGATCCTTTACTCTGCCGCCGCGGATCAGAACAACACTATGCTCCTGAAGGTTGTGACCCTCTCCTGGAATGTAGCTTGTTACCTCAATTCCGTTAGACAGACGAACTCTGGCTATCTTTCTAAGCGCTGAGTTAGGCTTCTTAGGGGTAGCAGTCTTAACAGCGGTACAAACTCCTCGCTTCTGCGGAGAGGAAGTATCTGTTGCTCTCTTCTGTAAAGAATTGTAACCTTTCTGGAGAGCAGGAGCAGTAGACTTCTTAACGCTGGTCTGTCTTCCCTTTCTTACTAACTGGTTAAATGTTGGCATTCTTTCACCTCCTGTGATATTGTCTGTGGTTGCTGTATGTCAGCTTTTTGCGCACAAAAACATTACGTGTTTCAGCACGCCATATTATTATATACACGTAAAAATATTCTGTCAAGGAATTTCTTTTTTTCTTCAAAAGCAGGCTGTTTTTATACCTGGGTGCAAATAAGTATCATTTTTTCACCGGAGACATTATGAGTTATTCCAAATCCGAAAAACCAGAAACCTTGACTTTTGTAAAATGGTTTCTGGTTTTTTATTTTTTACATTCCTGCAGCTGCACTGCCAGTCATACTCTACACCTTCCCCCTTGCCTCACTTATAAATATCTTTGCCCTCTCCGGGTCAATAGGGTTCTTCATATCCCCGTTTTTAATCCAGGTAGCTACGGACACACCGTCAAAATACCGCATCAGCTCATGGATATTATCCCCTGAGGCTCCCCCGCCCAGGAATATGGGCGTATCCGCTACCCTTTTCCTGGCTTCCTTTACCATCTGGATACTTTCTTCTACACTCCTGCCTGACATGAACAGGCCATCCGCAAAAGCCTCATGGACGCATTCCCATGCAGCATCTCCCACCGGCTTTCTGCCAAGAGGCATTCCGTGTACCTCATAGATGTCTGCATAAACAGGCACTTTAGTTCCGATGCGCTTCCTCAGCTTTGCAATATCCACACATTGGGCCTGAAGAATCCCTGCACTAGTAACACTGGCTCCCGTAAACAGGTGCTCTACCCTAACAAAGTCAGCTCCCACAGCATCGGCCACACACAGTCCGGCCACTCCATCCCAGTTCATCAAAATTCCCATCAGCAGTTCCGGAAAACGCTTCCTGATTTCATAGGCAATCCTGGTCATATAGGCAATGGCCTCAGGACTGGATTCCTGCTTTATAGGCATGTCATTCATATTTTGTACAATGATTCCATCAAAATGGTTTTCTGCCACCATCTCCGTTTCCCACAGTGCCCTGTCCACAATCTCCTGGATCTCCATCCCTGTATGCCGGTAACTGCCTGGCAGCGGTTCAGGCTGTATCATGGACAATATTACCTTTTCTGTACGTCCCAAACAGTTCATCTGATTTCTCTCTCCCTTTCCTCATCCTATGCTTCCCTTAAACTCCGACTATACTCCATACTGACCCCATATATCTGTCCCGAAGGGATCACGCCCTTCTCCGTTACAAATCCACGGATGAACCCAGGCTCTACCCCCACTAATTCAGGCGTGATGAAATCAATAGAATCCCGGTTCAGATCTGCTCCCCAGCTGGCGGTAAGCTTATCCTTCAGATTATCGTACACCAGCTTCTTCCTGCCGCCAGACACCGGTCTGACATCAACCTTAATCAGTGGTGTAAGGAAATACAGCGGTATTTGGTAATACGTGCAGATCAGCCCCACAATATCTGATCCCGTAGTATTAAAGCCCGTACCATCCGGATAAAATGCTTCTGCACCCATAAAGGCGCCGTCACAGTCCTTCAGATAATACATCATGGCTGCATCGGGAATAAACTTTATCTTATGTCCTGACTCCTGGCATGCCTTCACAAAAGGCCTGCCCCCGTCAATAATCCGGCTCTCAGCAATGTATATCTCATACTTCTTTTCATTTTCCTTTAAGCCCCGAAGGAACTTTTCAACCGTACTAGAGTAGTCATATACAAATATCCGATCCATATCCTCTGCCAGCTTTACCCCGTAAGACACACACTGCTTTACCGCCTCCGCCGCTGATCTGGCGTAGCTGTTCTTGGTCTTTAGAATCAGGTCAGCAGCTTTTTTAATATCCAGCTTAGCATAGGATCTGATATTATGTATCATGAGCAGGATTGCATTGCTGACAGCCTGGCTGGCCTCTCCCCTGGTAGCAATGAAAAATCCGGTCACTGCAAAAATCTCTTCAATTACCTGAGCTGTGGGTCTATGTTCCTCTGCTCCCCTTTGAACTATGGCCTCAATCATATCCCCTACCATGGCAATATGGTTGCTGGCCCCCAGAATCCTCTGCTCTACAATTGAATCAAATGCTTCCCTCATGTGGACGGGAAGTATATCCCTTACATTATTATCCATTCAATCAGATCTCCCCTTGGGCGGCTGCGGATTAAGAATCCGGCCGCATCTTATTTCTGAAAACATTTTATTGCTTTATTATATCTAAGCGTTTGAACCAAGTTTCAGTATCCTAGCTCCATTCTTACCAAACAAATACTCCCTGTATGTCTCATTCAGATGGAACATATCAAATACATCCAGCGAGCACCTGGTCAGCCGTTCCGGATAGGAGGAACCAAACACCAGCTTCTCCTTTGGAAGGCTTGTCACTGCTTTCTTTAAAATCTGAACCTCATACTGGTTGGAGGTCTCAAGATAAATATTGGGGATCTCCCTTCCCAGATCCACACAGCCATATCCGTAATCAAAGCATCCTATGTGAAGAAATATAAAGGTAAGATCCGGATGCTTCCTCACATGTCCCAGCCACTGCTGCGGCATGGAACGGGATCCGATTCCCGTAAATACCTTGATTGGAACCCTTTTCTCCTCAGCTACTGCCAGCACGTCCTCTATGCCTCTGCATGTGTCAGGATAATACCCGTGCTCTATTGAATTAAATTCCAACATCATCATACCCGGAAGTTCCAGGGCTTTCCTGGCCGTTTCCCCGCAGTTATCTTCCTTTGGATTAATGACAGCACAGCCGGCCAAACAGTTCGGATGAGCAGATACAAAACCCGAAATATACCGATTCCCAGCGTCAATGGACCAGCCTTCCAGGGCGGACACCACACGGAAGTCGACTTTATTCTTCTCCATGTCCCGGAGCAGCTTCCTCTCCTCTTCCTCCTGACCTGCAGAGTTCCTCCTAATATGCGAATGGATATCAGTAATCATCCTTCTACCTCCTGTTTTATCCTAAAATACCGCAGTAGGTTCCTGCAATACCCACAATCATGGTCATCAGGATCAGCTTGACTGCGGATACCTTTTTTTTGGATATCAGCAGATACATCAACCCTGTGTACAGCATACCCAGAATCCCCGGCATCAGCCCGTCAAGTGTTTCCTGAATACTGAGAACCGTATCGCCGCTCTGATATACAATCGGTATAGAGATGACCACCAGAGCCGGTATGAACCCGCCCACAATTACGTAAGCTGCAATGGCTGCCAACTCGGAAATCCTGCTGATCAGTCCGCTGGACTGAATCTTCTCCACAAATTTGACGCCCTGCCTATATCCCTGGAACACCCCCAGATACCGCACCCCTAATGACACAATGGACATACCTATAATAAAGAATATGGGACCCACCCATCCAAGGCCAGCAGTTATCAGTGATATAGCTATGCCAGCCAGAATCGGTCTTGCCGTACCATTTAAAAGGGAATCTCCAAGGCCAGCCAAGGGTCCCATAAGAGCTGTTTTAACCGCATTGATGGAATCCGGGTCAATATCTCCTTCTGTGGCATACCGTTCCTCCATGGCAGCAGATACTCCCACTGGGATTGCCGAGGTAATGTCGTTGGTAAGAAAATACTCCATATGCCTTTCATAGGCTTCCTTTTTTTCCTCAGGGTCATCATAATATTTCTCAATCACAGGCATCATCGACTCTGTAAATCCTGCATTCTGCTGACGCTCATAGTTATTAGCGCTCCTGATGGTAAGCTGATGCAAGAACACCTTCCATAAGTCTCGGTTTGTAAGCTTGTTGACATTCCCACTGTTTTCTGTACTCATATCATTGTCCGTCCTTTCCCAATTACGCGTTTGAATCCCCAATCTTAAAGTAGTAATACATTGCCACACATATAACTGCCAGCAGGGCGATTCCAATCATGTTGATATTCAGATACGCCGCCACAAAGAATCCCAGCAGGAAGAAAGGCCAAAACTTTTTCACCTTAATGGAATTCAGCAAAAGCGCAAAACCCACTGCACCAATCATGCTGCCGCCTACAGATAATCCTGTTATGACCTTGTCCGGAATGGCATTGATGATTGCCTGCACATACGCTGCTCCAAAATAAATGGCCAGGAATGCAGGAAGTCCGTATAACAGCGCATTGGCTGCCATGGGAAAAATCAGGTTATTGGCAATAATCCCCCTTGTATCAAGGCGCTCCGCCGCCTTTTCCACGCGGTGCATGAAAAATACGTTAATAATGGAATTCTGGAATGTCTCCGCCATCTGGCCTATAAAAGAGACAGGAAGCGCGGTTGCTACAGCCAGATCCGTTCCCCCTCCTCCCATAATGGCAATTCCCGTTGCAATGGCTGTACTGATTGTTGGGTTGGGAGGTACTGCTGTCCCCACAAAAATAACAGCCAGAAACATAAGCTCCACTGTAACACCGACCGCAAAGCCGGTGTTCACATCTCCCATGATAAGGCCCACAACCGGGCCAACCACAACCGGACGGAATATATGCATCTGGGTTGTGTGAGAATCTATAAACGCCACTGTCACAAATACAGCTACCAAAAATGCCTGCATGAATAAACTCATGATCTTACCCTCCCCCTATTATACTAATTTATTTTTGTTCAGAAGTTCCATTACATCCTGGCTGCGCTCACTAGGAACTGCACGAACCTCCAGGCTTACACCCTGGTCATAGATACCCTTTATGGCTTCTACGTCCTCCGGGAATACCCACAGGTTGCCCAGCACCTTGGTCTTGCCCTTCTTCATGTTCATGTTGCCCACATTAATCTGATCCTTCTTAATGCCCGCCTCTATGAACTTCAGCGCCTGCTTTGGTCCACGCATAAGCAGCAACGCCTTCCCATCCTCCCCACCGGAGTGGATGTATGCGATTGCATCATCCACTCCGAGGATCTTAAGGGCTATGGAATCCGGCGTTGCCAGCTTAAGCAGGGACTGCTGGAATTCATCCTTCGCAGCCTTGTCATCTGCTACAATAATTGTTTTTGCATCAGCATAAGCAATCCAAGCCGTGATAATCTGCCCATGAATCAATCTGTCATCAATACGAAATACACTAATCTCCATCTCTATAACCTCCTTGTTAAGAGTTTTTCAGTCTGTTTTTCAGACGCTTGCGTGCGATGCATATCCATCCCCACTTAGCGATTGCTACGAGCGCTTAACTGCTTTCTTTTACCGACTAAGCGCAATGCATTCATATGAGTTAGTAAGGTATTTATGAACTTAGTCATATGATGATCCTTCACGAACCTAGCGGAGTAGTTATAATTCACTTAATCCTATGGTTGAACTACTCTTCTGCTGCAAATATGCAGCTAAGTTCTGTAATTTTGTTTGCGGATTGCCGCACTGCACAATGGCCTCAATCAGTATGGGAAGGTTCATCCCGTAAATGACAGCCACGTTCTCATTCTTAAAGGAATATCTGGACACTACATTAAAGGGTGTCCCTCCCTTTATATCACACAGAATCAGGTACTGGTCATCCGGTGAGACACCGGCTATTTTCTCCCCAAACAACTCATCCAGCTGATCGTATCCTATCTCCTCGCCAAAGGTAACATAATCCAGATTCTTCTGCTCCCCTACCAGCATTCTTACTGATTGCATCATCCCCTCAGCCATACCGCCGTGGGATGTGATTAAAATATGTATCATTCTTTTGCCTCCTTTCTCATTATAAGCGCTTAGCTGCTTTCTTTTAGACGCTTATATGCATTCATGCCATCCCCACTTGATGATATCTGCGAGTACTTAGCCGCTGTCCTTTAGCAGCTAAGTACTGGCCTTACACAGCTGTGGCAGAGCGGCTCCACAAATACTCTGCATTCTTATGGAATATATACTCCAGCTTCTCTTCCGGCACATTCAATTCATAAAACTTCTCAATCTCTATGTTCACAGGCTTATAAGGCCAGTCTGTTCCAAAGCACACACGCTCCGGCCCCAGTATATCAATGGCCTTAAGAAGCACATCCACGTCCATCTGCCCCGAAGTCTCAACCCATACATTTTTCAGATCCTTCACCGCCTCTATGGTTGAGAAACCAAATTCATAGTAACCAATATGGGTGAACAGGAAATTAATATCCGGGAACTTCCTGGCAAATTCGGCCCAGGTGTAGGGTGTTGAAAATGGCGCTGTTCCCACATGGATCTGCACATGTACTCCGTATTTGCGGATCTCTGAGAGGATATCATTGAGTGCCGGTGTATTATCCGGGTAATATCCGTGCTTCCAGGAATGGAATTTTACACCGTCCATCCTGTAGTCTCCCAGACAGCGGTTCACCTCATCAATCGCATCCTTAGCCTTGGGATTAATAAATGCATATCCCTTAATGATGCCCGGAAATGCTTCCATGGCCCTGTAAACCAGATCGTTCTGCTCCCTTGTGCAAATCCCTGACAAGCTGCTGATTCCTACTTTTGATATTCCGTAGGCCTTCAAGTCGTTCACCAGTTCTTCCGGCGAATTCTCATCCCCTGAACTAGTTTTCCCAAGATGAGAATGAATATCATAGATTAACATCTGACCATCCTCCTGTCTCGCTTTTTAACATATTAATATTATAATGTTATAATGATAATATAATAAATTTATACCATTTTGTCAATAGTTTTTTCAAAAAAGCATAAAATATAACAGGAATACCGCTTTTCCGATATCCCTGTTGAGAATTTTCCTTATATCGTATGGATTTGGCTTTCCATCGGGAGGCAACTCCAAAAATCTGTGTCCAAACACACTCTAGTCCAAACGCAGTTCCACTTTATACTGATAATAATCAGGATTATAAAACATCTGGACATACTCAAAGGGATTCTTATCTCCTGAATAGGTTACCCGCTCCTTATAAAATACTGCCGTCTGCTGTTTTAATCCCAGCACATCTAAAATCTGTACCGACGGTGTCTTTACCTCCAGCACCTCAGAGGCCGTGGTAGGAACAATACCCTTTGACTTTAATATGGCATAGAGAGAGACATCCTCTCCAAATTCGTCCGACCTTAGTTTCAGCCCATGAACCATCTTGATGTATGACTTATGAAGGCCCACCACCACATCCTGCCGGCACCGTTTTCTCTTTATATAGTAGACCCTTTCTCCATCCTTTAATTCCAGCAGATGTGCAATCCGCTTCTCTGGCACCATCTCCTGGAAATCCAGCAATTCTGAACTGGCCCGTTCACCGTACAGACGAACATCATCCGTAAAACTTGTAAGCTTCTTCATATCATATGAGTGCTTTGACTTACAGACAATCGTCCCCTTTTTTCCACGGTTTTTTTCCACCAGGCCTTCCTGGGCCAGCATCTCAATGGCTCCCCGAACCGTTACCCGACTGACTCCATAAATCCGCTCCAGCTCAGCCTCTGATGGTATCCTTTCTCCTGACCTTAGTACGCCGCTTTGAATCTTTTTGAGCAAATCCAGATAAATCTGATAATGCAAGGGGACCTTGATTTTCTTATCTATCACCGAATTCACGCCTTTACCTGCCTTCCCGTGCAACACAGTATTAAAATATAACATTCTAATCTTATAATGTTACTATTATAACATTATATTGGTGTTTTTTCATCCTCTTTTTGTAATTAGGAAGGAGAATCAGGCATATAGCCGATGCAATCACCTGTATCCAAGAGCATTTAATCAAGGGCAGACCGGCCCCTGATTATAACCGTTTTCCTGAGACATGGCTCTTACGGCTCAAACAGGCTCTTACTTCGGCAAAAGTATGGAAATGCTTCCCATCTTACCCCACATCTTAGAACGAAAGTGCACAAAGGGCGTCCGTACAGTAATTAATAGCTATCTCTTTATGCAGCAAAAAAGGCTTTCAGAGAGAGAACGTCACATCCTCTCCTGAAGCCTTTTCACAGCATTTCTATTCTTCGCCTATCATAAAATCTTCTTCATCCACATCCGCAGTATCATCTAAAGCCAGGACTTCCTCCGCAACATTATCTTCGGTAAGGTTCATATCTCCCTCCTCAGAGGGCGTAAGGGTCTCCTCTTCCTCCGATACTACAATCTCCTCTGTCTCTGGCGCTGCCACATCTGTATCCAGCTTTACATTACGGTAGCGCTTCATACCTGTTCCTGCGGGAATCGGCTTACCTATTATCACATTTTCTTTCAAACCGATCAGACGATCCACCTTGCCATTAATAGCGGCCTCAGTCAGAACCTTAGTAGTCTCCTGGAAGGACGCGGCTGACAGGAAGGAATCGGTAGCCAGAGATGCCTTTGTGATACCCAGCATTACCTGTCTTCCGTCTGCCGGAGTCTTTCCCTCCGCAACCAAAGCCTCATTCATCTCGTTGAAGTCAAGTACATCCATGGATACGCCAGGCAGCACATCGCTGTCTCCGCTCTCCTCAACCTTGATTTTCTTCAGCATCTGATGAACGATCATCTCAATATGCTTATCATTGATCTCAACGCCCTGAAGGCGGTATACCCTCTGCACTTCCTGAATCATATAATCCTGGACAGCGCGAACGCCCTTAATCTTAAGGATATCATGGGGATTCACACTGCCTTCCGTCAGCTCGTCTCCGGCCTCCAGCACCTGTCCGTCCACTACCTTGATTCTGGAGCCGTAGGGGATCAAATAGGTCTTGGTATTTCCGGTTTCATTGTCTGTCACCGTAATCTCGCGCTTCTTCTTGGTATCCTTTATCGTTACTACTCCGCCAAATTCAGTTATAATAGCCAATCCCTTGGGCTTACGGGCCTCAAACAACTCCTCCACACGGGGAAGACCCTGTGTAATATCGCCGCCGGCCACGCCGCCTGTATGGAAGGTACGCATAGTCAGCTGAGTTCCAGGCTCACCAATGGACTGCGCTGCGATGATACCTACAGCCTCTCCCACCTGTACCGGCTGGCCTGTCGCCATATTGGCTCCGTAGCACTTCGCGCACACACCGATATGGGACTTGCAGCTTAATACCGTACGGATCTTGACGGTCTTGCGGCCCGTCTTGTTCAGCACTTCCATAACAGCTGCCGCACGCTTTGGCGTACACATATGGTTGGCCTTAACCACCACCTCACCGGTGTCCGGGTCAACAATAGTCTCAGCGATATAACGCCCCGTAATTCTCTCCTGAAGATCCTCAATTACTTCATTTCCATCCGTAAAGGCCTTGATTTCCATGAAAGGAATGTCCTTGCCCTCGCAGCAGTCCACCTCGCGGATAATCAAATCCTGAGAAACGTCTACCAGACGTCTTGTAAGATAACCGGAGTCAGCTGTACGAAGCGCCGTATCGGACAGACCCTTGCGCGCACCGTGAGCGGAAATAAAGTACTCCAGTACGTCAAGACCTTCACGGAAATTGGACTTGATAGGAAGCTCAATGGTATGGCCTGTGGTATCTGCCATCAGTCCTCGCATACCTGCAAGCTGCTTAATCTGCTTATCAGAACCACGGGCTCCGGAATCAGCCATCATATAGATGTTATTGTACTTATCCAAGCCGGAAAGCAGATCCTGAGTCAGCTGATCATCCGTAGTTTTCCAGGTCTCAATAACCTCCTTGTAGCGCTCCTCCTCTGTAATCAAACCGCGACGGTAATTCTTGGCAATACGGTCAACTGTAGCCTGCGCCTCCTCAATCAGCCTGGGCTTGCTTTCAGGCACCGTCATGTCAGAGATGGATACAGTCATGGCGGCTCTAGTAGAATACTTGTAACCAATAGACTTTATGTCATCCAGAGTAACTGCCGTCTGAGTCGCCCCATGGACATTAATTACCTTCTCAAGAATCTGCTTCAGCTGCTTCTTTGCTACGTGGAAGTCCACCTCCAGCTTTAGCTCATTTCCTTCAACAGCTCTGTCTACAAAGCCCAGATCCTGAGGAATAATTTCATTAAAAATGAAGCGTCCAATGGTAGAATCAATCATGCCTGTCTTAACGCTGCCATCAGGCATGGTCTTGCTGACTCTCACCCTCACACGTGAATGGAGAGTCGCCTCCTGATTCTCATAAGCCAGAATCGCCTCATTTACGCTCTTGAATGTCATTCCCTCTCCCTTTGCTCCGGGACGCTCCTGAGTCAGATAATAAATTCCCAGTACCATATCCTGAGATGGCACAGCCACAGGGCCGCCGTCAGAAGGCTTTAACAGGTTATTGGGACTCAAAAGCAGGAAACGGCACTCAGCCTGAGCCTCTACGGACAAGGGCAGATGGACAGCCATCTGATCACCGTCAAAATCCGCATTAAACGCAGTACAAACAAGAGGATGCAGCTTGATGGCCTTGCCTTCAACCAGAATCGGTTCAAATGCCTGGATTCCCAGTCTGTGAAGAGTAGGGGCGCGGTTCAGCATAACCGGATGCTCCTTGATCACGTCCTCCAGCACATCCCACACCTCAGGCTGAAGTCTCTCTACCATCTTCTTAGCATTTTTAATATTATGGGCGGTTCCGTTGGAAACCAGCTCCTTCATGACAAAGGGCTTAAACAGCTCAATAGCCATCTCCTTTGGAAGACCGCACTGATAAATCTTAAGCTCAGGCCCAACTACAATAACGGAACGCCCCGAATAGTCAACCCTCTTTCCTAACAGGTTCTGACGGAAACGCCCCTGCTTTCCCTTTAACATATCGGAAAGGGACTTAAGAGCGCGGTTGCCGGGGCCTGTTACAGGCCGGCCGCGGCGGCCGTTATCAATCAGGGCGTCAACCGCCTCCTGGAGCATACGCTTTTCATTGCGGACAATTATATCTGGAGCCCCCAGCTCCAGCAGCCTTGCGAGACGGTTATTCCTGTTGATAATTCTTCTATATAAATCATTTAAGTCTGAGGTAGCAAAGCGTCCGCCGTCCAGCTGCACCATGGGACGGATATCAGGAGGAATAACCGGAATTACATCCATGATCATCCATTCCGGGCGGTTGCCGGAGTTAAGAAATGCCTCAACTACCTCCAGCCGTTTGATCACCCTCGCCCGCTTTTGTCCAGTTGCGTCAACCAAAACCTTTCTTAAGTCCTGAGAATCCTTCTCTAAATCGATGGAACGGAGAAGCTCCTGGATAGCCTCGGCGCCCATTCCCACACGAAAGCCTCCTGAGCCGCCGTACTTTTCTACCTCCTCCCTGTATTCCTTCTCAGACAGAACCTGCTTATACTGCAAGGAGGTTGAGCCTGGATCCAGCACCACATAGGAGGCAAAATAAAGCACCTTTTCCAGCGTCCTTGGAGAGATATCCAGAATCAAACCCATACGGCTTGGTATTCCCTTAAAATACCAGATATGGGATACAGGCGCAGCCAGCTGGATATGGCCCATGCGCTCTCTTCGAACGCTGGCCTTTGTTACCTCTACGCCGCACCGGTCGCAGATAACGCCTTTATAACGAATTTTCTTGTATTTTCCGCAATGACACTCCCAGTCCTTACTGGGCCCGAAAATCTTCTCACAAAACAACCCGTCCTTTTCAGGCTTTAAGGTTCTGTAGTTGATGGTTTCCGGCTTTTTGACCTCGCCGTGGGACCACTCCAGAATCTTGTCAGGAGAAGCCAGGCCAATCTTTATGGCGTCAAATGTCATTGGATGATAGGTTTCATTCACTTCTGGCATGAGCATTTACTCCCTTCTATTCTTCATCATCACCGTCAACAGAATCCTCAATGAACAGATCGTCATCATCGTCATCTGCCTCATCAGCATAATCATCAGCGTCTGTCTCGTCCACATTCACAAGCTCATTGTTCTTGAACTCCTGCTCCTGATAGCCGTAATCAGCGTAGGATTCATTATCGTTGAAGCGGCGGTCTCCCTCCAGCATAGCGCGGAGCTCCGTATCGCCGTAATCAATATTCTCATTCATCTCAACTTCTGTGCCATCGTCGCGAAGCACCTGAACATCCAGTCCAAGGGACTGCATTTCCTTTAGAAGAACCTTAAAGGATTCAGGAATACCGGGCTCGGGGATATTCTCACCCTTAATAATTGCCTCGTAGGTCTTTACACGTCCTACCACATCATCCGACTTCACAGTCATTATCTCCTGAAGTGTATAAGATGCGCCATACGCCTCCAGCGCCCAAACCTCCATCTCTCCAAAGCGCTGTCCTCCAAATTGAGCTTTACCGCCCAGAGGCTGCTGCGTAACCAGCGAATATGGCCCGGTGGAGCGGGCGTGAATCTTATCATCTACCAGGTGATGAAGCTTTAGGTAATGCATATGGCCAATCGTAACCGCGCCGTCAAAAAACTCGCCTGTGCGGCCGTCACGAAGCCTTACCTTACCGTCACGGCTGATGGGAACGCCCTTCCAGAGAGCTCTGTGCTCTAAGTGGCTCCCCAGATAATCCATCACCTCAGGCCTTAGACTGTCATTATACTTAGCCTGAAAATCCTCCCAGGACAGATTGACATAATCGTTAGCCACATCCAGGGTATCCTGAATGTCATTTTCGTTAGCGCCGTCAAAGATAGGGGTGGATACGTTAAAGCCTAAAGCCTTGGCCGCAAGGCTTAAATGGATCTCCAGCACCTGCCCAATATTCATACGTGAAGGCACGCCCAGAGGATTCAGAACAATGTCCAAAGGACGTCCGTTTGGAAGGAATGGCATATCTTCTACAGGAAGCACGCGGGAAACCACACCCTTATTGCCGTGACGTCCGGCCATTTTATCGCCTACGGAAATCTTACGCTTCTGAGCAATGTAGATACGTACCGTTTCATTCACTCCCGGAGACAGCTCGTCTCCATTCTCTCTCGTAAACACCTTGGCATCCACAATGATTCCATATGCGCCATGCGGCACCTTTAAGGAGGTGTCACGAACCTCTCTGGCCTTTTCACCAAAGATGGCGCGGAGCAGACGTTCCTCAGCCGTAAGCTCGGTCTCTCCCTTCGGCGTAACCTTTCCTACCAGGATATCTCCTGCCCGAACCTCAGCGCCTATGCGAATGATGCCTCGCTCATCCAGATCCTTTAACGCATCCTCTCCTACTCCCGGAACATCCCGGGTAATCTCCTCCGGCCCAAGCTTGGTGTCACGGGCCTCAGCCTCATATTCTTCAATATGGACAGATGTGTACACATCCTCCTGAACCAGGCGCTCAGAAAGGAGCACCGCATCCTCGTAGTTGTAGCCCTCCCAGGTCATGAATCCGATCAGGGGGTTCTTTCCAAGGGCAATCTCGCCATTAGAAGTGGAAGGCCCGTCAGCAATTACCTCTCCTGCCTCTACATGGTCATTCTTGAAAACGATTGGCTTCTGGTTATAGCAGTTGCTTTGATTGCTTCTCTTAAATTTAGTCAGATGGTATACATCCCGGTTTCCATCGGAATCCCTCTTGATGATAATCTCATTGGAAGCGGCACGCTGAACCACGCCTGCATGCCGGGCTACCACACAAACGCCTGAGTCCACAGCCGCCTTTGCCTCGATACCGGTTCCCACCGCAGGAGCTTCTGTAGTCAGAAGAGGCACTGCCTGACGCTGCATGTTAGAGCCCATCAAGGCACGGTTTGCGTCGTCATTCTCAAGGAATGGAATCATGGCTGTAGCCACAGAGAACACCATCTTGGGAGATACGTCCATCAAGTCGATGGTTTTCTTTAAAAACTCAGAGGTTTCCGTACGGAAACGCCCGGATACGTTATTATGGACGAAATGTCCCTCCTGATCCAGAGCCTCGTTAGCCTGTGCAACAACAAAGTTATCCTCCTCGTCTGCTGTCAGGTACACAACCTCATCCGTTACCCTTGGATTCTCCGGGTCAGTGGTCTTATCCACCACACGGTAGGGAGCTTCAATAAAGCCGTACTGGTTTACCCTTGCATAGGTAGCCAGAGAATTGATAAGGCCGATATTCGGGCCTTCAGGCGTCTCAATCGGACACATACGGCCATAATGGGTATAATGTACATCCCGCACCTCAAATCCAGCTCTGTCTCTCGACAGACCGCCGGGGCCCAGGGCTGAAAGACGGCGCTTATGGGTCAGCTCTGCCAGAGGATTATTCTGATCCATAAACTGGGACAGCTGGGAACTTCCAAAAAACTCCTTGACCGCCGCAGTTACCGGCTTAATATTAATCAAAGACTGCGGAGTAATGCCATCCATATCCTGGGTAGTCATGCGCTCTCTTACCACCCGCTCCATACGGGACAGACCGATACGGTACTGGTTCTGCAGCAACTCCCCTACGGCACGGATACGCCGGTTGCCTAAATGATCAATATCGTCAGGAGTTCCCACCTCCTGCTCCAAATGCATATTATAATTGATAGAAGCGATAATATCTTCCTTTGTAATGTGCTTTGGAATCAAATCATGGATATTCCTGCGGATATGCTCCTTAAGAGCTTCCTCATCAGCCCCAGCTTCTTCCAGAATAGAAGCCAGAGCAGGATAGTATACTAATTCCGTAATCCCTGCCTCCTCCGGATCAAAGGAAACATAGGAACTCAGATCTACCATCATATTTGAGAGAACCTTCTGCTTTCTCTCAGGTCCGTCAATCCACACAAACGGAACGGCGCTGTTTTGAATCTTCATAGCAGATTCTTTATTCAGCTTAGTGCCTGCCTCTGCCAGAATCTCGCCTGTAGAGGTATCTACCACATCCTCTGCCAGCGTCTGCCCGTTCAAGCGGTATTTAAAGGAAAGCTTCTTATTAAATTTATAACGGCCCACCTTTGCCAGGTCATATCTTCTGGGGTCGAAGAACATGCTGTTAAGCAAGCTCTCTGCGCTGTCAACAGATAAGGGCTCACCGGGACGAATCTTCTTGTATAACTCTAATAAGCCATCCTGGTAATTATCGGAAGTATCCTTACCAAAGCTGGCTAATAATTTAGGTTCCTCGCCGAAAAGATCCAGAATCTCCGCATTGGTGCCAAAGCCCAAAGCCCGAACCAGCACAGTAACAGGCACCTTGCGGGTTCTGTCCACCCGGACATAAAATACGTCATTGGAATCTGTCTCATACTCCAGCCATGCGCCACGGTTTGGAATGACGGTACAGGTATACAGCTCCTTGCCCACCTTGTCATGACCAATTCCGTAATAGATACCAGGGGAACGTACCAGCTGGCTGACAATCACACGCTCTGCACCGTTAATCACAAAGGAACCGGTATCTGTCATCAAGGGAAGGTCGCCCATGAATATCTCGTGCTCGTTCATTTCGTCTTTATCTTTATTGTACAGTCTAACCTTTACCTTTAGTGGCGCTGCGTAAGTCGCATCCCGTTCTTTACACTCCTCGATGGTATACTTAATATCATCCTTACAAAGTGTAAAGTCAACGAATTCCAGGCTTAAATGTCCTGCAAAGTCTGCGATAGGAGAGATATCATCAAATGCTTCCTTCAGTCCTTCATCCAAGAACCATTGGTAGGAGTCCTTTTGAATCTCAATCAGGTTTGGCATCTCAAGAACTTCCTTCTGTCTTGAATAGCTCATTCTTACGCTTTTCCCGGCCGGCACCGGACGTATTCTGCTTTTCTCCATTGACGTTTCACCCCTGTTTTCTAAATTTGATCCGTGATGTAACGCCCCCCGGCCAATGCCGGAAAAGCCAAGACATCACTGTCGTTCTCTGTAATCAGACGAAATAAGGCAAAAAAAGCCCACCCCGCCACAATAGTGCACACTCCATAATATCATAGCCATGTCAAGGTGTCAAGCATTTTTCGCTTGCATTTTCCCTGTATAAATGATATACTACTATGGAATGTCTCCTGATACCGTTGACTATTTAACAGGTGTGCCAACAGGGGAAAAGGGAATTATAATCATTACAGGTTGGAGGTATACCTTTATGGTGCAAACCATTCTTAACGCAGTGCTTATCATCCTGATCATCGCAGCAGTCGTTCTTGCGGTTCTTTATTTTCTGGGAACAAAGCTCCAAAAGCGGCAGGTCGAGCAGCAGCAGCTACTGGACGCCGCTGCCCAGACCATTTCCATTCTGGTCATTGACAAGAAGAAAATGAAGCTGACGCAGGCGGGGCTTCCCAAGGCGGTTACAGACCAGACTCCCAAGTACATGCGCTGGGCTAAGGTGCCGGTGGTAAAAGCCAAAATTGGCCCTAAAATCATGACCCTCATTGCAGATGGACGGGTATTTGAATCTCTGCCGGTTAAGACAGAGGCAAAGGTTGTTCTAAGCGGTATCTACATAACACAAATCAAGAGTGTGCGAGGCGGCGCAGTTTCTGCACCACCTAAGAAAAAGGGGTTTTTCGCAAAATTTAAAAAGAAGTAAGAGAAAGAAGCGGCTCACAATGAACCGCTTCTTTTTTGTATCTCATTTGCATCTCACATCTGAGGACAGGACTGTACATCCACCCGGATGCTGCACTCTGACAAATGCTCATAATTGACATCCAGAGAGTAGTCAATATCTACCTTCAAGCTGTCCGGCTCCTCGTTGATCCGAATTTTATTAGCCTGTATCCCCACAACCATATCTCCCAGCGGAGTGGTGTAGCAGGACAGATTCTTTTTGTTTTTCTCAAACTGCATATGGACATTGGCTATGCCTCTTTTGATAATATCAATCCCCCGGCCTGACACTTTGATCACATTTTTCACCTTGCCCTCAAAGCCTTCCATCATCTCCTCAAAGAGAATATAGTGCTTGCCGTTTTTCTGGTAATAATCCCCCCGTACCATCATCTCCACATCCGAATCGTCCTCATCTATCATCTGAATACCGCTGATGGTTATCAATACGTCTCTTGTCATATTCCTTCCTCTTTCCCTTATGCGTAGCGTTCCATGCCATGGGCCAGCAGCATCTCCACCAGCTGAGCCTTTCCGATCCCCTGGGCCTCCCACAGCATGGGATACATGCTGATGGCTGTAAAACCGGGCATGGTATTAATCTCATTAAATATAATCTCTCCGTCATCCTTAACAAAGAAATCTACACGCGCAAGGCCGTATCCATCCACAGCCTTAAATATAGCCATCGCTGCCTGGCGGACGTTCTCTGCCGCCCCTCCTGGAAGCTTCGGGTTAACCACAGTTCTGGAGGCTTCATTAAAATATTTGGCGTCAAAATCATAAAATTCTGCAGCGGCCAGAATCTCCCCCACGCCTGAGGCAGTCACCGGCCGACCGCCGCCGCCAAATACGGCACATTCTATCTCCCTTCCGCAAATCGTCTCCTCTACCAAAATCTTGCGGTCATGTTTTGCCGCATTCATAAGCCCATCCATGAGCGTCCGGCGGTTTTCTGCCTTGGTAACGCCTCTGGATGAGCCTGCGTTGGAGGGCTTGACAAATACAGGATAGGAAAAATGCTGCTCCACCCGCATAACCACCCTTTCCATATCCTCAAGCTGCTCCCTGTACACTGCTTCATATTCTGCCTGGCGGATGCCCAAAGCGTCTACCACAATCTTTGTGTACAGCTTATCCATGGACACCGCTGAGGCCAAAACGCCGCAGCCCACATACGGCACTCTTGCCATCTCCAACACCCCCTGCAATGTGCCATCCTCTCCGTACAGGCCATGGAGAACAGGAAATACCACGTCCACCTTTACCTCCTCAGTCCGTTCCCCGTCCATTACCAGCACACACCTTTTTGTGGCATCCGGAAGCAAAGCCGCGCAAACAGTTCCCTCCTTCCATGCGCCGCTCTTTACGGCTTCAGCCGATTCCACCTTAAGCCATCGGCCCTCTTGGGTTATTCCGATCAATAATAGGTTGTACCGTTCCCTGTCTATATGGTTAATTACATTCACTGCCGACATGCAGGACACAATGTGCTCTGATGATTGTCCACCAAATATAACAACTGCCTGAAGCTTACCCATGCTGTCTCCTTTTGCTCGCAAACAATACGTCTTGTTGATGTTTATAGTATAACATATGTGTCAATAATTACAAACAGAAATTAAATTTGATTCAAACCAAGGAGGTTTCAATCGATGAAACGCAAAGTCAGCCTTTGTGCATCCGCACTCTGTTTTTTTACCGCATTTCTGATTATCCTGTCATCCAGGACCACCAGTGAGGAAGCTCTGGCTTCCCGCATTGCCCCGGAAATCCTCAGATTCCATATTCTGGCAGAAAGCAACAGCTCCTATGACCAACGCCTAAAGCTTGGGGTCAAAGGGCTGGTACTGGATTATGTCCATAGCCAGGCTCCTGAAAAGATTTCCAAGAATCAGCTGATTCTATGGCTGAATCAAAATAAAGACAGCATTGAAGCCATGTCTGAAAACTGGCTTTTAGACCATGGAGCCGAATATCCTGTGCAGCTGGAAGTAACCAGGGATTATTTCCCCACTAAGTCCTACGGTGATATGGTATTTCCCTGTGGTATGTATGATGCTTTACGGATTACCATCGGTCAGGGAAAGGGACGCAACTGGTGGTGCGTTCTTTATCCAACTCTTTGCTATACAGATCCGATCCATGCAGTTGTGCCGGAGCCTTCCAGAAAAACCCTGGCCTCCCTCTTAGCTGAGGATGACTATAATGCCCTTCTGGCCCCGGAGAGCAAAGTGCATAAAAAGCCGGAGGTACATGTAAGATTCCGGCTTTTAGAAGTTCTGGGAATCGGCAAGAAACAGGCTTCCTCCAAAATCTCTTCATCCTAATATACACGCTTCATCTCTGCCCCTCTACAGCTGAGGTATCCATACGGGGCCTGTCTCTTATTCCTTCCTGCTGTCTAGCAGCTCCTTAAGAGCCTCATCGCTGACATCAATCCACACATCCTCTTCCTCCCCGTTCAGCCCCAGATACTGGGCCAGTGTGCGGGGGTCGTTGCTGTTGTTCCAGCGGCTAATGTAGCGGTCTATTTCCGCAAATTCTATTTCTCCTGCCAGATACCGCTCTTTAAATGTAGTCTCTCCCATTACCTTCTCCCCCGGCTGCCGCCTGCATGTTCCTGCTCCTTCTCCTTGATATTGCGTGAAACCGTAATTTCCTGGTTATCAATATGCTCTCTGGCCGCATCCTTCGCCTCGGCAATGTTGCGGCTTTTAAGGGCAGTCAGGATATGCTCATGCTCCACCAGCAGCACCTGGCGCTTATCCTCGTCCTTAATATATTCCAGGCGGTAGCGATACATCTGCTCCCGAAGGTTGTTCAGCATCTGCACTAGCTTGTCATTGCCTGTTCCCTGATAAATAACATCATGATAATGCTCGTCTGTCTCAGCAATGGCCATGGCTTCCCCCTTTGCGATTGCTTCGCGGAACCGGCCTTGGACTACCTCCAGCTCTCTCATGTCATCCTCGCTCATCCTGTGGCACGCCAGCTCAATCGCCAGCTCCTCCAGGGAACGGCGAACCTCCAGAACATCTCTTAAGCTCTTCTCCGAAATTTTAGCCACCTCAGCTCCCTTGCGGGGTATCATCAGCACCAACCCCTCCAGCTCCAGCTTACGGATAGCCTCCCGGATGGGAGTCCGGCTCACCCCCAGCTTCTCAGCCAGCTGAATTTCCATCAGGCGCTCCCCCGGAGCCAGCTCTCCCTTTAAGATGGCCTGACGGAGGGTGTTAAAGACCACGTCCCGAAGAGGCAAATACTCGTTCATGTTTACCTTGAAATAATTTTCCATTCAATCATGGCCCCTTTCTTGTATATACGTCACATTTTCCTCATTCATTCTTGCGTCAGCCCCTTAGAGGCTTGCTGCCGGCAATTAAAACCTATCCTTACAAAGCCTGCCGCTTTTTACAGCCCGTTCTGGCGCACGTTGAAAAAGTTAGTCAGATATACCTGCTTTGCCAGCTCCGACGCTTTGCCAAACCGAAGCGCCTGGTAAGCCGCCTGAGCCGCCTGGGGGCTGGTAAACAACCCAAATACCGTGGGCCCGCTGCCGCTCATCATGGCATTAATCGCACCGTAATCCTTCATCACCTGTTCTATCTGGGCAATCACGGGATACCCTTTCCCTGTGACCAGCTCCAGTACATTGCCGAACTTTCCAGCCACCTCCAGCAAGGCGCCACGTCGGATGGCATCTACCATACCGTCGATATCCGGATGAGCGGAAGCTTCCAGCTTCATGGTATCCAGTCTTTCATATACCGCTTTGGTAGACACACTGATGCCTGGCTTTGCTATCAGTACCTGGCACTGAGGCATAGGAGGCAATGGGGAAAGCCTCTCTCCAATTCCTTCAGACAAGGCGGTTCCTCTCATCAGGCAGTAAGGGATATCCGCCCCCAGTCTCACTCCCCGCTCCATCAGCTCATGGGCAGACAAGCCCAGGCCGAACATTTTATTGATCCCGAACAGTACAGAGGCCGCATCAGCGCTCCCCCCCGCCATACCTGCAGACACAGGAATAAACTTCCGAAGGCTAATGGCTATCCCCTGCCGGATTCCAAATTCTTCCATCAGAAGGCTGGCAGCCTTGTAGGCCAGATTCTGCTCGTTGTTGGGAAGATAAAACAGATTCGTCTCTATTCGTATGCCAGGCTCTCCGATCCTGTAAAGATCAATACTGTCGTGAAGGCCAACGGTCTGCATAATCATCCGCACCTCATGATAGCCATCCTCACGCTTTCCCAGCACATCCAGAGCAAGGTTAATTTTACCGTATGCTTTTAACCGTAAATGTGTTATCATACCGCATTTCCCCTCTATGTACATTGTTTGTATTTCTGTTTTTATAATACATTATTTTGTATACAATACATTCGAAGATTTATCAAGTGAAATTTCTATAAAGCCGGTAGATTTTTTCCTGCGGATCTAATTTCCAAGTTTTTTACTATCAGCTTCTGTTTTTCAGATTTTCAATGGCCTCTTTTAAGGCTTCATCCTCCTGTCCAATAAGGGGAGAAATCTGAAATTCATCACGCTGGCTTTCTTTGGGCATAAAGCGCTTGAATACATAATTTAAAAAAAATGAATTTATAAACGCTGCCAAAGGAAGCCCAAAAAGAGTCAAAAATACACTTAACTGAGGCAGGTAAAAAAAGCTGAAGCAAAAAACCGCTCCAATCAATAAATCGGTTATTAGTATACCGATGGTAATAGGCAGGTAGCGGACGGACATCAGGAAGGCATTCACAAGGGTTTTCATGACCGGATTATAAAACCGGGATTGAAGTGGAAATATGTATATTACTATAAAAAGATAGAAAATAAACAGACAGATTGACAGGGACGTAAGCAGCAGCTTTACCGGTTCAGCCATAGGCATTTGACCAGTAAAAAAGAACCAGCAGTCCACCGTCAGCACGATTCCTGCCGCAATGATAAGCAGCCATAGGGCTGTGGCCTGCCTGAAGTTGCTTTTAAAGGAGCGGAAAAAGGAGGCTGCAGTGGATGTTCCTTCGTCTCTTGCCAACTTCAGGGTCACATAGTAAAGAGCGGTAGTGGATGCTCCTATGGTAAAAACAGGAAGGGAGCAGATAATCCAAAGCAAATTTAAAATCATCAAATCGGCCAGCTTGCCGATAAATCTCCATATAGGATTGTCATAGTTAAATAGCCCTTGCAGCATGTTATATCCTCTTCTTTCTGTAAATTAGCCCGCCGCCCATAGGAAAAGCCTGCAAGACGGACTGGCATATGCCGCCTGTTGGGAGCAGTCAGCTTTGTAAAGCTAGTATACCATAGGAACGCCCAAATAGCAAAGGCTCCTCCACATATAAAAGCTGCTCACCCCGGATTCCTCCAGACAGGCCGTCTTTCATTACAGGTTTCATACCCAGGCTCTCCGCCAACCGGCAGGAGAATTGGTTATCCCTGTGAATCAGAGCGCACAGGCGGGCGGCCAGCGCCTCATGGCTGTAGCACATCACAGCCGCTGCGGCCTCCCTTCCATACCCCTGCCCCCTCCAGGGCTTGAAAATATGATATCCCAGCTCCAGCCAGGCTGCCGGCCCCACATGCCCTTCCTCTCCCATACTTCTTTGGCATGGTTCCAGCTTTTCCAAATATTCTTCCATATGAGCCGGCAGCCTGGGATTGGAAACCCCCGCCATTCCTATCAGTTGTCCTGTTTCCCTGTGAACAAGCGCCCAGGTACCGTACTCATAGAATCTATACTGATTCTTAATATAGAGGGCGAGAGAATCAGAACAGCGAAAAACTGCCTCCTCCTGCCCATACTCCTCCTCCGGAATACACAGAGCATCCTCCCTCACAAATTCCCTTATAATAAGCCGCTCTGTCTTATCAATCAGCCAGGGCAGCCCCAGATGGCGGCGCAGCACCAAATCCAAAAGCTCCTCTGTTGCATCCTCCCAGGAGGGAACCACATAAGGAATCCCCTTCATATCCCATTCGTCTATTTCCGCAACGCCGACAACGGCCCTTCCGGCAGCCTGCGCTTCCAGAAGGGCCTGTATCTCATCTGATACCACTACGACATAAGAGCGATTCTCTATAAAAGCCTTATATTTCCTTACCATTCATTTCGCCTATTGTTTCACGGACTTTGGCTGTGCTCCTCTCTCTTCTCAGCATGTCTCTGGCCGTGGATACTCCTGGCCGAAGGTTTCCACTGTCATAGTCTTTATTTTCTGCTCCCTCAAAGGACGATCGCTGTAATCCGTCTGAACCTCTGCAATCTTATTCACAATGTCCATCCCCTCCGTTACCTTTCCAAAGGCCGCGTATGCTCCGTCCAGATGGGGGGCATTCTTATGCATGATAAAGAACTGGGAGCCGGCAGAGTCAGGGTGCATCGCTCTCGCCATAGAAAGGACTCCCTCTGTATGAGCCAGATCATTCGGCACGCCGTTCTGAGAAAACTCGCCCTTTATAGTATAGCCAGGGCCTCCTGTGCCATTTCCGTCAGGGCATCCTCCCTGAATCATAAAGCCGTTTATCACTCTGTGAAAAATCAGGCCGTTATAATAGCCCTTCTTTACAAGGCTGATAAAATTATTTACAGTATTAGGGGCTATCTCTGGATATAGCTCCGCCTTCATCACATCTCCGTTTTCCATGGTTATGGTAACTACTGGATTTGCCATATTACTATTCTCCTTTTCAATTAGAATCCTTTTCCACTATAGCAAATTATACCTTCTTTGTCCATTCTAAAATCACTTAACAGGCCTCTAATTGAACCAAAGCTTTAGCTTCTGGATTTGTTTGGTCAGACAGGCACCTCCCCAACAATCTCCGACAGCTTCACCTTCCGTCCCTCAAACCGGGACTTTGTGCAGGCATCTGCTGTAGCAATAGCCGCCCGCGCTGCTTCTCCAGTAAGCAAGGGACGGAACTCATCATCTGCCTCTGCACCGTGGAGCATATTGTTCAAATACCCCATCTCCTTCCTCATAATGCTATGGAGCCACATAGGAGGCTTCTTGCCGGGATGTCCGTACATGATGGCTCCATCCATCTCCGTGCTGTGATAGATCCGGGTGCGGTCGTCATCCTCCTCCTGGGATTCATGGATCAGGAAATGCTCCTCCTTATCACCCACCCGCAGGGTACCGCCGCAGTTACACATATCAATTCGAATCGCGCCCCTAGTGCCCTGGATCAGCACGTAATGCTCCGGCCAGCGGAAGGCAGACCCCCACTCCAGGACTGCGTACCGTCTTCCAGGAAATTCCAAATTAACAAAAAGCATATCATCCTCATCTCCAAACCCAGCTCCCTGGTGTGCCACATTGCCGCCGGTCATGGTAACGGTGGCAGGCATGCCTCCCATCAGGAACTGAACACAGTCCAGCTCATGGATGTGATGATACAGATGGCCGCCGGATTTAGCCCGGATTTTCTTCCAGGAAATGGAAGTCTGCTGCTCTTCCCAGCCATTGCGGGCTGAATGACAGTACAACACATCTCCGATCACCCCATCATTAATCAACTGCTTTGCATGGTGAATGCCGTTAAAGAAATTCATCACATGCCCTGCCATAAAGATCACCCCATGATCCTGGCAGACTTTTACCATCTCATCACAATCCTGATAGCTCAAAGCAACGGGTTTCTCACAAAACACATGAACGCCATGCTTTGCTGCCTTTATCACAGGCTCTTTGTGGAGATAATTAGGTGTTGCCACAATCACTGCATCTACGTCGCTTCGACTGTACAGCGTATCCAGATCTGTTTCCACGTCGCAGCCTAACTCCCGGGCGATGGGCCCGGCATTTTCCGGGTCCAGAACCGCTACGATGGAGGCGCCTTCCTCTTCCTTCATAATACGTCCCAGCTCTGCACCGAAATACCCTACGCCTACGATCGCATAACCTACTGTTTTCATCTTCTTTTCCTCCTGCTACAATCGTTTTATAAATGAATTTAGAGCACCACTCTCTTATTTCACAGCCCCGTCCGTCATCCCACCTGCGATATAGTTTTGGATCAACATAAAGAAGACCACAGATGGAACCACAACCAGAGCAGAAGCTGCCATCATATCCCCCCAATTCAATATCTCAGCGCCCTGAAGGGATTTCAGCGCCACAGACACAGTCATCTTGTTGGTACTGTTGATCAAGATGAGAGAATAAAGGAACTCATTCCACGCATTAATAAAGGTATAGATGGCCGTGGACACGATGCCGGGAATCACTAAGGGAAGCACCACTCGGACAAAAGTCTGAAATTTATTGGCTCCGTCCACCCGGGCGGCTTCTTCAATCCCAATGGGAACCGTCCGGAAGAATCCCACCAGCATCCACACTGCATAGGGCACGCTAAAGGACAGATATACGATTACCAGTCCCACCCGCGTATTGACCAAACCGAGCCTTGCCATAACCAGGGAATAGGGAATCGCTAAAAGGATGGGAGGAAACATATAAGTCGCCACCATCGCCTTTGACATCAGCGAACCCAGCCTGGGGAAAAAGCGGACGATCCCGTAGGCCGCCATGGAGGAGATCACAATGGCAATCAGAGTCGTACAAAGAGCAATCAGCACACTATTGCACATGTTTCTGGAAAATCCCAGGTCATGGATCACATGGGTGAAATTTTCCAATGTAAATACCTTTGGAAAAAAACGGGTAGGATTGGAGGTCATATCACCGGAGGTCTTTACAGAGCACAGCAACACCCACAGAAGGGGAAAACAGGCGGCAGCGGATAGTACGATCAGATAACAGTGGCAGAAAAAGCTGCCTATCTTTCCTTTATAATTCCTCATCACTTATCCTCCCTTTCCCATTTTCCAATCACAGTAAAGTAAATGGCACAGATGCACAGCAGGAACGCCAGAAGCAGTATGGTAACCGCAGATGACCGTCCTAAAAGCTTTGTTCCCCATCCCATGTTATAGGCGTAGATCGGCACGGTGGTGGTGGCGTTGGCCGGGCCCCCGCCTGTAATCAGATAGATCAAGTCAAAATTATTAAAGATCCAGATGGTTCTCAACACCATCAGCAGGCCTACAACCACCCGGATGTGAGGCATGGTAATGTGGCAAAATTGCTGGAAATGGGATGCTCCGTCAATCTGAGCTGCCTCATATTGATCCCTGGGAATGGTTTGCAGGGCAGACAAAACATTAACCATAATCATAGGAGCGCCAAACCAAACATTGATAAATACCAGTGTCAAAAGCACCAGAGAGCTGTCACTTAAAAACTGAGGAAGCTGGCTGCAGATACCCAGCCGAACCAGAATGTTAGGGATATAGCCAGACACACCATTTAAGATCCATTTCCAGGAAAGAGCAATGACGATAGATGGGAATGCCCAGGGTATAATCATCAGCGTCCGGTAGATGCCCTTCCCGCGTCTGACCCGGTTGACTGCAAGAGCTGCGCTGAATCCGATTAGCACCTGTCCTGTCAGGGAGCAGATTGTCCAGATAATAGATGTAAGGAAAGCACGATAAAAATTTTTATCCTGTAATACAATACTGTAATTTTTTAACCCAACAAATTCATAGGTGGATTTGATTAGATGCTTTGTGGTAAGGCTGTAGTAAAGACTGGAGAAGATCGGGTAAATCAGCAGCGCACCCACAACCAGCATTGCCGGGAGAACAAAAACCCATTGGGCATAGTTCTTGTGTTTTGCCTGTTTCAATATATTTGCCACCTTTCTTATAAAATACGGGGCTGCCCATAAGGTTTTGCGCAGCCCCTGGGACATGGAAATGGCATTATTCCACCGTACGGAAGATCTCATTCAACTGATCCTGGGCAGCCTGAGCTGCTTCCTCAACCGGCGTTCCATTGGTGATGATATCCTGGAACATGGCCTCAATGATGCCCTGAGATGTAAGCAGGCCCGCTTGAACACTGGGACCATGCTCAAATCCAATGGCCGTCCCCATATCCATGGCTTCTGTGATTACTGTAGCTGCATTGGAAAACTTCTGAACCATGGGGTTGGACTTATATTCCTCTGTGTCAGAAATCCCGGTAATGGAGGGAAGCATACCTACAGGAGTCGCTTCCAGGAACTTGATGTAGATATCCTTCTCATACAGCTTCCTCATAAATGCTTTACATATCTCCGGGTGTTTCGAGTTCTTCCAGACCACCATGGGGATATTGGATGTCTCTGCCCCATAATCCGGGTCATCTGCATGAATCTTGGGAAGAGGTGCACAATCAATCTGATCCAACAAATCAGGAGAGTTCGTCTCTACACCGCCAATTTGAAAACCAGAATTGAAGTCAAATGCCGTCTTACCCTGATAGTAAAGGTTCGCCTGATCCAAAACTGCATAGTTGATGGAATCCTGCGGAGAGCAGTTCCGGTAAATATACAGCCAGAAGTTGATCCCGTCGATTGCAAGATCGCTGGTAAGATTGGCTTTCAGATCATCCGTAAGCAGGCTCCCTCCTCCGCTCCTGACATATAAGTTAAGGAAGCGGGTTGCCATCATATCGCTGGAACCGCAGGGGAAGGAGCATCCGTATACTCCATCCTTGGTCAGCTTCTTAGCTGTCTTGGCGAACTCCTCCCATGTAGCGGGAACCTCCGCTCCAATCTCCTTAAGCAGATCCTTCCGATACCACATAACCTGGGCATGGGAGTAGAGAGGAATGGAAAAATAATCGCTGCCCTTTTTTCCCTCTGACAAAGCTGCTTCAAAAAAGCGTTCACGCCCGATCCCATCGACCAGATCGTTTACAGGGATCAGCGCACCGGCATCCATCATCTCCACCACATGCCCGGGAAGGGCCGTACTCATATCCGGCACGTTTCCGGAAGCCAGACCGGTAGTCCACTTCGTATAAAAGTCGCTCCATGAAAACGTTTCTATCGTGATATTGACGCCAGGGTTATCCTTCATAAACTGATCCGCCGTCTTCTGGATAACCTCCAGACGCGGTCCCTGGGTAAAGGAATGCCAAAAGGTAATATCTCCCTGCAACGCTCCTGTCCCTTCCTCTGAAACTTTCGCAGCCTCCCTGCTCTCTGTCTGAGAACCACAGCCTGACAGAATTGCAACAGACAGGATAGCCCCCATTAATAAACCTGCTGATTTTTTTCTCATAAGCTTCCCCTTTCTACTACAATATATTTATGGTTGATATACCTAACAGCCAGTTAGGTCATTATCCATCTTGTTGCTTAAGCTGTTAGAATGCGTTCCGTTTTGCCTTCATATCAGTATAAGTGTTTTTGCTTATTTATATGTATATTTTACGCTGTTTTATTGTGTATTTCTATAAACCATACGCTCAATGATAGCACGATGCGCTTATAATTATATAAAAAATACTCCTGTCCTGCTGTTGACAGAAGTATTGTTGGTAAAGTTGACCAAAATCGGCCTTTATCCCCCCTCGCGCCCATTTTTCCGATACTGATTCGGCGTAAAACCAAAGGCTTTTTTAAATTCCCGAATAAAATAATTGGAGCTTTCATAGCCCAGCTCGTAGGCAATATCACTAATATTGTCTGTGCTCACCAGAAGCTGACGAGCTGCGGCAGTCAGCCGGATCTCCCGGACATATTCCATGGGTGTTTTCCCTATGTTGGACTTAAACAGACTGCTGAAGCGTTGTTTGCTCAGCTCCGCCATCCCGGCCATACGCTCCGGCGTATACCGTTCTGTGGGATGAAGGGACACATAATCTGCCACGATTTGGATTCGTGGATCTACCGTCCGGCGCAGAGCCTTCTCTCTGCGGCGTATTTCTTCCAGATCGTAGTGCTCCGCCTGAATTTCCAGCATTCGGGGCACCATAGCTTCTTCCCGAAAGGAAAGCGAACCGATCAGCAGCTCTAAATATCCCCGCAGGAAGCATTTCTTTGCCGGATGCGCAGTCTTGGCCCACCGATAGATTTCTTTGAAATAGACATCCTCCCCCTGATTTTCCGAAACCTTTGCGATCCTATAATAATCCTTTAAGAGATCCTCCCTGTCGTAGAAAACAGAGGTCGTAAAGCGAACACTGAAGAATTCAAAGGGCTGGCTTAAGGCCTGGCAAAAAAGAGTACATCCGCAGGGAATATACACGATCTGCCCCTCCTTCACAACGACCGGCTCCCCATTCATGCGAAATTCTGCCTTCCCCCTGGCAATATATCGGAACATACTATAGGGAATCCGGGATTCCGGGTACACCCAGGTACTTCCCATGGAATAGCAGTCTGCATACAGAAATACAAAACGGATGTTATCGCTTACGCTGAGCGACATAAACTATTCCTTTCCAGATAGATCAGCCTCCATGGACGCCCATCTTTATCTTAAACACAACCTTATCGATATGTCCTGGCTCCTCCTCCATAACAGCGACCATATGAGCGTCGCTGGGATAGCATACCATAAAATCTCCCGGCAGCAGCAGATAGCTTCCTGCTTTTTTCCCAGAGTAGAATGCGATATCCCGGTCTGAGTCATAGGGAACCGTCTCAGTCAGATTCTTTACATCTGCTGTGGCAATCCGCTCTTTTCCTCTGACGATATAATGCAGATCCGCATACCTCCTATGGGCTTCATAGATACATTCCTCTTCCGGCTTTGATGTCAGAGAAACCGGGTTGCAGAAAACCTCATTCGGAGTTAAAACAGTACCCGGAACCGGAAGCTCTCCTGGAGCCAGTGAGTCAAGATAGCAAAGAATTTGGTAAAGCGTACCATACTCTTTATAATTTTCCTTATTTTTAATAGAATCAAATATCATGCAGGTTCTCCTTTACAGTAAAATGTCATATTCCAATAGTTTTTTTTGTAAAACCTCAGCCATAACCTCATAACCCCTTCCATTGGGATGAAGACCGTCATAGGTAAGCCCATCCTTTACCGTATCTGTCTGCCAATCAGTCATTGCGGAATAATAATCCACAAAGATCAGTCCATCCCGCCGGGCTGTTTCCTCAAGCCATCCATTCATATCCCGAATATATTGCTTGCGTATGGGCTCCCTCTGAAGGATAGGGATACGGATGGGCAGCAGGGATGTAAGAATCAGGCGGCTTTTGCTTTCCTTAGCCTGCCGGATGATATCCGCAACGTTTTCACAGGCTTCCGAACACACAGTGTCGTAGGGGAGAGGCTTCAACTGTTTCCAGTAATCTCCTTCCAGATCAATGGAGTCATTAATCCCAATCCCAAGAATGCAGTTGACCGGCTGAAGCTGTAACGCATCCACATAAAACCGCTTTCTAAGATAAGCGGTAGTATCTCCTCCAATCCCCCGATTAACAATCAGCTGCTCCGGCCTGTGAAAAAAGGCCCCCAGCTCCCAATAATGTGTAATGGAATCCCCAATAAACAGAAAATCCGGCTTCCTTCTCATACGAAGCAAAGAATGATTCCGTATATCAAATTCCTTTCTCCGGCTATCTGCCGCCGCATACTGCGAAAAATATTCAAGCCGCATATAGCCATCTTCTGTTGTCATCATAGGCCTGCTCCTTTCCGGCATCTTTATTTCCTTGTTATATGTTCCAATTCTTGAAAATAGCCGGAAGCCAAACAGAGCCGTTCCTATTCCTCCCTCCCTGTTCCCTAATTTCGCCCGGCGCATCCAGCCATGGCGGTAACTGACGTTTGGCAAGGCTGTCACCTCCCGGTACACTTGAGCCGCAACATAAAGCCGGGCCATGAACCCTCCTTCTATAACATCCCCGCTTTTCCTTTTGTGGACTGGCAAATTCCCGAAATCATCTTTCATATGGATATATAAATAACCGATAGCCTCAAAAGCTCCACCGCTGGCCGGATCGGGTTAAGAAGTCCCATTGGCATAAGCGCTTTTGCTTCTTTATATGTATATATTACACCCTGCCTTTGTGCATTTCTACAAACCAATCACGCAATAATAGCACAATACACTTATGTTCGGCACATATAACTGGTTTGTCATAGCCTTATCACTCTGACATCTTCCCTGGCAAAAACAGTCTAAGCATCCGAAAACAGGATCTCAGAAACCTGTCTTTCATATCCTAAAATCAGCTGATCTCAATGAACTGCAAGATCATTATAGCACAGACAGACCAGATTAAAACGTTAAATCTTAAGAAATTTTCAGTTTTTCTTTCCAGTTCCCTTTTCCAAGAAAGTTATTCTATTTACAATTTGTTCATACTGCATTCAAAAACATTTTACACAATCAACATTATTTCTTCATGTTTGCTCTATATACTTTGATTATAAACAGTTAACCATAGCTGTTATACAAAATTGCTTATAAGATTTTTTTCATAATACTCGAGCTGATAAGTAATTATCAGCTCTCCTCCCTTTTTGATAATACTTTTTAAAAATCAAGCCTGGCTGCTGCTCATAAAACAGTATCGGCCAAACCACTGAAATTATGCAGTTGCCATACAGGGCAAGAAAAAAGAGGGGTGAGAAGCGATTGCTTCTTGCCCCTCTTTTTTCTTGTGCATCCGCCGGGCAACATGGAAAAAAGGCTAAGGCTAGTGCGCTTTTTTACGATTCTCCGAAAATTCATCTGGCAAAGTCACCTCCCCGGATAAAAAGAGAAGGGCAGTAAGATTAGGAAAGGCCATAAGACCGTTCCATATATCCGACAACATCCAAACCATGTTAAGCCGGGCTTCGCTTCCAAAGAACACGGCTCCCAGAAACAGAGCCGGATAGACACGTGATGAAAAAAAAGCGCCCGTGTCTACTCCCAGTCCGATTCCCTCTGCTAAATACGAAGCCGCCTGCTTTCCCAGATAAAACCATGCCATGACAGTGGCAAAGGCAAAAACCACCATAGAGCCGCTGACCAAATACTCTCCAAGCATTCCCAGCCGTCCACCAAAGCACCAGGAAGCCAATGCAGCTCCCTCGTAAGGTATCTTTTCAGGCGCAGATCCTGTCATGCACAAAATCACCAGCGCTGTCAGGGTGCACAAAACCACCGTATCGAAGAATACCTCAAACATAGCCCACATTCCCTGCTCATGACATGTGGTATTCTCCGCCGGGCCATGGAGCACTGCCAGAGTGCCAAGGCCCGCCTCATTGGAAAATACCCCTCTGGAAATACCATAGCGGACGCTTCGGCTGACTGCATAGCCTGCGGTTCCTCCAGCCGCAGCCTCTGGCCGGAAGGCTGATTCAAACATGGCAAAAAAAGCGCCTGGAACCGCTTCGACACAGGAGATAAGTATTATCAAGGAAAAGAGAATGTAAATACCAGAGGCAGCAGGAACCAGCCGTTCAGCCACACCCCCGATACGGCTGATGCCGCCGCAGATAACCAGCATTAATAGAATGGTAAAAATCAGCCCGCCTGTGAGTTCCGGTACATGCCAGGTATATTCCATGGTACTGACAGCTGAGTTGGCCTGTACCATACTTCCCATGCTCAGCGAGCACATCAGGCACAGAAAGCTATATAAAATTCCCAACCCCTTCATCCCCAGCCCCCTCTCCATATAGATAAAGGGGCCGCATAGATAATGACCGTTCTTATCCTTATACCGGTAGCGTATGCCCAGCATGGTTTCTGCATAGGCTGTTATCATGCCGATCACAGCAGAAATCCACATCCAGAACAATGCGCCCGGACCACCGGCTGTAAGGGCCGTGGCAACACCTGCAATATTTCCCGTGCCAACGGTGGCTGCCAGAGCCGTACACACAGACTGAAACTGGCTGATCCCCTTCCCCCCCTCTCCTTTCACCGCTGCATCTCCTGACAGAATCCGTCCTGCTGTATGACGCCACCAGTATGGAAAGCCTTTTATCTGGAAAAGCTTACATTTTAATGTAAAAAATATTCCTACGCCAAGAAAGAGAACCAATGTCCACGGCCCCCATACCATGCAATGAACCTGCTCCAGTAAATTCATATGTTTAAATACCCTCTGTAGCAATCCCTAATTATTAACTGTCTTATTCCACAGGTTCGGCCCCTATGACAATTTACATATTTTTCTTTTGTTTTCACCTCGCTTTTATTCCTTGTTTATGTTAAAATATATAACAGCTTCTTAACAACGAAAAAGAAAAGAGGTATGCCGATGCCAGGTTTTACAACCCATTATATTCTAGGCACGAAAGCATACAATGATATGCCCCAGAACAATCTGAAGTTTATCATTGCCAAGTACCGATGGCTTTATCAGCTGGGTCTTCAAGGGCCGGATATGTTCTTTTACAACCTGCCCATCCTCCGCCACCGGGATCACCGCAATGTAGGCTCTTACATGCATGAGCATCATGTCAACGATTTCTTCCGCTGCTGCTTCCTGCAGCTTTCCAGGATTGCTTCCAGACAGCAGAGGGAAGAGGGCCTGGCCTACATGTGCGGTTTTTTGTGCCACTATGTAGGTGATTCTATCTGTCACCCCTATGTATATGGCCGCATTGAATATGATATACAGAATCCTGGTTCCTATTATCATGGCCTTCACGCAAAACTGGAAAACGATATTGACGCACTGCTCCTTAAAAAGTATAAAAAGAAAAAGCCCTCCCAATTCAATCAGGCGGCTACTATCTGCTTAAATGGTATGGAAACCCAATTTATCTCCCGGTTTCTCTCCTCCTGCATCAATGAAGCCTTTTATCCACTAAGCTATAAAAACCGCTACCAGGTTACAGCGCCTATGGTTCACCGTTCCATTCTGGCTATGCGGTTTGGCTGCCGTACTCTGTCTGATCCCAACAGCCGCAAAAAGGATCGAGTTGAATTTTTTGAATCCTTGTTTTTTAAGAATCCCGTAGCCTCCAGCAAGTTGGTAACAGATACGGTTGAGGACCCCCGCTGGAGCTTAAACCTACACCATGAAACCTGGTGCAATCCCTGGGACAGGAACCTTGCATCCAAGGCGTCCTTTCCGGATTTGTTCCGCCAGTGCCTTGGAAAGTTAAACACGGTCTTTTATATGATTAATACTATGCTGGATACAGGCCAGCCTTTGAGGATGTCAGCTCTGGAGCTGCTGCTGGCAGAGCTTGGGAACTATTCCTATCACAGCGGCCTTCCCTGTCAGGACAGCTAAGGCAGAACGTGACGGAAGCATCCGGCAGCAGAAACAAACAGCGGACCCACTGGTAAGCCCCCGTGAATCCGCTGTTCTTTTATCTATACAGGATATTTATTCAATTACCTGATCTCCGTCCTTTATACAAAAGTTAGACTTAACACCCAGACGCACCATCCAGTTTTTAGTCTGCTGGGTCAGCCATGGGCCGCTTCCCGCTCCGCCGCCATTATTATTATCCCAAAGCCACTGCGGAGTGGGCCACAAAGCCACCCTAGGCCTAAGAGCCTTGTACACCTCATAATCCACCCCGTTTTGCCCGTGATGAGCCAGCTGCACTATATCACACTTTAAGGCGGACAGATCATGCTCCGTCATCAGCTTTTCGCCTCCAGCCCTTGCCAGGTCTCCCAAAAACACCGTATTAGTTCCATTCAGAGACACCATATAAGCAACGCTGCTGTTGTTCACAAAATCACTGGAGCACTGATAAGCCTGGTTTAGAACCTGAATCCTGGCAGGCCCTGCATTTATAACCTGTCCAGATACGATATCGCCATGAAGCTTCTCTGGCGGCAGAAGCCCAAGAGCGCCCTTCAGATAGGCCAGCATCTTCGCCACTTCCGGATCTTTCTCCTCATACCAGCTGTCTGGCGCAAAGGAGTAATATACACCGTCTATGGTTATCTCACCGCTATGCTTGTACAAAATGTCTGCCAGCGCTCCTACGTGATCGGAATCGGGATGGGTCAGAAGCCATGCCTGAACGTGTCCACCCTTCTGCTTAATCTGATCCAGAAGATAATCGGCGCTGGTTGTCCAGCCTCCATCCACCACAATCAGTCCGCCCTCCCCTGTCTCGATAATTACTGACAGCTGCTGCGCTTCAGTTGCATGGTTCGCCAGCATTGTAAGACGGCCAGAACCAAACATAGAGCTGGAATCGATAACCGGCGTAGAAACAGCTCCGAAAGCCGCAAGCTCAGCCCCGGACTGAGCCGCTGGGACATCCGCGGTTGTTCCCTCTGCTGCCTGGCTGCTCTTTTGTTCCTCGCTGATAATAATTTTGTCCGGCGAAAACAGAGTATTTTCCTGGGCTGTAAAGGGCTGTGAACGGGGCATCGCAAAGCTTTCCGGCACTCCCCCGGTAAGCATCAGTATCATAGCTGTCAGAAGTCCTGCCGCAGTTTGTTTCCAGTATCTGTCAATTCTCATCCTCATATTCTCCTTATTAAGCCCGTGGCACCAGGGCTCTCTGTTCTCCGGCCTTCATAGTGTCATTAACAAGGTAAGAGTCCTCATTTCCCTCTTCGTCATAGAAAAATACCTGAACCAGAACATTATTCTCATCGAAATAGCTTCCATAATATACTTCGTCGCTGGCCTCATCCGGCGCTTCATAGTAGAAATTCTGGGTTGCTATGGAGGCTCCTGCCGTTTTTAAAATCGCTTCTCCGTAGCGAGCGGCAATCTCCGGCGTAGTTTTGTGAGTCACCGGAAGGAGTACCTTTACTGTTTTGCTGTCTGAATCATAGGAAATAGCCATATCCATCACGTAGCTGGCAAAGGGGCCGTAGGGTTCCATATATACCTCCCTTACATCGTTGGTTACTTCCACCCAGTCAATGGGAATATCCTTGGTAACCTCCAGGTCCGGCTGTCCATCCCCCTCAACCAAGCCTGAAGACGGGGATACAATATTACTTTGAGTGCATCCGCTCAATATTGCTGCAAAAGCCAGTATAATCAATGATCGCTTTTTCAGATATTTCATTCTAAAAAACCCTCCTTTTTATCAACGGTACTATTATAACGAAGTTTGTCCCTTTTTAACAGTTTTTTTTTCTTACAATATTATTGAAGTTTTTACAAAAGGGACTTGATTTTTCCGTAAGCTGGTGCTAATATGTTCAATATAATTTGTATTTATAAATTTTTGAACAAATAGGAGGTTCTTTATGAGAACATGTAAACCTGCATCTGGTGAACTGCGCTTGGAAAAGCGTCTGGACTGGATTACTACGCTGATACCCTTTTGTGCCATTGTAAGCCTGTGCTTCCTGTTTATGGTATTCCCTGATGACTCCACTTCAATTCTGGAAGCCATCCGTTTCTTTCTGGGCGACCAGCTTGGAAGCTATTATCTGATTATGGGGCTGGGGGCCTTCCTATGCTCTCTCTATATGGCATTTTCCAAATACGGAAAAATTAGGCTGGGAAGGAACGAGAAGCCTCAGTACACATCCTTCCAGTGGGGCTCCATGATGTTTACAGCCGGCCTCGCCGCGGACATACTGTTCTATTCACTATGCGAATGGATACTCTATGCAGAAGAACCCCGTATTGCAGATATGGGCGCTATGCAGGATTGGGCTGCCACCTATCCCCTCTTTCACTGGGGGCCCATACCCTGGAGCTTTTACATGATTCTGGCTGTATGCTTCGGCTTTATGATCCATGTGCGCAAGCGCAGCAAGCAGAAATACTCTGAAGCCTGCCGTGCCCTCCTGGGAAAGCGTGTAGACGGAATCTGGGGCAAGCTTATTGATCTGACAGCCGTATTTGCCCTGTTGGCCGGAACTGCCACTACCTTTTCTCTGGCCACGCCCCTGCTTTCCTCTGCTCTGAGCCGGGTATTGGGCATAGCAGAGAGCAATCTGTTAACCATCGCAATTCTGGTCGTTATATGTGTCGTTTACACTCTGGCCGTTTACTTCGGAATGGAGGGCGTTGCCAAACTGGCTGCCTCCTGTGTGTATCTGTTCTTTGCGCTTTTGGCCTATTTCTTCTTTTGGGGCGGAGAAAAACGCTTCATAATTGAAACAGGAATTACCTCCATTGGAAATCTGGCTCAGAATTTTATTAGCATGTCCACCTGGACCGACTCCCTGCGCTCCTCCTCCTTTCCTCAGAACTGGACTATCTTCTATTGGGCGTACTGGATGGTATGGTGTGTGGCAACTCCATTCTTTATCGGAACGATCAGTAAGGGAAGGACCATCCGCCAGACCGTTCTGGGAGGATACTTTTTCGGACTGGCAGGTACTTTTACTTCCTTCATCATATTAGGAAACTATGGACTGGGACTTCAAGCACACGGAAAGCTGGATCTTTTAGGTTTTTATTCGCAGACCGGAAATTTATATCAGACGATTCTTGCGGTTTTCGAGACTATGCCTCTGGCTAAGGCTGGACTGGCTCTGCTGGCAGTTACCATGATTGCATTTTACGCCACATCCTTTGATGCCCTCACCATAGTTGCCAGCTCTTACTCCTATAAGGCCCTAGAGGCTGACAGGGAGCCTGATAAAGGAGTCAAGCTGTTCTGGGCCGTTATGCTGATGCTGCTCCCTATTGCCCTGATTTTCTCTGAAAACTCCATGACAAATCTCCAGACAGTGTCCATTATCGCGGCATTTCCTATTGGATTCATTATTTTCCTGATTGTATGGAGCTTCTTTAAGGATGCCAGGCATTACCTGGATCATGAAGAAATAGAATCAAACCACGGATAAATCAAATGGACTGCTTCTAAACTGCTTTTCACGAAGATGCTGCACAAAAAACACGGTTCCAATCGCTGTAAAAAGCTATCTGGAGCCGTGTTCTTTAGTTGCTTCGAGGCTGATCTTGCTCAATCCTATCTGATTTTTATATTGCAGCGGTATCTTAATAATTGCGCAACATAGTTGCATGCGCTCCTTATCAACACTTCCAGAGTATACTCTGAATCCTGTCTTTTGCTTCTGACTCGTCACTTCCCTTAAAGCAAAATGTCAGATATCCGTTAAGGCAGAGATTCATTACCTCATCATAGCTCTTAACATTGGCTGTGGTCTCTTCACTGGTTACATAGATGTCGCAGTCAAACTGATTCGCTGTCTGAATCAAGTAAGAAATAGGAATAGGCCTTAAGACCTTCTCCCTGCTGTCAACTTGTCTGGTTAACATAGAATCACCTCAATTCAAAAACAAAACCGACTACCTGTTCCACCTTCCCTCGACTCATTTACATACCTTTCTTATAGACAGAATAACACGTTTCTTGAGAATATGCAAGAGGCAGAAAGCAAAAGCCTTAGATACTCAGGCCTTTTACAGCCCAATTATAGTTCTCCATAGACTGTCTCAGATTCAGGTCTGCACAGCGCAGGGAAGCCTGTGCCTGGAGGTAGGCCAGCTCCTGCTGGAGATATTCAATCTGGCTGATCGATCCGTTTTGTTTGCGTATCTGGGCTGCATCCCAGATCATCTGAGCGTTCTGGAGCTCGGTGGAGGAGGCATCATAGGAAGCCTTCTTTTCCACAATATCATCATAGAGCCTTTGAATATCGGAACGGACCATCTCCTCGCTGTATGCCACGTTTTGTATTTTATTCTTTATCTGTGTGGTAGACTTAGTTGTAGCCTGTTCGATCTGATCCATACCGCCGCCCTTGCTGGTTCTTAAGGATATAAGGTCATAATTGTTATTTACAGCCCTTTCCTTGTCTGCATTCACATCAATCTCAGCAATAGCCGCCACATCCGCTGACGGCACCGGTCCTATGACCGGATTCCCTTCTGCGCCCCAGCCGGTCATGCTGCAAAGGCTCTTTTTGATGCTTTCTGCCTGTGTGTCAAGGGCTGCCAGCTGGGCTTTGGATGAGGACAGGGTGGAGGCGGCGCTTAAGACTCCCGCGTCCACAGCCAGACCCTGGGCCTGCATGGTCTGCTGGATGCTTCTGGCTGTTTCTGCGATTTCCACTCCCTTGGCTGCCACTGCACGGTTAGCCATGATCTGCTCGTAGCCGTTCATAGCGGACTGTAGACTATAGACGATCTTGTTAACCCCCCGCTGAGCTGATTTCAATCTTGAAGGCCTTGTAGACAGATCGATATTGCGGCTCATGCTGTCTGCGCTTTTGCGGTAAGCCTTAGCCGTCATCTTGTTTGTCATAATGCCAATAACCGCATCTTCCATATCGCCTCCGGCAACCTGGCCAGCCTTAATCGCGTCCTCCAAATCATCAGCCTGATCCTTTAAATCATCAGCAGCGTTGTACATAAGCTCCGCTACCAGCTCCATATCTCCAGTGTCAGTCAGCATATCGTAAGCAGACTTTATGGGACCATAATAATTCTTAACAAGCTCCTCCAGCTCATCGTACTCCAGCTGATTATCCTGAAGCCGTGCTAAGGCCGCCTCATACTCCGTATTTGGCCCTTCCTCCGGCAGAGCCAGGGCTGTAAGGCTGCCTGTCAAAGCAAACGCCAAAGACACAGCCGCCAGCCTGACCGGATTTCTATACCGTTTCATCATGGATGTCATCATTCCTTTCCTGTAAGTATGTGCTTCTGCCGCTAACATTCTTAGAACGTAAGACCCTTTTTTATCCAGTCATACTGTTCCATCGCAAGGAAAAGCTGCAGCTTGGCTGTCTCCACTTCGTTCTGGGCTGTGGTGAAGGCAGTCTGCTGCTGAATCAGGGCCAGATTGCTGATATTACCTGCTGCCGCATTGGCATTGGCGCTGCTCATATTCACAGTCTCAAGCTGGAGTCTGGTATTGGCCGCCTCCAGCTCATCCCTGGCATCCAAAACTGCGTTGTACTGGTTTTTTAAATTGTTGTATACTGTGTCCTTTCCCGCGTCAATATCAGCCTGGGCGGCTGCCCTTAAATCGTTGGTCGACACATTTTTAAGCTTTAACTCGTTGCTCTTGATATCATAGTTGCTGGCAATCGCTCCCTCTTTGTCTGCCTCAGGATTCATTGCGGCTATCCGGGCTAAATCAGGCTCCGGCACCTTGCGGATTTCCGGCTGCCCGTCTACAGCCCAGCCAAGCATCAGACACAGATTCCGGTGAACATTGCCGGCAGCCTTCTTGGCAGCCAATATACTGGCATCGATATCCTGTACGTTTTTTTGAGCAGTGAGAACATCCAGCTGTGTGGCATTGCCTACAGCCTGATTGGCAGCCGCTGCTTCGTAGGAAGCCTGAGCCAGCGCTCTGTTGGCATTTAAATTCTCCAAACTATAAGCAGAAACCTCATAGGATGCCATCAGCTGCTGAGCCTGATACACCAAGTTAGCCTCAGTTTTGTCATAGGCCACCTTGTACATATCTGCATCCATATAGTTATTATCCGCCATCTTTGCCAAGTTGTTGCCGGCGTACTCAGACATAGCGGAGGACACTCTGCTCATGGCATCATCCGAATACGCGGCGTCGGCCTGATCCCAAAGATCCATGGCGTCATCCATTAATTCCTTCCAAATATCCGTTAAATCCTTGTTCTTCTGATCATTATAGCTGAAACGGTTGCTTCGTACCGTAGGGTTATACTCATGGATCAGGTCTGCAATCTCATTATACTCCAGTACATTGTCCCTTAGGGAAGCCCATTTATCCTGGGAATAAGCAAATTCCGGGCTTAAATTTTTACTGATATCAGGAGCCACAGGCTCTGCTACCGCAAAGTTATCCTCAGGCTTAGTAGCCAGTGTAGCCCAGGCAGTCATCGGCGTCATAGCTGCAATGGCCGTAGCCGCCAGAATCGCCGTCCCCTGGTTTCCGTATTTCCTGATTCTGCTAACTTTCATAATATTTCTCCTTTTTGTATGAAATCAGTATGTGATTAGGTTACTTACAAACACCCTTTTCCAATACAAGCATTTCCTTTTCCACAACCTTCAAAAGCCTCTCTCTCTCCACAACATTTTTATAGTATAGGGCCAACGCCTTCATGCTGATTACCATAGCCATATCCACAAAATAGGGAAGGAGCTCCTCCTGGATGGCATAAGTATTCTTATCGATGCCTCCATAGAACCTCCGGCAAAATTCCTGATAGTCCTCATCCTGCAGCCATACTCCCCGGATGCCAAATAGATAATTCTGATTCACCATATTCAGATCGGACAGCATATTTTTATACATCTTATAGCCCAGACCGTTTTCCCCTTTTTTCATCACAGCCTTCAGCAGATTGACAGGTACAGCAAAGGGATTCCCCTCTTCCTTCTTAAGAGCTTCTATTACCTTATCCTGAAAGCTGTCCCTGAATCCCCGGAGCATATACTGCATCAGATCGTCCTTATCCGCAAAATATGTATAAAAGCTTCCTCTGGAGATACCGGCCTCCTTTATAATCTGATTGATAGATGCAGCCGAATAAGGAACCCTGGAAAACTCATGAACCGCGGCCTCCAGTATAACCCGCTTTTTTTCATCCTTCAGTTTTAAAAAACGTTGTGTAGGCATAAAGCAGCTGCCTCCTTGTTATCTTTGGTATATGATCGCTTACTTGCAGACTTATTTTTCAAGCCTAATAAATGACACAGTGTCATTATGACAATTTGTCATGAATCCAATTATAAACACCTTTGGATGTAATTGTCAAGAAAGGAACCATTAAATTTCCATAAACAAGAAAGAGGCTGTCCTTTCATTACATCTTCAGGACAGCCCTCTTGAGCGTTATGCCAATGATTGGTCAAACGTCTCCATCTCTTTTATCTGTCTATATTTTCTGTCCGCTCCACGATATACACCGGACGGTCCTTTAATTCACTGAACAGTATGGCGATATACTCGCCAATAATGCCGATAAGCACAAACATCATGGCAAACATAAAGCAGATTAGCACTACGATAGTGGCGTAACCGCTGGGCGCTCCCCTGCGGGTCAGCAGAGTGTAGGCCATCACCGCCAGTCCCAGAAGGGCGGAGAAAATTCCTGCATAAATCCCAAGCTTTAAGGGCATATTTGAAAAGCACAAAATGGTATTAAGGGAAAAAACAAAAAGCTTCTTCATGCTGTATTTACTCTCTCCCGCCACTCTGGCCCTAGCCTCATATTCCATGGTTGTCTTTTTAAACCCTACATTCTGGACATATCCCCTGAGAAACCGTACCTTCTCCCTGTAATTATTCTTTAACACCTGGGCTACAGGACGGCTTACAGCAAAGAAGTCTGAAGCATTAGCCTCAAAATGCACGTCTGAAATGTGATTGATCAGCCAGTAAAAACCAGAGGAGGTAATATTTTTTATAAGGCCCGCCGTCTTATTCCTGGTGCGGACCATGTTAATTACCTCATAGCCCTCCTCAAACAGCTTCAGAATACCCGGAATACATTCCGGAGGGTGTTGAAGATCCGCGTCCATGCAGATAATTGCGTCACCCCTGCTGTAATCCAGACCTGCAATCATAGCTGCCTCATGGCCGAAGTTTCTTGAAAAGCTGACAATCTTTGCCCTGAAGTCTGATTCTGCCAGATGGGCCAGCACCTTCAGACTACCGTCTGTGCTGCCGTCATTTACAAATATAAGCTCATAATCCCAGGAGGTTGTGTCCAGCACACCTGTAGTCTCTCTGTAAAATTCCTCCAATGCTTTTTCTTCGTTATAAACCGATACCACAACTGATAACAATTTTTCCATGAACTCTGTATGCAGTCCTTTCTTTTTCCGGTCTGTCTCTTTCTTTCCCAGGCCGCATTTAAAGCGAATCCAAAACCTCAATCTCCTGACTAGAATGGGAAGGCACACGCTCCTCCTCAGGAGGCAGTTTCTTATAATCCCCGTATACCTCAGTCAGAATCTGATGCCAGCCCTTGGGAATCATGAGGACTGTATCCTCAAAGGGGACATCCTCCACCTCCTCGCACCACTGGCTATCCAAAGTCACATAAAGGAAATCCGGCTGATAATTACTGTAATAGCGCTTGTTTCCGCGGCTCTTTCTGTCCTTGACTGCCAGAGCCTTTTGAACGGCAAAGAGCATTTTCATAGGAAGCAAACGGCCCACAGAGGCAAGTCCGCTTACAAATAGCTTATGAAGAGGACTGTACTTTTTAAAATCCAGGTTATATCTGTGCCCCATCGCCAGACCATACACTGTCTTATGAAGAAAGCGGGTCAGCTCTGCCCCTGCCCTGGATGAAGGCAGCTTATCAATGACAAACAGATCTACCCACAGGTGGTTCAGCTTCCCGTCGTAAAATTCCATAAACCCACTGTCTGCATGGCACCGGCTGTTCTTATAGAGGAGCCTGGGGGTAAAGTCGTAAAACGCCCTCCCTTCCCGGTAGCTGTCTGGCTCTGCAAGCTCCATAGTATCCGGCAGTTCCCTTTTCACTACCTTCATAAATGCGTCAAAATTTGTTCTTGTAAATGCCACGTCCGCATCGTCGTCCCATGGAATAAAGCCCTTATGGCGTACTGCCCCTATGAGAGTCCCTGCATCCAGGGCATATCTGATCTTATACTTGCGGCAGATGCGATCCACTTCCTTTAATAGCTTAAGATTAGCCTCATGAACCCTGCTCATATCATATGATACTGCCATTTTCCCCGCTCCTTATGACCGCCGAACCTCCCTTATAACTCCTCTGGAAATTCCGGCTATTATTTATCTGTCATTATGTTCTGTCTGAACTGCGACTGCTTCTCTGATAACCTTAGCCATATAGTCTATCATCTCGTCTGTCATGCCAGGATATAAGCCTACCCAGAAGGTATCTCTCATAATCCGGTCTGTATTGGCAAGCTGTCCTACGATCCGGAAGCCGGTTTTTGCTGCCCGCATTTCATCAAAGCATGGGTGCTTAGTCAGGTTGCCGGCAAACAGCATACGGGTCTGAACACCTTTGCTTTCCACATACTGAACCACCTGGTTCCGGCTTACCCCCTCCTTGCAGGTAATGAGAAATCCGAACCAGCTGGGGCGGGAATTAGGGCAGGGCTCAGGGAGAATCAGCTTATCCTGTGCTTCCTTAAGACCGGCTCTTAGGCGATCAAAATTATGGCGGCGGCGTTCCACAAAGGACGGGATTTTCTTAAGCTGGGCGCAGCCGATGGCAGCTTGCATATCCGTTACCTTTAGGTTATACCCAAAATGGGAGTAAACATACTTATGGTCGTATCCCAGGGGAAGCTCTCCGTATTGCTTGTCAAACCGGTGTCCGCAGAGATTATCCCGGCCGGAAGGACACGCACAGTCACGTCCCCAGTCACGGATGGAGCGGATAATCTTGTTTAACAGCCCGTTGTTTGTGTAAACGGCGCCTCCCTCCCCCATGGTCATGTGATGGGGCGGATAGAAGCTGGAGGTGCCAATATCGCCTATGGTTCCGGTGAATTTGTTCACCAGCTCTCCATCCTCCTCAATGGCATACTGGCTTCCTAGAGCATCGCAGTTATCCTCTACCAGCCACAGTCCATGCTTGTGGCAGAAGGCCTTCACTGCCTTTAAATCGAAGGGATTTCCCAGCGTATGGGCAATCATCACTGCCTTTGTCTTTTCAGACAGAGCGGCCTCCAGTTTGTCCACATCAATATTGTACTGAGGAATGGTCACATCTACAAACACAGGTACTGCTCCATATTGAATCACAGGGGCCACCGTAGTAGGGAAGCCGCAGGCGACCGTAATAACCTCATCTCCCCTCTTAACACGGCGTTCTCCAAGAAGGGGAGACGTCAATGTCATAAAAGCAGTCAGGTTCGCGGAGGAGCCGGAATTTACCAGGCTGCAGTAGCGCACGCCCAGATAATCTGCCAGCTTCCCCTCAAAGGAGCTTGTGTACCTGCCGGAGGTAAGCCAAAATTCCAGAGAGCTGTCCACCAGATTCACCATCTCCTCATGATCATATACGCGGGAAGCGTAGGAAATTCTGTCCCCCTCCCTAAACGCTTTCTTCTGGTTATGGTAGGTATCGCAATACTCTGCCACCAGCTCCAGAATTTCCTTTCTTGCCTCTGCTTCTGTTTTATGCTCAAACTTCATGTCGTTCTCCTCTTTTCAATCTTCATTTTAAGTTATGGAAGCCTCAGATGGCTCATTCCCTCTTCTACCATTCTGATTATCATATCCGTTGAAAAATTCCAGAATCTGACCATCTGTCACTTCCAGCATATCCTCTCCCTCCAGATATGCCCTGGACCACTCCACCGTCCTCTGAATGGCCTCCTTGACCCCATACCTGGGCTTCCAGCCAAAGACCGCCTTTATCCTGGAGCAGTCCAGCTTCAAAAAATTAGCCTCATGAGGCCCCCCATCATATTGATTCACCCAGCTGCAGCCCTGTCCCCATATTTGGCAGAACTCATTTACCAGCTCTCCGGTGGTAACGCAGTCCTTATCCTCCGGCCCTACGTTATAGTATCCCTGTAGCGCCCTGTCCTCATACTGCTTCATCGCTATGGTGAGATATGCTGCCAAAGGCTCCAGAACCAGCTGATATGGCCGTACGGAATGAGGATTTCGTACAATAATATCCCGGCCAAAGGCTGCGGCCCTGACGCAGTCCGGAATAATCCGGTCATTGGCAAAATCTCCGCCTCCGATTACATTTCCCGCCCGGGAAGTGGATATAGCACAGTTCCTCTCCTGAAAAAAGGACCTCTGGTAGCTATGGGTCACCAGCTCGGAACAGGACTTGCTGTTGGAATAGGGATCATAACCGTCCAGCGGATCGCACTCCCGGTAGCCGTATTCCCACTCCCTGTTTTCGTACACCTTATCCGTCGTCACGTTCAGAAGAGAGCGGAGGCTGTCTGTCAGACGCGCGCACTCTAAAACATTCACAGTCCCCATTACGTTTGTCTCGTAGGTATAGACAGGGTCTTTGTAGGAGTCCCGGACAATGGGCTGAGCCGCCAGGTGGAATACGATCTCCGGCCTCACCCTTTTAAATACCTCCTGTAAATGTGTTCTGTCACGTATATCGCCGGTAACGCTATCCATGCCGTCCTCCAGCCCCACTATCTCAAAGAGGCTTGGATCTGTGGGGGGCCTTAAGGAATAGCCTGTGACCCTGGCTCCTGCAAGAATCAGAATACGGCAAAGCCAGGAGCCCTTAAAGCCCGTGTGTCCTGTTACCAGCACCCTTTTTCCCCTGTAAAAATGCTCCAGCTCTTTCATTGTCATCACTTATGAATCCTCCCAAATCTTCCATGGAGCCTTTCCGGACTGCCACAGAGCCTCCAGCTTATTCATCTCTCTCTGGGTATCCATGCACTGCCAGAAACCGCTGTGATAAAAGGACTTAAGCTGTCCTTCTGCTGCCAGACGCTGCATGGGCGTTTTTTCAAATACAGTAGTATCATCCTTTAAATAGTTAAATATCTCAGGATTTAGTACCATAAAGCCGCCGTTAATCAGAGCGCCGTCATCGTCCTCCTTCTCACGGAAGGACAGGATTGTGTTATTGCCGTCAATATCCAGAACCCCTTTCATCTGGCCAATGTTTACAGTAGTGATGGTAGCTGTTCTTCCATGAGACTGGTGAAATTGAAGCAATGCCCTTAAATCTACGTTGGAAACGCCATCACCATAGGTCAGCATAAAGGGCTCACTTCCGATAAAGGACTGTATCCTCTTTACTCGGCCTCCTGTCATTGTGCGAAGCCCTGTATCTACCAGCGTTACCTTCCACGGCTCCGAGTAATTGTTATGAACCTCCATTTTGTTGTTGGCAAGATCAAAGGTTACATCGGAGGTGTGAAGGAAGTAATCTGCGAAAAATTCCTTCACTACATACTGCTTATATCCAAGGCAGATTATAAAGTCGTGGAACCCAAACTGAGAATAATATTTCATAATGTGCCACAGGATGGGCCTGCCGCCAATTTCGATCATGGGCTTTGGCTTTAAGTGGCTTTCCTCGCTGATTCTGGTTCCAAGTCCTCCTGCTAAAATTACGACTTTCATTGATTTTCCTCCATTGTATTACGGGTATGCTGCGTTTGATTGCCTAATTATTGCCTGAAAATATTCAAGTGGTTATCTAGTAATATACGGAATGCCTTTTGTATCTGATCCACACCTTTTCGATACTCGTATATACATTCCAACTCATCCGCCCTGGCCTCCAGCTCCTCCTTCGTCATATAGGGGATTTCCAGAGCAAGAGCCGCTTTTTCTTCAAAACGGGCTTCCCGGCTAGGAGCTTTCTTCAACTCACGATAAGTAGTATAACCATTTCCAAGAAGGATTGCAAGGCAGAATACAGCCATAAGGCTTCGTACCAGAGGCCTGCCCCGGCCTTCCAGCTTCCATGTGAGGGCGAAGGTGAGAAGGATTCCCAGGATTCCCACCTGGAACTGGAGCGCATAGCGGGAGCTTAAGGCGTAGTTGTCCTGCTCAAATATATAACGGGACGCAAAGATAAGCACATGGTTTAACCCGCCTCCAACTAAAAGCATCATGGGCATCAGAGTTGTCTCGTAAAGGCGGCAGCGCAGGTTGAGCCACAGAGCAAGCAGATAGCCACAGACCACAAAAAGGCCGATTAAGCAGCACATGGAATTACTTAAGGCTCCGGCCTCCATCCATTGTTTCAACTCCTCGCCTCCTATCAGCATTCCGGCGAAGGATTTAAGGAGAAATCGCACTAAAAATGTGGGATTTTCAGCCAGAATAACGCCCAGAGAACGCCCTGTAGCTCCGGCGTGCTCCTCTACTGCCATGGAATTGCTCCATATATAGAGAAGAAGAGGAATCAGAGTACATGCCATATAGGCAAGGTAACGTATATCCCAGGCTTTAGAAGCCGGACCGCTTCCCCTTCTGCGCTGATAACCGCGCAGAAAGCAGAAGCCGTAAGATAGCAGCAGCGTCACTGCATAAATAGCGCAGTAGGGTCCCGACGTCCCAAGTATAATAAGCCAGGGAAGAGCCATAAGCCTTACCCGATCGCCTTTTTTTTCTACTCCCGCCCATACTCTGTCTAAAACCAGCTCATGATAATAAAAGCAGGCGAACGCAAAAAAGTGGGACCAACCGCTGCCGTTGGTCAGCATTTCCCATTTGTTCAGGCTGAACATTACAGCCATGAGAAGTGCAAACCAGCCCAGGCCCACCCTGCGGCATATGCAGTAGCTTCCAAATACCCAGCCTGCCAACCCCAGGCTTACAACCCCCAGCACCCGTTCCAAAGTTACGGAAAAGCCAAAAAGCTCCACATTGACGATTCTGCACAGATAGTTGATGGGAATTCTGGTCAGTATGTCGGGTACGAAGAATTTCTTCGGATTGTATATATCGGGCAGATAACTATTTACCAGACGGATATAATCAGAGTATACCACATCACAGGTGGCATTTTTCACGTACCAGAGACAAAAGGCCGCCCCAAGAAGGGGAATAGCCCAGTATAGCATTGTTCGTTTACGTTCTGTGTTCATGATCCCCTCTCCTTAATCCCAGTCTAAACATCCCTCTTTGTCAGCAATGAGCCTCATTTAACGAACCTTCATTTGCACAATGGCTGCCAGCCGTTCATCTCCCCGCTGCTCCTGGGCGTCCTGCATATAGAAATTATAGGAAAATTCCAGACGCACCATCTGCCATGGTTCCGCCTCAATGGATGTCTCAACAACACTTGAGCGCACAGGGATTTTCCGAACACTTCCGCCGTCTACTGTAAGCTCAACGCCTTCTCCCCCTTCCATCACGCCGGGGAAACGGATCTCCAGATCAATAAAGCCCTCCTTTCCTGCCATCACAGTCAGAGCCGCGTGTTCATCCATCCACCCGTCATCATAATAGCCATACTCAACCTGAAGCTTTAACTCCCTGACAAAATCCGTCACATCCTGGAACCCATTATAGTCCGGAGCCTCCCGCAGCACCAGCATAGAATCGTCCACCAGTCCAATATCGCGGATACTGTCTATCCATACAACGCTGGTTCCCTCTGCCTTCCTCTCCTTGTCAAATACCTTAAAAAAGGTTCTGGCAGTAAAGTCGCTCATCTCATAGCTGTTGCCGATGATATAGATGGTCTTTCCAAACAGCTCATCCCCGTATTTCTCATAGGTTTCTTCTGCCAGCGAGTTATAACGCATCTGGCTGGGCCACAGATAGAGCCGGGGATAATATCCCCGATAGAACAGCTCTACGGGAAGCATGAGAACCACATAGCAGGCAAATGCCGCCCCCCAGGGCCACAGCCGTTTCAGATACAGTTCTTCCTTCACGCCCCTTGTCAGCTCCCCATACATATAAGCCAGAAAAAGAAGGGCCAATGCGTATGAAACGTAAATCCACCGCATTTCCACACGAATGGTAACGCTGGAGGAGGCAATACACAAGGCAATAAACAGGATAAACAAAAGGGAATTCCAGATAACAGCCGCTCTGTGAGCCTTGTCCTTTTCCTTAACCAACTTCCACAGAAAGCCTACCACCAGTACAAGGATAAAGCCATCTGCCAAAAGAACCAGAAGCTTTATAAATGCAGGACTCTCCGCCCAGGGAAGGCCATTTAGATGCTCCGGCCCCATATTCATGCCAAAAACATAGGCAATCTGGCTCAGAGCATATCCCAGAGCCTCTTTTACACGAAAGGTATCGGCCACCTGGGTTCCTCCCGTTCCAGCCGGAAGAACGCTTCCGATAGTCACAGCTCGAATCACCTGAACCAACAGAAAGGAGACTGCCGCAGCCGCCCATTCAAAAACCTTTCTGCTCTTCTTTGCCAGCAGAACCAGAAGCACTGCCGGAAACAGAGCCATATACCTCTCATGAACAAAACAGACTCCAGTATACAAGATACATGCCCAATAGATAAAGAGACTTCGCCTCTCCTTTTTGACTTCATTGAGATAACGGTACAGGTTCCAAAAAATCCACAGCCCCATCCACAGCCCCATGGTTTCCATAAGCCCCAGCACCTGGCCGATTTGATAATAGGCCATGCGGCTGGACAGGAACAAAATACCACAGAGTAGCCCTACCCCCTTGGAGCCGGAAAGGCGCCGTCCGATAAAATAAATGGTCCAGGATAAACCGGCATTCAGGAGGATATTCACAGGCACAAACCAGCCTACATGATTTCCCACAACTGCCATTTCCAGCCAGGCTGCCAGATAATAGAGGAACCGGAACCGGGTGCTTCCTACCGGAAATACATACTGAAAAAAGCTCTGCTCCCCATAGCAGGACCAGAAGTACAAATCGTCCATATAAAGTCCCTTAATGGTTATCCCTCTGTTCACCCATAGGGCAAAGGCCGTCAAAATGCCTAAAAAAATCACACGATCCTTCCACTCATACCGGTTTTCCATTCTGGAGCATCCGATTCCGGCTCTTGGTCTGTCTTTTGCTTCCACTCAATACGCCTCCTTTTCCCTGTCCCTTTCAAAGAGCACGCCTGCTTTCTTCGGGCTCTGTACCGGCCCAAAGTCCTTCTTTTTATCATTTACTAATCGCTATGCCTTCTCCCCCGCCTCTATGCTCCGTAATGGCGCTATATCACCTGAACCCATCCAAAGGAGGCCGCCCAGCTTACATGTGCTTCAACGATACCCCTGCATACTGTAATTCTCGTGAAACTGGGCCACTGCCTGCTGCGGCTCCTTTGGGGCAGGCCCGCCCAGGGTGACCCTGGCCACCATATTCCCCCATTCATACCGGAGATCCCGTAAGCTTCCCTCCGCAATCATATCCTCAATCATCTGCAAGGCTCTTGGCTGGTCTGCCAGATAGCCAGACTCCACAAAAAAATACTCCGTACCCGCATATTGGAGAAAGTCCTCAAAATAAGCTAGTTTTTTTACCAGGTACACATTTCCTCCGCTGCCTGTCACATCATAATAGCTCTGAACACAGCAGGGCAGTTCCAGCACTTCCGGATGCTTCCCGAAAGCAAGAACCCTGGTACGAGGTGTAAAGCAAAGAGCCAGCTGGGAATAACCCCTTAAGGCTCTCCTCTTTTCCGCAGCCGCCCTGTGATCAAAATACCCCTTGTGCTTCAGCCTTGGCTGGGTAAAGCCAGGATTTCCTGCCCAGCCTGTAGCACAGGTGAGAGGAACGCTGCATATAAGAAAGGGCAGCAGAATTAGATACAGCTTCCTTTTCAATCCGAAAACCCTGCCCCTGCTTCTTAAACCGGCTTCCCCTTCTCCGCCCTCACTCCCTGTATCCAGCATACGCAGGGAACTAACAATCAGCAGAGCATAAAACAGAATAAAATAATTACCATCTACTTGAGACAGAGTAAAGATACTTGTTACACATACAAGGCCCAGAGACGGAATCAGCATGCGGTCAAAAAAATCCAGCGCCTTCACAGCTTCCCTTCCCTTATTCCTCCAGGCGCCAACGATCCACACAAACAGCAAAAAGGTAATGAGGCCGCTTCCCCAGGCGATAATCACATGATCCATATCCTCTGAAACCGGAGCCAGAAGCATTTCCCCAATGCGGGAAGCCAGGCGGGCCAGCTTCTCCCCTGTATTCAGAGCCCTCGGGTCTCCGATTACATGAGTGAAGGCAAAGGGATAGGTTACTGTAAACCCAAGCCGTTCAAAAAATCCGGCAAAGATGGAGGTCACAGGCACTCCAGTCATCTGATAGGTGCGGTACCAAAGACCTGTCACTGCTCCCGCCGGAAGCACCAGCAAAAGCCAGCCTCTGGGACTTCCCAAGGTAAACCTGCGGGTTAAAACTAGGCAGAGCACAGCCGCTGCTCCCAAAGCGGTAGAAAAAACCAGAGCCGTAGGCTTGTATACCATGGTCAAAAGATATGCGGACACTGCCATCAAAAGCCATGGGATTCTGTCCTTCTTCTTATCCTGGGTCAAGGCCTGAGATAAAAAATAGTAAATCATCAGCTGGTGAAGCAGAGTAACCATATCATTTTTAGCCGTAGCCGCCATATTCATAATTCCCGGAACAGCCGCCCCCAATGCCGCTGCTAAAAGTCCTCTCTCTCGTCCCTCAAAGGCGCTCACCATATGGTAAATCAGAAGGAGAACTCCAACTGAGGCCCATAAAGAGAAAGCCAGCACAAAGCCGTAGGTAGGCGTTCCGCTTAATGGCAGAAGCAGTACCTCCAGCCCCTTGCTGTAGGTATATACCAGATTGATCATTCCCAGATTTTCATAGATGCCCTTGCCGTTATCCAGCACAAAGGCGGAGCGCAGGCCGTAATGAAGAGAATCATAATCCAGCTCTGTATTCATACGGCCTGCCTGAAGCAGCACCATTGTAATAATAAAGGCCAGAAGCCAGGCCTCATGCTTTTTTCTGGGAAGCCATATATTCTGAAATGTAAATCTAAAAGTCGCTTCCTTCTTCCTAAGAAGCTGCCCGGCTCCGGCAAGCAGGGCAAGTCCTGCGGCAATCAGCCGCCATAGCTTCAGCCCTCCGTGGCCGGTCATGGATACCAGGCAGACTACAACCATCCAAAGGGCGCTTCCCAATACCAGCCCCATGGAAAACTCCCCCGCAGGAGGAAGGTAAATGTCTCCAAGAAACAGGCTAAGGGCCCATCTGCCTATAGCTGTCAGCAAAATCATATAAAGCCCTGATACAACAACAGGCAAAAATATCTGGTGACACCACGTAAATACAAAGAGCCCCGTCAGCACACCGGCAGCCTGGAGCCTTCTCCTTCCCGTTCCGGAAAGCCACAGAACATTCCACAGGAATACAACAGACACCTCCGCCAGCATATATATCGTATGCCGCTCCTTAAGAACAGGAGCCAAAGGCCCCGCTATCATAACCCTATAACAGGATATGGCCAGTATAGCCGCTGCCATCGCCCCGAACCCCGCCGGAAGCATTTTCTTAAGCCTGCCTCTGTCTTTCATATATCATAGTTCCAATCCTTCGTCCTAATCTCATAGCAGCGTTTAAGGCTCTCTCCTTCTCCGCTGCTTTTTCTCAATCATAAGCATGGTAGGCTGCCCTATAAAACCTCATCAGCCATCGGGCCATAAAAGCTGGCCACAGCCTGCGAAACATGGCCTCCTCCTCCAACGCCCGGCGGTTATCCCTAATGCAGGCCTTGGTGGTAGCCTCATCATGTACCCGGTAGAACAGCAGAGGACGCTCCACACAGATAAAGCGCCCTGGCTCTCCTGCCAGACGGAGCATATTATCCCAGTCCAGAGCAAAGCTGTAATCACACTGAATCAGAGGCTCTCCCAGCTTCAGCTTCTGGTAAGAGGTGGCAGGACAACAAATGGGATTGCCCAGCATGAATACGGACTTCTTCACCCAGGTTCGGTTATTCAGGGCCGGAATCCTTAGAGGCATACGGAGAAGCCTCTTAACCCAAAGCATTTTATTCCCTATAAGAAGCCTTCCATTCTTCACAATTCCATAGTCCGTTGTGAAAACCGTCATATCAGGATACCTTCTGTAAGCAGCCATCAGCTCCTTTACGTAATCCTTATGATACATGTCATCCTGATGTGCAATGGTCACCAATTCCCCGTCTGCAGCAGCGTATGCGAAATTCCAGTCATCCTTTATACTGCTTTCACCATGGCGTACAAATACCTTAATCCCATACCTCCATGCCAGTTCATCAATATACCGGCTGGGGGTGGAGGTACAGATGATAATGTGGGAGGACCAGGTCTGCCCTTTCAGAGAACGGATGCATCGCTCCAGATAAGGAGAATCCTTGTAGGCACAGATGGAAAACACATGCTTATACTTCATAAAAATGCTCCTCCAGCATCAGGCAGAGGGTGTGGTACACAGGAAGATGAAGCTCCTGAATCTTATAGGTCTCCCTTTCCGGCACCACAATCGCCACATCACAGGCCTTTCCTATCGCTCCTCCGTCCTTTCCTGTCAGACCGATGGTTTTAATTCCTGCCGCCTTGGCAACTGTCACCCCGTACATGATGTTCCTGGCATTTCCAGAGGTGGAAATACCTAAAAACACATCCCCCCTGACTCCATAGCCATAAAGCTGCTGGGCTACGCTCATCTCCCCGTTTACATCATTTAAAAACGCAGTGGTAAGGGCGGAGTGCCCTGTCAGCGCAATAGCAGGCAACCCCCGCTGAAGACTGGCTGCCAGGGCTTCTCCCCTTTCCCCGTTCACTTCCTTTAAGGCTCTGGCAAAAGCCTCCGGCACCGGACGCCGCTTTACAAAGCCCTTCATCAGCTCTCCCACTATATGCTCACTGTCCGCACAGCTTCCTCCATTGCCTGCAATGAGCGCCTTGTTCCCTCCCTCATAGCAGTCCCTTAGAATCTTATAGGCGGCAAGGATATTCTCTTTAACCGCTTCCAGTACCGGATACCGCCCGGTCAGCTCCTTAAGATACTCCATCTCTTTCATAGCTTATCTTCCAGTCCTTTCTTCATTATCACTCATGACGGGAAAGGGTTACGATCCACTTTGCCGCTTCCAGAAGGTCATCCGCATAACAGTCATATATCTGCTCTGCCCCTGTTTTCATATCCTCCTCATGCAGCTCTCTTCCATAGCCAGTACCAACCAGAATGGAAGTGAGGCCATAATTCTTCCCGGCCCTTATATCCAACAGCTTGTCCCCTATCATAAAGGAATGAGCTTTGTCTACCCCAAACTCCCTTTCAGCCAGCTGAAACATGCCGGTTGCAGGCTTGCGGCAGCTGCAGCTCTTTTTATAAACACCGATACCATGAGACGGATGGTGGGGACAGTAATAAAATCGGTCAATGTCTGCTCCCGATTCCCTGAGAATACCGTTCATATAGGTGTGAAGCCTCTTTACATCCTCCTCCGTATAATAGCCTCTGGCTACTCCTGCCTGATTGGTCACTACCACCAGACGGTAGCCCGCCTCTTTTAAGAGGGCCAGCGCCTGGGGCACTCCTGGAAGAATATGCAAATCCTCCGGCCTGTAGAGGTAATGAACCTCTTCATTAATGGTGCCGTCCCTGTCCAGAAATACAATCCGCTCCATATGCTCAATCCGTCCTATATCTCAAACTTGTACGCCCCTTCCGGCATATAAACCTTAACCTGGCGATACTGCCACCGCTCATCATCCGCTACCCAGCTCTGAGCTCCCCTCAGCTCAAAATTCCAATCAGTCAGCTGTCCCCCTGCCTGCTCCATACGGGCAGCCACCTTATGGCGCACGTTATAGGGACAATACATGAGCAGATAGCCTCCGCCCCCTGCGCCCAGCAGCTTTCCTCCCAATGCACCGGCCTTTATGGCCTCCTCATAGAGCATATCGATCTGAGGGCTTGTAATTTTGGCGCTCATGCGCTTTTTGCTCTGCCAGCCATAATCCAAAAGCTTGCCGAAGCTGTGCAGATTCCCCTTTAAAAGCTCGTCCTTCAGGGCATAGGCTAGAGCCTTTACCTCGCACATGGCTTCAAAAGCATCCTTTTTCTCATAATTCTGCACCTGATCCTTGATAATATTTGCAGATACATGAATCTTTCCTGTATAGCAAAGCAGCAGGTTGTATTGAAGTTCGTGGATAATATCCTTCTTAATGCGCAACGGATTCACCACCACATCATCACGACCGTGAAATTCAATGAAGTTAAAGCCGCCGAAGGAAGCGGCATATTGATCCTGATAGCCGCCCTCAATTCTTAAGTCCTGCCGTTCTACCTGATAGGCCAGATCCGCCATTGCATAGGAGTCCATCATGATTCCCCTCCAGCGAGCCATAGCTGTAAGCATTGCCACCATCACAGTGGATGAGGTTCCAAGGCCGGAGCCCGGAGGCGCGTCGCACTGGAGATATACCTCGCAGCCCTCCTTAATATCCATAGCCTTAAGAGCCGCCGTCACCAAATCCAGCCTGCCGTCGTATACGTAGTTTTCACTGGTGTTATATTTGACTGTCATATCAAAATCCAGAGAATGAACGATAATCTGATCGTCCTTTCTTGGTACAATGGAGCAATAAGCATATTTATTGATGGTGCTTCCAATGATAGCTCCGCCCTGCTTCTCACAAAAGGGAGCTACATCTGTGCCGCCTCCCCCAAAGCTGACCCGTAACGGGGCCCTTCCTCTTATTACCATGTGATTTTCCTCTCCTTATACCGAACCCATCTCAGGCAGCCTTTGTCCTGTTTAAGGGTTATATCCTTCCAGCTCTTACGTCCTCCTGGAACTGGAAGTAAGCCTCCGGGATACCAATATCCATAAAGTATCCGTCATTGACGAACCCCCCAAGGCGCTTCCCTTCTGCCAGCCATCCTGGAATCATTTCGTTTTCCAAAGAGACCTTTCCCTCTGGTATCTCCTCCAGGAGACTGCGTTTGAGCAGGTAAATTCCTCCATTGATGGTTCCTGATCCGGCTTGATTGGTTTTCTCATTAAAGCCTGTAAGAATGCCCCGGCTGTCCAGAATGGCCTGACCGTATCTGGACACATCCGGCACCTCCCTGAGAACCAAAGCCATATCCAGGGACTGGCTGTCCATCTGTGAGACCAGACGGGTATAATCAATCTGGTAGAAGGTATCTGCATTCAACACGTAAAACCGCTCCTCTGTAAGAAAGCGCCCTGCATTCTTAACAGCACCCCCTGTACCCAGAGGCGTTTCCTCGTAGGCGTAAAGAGCCTGAAAGCCAAAGGCCCCGCCATCCTTAAAATGCGCCTCCACCATAGAGCCTTTGTAGCCCACTGCAAAAATAATGTCTGTTATGCCGTGGCGGACCAGTTCATCCGTTACATACTCCATAAAGGGCCTTCCCTCAATTAGCGCCATGGGCTTTGGCCGATCACATACTACGCTGCGGAGGCGGGTGCCCAGGCCTCCGGCCAAAAGTACTGCCTGCATATCTGAAGCCTCCTTTCAAGTTTCATTCTATTTTTCCTCCAAGCTCCTGCCATTAGCAAGAAGGCTGCGGCTCCCCCTGCCCTCTTGCTTCTGAGCTCTGCCGCCGCTCATCAGACTTGACGGAAATCTTCCTCAATGATCCGCCATGCGCCGTCCATGCTGTAATTGTGCTTAATATATTCCTGCGTCCTGCGGCACATGCTTTGACAGCGCTGATTATCACAATACAGCCTTACCACTTTGTCCGCAAAGTCTCTTGGCTGGTCTTCAATTTCCATTACTGTGCCTGCTAAGGGTATTCCTTCGGCTCCTGTAGAGGTGGTTACGACTGGAATCCCATTATAGACGGCCTCCACCACCTTTCCCTTGACCCCTGCTCCATACCGCAGCGGAACCACTGCTACTTTGCGGGTTTGATAAAGCCGCGCCAGCTCTTCCTCGCTGACAAAGCCTTTTACTACAATCCCATTTCCAGGCTGCTCCAGCGCCTTAATCTCATCTGTAGCCTTAGAGCCCACCACATAAAACACAATCTCAGGAAGGCGCTGCCGGATGTGAGGGAAGACATCTCTTGCAAACCACAGAACCGCGTCCACATTAGGCAGATGGGCAAAACCGCCTACAAAGAGCAGTCCCTCCCTTCTGGCAAAGTCATCCTGAATATTATCCAGGAACTGATCGTAAACATAAGCGGTAATTGCCTTTACCGGAATGCTTCCGTCCAATTCCCGGATCGCTTTTACCTCCACCTCAGAGGGGTAATAAGAAATCGCCGCCTTCTGCATCATCATTAGTTCAACAGATTTCCAATAATCCGCCTCCCTTTTAATATTGATATCTCCATTCATTTTATACTCCCGTCCCAGCCGCAGGAAATGGAGATCATGCCCATAGTAAATCACCTTGATGCTGGTGTAATCCTTAATATAGTCCACATACTTAGAGGCAATATGAGGACGGTTCAGGTATGCAACGGATATTTCATCCCCATTCTTCTTAAGCCAGTCCCAGATGCCTGCTCCATACTCCTCTCCATAGAGAACCTCAATCCCCATCTGGGTAAGGGCGGTGGTATAAGGCTCCTCATGAAGAAAGTTATCTCCAAGGAACTTCACCACGAATCCATTCTTCAAGAACATTTTCAAATACTGATAGGTGGTCTTGGAGCCCGCGTCCTTGTCAAAGGTAGGCACATAATGATCCACCACTAGGATAATCTGCTTTCCCTGACTGCGCTCCCTGGCGCGGAAGGGATTGGGATTACCTGTATTTACGCTCTGCCCCTTCAACTCCTCCGCCCACTTTTCCTTAAGTTTCCTGCTGTTTTCCACCTGATACCGCTTAAGCCCGGTTCCGTTTACGTCCGTTCCGTTAGAGACTCCCTCAAAATGGATTACCTTGGAGAGAGGCTGGTAAACGACACGGTAGCCTGCCTTTCTAACCTCAAAGGCCAGATCCGAGTCCTCACAATAGGCAGGGGCATACCGCTCATCAAAGCCCCCTATCTGACTCCACAGCCGGCTGGGCAGCAAAATAGCGGCGCCTGATATATAGTCTACATCCTTTACATAATTGTATTCCGCCTTATCAGGATTGTCCAGCCGCCCGTAATTCCAGCCGGAGCCGTCGCTCCAGATGATGCCTCCCGCCTCCTGGAGCCGCCCGTCAGGATACACCAGTTTGGAGCCCACCATACCGATGGTCGAATCGGCTTCAATAAGATTTACAAGGGAGGACAGCCAGCCTTCCGTTACCCTGGTGTCATTATTCAGGAACATAATGTACTTGCCCCTGGCAGCCTTCGCTGCCTGATTGCAGTTGCGCAGAAAGCCCTGATTCGTCTGATTGCGGCATATTACCAGACCTTCCGTATAGCGTTCCAGCTCCGCGGTAGCGTCTGTGGACACATCATCCGCGATAATCACCTCGTAGGTCACATCTGCAGTAAACTCCAGAATGGACTGAAGGCAGGCGTAGGTATAATGAACCTGATTGTAGCAGGGAATCACAATGGAGACCATAGGGCCATCCCATCCCTTCACCCCCTCCTTTCCCACGCCCTCCACTTTTGGAAATACCAGCCTTCCGTGCTTTAAATAGTCCTCCCCTATCTTAAAATCACCCTCAATCTGGTTGCGTCCTTCCTTCGTCATATAAAGCGCTCCGTACCGGAGCGGATGCCGCGCCGACTGAACTGCGTAATTTAGCAGCTTCCGTTTCCTGGTTCCCTTGGGAAATATCTGATTCACCTGATTTCCCAACTTCCTTCTGGCCTTATACACCAAGGCCTCATGACCGTTTAGATAGGCAGCCAGCTTGCCCAGCTCCTCTGTCTCATGGCGCAGGTTTTTGATCGTGAGCTCCAGATTTGCCACATGGTTGTTGGTAAGGCGCTGAACCTCCTGCTCCTTGCGGATCTGGAAATTCTTCTCCTCCACCTCTGTCTGAAGCTGGCTGATACGTTCCCTGGCTATTACAAGCTCCTGATCCAGGCTCTTAAGCTTGTCAAGGGTTGTAACCTTCTGCTGGTAGTGATCCAGATAACCCCTGTTGCTTCCATCATGGACATAGGCCTGGAATGCTTCCTCCATGGAAGCATACACAGCGGCCATATGGCTGCTGACTCCAAATTCCTTCAAAAACCCTTCCAGGGAATCAAAATCCATCCATTTCCCATACTGCTTATAAAAATAAGCCAGGTTCCGGTACTGTACATAATGGGAAGGAACCGGAACGTCAAACACCCACTCATAGTCCAAGCAATAGAGGTGGCTCTCACCATCCTCCTCCACTTCCATCAGATTTTCAAACAGTCCGTCAATGTTGCTGATCCGGTAAGCAGTATCCTGGATGGGCGGTATCTCCCCGAACACCTCCGTAAACTCCGGCGTTACCACAAAGGGACACACCATCTCATCCGCAATAGCAAATACAGCTGCCATAGCAGCTTTAAGGGTTTCCACCGGAGGCTTTCCTGCCGCAAGCTCCGCTCCCAGCTTTTCTGCCAGGGTCATGCCCTTTAGGAAGGGAAAGCGCACCCTTCTCCCATCCTCAGACACAGAAGGACGAAGTGCCCGGACTAAAGGGTTCAAGTGCTGGAGCTGGCCAAACTTTTTGCGAAAGGAGAGGATATGCCAGCTGCCTGCCCCATCCAGAGCTTCCTTCTCCACATACCGCTCCCCATCTTCCTCCAAAATACGTGTACGGATCTGAAACTCAGGCTTTCTTGCTCTGTTATACTTGGTAAAAATCGTTCTCTCCTTCTGTCCCTTTACCGTGCCAATAAAGAGAAAACTGTTGGCAAACCGTCCAAAATCCCCTTCCTCCATCAACATTCCTGACACAGCCTCCTCATCAAAGCAGGCGTATCTGGGTTTGTCAAAGACCCAGGAGGTATTTACAGAATCTCCCCTTCCAGGAAGATAACGATCAGAGTAAATAGACAGAGGGATTCTGTAATCCGGCATAGGATAGTAAACCTGCGTATATTCAAAACCTGCCTCCCCAAAGGCTTTCTTAACCTGCTCCTGGGTAAAGGAGGCTTCCTCCTCATCCGGCTCCCCCCCTGCCAGAAAGCGCAGACCCAAGGTGTTTTCACAGGCAAACACCAGCCGGCCCTGGGGCTTTAGCCTCTGCCTGGCAAAGCTAAGAGCCTCTTTCAGCTTCTTATTCTTATCAAGCCCTAAAAGCACAGCCAGATCAAAGGTTTCTCCCTCTGCCGGATCGCCGTAGACGACATTTTCATGGTCTTTGTTACGCTCCCGGTTTACAGCCAGGTTTTCTTCCCTGTCATCCATCACTGTTACATGGGCGCATTTCTCCGCCAGAACACCCGTAAAAGAGCCGTACCTGGAGCCGATTTCCAGAACCGTCTCCTGCCCGGTGCATTCCAGCCATTCCAGAAGATCACCCCGCATAGGGGATAAGGCATAGAGAACCTCCGGCCTGCTTTCACTGGCCAGAATCTGCCCGATGCCTTCCCTGTCCCTTCCGTATTTTTTAAACAGATCTAATAGCTCATAACTTATATCTTTCATGGAATTCCTCTCTCCATTTTGGGTTCTTTCAGGCTTCCTTCATCCGGCGTCCTACCTGCAGGATATTAATTCCGCCTTCACCTGTGACTCCATGTCGTAAACCCCTACCGTGTTTTTATTAGAGATAACCGTCAGATTGGTCACGTCGTAGAGCCTGTGATACACCACATGCTCTCCCTGCTCAAAGCCGGTACAGCTTATGCTGAGAAGATATTCTCCTCCCTGCAAAGTCATCCTCTGGGAAAACTCTACCAGATACTCGTCTCCGGCCTTCACAGGTTGAATGTCCGCCCCCTCAAACATGGTGTTGGTGCCTGTAAGCTCCGTACCCTTTTTATCCTTAATAGTATAGGTAAAAATCGGGGCCTGTATATCCACATGAAAGCGAATCCGCTCTTTGATGGTAAAGGCTTCGCCCTTTAGCAAAAGGTTCGTGATGCTCCCCTTCTCATCAAACAGTCCTAAATCAACAATCTCCGCCCTTCCATCCCCATACTCCGTCCGGTCAAAGTTGATAGTAAGCTTATCCTTCATAAGTGCTCCTCCGGCTTTTACAGGAGCCTTATCCACCTCTAATCTGCCTGAAGCCTCCGGTGCTTTTATCCTGCTTTGTTCTCCCTGCTCCTCTTTCAGCTCCTCCATCAAAGCATCCATCTGTCCGGCCAATATCTTCTTATATAAATCAACCATACGCCCCGGCTCTCCCTGGGCTACAAACTCTCCTCTGTTTAAGAGAACCACCTTATCACAATACTTGATGATGCTGCCCATATCATGGGTTACCATCAGAATGGTTGTTCCCTTCTTGCGGATTTCCTCCATGCGCCTGTAGCATTTTGCCTGAAAAAATACGTCCCCCACTGACAATGCCTCATCCACGATCAGAATCTCCGGCTCCACATTGATAGCTAACGCAAAAGCCAGCCGTACAAACATACCGCTGGAGTAGGTCTTTACCGGCTGGTATACAAAATCTCCGATTTCCGCAAAATCCAGAATATCCTGAAGCTTGGCCTCCATTTCCTTTTTCGTGTAACCCATCATAGTGCCGTTCATATATATATTTTCAATTCCTGTATAATCCATATTAAAGCCTGCCCCAAGCTCCAGCAGGGCAGATACCTTGCCGTTTACCTGTACTTCTCCGGCAGTGGGGGTAAGCACGCCTGTGATAATTTTCAGAATAGTGGACTTGCCTGATCCATTGGTACCGATAATCCCTACTGTCTCTCCTTTTTTCACCTGAAAGGAAAGCTGATTCAAGGCGTAAAAGTCCCTGTGGTAATTTTTATGGGAAATACTCATGGATTCCTTCAGACGGTCAATGGGCTTCTCATATAACCGATACACCTTCGTCACATCTTTGACATCTATGGCATATTCACTGTCTCTTTTTTTTACTGACATAACACTCTCCATTTCCAAAAACACTCAAGCATATTTCTCCACTTTAGGCATAAGTATAGCATAGAATGAAAGATTTTTATACCTTATAATCTATTTTTCAAAAAAAGTTAAGGAAGTAGTCTATTTATTAGGAGGGCTTACCATTGTTCCGTTATATATTAAATCTTCGAAATAATCTTCGGTGACTTTTGTCACATAACATAACGTCAAAATGTGGTATCCTAATAATCAGAAAGAAAGAACATAGAATACAGATTCAGGAGGTTTATATCATGGCTATAACACATTTAAAGACAAGTGAGTTCGATCAGGCAGTAAATGCAGGCGAGGATTTGGTCGTGGTTGATTTCTTTGCAACCTGGTGCGGCCCCTGTAAGATGCTCTCTCCTGTGGTAGAGCGCATGGCCGAAACCTACAAGGATGTACATTTTTATAAGGTAGACATTGATGAGGAGCCGGAGCTTGCTGAGCGGTTCCGTGTGATGAGCGTTCCCACCCTTATTTATCTGAAAAAGGGCCAGGTTTTAGATAAAAGCATCGGCGTAGTATCTCCCGCTGAGATGGAGAATACAATTAACAAATTAAAATAAAAGCCAGCTTACATGATACCAATATTATCCCTGCTGCTACAGGCGGGACCGGCAGAAGGATACTGTCAAAGATACCATGAAACAGCTGGGGAAGATAGGAATCTTAGATAACGACGAGTGGAAGGCCTGATAAATAAGCCTTCCACTTATTTTATTTGCAGCAATTATGAAAGAAGATTCAGGGCAGGCCCGGTAAAATTAACACCCGCACACGTTTTAATCCCAAAACCCCGCTCTGCTAAAAATCAGAAATTCCTTTCCGCATTTTGGGCATACAATTTCATCCCCTTTCTCAGCCACCTGTTCTTCATAAATTTCCAAGACATTCCCACAGAATCTGCAGCGATCGCCAAACACGTGCTGTCGCCGGTTCATGTCCGTAATCGTAACGATTGTTTTTTCCATCAATCCCTGGGAGGAGGGGCAATGGCTGCATCGAACCAGCCGATTCTCTGCCGAAAAGTCAAAGATCTCCTTCCTTTCCTCCATCTGTCGGATCTGCTCCTGTTGTTCAGCCTCCAGCCCACGGATACTTCGGGCAAGATCCCTGCCGCTCAAGCCGCTCCCAAGGCAAAAGCTTGTCTTATAATCACATGCCGGGCAAGCTGCCTCATACAGTATCCCCATATCTTCCCTCCTTGAAATGCTTCAAAAAAATACATTCTTCTTACACCACCATGGCCAGAACATCCTGACCGAACAGGTTCGCCTGGGCCAGCATAGCCTGTCCCGCCTGGCGGATTATCATCTGCCGGACCAGATATGACATTCCTTCTGCCATGTCCGTATCCCGTATATGGCTCTCCGAAAACTGGATATTTTCAATGGTATTATTCAGGCTGTTGATTGTATGCTCCAGCCGGTTTTGCATGCCCCCCAACTCAGCTCTCTGCATGGAAACCTTATGAATGGCATCCTTCAGAATATCAATAGCGTCCACAGCATCCTGTTGTGTTCCCACATTCATAGCAGCGATCCCTAAACCAGATGAGTCCATGGCCGCAATGTGTACAGTCAAGGTTTCTGTAGGGTCAGAACCGATTTGCAGTTGAAGACCTCCGCCGGGAGTTATCCCATTGCCAGGACTCTTTCCCCCGCCGGGCGCAGTCCCTCCGGCTCCAGCGCCTGTATTTCCTCCGGGGGTTGCAGAACCGGGGGCTGCATTGGGATGGTCAGGGCCAGCTACGCCAGCCTGATTCGCCTGTCCTCCAGATATGACCGTATAGCCATCTGGGTATTCATTCCAAACCTCCGTATAGTCCGTATTTAATTTAAACAAAGGCTGATTTAAATTAACATCCTCTAATAAATTATTCTCCCGATAATTTCCTGTTACCAGGGCCCCTCTACCCACCCCGGCTTCTCCTATAAATTTTCTTACAAAAGAGGCTCCATCCTGGGCGAACCTGCCTTCAAAATCATCAATACCAGAATAGGTATTGTTGGTATTATCTGCAATCGACTGATTCAGGCTCTTACCGCCTCTGACATCATTTAAAATCCGATCCAGCCCTGAGGCTACATCCGATGCTCCCACAGAATTACCGCCAGCAGCCAGATACCCCAGATACATGGCTGCCAGATAACCTGTGGCATACTGAGACGCCGTAGTACCTGAACCCAGCTTATTTTTTCCATCCAATAGGGCTTGAATATCCTTCTCAGACGTACTTCCGCCAATTCGGAGCCAGGACCCTACATCGTCGGCGCCTCCGCCTGCAGCCTGAGCGGTTCCCTCAATAAACCAGCTGGGAAATGCCTCTGTAAATTTCATATTTTGATCTACGCCCGCCATGCCGCCGGTCAAGGCTTCATCCATGAGGGCATGCATCATTTCATGGACAATTGTACTTTCCAGATTCACCCTGCTGACTGGTGTTAAGTTATAATGATCCGCGTCATCCAGGGACAGAAATGATGTATTGACCCGAAGAGAATAGGCTAGATCGACAATTGCCGGCGTACCGCTGATATGGGCGCTTCTCATCATCACGGAAGCCACCGTAGAAGAAGAATCATTTTCGTATACCGATAACCCGATTCCAATGCTTGAATCCTTTAAATACCCAAATGTTTCGGGAAACGTCTCTAAAAGAACTGTTACTGCCTGGGGAACAATCTGTTCTTTTAGCACCGTTTTAAGTGTATTCCACTCTGCTTTCTGGAGGTCTGGATCTGGCGGATGCTGAGGCTTCTGTGTTGTCACAACCTCATGGACAACTTCATCATAAAAAATAATATGGGGCGTACTTGCACCGGCTCCGGCCGCCGCTTTTGTTCCCTTTCTGGAAATCGATCCGTCCAGCAGACGGACACCGTTAAAGCTTGTGCTTCCAGCTATGCGGTTGATCTCATCTTTCAGGGCAGCCACCTCCTTTTGCAGGTTGGCGCGGTCAATGTCATCATCATAGATACCGTTGGAGGCCTGCACAGCCAGGGTAGCCATGCGGTTAAGCATATCCTGAACCTCCTGCAGGGCGCCCTCAGCCGTTGTCAGAAGACAGATGCCGTCCTGTGCATTGTCTCTGGCACGGGCAAGCCCTCGAATCTGATAGCGCATCGTCTCGCTGATAGCCAAGCCGGCTGCATCGTCCGCCGCCCGGTTGATCCGATAGCCGGATGAAAGCTTCTCCAGAAGCTTAGACTCCTGACTGGAAACCAGGAACAGGCAGCGCCCAACCGTCATGGCAGGCAGATTATGCCGTATAACCATAGAAATACTACCACCTTCCTACAAAATGATTGTTATTCATTCTACAGATGTTTCTCCGGGCAGCTCCTGCCCTATATTCATTGCTTTATTCTATCTTCCTTTATCCTTTTGCCAATATCTTCTTTGCCCCCTTGACCTCCCTGTCATACCTACCGCTTAGAATATACCTATATTTGGAGCGGCACCCCCCTGTCTCTGGATTTTGGAACGATTCGTATTGATCCCATTTATTCTGTGTTAATACACATCCCGGTAACAAGAACTGATGCAGGGATGCTATGATGGAGAATATTGTAACATGAAAACCTAAACCTGTGAACCACTTTCATTATTATTTGTTCCGCACCCGCTGATTGAACGCAGCCGGACTTCCCCACCGGGACAGCCTATGAAACCGTGACGCTTCCCTTTACACCGGACAAAACCTGTAGTAAAATCATAAGGAAGCCCTTGTTTATATTGGGTACGGAATTATATTCCAAATCGTCCATCTTGTTTAAGGGGGTGCTTATGGCAGCAAAAAGTAAATCCAAACTTGAAGAGCAAAGCATTTTTGCTTTGGATATCGGAACCCGAAGCATAATTGGCATTGTAGGAATTGTAGAAAACGAACGCTTAAAGGTGATTGCCATTGAGCGGGAGGAGCATACCAAACGGGCCATGATCGACGGACAGATCGAGGATATTGAGCAGGTTGCAAGGCTTGCTCTGGCAGTGAAGAAGCGTTTGGAGAGCAAGCTTGGTTTTCCTCTCACCAGGGTGTGCATCGCAGCAGCAGGAAGAGCCCTTCTGACCCAGCGCGGTTCTTATGAGCTAGAATTTCCTGAGGCCACCAAAATAGGGCCGGAAATCATCAGCCGTCTGGAGGCCGGAGCCATCAGCCAGGCGGAGGAGGCATTTTCCTCCAGTGAGGAAGCCGTTGCAGAACGGCGTTTCTTCCTGGTAGGCTACTCTGTTCTTACCTACACCCTGGACAATTATACCTTTTCCACAATTTTAGAGCACAAGGGCAGGCGTTTGAAAGCGGAAATCATCGCTACCTTTCTGCCCAGCGAGGTGGTGGAAAGCCTCTACTCTGCTATGAATAAAATTGACTTAGAGGTAGTCAGTCTGACGCTGGAACCAATTGCGGCTATTAACGCTTCCATTCCCCGGGAGCATCGCCTTTTGAATCTGGTTATGGTAGATATCGGAGCCGGTACATCCGATATTGCGGCATGCCGGGACGGCGGAATTACCGGCTACACCATGGCTACCCTGGCAGGAGATGAAATTACGGAAGCCTTGATGAAGCACTATCTGATTGATTTTAACACAGCAGAGAAGCTTAAGTTCGGCCTCTCTAATCAGGATGAGCTGACCTTCCATGATATTCTCGGCTTTGAACAGAAGATAAAAGCCCAGGAGGCGCTGGAATGTATCCGAGAACCCCTCCAGTCCATATGTAAGGAGATAGCAGAGCAAATCATAGAGCTGAATCACGGAGCTCCCTCCGCAGTCTTTTTAGCCGGGGGCGGAAGTAAAATGGCTGGGCTTAAGGAATGTATCACGGAATATCTGGGAATGGACAGCAAACGAGTAGCCATTGTGGGAAACAACTTCGCGCTGAGCGCATTTTCCGATGAATATGATTTAAATAATCCGGAATACGCCACGCCCTTGGGTATCGCCGTATCGGCAGGACTAAACCTTATCAACGACAGCTATCGGGTAACCCTGAACGGAAAGCCTGCCAAGCTGTTTAAAAGCGGTGTTTTTACAATTATGGACGTACTTATGATGAACGGCTATGGCTATAAGCATCTTGTCAGCCGCTCTGGCCGGAATATCGTAGTACAGCTAAACGGAAAAAGAACGGTTATACCTGGAGCCCCCTCCTCTCCCGCAGTACTAAAGCTTAACGGAAGCGATTGCGCCATGACCCAGGTGATTCATGCAGGAGATGCCATTGAATTTCAGCCCGCTGTCTGTGGAAAGGATGCCTCGGCAGTTCTTGGCGATATTCTAAAGCCTGGATTGAAAACAGCAGTAGTCAACGGACGTAAGGCCTCTTTCGGAACCGCCCTCCATACAGGGGATGTGATCGTAACTGAGAGTTTTACCGAAGAGAAAGAAAGCATGCCATCAAGAACAGAGGTGGAAAGTCCCGATGGGTATGAAGGCGGCAGGACTGCCAAAGGCTCTCCTGCCCCAGCCCGGAAAGCAAACAGCAATACGCAAAAGGCAGAACCAGAACCAGCGGCAGAACCAGCGCAGGAAACAGTACCAAAGCTACAGACTGCCGTCTTCCCCTCTCAGGCAAATCCAGATAAAGCTGATGGAGTTCCAAATATCCTTCATATCATCTTAAACGATATTCCGGTTACTTTGAACCAAAAAGCAGATGGAACAGCCTATATGCTTATGGACGTTCTCGAACGATCCGGCTTGGACTTTCAGAACCTGTCCAAACCGGTAACTATCACGGTAAACGGCGAAAACGCCGCCTTTCTGCAAAAGCTATGTGACGGAGATGTCATTGTTATCCGCTGCGAGTAAATAGCTGCGCTTTCAGGCTAGATCTGAAACGTCCGTGCTTTCAGGAGCTATCAGAAGGCACGGACTATATGTTTGATTCTTCCATTTTGTAAAACTGCCCACGGCGGATAAGGCCATTTCTTCGATTTACACCCACGCCCCCTTTTCCTTCAGCCACGTTCTCCTCTGCTTATAATCTGGAAGCACCTGTTCAACCTGATCCCAGAACCGCCGTGAATGGTTCATCTCCTTCCTATGGGCCAGCTCGTGAACCACCACATAATCTAAAATCTGCGGAGGCATAAGAATCAGCTTCCAGTGAAAGCTAAGGTTTCCCCGAACGCTGCAGCTTCCCCACCTTGTCCTTGAGGAACGGATGGCAATCCGGTTATAGGAAACCCCCATAAGAGCGGCAAAGTAAGCTGTCCGTTCTGTAAGCTGTTCTCTGGCCTTCTCCCTGTAAAGCTTCTCCAGCTCAGGATTCCTTACATAGCCGGGCTGAGGACGTTTGGCGGCAGACTCCCTCCGTTCCTTGACCAGGAACCATTTCTGGACAATCCATTCCTGCCGCCCCTGAATCAATTCCATCACAGCCTGTTGCGGAAGTCCCTTGGGAACACGGGCAAATACACGGCCGTCTTCCTTAATCTCCAGTCCCATGGTTCGCCGCGGGGAATAAACTACCTGAACCGGAATGGCTCCCTCCCCATCCTCCCTACGCCAGCTTATTTCCACCTTCTGTATCATTCTATCCTCATTTCATTGTTTCCAGCTGCCTTACAGCACATCTGAAAAATGGGGCCTCAGCCGTTTAAAAGTCTTAAGCCCAATCAAAAGAACCACAATGGTAAAGCACCAATAGTAAACCGTCATGGTTGGCCTCTGCCAGAACCAATCCCCGGTCAGCATACTGTCCCTGTATCCCGCCACAATATAGTAAAAGGGATTCAGCTTAAGAATCACCTCAGCCCAGGGAGATTTATCTGTGAAAATATCCTCAATATACATAATCGGGGCCATCCATATGCCAAATTGAAGACAGATTCCCACAATATTAGTCATATCCTTAAAAAATACATTCACCGCGCAGGTGAGATACCCAAACCCCAGAGCCAGCATTGCGGCGGCGAAGGAATAGTACAGCACCTGAACCCAGGAAAGAAATAGAGGTTGTCTGTATACCAGATACAGCAAAAACATAATTACCATAAAAAACCCGTGAACCAGCACACAGGAAACAAGCTTGATAATAGGCAGTATTTCAACCTTGAATACCACCTTTTTCACGAGATAGCTATATTCCTGCAGGCAGCCGGTTATACAGTTAAGCGCCTCGCTGTAGAAAAACCAGGGAACCAGTCCTGGCACCAGCCACACCACATAATCCGCGTTAGGTATAGGAGGAGTGGTTCTCATACCATATTCGCCGAATATAAACCAGTAGATAATTACAGTTACCAGGGGCTGCAAAAACATCCATACTACGCCAAAATAAGAGCCTACAAACCGCTTTCTGAAATCAGCTTTGGACAAATCCCATATCAGCCTTCGCTTCTCTATAATCTCCTTCAACAGAGACAGTACATAACTCATAAGCACGATTTCCTTTTTCTTTTTCAGGTATAGCTAGAACTTAAAGGTATCCTTAAGCCCTCCCCACTTTGTATCCTTTTCTGAAATAATCAGCTTCATCCCAGCTTCAACTGGCCACTGAATCCCTATATCCGGGTCGCTCCACAAAAGGCCGCCTTCATCTCCCGGACGGTAAAAATCAGTGCATTTATAAGCAAACTCTGCCTCCTCCGACAGAACTAAGAAGCCATGGGCGAAGCCCTCAGGAATATAAAACTGCTTTTTGTTCTCTGCGGACAGCTCTACCCCAAACCACGTTCCATAGGTCTCAGAATCTGCCCGCAGATCCACAGCCACATCAAACACAGAGCCGCGGATGACCCGAACCAGCTTTCCCTGAGGATATTGCTTCTGAAAATGAAGCCCTCTCAGAACCCCCTTCACTGACATGGACTGATTATCCTGAACAAAGCTCATATCCAGCCCTGCTTCCTCAAAGTCCTTCTGATTATAGGTTTCCACAAAATAGCCTCTCTCGTCCTTAAACACCGTCGGCTCAATCACATAAAGCCCCTTAATGCCGCAGGGCGTCACCTTAATCTTACCCATCTTTCTTCACTCCTATCATTCCGGGGCCTTTTACACCACAGTCCCAGTTCCTCTTTTATCCACATCCATCAGGCAATTCTATCACTTTATCCACTCTCTGGCAAGCCCTTATCCACTCTCTACTCTGGATTTGTTCCCTGCTGTCTATAGCCGAAATCATTCCATTTTCAGGAAACCCGCAAACATACTATACTAAAAATTCTCAAAGCCACATATACATCCAGCCCTATCATCACATACAGCAGAGTTCCGTCATTCCAATCCGTCCGCACCACATGGTCATTTTTAAGGGTCAGCAGAAGCATAGGGAGAATGGGCAGCAGATATCTCCCCTGAACCCCGTTAATCACAGACGAGCCCACAGGCGTCCAGGCAAGCAGCATGGAAAACATCAGGGCTCCCAGGCAGCTAAAGCCCAAAAGCCATATCCACCCCCGGCCCTTCATACTTATAAAAAGAGGCTCTCCGGGTTTCCTGAGAGACAGCATAACCAGAATAGCCGTAAGCCCTAAGATAACCACATAGGGCGTATTCAGTACGTGGTCCATATTTCCCAGCGCTCCGCCGATCATGCCGGAATACAGCTGCTCCCCCTGCCACATCAACGTATTATAGCATAGCTTCAGCACCAGCAATGGGGTTCTGATTAACTGACCAAAGGTATAGCCCGGAGCTTCCGCCCAGTCTACATACCCGGCATACCCACTTGCCGGGTTGGTGTAAAGAGCCACGGTTCTGCCGTTTACCAGCACCATAGCAACCGCAAATGTCCCCAGCACAGCTGCAGCTGATAATACCCAGCTTTTCCAGCTGCCGAATTTTTTCACAGGAATCAAAAGGCACAGGCCTGCCACGATTCCGTACACCATCTTACAGGGCCCCATAACACCCATAATAACAGCTAAAATCAGCACATCCTGCCATCCCACCTGTTTCTTCCTATACGCCAAATCCAGACATACAGCCGTAAAATATGAGCACAGCGCAATCAGAAGCACATCATAGGAAAAGGAGGAAGCCAAATGAAGCGTCATAGGCAAAAGAGCCACCCCACAAAAAACCTCTTTTCCAAAAGGCAGCCGCCGAACCGTCAGGCAGCCCACAGCTGTAAAAAACAACAGATTAAACAGCCGTCCCATATAAAGAAGCCCCAGACCTCCCAGCCCTAAAAGCTGTCCCGCAATCAGTCCCAAAGCCTGAGGCACATAAGCCAGGGGAGTTGTCCTCACAGGAATTTGATAGGAAACTGCACGCCCGTTCTCCCCGGTGCTCCTTATGCCACGTTCGTGTATGGTACGATACGTATCCTCTGTCAGCTCCTGTCCCAGAATCACGGCCTGCTTGCGCTCTTTATTTTCCCCAGAGGGCTGAACCTCTTCACGATCCCTGTAACCGCTGCCGTCGGGTTTCAGCACATCCTTCAAATCCTCAATGAACCGATCCTGCTCCCGGATATATACCCGGATGCCGTCCTCATAGTTGGGCTTTCCCATCATGCGGTTTGCAAGCTGATAGGAGGTAATATAATGACTGACCTCATCGGGCGCGGACAATGGCGGCAGCACAACCAGATACATAAGCCCCAGACCAAGGACTGCCCCTGTAAAGATAAGCTCCAGACTCCATGTCCTTTTTATAAATATCCCATACCCCAGGACTCCCAGCATCGCCGCAGCCCAAACCATAAGCCCGCCGTACCAGCCATAGAGCCACCGGTCTCCAGAGGCCCTGACCCCGTTCCCCACATCCGTCAGATGCCAGACAGCAAGGAGCAGAGCCAAGGCTCCCACACCAACCCAGATCCGCAGCCGGCTCCCACTTTTTCCATGGGAGCCAACCGGGGCTGCCTTTCCCTTAAAGCCTGTCTGCCGTCCCTGTTCTGTCCTTTCCACTGCCCCGGCCTTTAGCTTCCCATTTCTATCTGACATCTGCGTCCACCTCTGTCTCCTTCAACAAGCTCAAAAGCCGTCCCTCCAGCTCCTCCCTCTCCTTCTCAGAAAGGGCAAGCATCTGAACCAGCTCCTTCTGCCTGCTCTCCAGCTCTGAAACCTGGAGCGTCATGCCGAACACCTTTACCATCAGAAGAAAAATCATAAACAGGAACAGAAAGTTCGGGGTAGAATATATTCCCAGCAGCCCTGCGCAGGCGTCTGCCAATGAAGGGAACAGAGAAAAAACCACCAGTATCAGGGCCATAATCACCCAGAACATGGCTGCCTCTATCTGCACCTTGGCCTGCCGTATCTTCCGCATCATAAATGCCATTGTCGTCAAAGAAACCATAACCAAAATACATCTGAATATAGGTGTCATCATAGTAGCGTGTCCTGCTTTCTTTTGTTTGCGTTATTTCCAATATTCCTTATTCATGCTGCATTTTATAACCAGCGGCCTTGGCAGCGCCCGGTAACATTTTCCCAGGCGGTAGCCCATGTACTTAAATCCGCTTTTGACGATGAGCCCCGGCACCAGCCAGGGCCTTCGCTGACTCATAAGATACCTGGCCGTCTGCCTTACCAGGCGAAGTCCCTCCCCTTCTGCATGAATCCCCCCGAATACCTCCGGGTGGTCAGCCTGGGATACAGCCAGATCAAAATTGCGGTGAAACTGGGCCATACAGCCCAGATTATGGGAATGTATCACCCTGGCATCCCCAACATAGGCAATAGCATAGTCATCCTGTAAAACCGCCCTGCCAGCAAATATCATGTCCTCATTAAAAATAGTCCGGCTGATAAAGCCCCCCTGAAACCAGAATTTTTCCCTGTCGTAGGCACAGCACACATTGGAAGCAAAAAAGGTTTTGATTCCAAGCCTGGGCAGATCCGCCTTTGTCTTGATACAGCTCCCCTCCGGATAGTTAAAAGCCCTGGTATACCGCTCTGTCAGGGAACAGTCCTTATCCGGCAGCTGACGGGCATAGGCCATAATCACCGACTCTCCCAAGGGGCCTCGTTTCTCAAAGGCAGCCGCTAAACGCTCAATTAAAAACTCGTCCGCAGGCACCGCGTCGTCGGTCATAAACACCATGATCTCCGCCCGGCTGTATTTGGCGCCTTTATTCCTGGTTGCGCCGTGGTCAAATTCAGCCTTGGAAATATGATGAACCTCCAGCCTTGGGATTCCCTCAAACCCTTTATCATTCCAGTATGCCTTCTCTGTATTCATCACAATGATCCGCCTGATGGGATAGGTTTGAAGCTCCAGCATTTTCAAAAGTCTGGAAAACTTCTTACCCGGCCTGTAGGCGGGGATGATCACATCCACCCTCTTAAGATGCTTTTGCCCCGGCGCCCTGCTTTTTTCTTCCTCCATTACCCACATACTCCTTTTTCTCCTGCTGGAAGGCTTTGGCCGTCAATGTGCCAAACCCCAGCGCTAATCCTGTCATCAGCAGCAGATAACAGCCTGCCGCACCATCAATTCCAAATTTTGACACCAGTATACCTGACAGAAGGGCAGCTGCCACAGCCGCTCCCAGATACACCGCAAATATAGCCCTCTGCCTGCGCATAATCACAAGGGCATAATACATAAGATTTGCCAAAGCATAGAAGCCTCCTCCCAGCACAATCATAAGGAAGGGGATGTAATGAGGCTTTAACATCCCCAGATAATCCTTTCCCAGAAGCTGCTCCATCACAGCCAGAGCCCACCGTCCTAAAAGGGAAGCGGCGCCTACTGCCAGAGCCGTGAGCCCCATAATCATTCCCCCAATGCGTACAAGCTGGCCCCTAAAGCATTCAAAATCGCGTTCCCCCCATAGAGCTGAAAGCTTCGTGAGAAAGGGACGGATTACAAAGTTTGCTACCATATAAATAACAGAGGTAGGCATAAAAATCAAGTTAAAATACCCGGAGGCAGCGTCATTCATCCTGGCATCTATAGCATACTTGGCTGCAGAAAATACATAAAAGTCCAGAAATACGGATACGAAGAGAAAGCCTGCGCTGTGAAACAGCCTTCTGTTTTTCCCTTTCCCCCTCTTCCAGCTAACGCCCGGAAGAGCGTGAATCACATCCAGATTAAAGAGCGCCACTCCCAAGGCCTGGGCTGCCACCGCTGCCATGCAGGCCAGCAGCAGCTGCCCGAATACTGCCAGCACAGTCAGTAAGATGCATACCGACAAAATGGTTCGGAAAAAATTGGACTTGCCTGTCAGATACAAGCTTCCCTGCCGCTGGAATTCTGACTCATATACATCAGCATACCCATCTATTACCTTGTATATTACAAGCAAAAGAAGAATCATGGATTTCTCTGCCGTATATTGTCCAAAGGCCTGCATAAAGACAAGAAAGGCAGCCCCTGCCGCCAATGCTCCAAGACAGGTGAGCCTTCTGTGCTCCAGATAATCCCCGAAGGTATACTCACCTGTAATATCGGTTATCTGGAAGGGCCTCAGCCCAAAATAAGCCACAATAAACATCTGCTGGCCCAAGGTGGAGAACCCAAAGGAGAAGATTCCCCCCTCATCCTCACCGGCCATCCGTATGACCAGAAAGGACAGTACCATGCTGGCAAATGCGTAGACAAAGCTTCCCGCAATGTTCCAGGCCACGTTCTGCCGCTCAATGTTTGAACCCTTATATAATAAACCCTTTGTCACATTTTTCATTTCTTCTCTCCAACTCCGGAATGCACTGCCCCAATGCTCCTTCCCAGAAGCGTCCCCTTCTCCCGCATATCACCCTCTCTACCGCCTTTTTCTGAAATTCTGGATCAGAAGTATGGACAGCAGCATTCTGAGCATGTAATGGGCAGCAGTAAAGGGCTTTAAATAGCTTTCTCCCTCCAGACGTTCATCGATGATGACAGGAACCTCCGCCACTCTGGCTCCCTGCTTGATAAGAAAAGATACTGTATCCGGTTCAGGACCGTAATTTAAATTAAGGGCAAACTCCTCGATCATCCTGCTGCTAAAAAGCCTCATGCCAGAGGTAGGATCTGTTACCTTTACTCCAGTGGTCAGCCGTATCGCAGCCCCGATCATGCGGCTTCCGATCATTCGCATGGACCAGTCCTTTCTTTTTGTGAGAAACCGGGAGCCGATGACAATATCATAGCCCTCCTCCATCTTCTTTCTCATGGCTTCGATGTATTCCGGCCTGTGCTGCCCGTCCCCGTCAAACTGGATGGCATAGGAGTAGCCCTTCTGATAGGCATATTTCATCCCTGCCTGAAAGCAGCCTGCCAGTCCCAGATTCACTGGAAGATCCAACAGATTATACCCCTTCTCCCTGCAAATCCTCCCAGTGCTGTCCCTGGAGCCGTCGTTTACCACCACATAGTCCAGCTGTGGAAAACCTTCTACCAGCTCATTCACTACCTTTTCAATATTTTTTTCCTCATTAAACGCCGGGATTACCAGCAGTACCTTATTCATACGCGCTCCTGCATATTCCTGATTATATCGCAAATCCGTTCCACGTCCTCCAGCGCCAGATCTGCATAACAGGGCAGAGTCAGCACCCGGTCTGCCATATAGGCTGCCACCGGCGTAGCCTTAGAGGAATATTTGCCTTCAAAGCACTGGAAATCACTGGTAAGAGGATAAAAATACTTTCTTGGATAAATATTGTGCTGTGTCAGAACCTGATATACCTGATTCCTGTCAGCCGCAAATCCGTCAAACACCACCGGGAAGTAAGCATAGTTTGGAGTCAGTCCCTCTTTATAGAACGGCAGCTTCAACCCGGAAACCCCCTTTAAGCGCTCCTGATAGCGCTCCACAACCCTCCTGCGCTTTTCAATCTCCCCCTCCAGATGCTTCAGATTACACAGGCCCATAGCGGCCTGAAACTCGTTCATCTTAGCATTTCCGCCAACCCAGACCACATGCTCCTGATCTACAATTCCATAATTTTTCAGGCAGTTAAGCCTGTGCCTCATCCATTCCTTTCCAAAAACCACTGCCCCGCCCTCAATGCTGTTAAATACCTTGGTTGCGTGGAAGCTGAATATACTGGCATCCCCGAACTCCCCCACGCACTTTCCCATATACCGTTCTCCAAAGGTGTGGGCCGCATCGTAAATCACCTTAAGTCCATACTTTTTGGCAATGGCTTCAATGCGCTCCACATCGCAGATATTTCCGTAGACATGGACAGGAATAATCCCCGAGGTCTTATCTGTAATAAGGGCCTCCAGCTTGTCCACATCTATGGTGTAATCCACCGGATTAATATCGCAGAATACCGGAGTCAAATGATTGCGCACAATGGCATGGGTGGTGGAAGCAAAGGTGAATGGGGTGGTTATTACCTCCCCGGTAAGCTCCAGGGCCTGAATCGCCATCTCCAGAGCCATGTGTCCGTTAACAAAGAGAACCAGCTTATCCGTACCCATATAATCAGCCAGCTCTTTCTCCAGCCGCCTGTGGAAATCTCCCATATTAGTCAGCCATGCGCTATCCCATATGGGCTTAATCATCTCGATATACTCCTCATAAGAGGGAAGTGAGGCTCTGGTAACCAGTATCTCTCCTTCTTTATCCTGTTGTCCGCTCATGCAATTATCCTTTCTCATCTCTGCCAGTCCAACCTGCAAAAGGCAGTCAAAAACCACACCTCAGCCAAAATTGCAGCAAGAAAAACTCTGGCTGCCTTAAGTCCCATGGGGCCGGTTTTAAGGTACGTCCTGTAATAATACAGCTTACTTCTGTGCAGCAGCCTCTGCTTATCCACAAGCCTCCGGTAGCTTTTATCAATGCTGACGGAATGGGCGTGGATATAGCTCTCGTCTATGACCAGAAGAGTTTTTAACCCCAGTTCCTTTAGCTTCTGTCCCAGGGCCTTTTCCTCATAATACAGGAAAATATTCCGATCAAAAAACTCCCTTATCTCTCTGGGCGTCAGCACTCCCAGCCTAATCATAAAAAAAGAACCCGGCACTGCATCTACCAGGCGGCAATTTTCATCGCCCCCCCTCGCAAGCCGGCTAAAAGGCGTGTTCAGCAGTGGCTTCATCAGACGTCTTGTGATAAGGCCCGTATCCAGCAAATCCTTCCAGAGAGGCAGAAGCGTCCAGTAGGATAGCAGAGCCTCTCCCTTGGGGCTTTTCACTCTGGCGGAAGCCACAGCCCCCTTCTCCGTATGATCCAAGGCTTCTTTTAACCGGAGGATACACCGCTCTGTCACATGGATATCCGGGTTTGCAATGATACAATAATCTGCCTTCAGATTCTCACAGGCAAAATTAACGCCCTCCTGATTTCCCGCCCCATACCCTCCGTTAGACTGGGACCTCATAAGATAAAGCTTCGGCAGACCCTTTAGTGCTCCCAGCCTTTCCCAGGAGTCGTCCGTGGAGTGATTGTCGACGATCACGATGGAATCCAAAATCCGATACTCCCGGATCTTCTCCACCAGAGCCAAAGTTGTGGCCGCGTCATTATAGTTTAATATGATACAGCTGATTTTGTCCATGTTTTTTTCCAACATTGCTTTTCCAACTTTTACTATATGAATCTATTTTATGAATCTATTTCCTCAATGATTCCCTTCCCCTTGTCCTGCTGCCAGCGCCTTCTTGCGGCTGTCAATCAGCTTCATGCCCATGCGGCGGCTAACCCAAAGGCGGAAGGAGGGAAACAGCCAGGAAAGCTGGTTAAACAACCACCACAGCTGCATATAAAGCTCTTTTCCAGGCTGTGCCGGAGTTCCCCTCCAGGGAGTCTTATCCAAATAGTATTCATACAGCCGTCTGAAATGGTTATGGTTTCCCTTAATCCAAGGCCGTTCATCTCCCAGAAAATGAATAATCACTGGAGCTCTGCCTGCCATGCGATAGTCCTTCTCCCCCCCATCTCCATAGGCAGCGCACAGGGATACCAGGGTCGAGTAACGGAAATACCTGTAATTGGTAAAATAATTATATTTTACCGGCAATGACAAAATTCTTCCTCTCAACGTTCCATTGATGGTATCCTGATCACAGGCAAACAACCTTCCCCGGCAGCTTTTGTAGAAATTCAGCAGCTGCCTTAGCACATCTTCCCTTCTCCATCCCTCCAGATCCATGAGGAGGACGCCGGAGTTATAGTAAGGGTCGTCAGGTCCCATTCCAATGGAATCCTTCATCTCCTTATAAACCGTAGGCTCCATCACCATACCTGCCAAATTGTTCTCAAGCTCCGTTTCATACAGAGAGCGGACGCTTCCCCATACGATAGTATCACAGTCCAGATATAAAGCCCTTTTAACCCCGGCAGGCAGCGCCTCAGGCGCAAAAAGCCGGGCCATGGCGCTGATGTCAAAGCCTCTTGTATCGATGTCAAAGTCAAATCTCTCCTTCAAATCACCCAGCTCCAGGACATAGAACCGGCGGTTGTATTTCTCCGCAACACAGGCCAGTCGTTCCTGATAGTCCCGGCTCATTCCTACTGACAGCACATAAATATCCATCAACGGGATATTACCATTATTGTCCAGAAGGGAGCAGAGGGATGCAGCCAGGTGTCCGGCGTATCCGTCATTGGATGCATATATAATATTGGCAGTTTCTGTATTCCATTCCATATTATGCCACCTATTTCTTACATTCTAAGAACGTTCCTCAGTCATTTTCTTTACAATTTTACAATATAGCCGTTAAAAAGTAAATCACATCTGGAATTTTTCCAGCAAATATGGTAGAGTTAGGGCATATGTGGTATTGTATAAACACATCAATTCTAATATTTAGGAGGACTGTTTGAATGTGTAAGTTAATGAAACGTACTGTCGCCGCCCTTCTGGGCGGGCTTCTGGTTCTGGGACAGGCCGGAGTAAGTTTGGCTGCACAGGATGATTCTAATTATGGCCCCGCATTCGCCAATCAGGTATCTGAAACTTCCCCTGCCGGCGGACAAACGGAGGGAGAAAATAACGCCCCTCAAACTGGTGAAGCTGAGGCTTCCCTGTCTGTGGAGGATGAAGCGCAGGGAAACGCAGAAGCTGCCGCTGCTGAATCCTTTGCTGCTCAGGAGGCTGCACGTCAGGCCTCAGTGATCGCAAATACGCCTTATGTGCAGATTCAGGTTCTGCGCCCTGACACTACATGGACAGAGCCAGTTATCGGAGATACGCCGGTTGTGGCAGAGTCAGGCTTCCGTTCTCTCTGCATTTATTTAAACAACATTATTGGAGACATTCTCTACCGAACCTACACCAGCTCCCACGGCTGGAGCGATTGGGCTGTCAACGGCGGCCATACTACCGTATGGGAGGACGGCGCTTTGGTTGAGGCTATTCAGATTCGTTTTATGGGATTTGTAGGAAATACCTTCGATATCTACTACTGCACCACCTTAAATGACGGCACAGAGCTGAACTGGGCCAGGAACAGCAGCACTGCAGGAACGATGGGAACCGGAAAGTACCTAACAGGCTTGCGTATCTCTTTATGGGGCAAGGCAACTGAGGGCGCTTCCTATAATATGGAGAAGCCGGTTGAATCGGCGCTGCCAGATGGAATCCAAATTATCGACGGAGCCGCAGCATACAGCAGCGGAACCGGAGCGCCTTTTACAGGCTGGGGCTGGAATGACCGGGATCGGTACTACTTTGTAAACAATATGCCAGTGAAAGGATGGCAGTATATAGACGGCTATAAGTACTACTTTGATGAAGCTACCGGAAAGCTTCATACGGATCTGGAGCCGATTATGGGCAATAAAGGCCCCTTCCTTATCAGCATTAACAAAGAGATGAACTATTTAACCGTCTTTGCAAAGGACGGAGCCAACGGCTTTATTATCCCATATAAAATGTTCCTGATTTCCTCCGGTCCCGACACTCCCATTGGCACCTTTCAAACACCGGCCAAGTACCGCTGGCGTGAGATGATTCACGGAATTTATACCCAGTATGCTACCCGTATATACGGCAGCTTCCTGATACATTCCATTCTCTATGACAAGCCGGATCCCATGACTTTGGATCCATTGACCTACAACTATTTAGGCCAGGCGCAGTCTGCCGGATGCGTACGTCTCCTTTCCGGAGACGCGAAGTGGATATTTGATCACTGTCCTATCGGTACTACGGTAGAAATATACAATTCTCCAAAGCTTGGGTTATTTGACAGGCCTGCCATTGAGCAGCCGATTCCTCTGACCCAGACCTGGGACCCAACGGATCCATTGTTTGCACAGCAATAACGTTTATCCTGCGCCGGAGCCAAAATAACCTTTCCTCCCCAGGCAAAATAGGGGAGGAAGATGGCTACCGTTTGCCAGAAAAGTTTGTGTTCAAAAGTTATTTTCTCAATTCTACGCGCCCATAAACCCGTTTCTAACCTTATGATACAGCCAGGGCATCCGGTATTCAAACCAGAGCAGGAAGCGGGTTCTGGGTGTAAGCTCTCTGAAGTACCGCCTGTACCTCCTTGCGAATATCTCTTTAAATACCTTTGTATTCACCATGGTAAGATAATAGGTTCTCAGGCAGGCGCTCTCTGCCGCTTCCTTCAACCGTCCTTCGGTTGCCTGGTTAAACTGGTCGTAGGTCCGTTTCATCCGATCATAGTAGGCCCTCTGCTTTGCCTTGTAGTCTCCGGCCTTGCCTTCTGATGTCCAGGAACCCCTGACGCCTACCCTGTATACGCTCATAGGCTCATCCATATAATATCCCCATCCTTCTGCTGCAGCCATCAGCTGTATCGGAGTATCTCCCACTGGACAGTCCACATAATACTCCGGCAGGTTCTTCACCAAACGGGCCGGAAATGCCATGGAGGACATAGCGTAGCCGGAGGGCTTGTCCACGATCTCCTCAGGAGAAAGAAGCCGGTTTCCGTGGTAGGGGCGCATCTGCATATCTGCCAGTGCTTTTCCCACCAGCTCTATCCTTGCGCTGTGGATACAGAGGGTGCACTCCGGGTGAGCCTCCATGTAATTTACCTGCCTCTCAAGCTTGTGTGGGGACAGAAAGTAGTCGTCTCCGTCACACATAAAAATATATTTCCCTCTGGCTCTGGGAAAATTAAAGGCCCCGCTGATGTTATCAATCCCCTGGGAATACTGGTTCTCCTCCTGAATCAGAGGGAAAATCCGATCTGGAAACCGTTTGGCATACTCTCTTATAATATCGCTGGTACCATCTGTGGAGGCGTCGTCATGAACCAATATCTCAAACTGAAAATCCGTCTCCTGCATGAGAAAGCTGTCCAAAGCCTTTCTGATGTAGCCGGCGTGATTATAGGTGACACAGTTAATGCTTGCCATAATCTCCTGCTTTTCCACGTTTCCCATCACCTCCCTGTTACGTCCTGCTTCTGTCTGTTATCTTTGTTATATATTCCTCATACTTTCTCGCTATATACATGCCTGTTATATTGTCCGAGGGCTCTATATCCTCCCCTGTAAAGCAGCGCAGATGATTGATTACACAGTCATAGCCTGCCATGCAGGAAAACTCCACGCCGCCTGCAAACCTAGGATTACATTCCAGCATATGGTATACTCCGTCCGATCCCTCTATAAACTCAAAATTCACACAGCCTGTAACGCCAAGGGCGTCCGCTGCCTGTCTGCATACATCCTCCAGCCCTGGATTCCTAAACACCTCCACGGAGGTTCCCGCACCATTTAAGGTTCTGAGAAGCTCCCTGCGGCAGATCGCTGCGCAGTTCCTTCCATGCTTGTCGCGAACCACATCCACAGTCACCACCAGTCCTTCAATCTTAGGCTGGACAATATAATCCTTCACATCTGTGTGTGACAAAAACAGCTCTAACTGCTCCTGACTGCCAACACATTTTAATCCCTGGCTGCTCCTTCCGTTATAGGGCTTGCAAACAGCAGGATAGGACAATGCTTCTGGACTGCACTCGCTTAAGGAAAAGGTAGGTATGAGACAACCCGGCATTTTATCCTCCAGATACAGAAACAGCTTTCGTTTATCCCTGCACAGGCTTATGGCCTCCGGACCGGAAGCGCAGAGGATAACCTTCTGCTCTGCAAGAAGCTCCCTGCAGTCATTCCACACATCAAGCTCCACATCCAGCAGCACAATCAGAGCCTCCACCTGCTCCTTTTTACAGATAGAGAGCACCGCTTCCACATAACGCTCCTTGTCAGAGGCGCAGGGAACCTGATAGAAGGCATCCACATTTCCTGCGTCCGCCACCCATTCTCCAGGGTAAATATCACAGCCCGCAACCCGGATTCCCTGTGCCTTCAGCCTTTTAATTACAATATCGGCCGCAAATGAGCCAATAGCAGTAACAAGCACTGTCTTCATGATTCATTCTACTCCTTCCCTTCTTATCCTGTCTCTCACAAGAGCAAGCAGGAAACAAAACGGCTCCAGCTTCAACAGCCAGGAAACCAGAACATACACTGCAATCCCAAAGATGATCTGTATACCCAGCCACAGCCAGCCAAAAGCCCCGTACTGTCCCACAGCCCATACAGCCCCTGCCATCAGAGCGGAAGCAGCCATGGCAGGAATTATGTCCTTCCACTGCTCCAATATGCTGTAATTCAAAAGCTGCTTATTAGGCCAGGCATTAATAAAGGTGCACAAAAAATCTGCCCCGGCCTTTAAGGCAACCAGAACCAGGGCATGATAGCGGATGCCGATTATCAAAACCCCGATTCCCACCGCCTTTTTGAGAAGCTCCAGTTTTAAAAAGATTTCACTGTGTCCCATAGCGTTGAGCGCCTGTAGGTTGGCAATGTGTATAGGCCAAAAGGAGTAGGCAATGCACATCAGTTGAAGAAAGGGCACACAGGGAAGCCACTGTTCCCCCAACAAAAGCAGCACCATGGGCCGGGCCACAGCTATCATTCCTGCCATCATAGGAAGAATCAGGTAGGAACTGACCATAATAGCCCTCCTCAGCATCCCCTTCATTTTCTCCGGCTCATCCTGACTGGCTGAAAGAACCGGCAGCATCACCGACTGGATAGCTGACGCCAGATTATTTACCACCAGCCTCGGAAACTGCTCCCCCCGGTTGTAATTACCCAGCATCCCTTTGCTGTAAATCTTTCCGATGACCAGGCCGTAAATATTGTTATAGATCGTGTCCAGGAGGGAAGCGCACAAAAGCTTCCAGCCAAAGGCCAGCATAGCTTTTATGCGCAGCAGACTGAATAAAAGCCTTGGCTTCCAGCGTACAGTCAAAAACAAAATGCCCATGTAAAAGAAATAATAAGTAATCTGCTGCCATACCAAGGCCCACACGCCCCAACCTGTACAGGCCATAAAGATGCTGACTCCCCCGGATATTATGGATGCAAGAAAGGAGGAGATAAAAAGTCCCTTAAATTCCAGCTTTCGCGATACATACGCATTCTGTATAGAAATAACCCCGCCAGGAAAAAGTACTACTGCCAACAGGCGGATCATAGCTGCCATCTCAGGATTTGTGTAGAATGCCCCTATCCAGGGAGCCAGAAGGAACAGCACTACATAAAGCACAGAGGACACCCCCATGTTGAAGTAGAAAACAGAGGAAAAATCCCTGTCATCGGCTTCTTTTTTCTGTATCAAAGCAATGCTGAATCCATTTTGCACCAACACATTGGCTATGGCTACTAAGATAAGGATCACCCCTACTACTCCGTATTCCTCCGGTGACAGCAGCCGGGCCAATATAATGGAAACAAGAAACTGGATGCCCTGAGCTCCTCCGTTCTCCATCAGCTTCCAAAACAATCCTTTTATTACCTTTGAGGTTATCGCTCCGCCCTCCAAACGCCTTGCCTCCTTTCCTTCTGCTTCATTTCCTCTGCCCCGCCCCTGTCTCGTTCCCTCTGCCCCGCTTCTTCCTCCTCACTCCTTCTGTCCTGGCATAGAACTGCCCCATCCCCTCTTCCAACAGCTCCCGCCACGTTGCTTTAGGTATTTCTCACGTATACAGACAAAGCATTGGGGAACAGCCGGCAAATTCAGGCCCTTTAGTCTAACCCCTAGGGAAAGCAAACCGCCAGTATACGCAGAAGCCTCCCACAGACAGAGCTACACAGACATAAAAAGCATCTGCCCCAAGGTGCGTAACCATGTATTCTTTGTAAATCCGTATCTCAAAATCAAATACATCTTCCCCAGACGGCTCCCTTCGGGAAGCTGTGTAAATTTCTCCAGTATATTCCTTTCCCGCTCTCCCAGATTGTCCCCAAACAGCTTAAGGAAGCTCTCTGCCTGGGCGAACATTCTCCTGTAGTTCTCTCTGGCTGCGCTTGCATCCTTGATTCTGGCTTTCATGGATTGCAGATTATCTCCCCGTTCAGCCCCAAGAGCGTTGCTGTCATGCTGCCGGTAGAAGTAAAGAGCCTCGTCTATGAAATCAATTCTTCCAAAGGCTGCTGCTATCAGAGCCAGCCAGGCATCATGCATCAGGCAGGCTTCGGGCAGTCGCTCCAGAAAGGGCAGCATCCCCCGATTTATCATAACCGCCCCCCCTGTAACATTATTCTGAACCAGGAGCTGGGACAGCCTCGTCCGCTCCGGGGAAATCTTCTGATATTTAAAAAAGCTGGGAGCAATCACATAAAGGCACTCATCCACCACCATTAGGTCAGAGTGAACCAAAATAGGAAAGGGAAAGGTCTTCAGCTTCAGCGTTTCCCCTTCCAAAGCCTTCATTCGTTTCAATAGCCGTTCTCCTTTGTAAGTCAGCCACACATCATCCTGATCGCTGAGCATAAAATACTCTGACAGGGCCAGCTCCTTGAGAAAGCCTCTGCTCTTCCTTCCCAACTCCCTGTATTCCCGCAGATCCTTTTCAAGCTCCTCCTCCCGGCCAGGTCTGTGATCTGCCACCAGCTTTAAAAGCTTTAGAAAATGGGCTGCTGCACCGCCGGAGGCGCAGCTTCTGTAAAGTACCAGCACACGCTCCCTGTGAGTTTTCTGATAACGCTCAAGCACCTTGGGAGTGGCATCCCAAGAACAGTCGTCAGACACCAGAATCCGTATATCCCTCCGGGTCTGGGCCAAAATGGAATCCAACTGCTGATTGATGTATTTGCTTCCATTGTAGGAGGCGATTAACACAGTAATCATCTTTCATCTCTCCTAGCAGACTTAAGCGTAACCCCGTTCATCCAGGGAAGGTGTTTCTCTATCAGCCATACCATGCCCGCTTCAATTACCATCACAACAACAAACAATCCCATATCCCAGGGCGCCTTAAGAAGCAAGCCTGGATATCCGGCTTTCCCTGCAAGAAATTTAAGCAGTGCGATCACCGGAACCAGATGGGTACACATAATGGTGAGGGAATGTCTCCCGCAGTAGGTAAGGGCTGGAATCAATACACCTTTTAGCAAAAGCACATCCTTCCAGCTTCCTTGAAAGGCGTATGCCCTCTCCCAAAAGGCCAGGATGGAAGATGCGATAAATAAAGCGGTAAGAATCCACTGGACAGGATTAGCCATGGTAAGATAATTAAAATCACAGCCCGGAACGATCCAGGCAGCCAAAATTCCAGCCGCCGTCAGAGCCAGAGCCACCCCAAAGCTCACCCTCTGTCCCGAATAATTGACGAAGCGTTTCCAGCCCCGGCACGCAGCCACGCCGCCGGCTGCCAGAAGGAAACCTGCCATTGCCTTTATATAAACCATAACCGGCAGATGAACCACCCTCCAAAGTGTCGTATTCTCTCTGCGTGCATTGATATATAGGATAAGCAGCACACTTATGATACCGGCGGCTCCCGCCCCGGCAAGCATCGCCTTTCTACGCCCATAGACCTGATTTAGCAGCAATTCTGTTATAAAAATGCTGGGCAAAAACCACAACGTCTCCAGACCTACCAATGTCCCTGTATAATAGATATCCGAAAGCAGCACCAGCGCCGTATACTTCTCAGGCCACACCAGTATGGTTCTGCACAAAATAAGCAGAATACTGTAACACACATAGGGAACCCCCAGACTTGCAAGACGCCTCCTGCACATTTCTTTTGCTGATATGCCAGTAGGTTTCCCCTCATATTTAAGCTGGTATCTCCAGCCTGTATACACATAAAAAACAGCCAGCATAAAAAAAACGTACCAGTCTGAAATCGCTCCCAGATTGGTCTGTGCCAGGCAATGACTGGCTACCACGCCCAGTATCCCCATTCCCTTGGCCGCATCCAGATATGCTTCCCTGCCTCCCCTTCCTTCCATTTAGCCTGCTTCCTTCCATCTGTCAAAATTTATATGCAATCAAGAAACGCTTCCGCCAGGCCACAGGAACCTTAAGGCTCTGCTAATCGGCCGCCTCTACCGGCCAAGCGCCTCCTGAGCCATCTCCATGGCAGCCTCAATCACCTTGTCCATATCATAGTACTTATATTCTCCCAATCTGCCGCCGAATATTACATTGGCCTCCTTCCTGGCCAGCCCGGCATACTTCTGGTACAATGCCTGATTCTTCTCATCATTGACCGGATAATAAGGCTCCATACCCTCCTGCCAGGTCACCGGATACTCCCTCGTAACCACCGTAACCGGCTGATTTCCAAAAGCGAAGTGCTTATGCTCAATCGTCCTGGTATAAGGGGTCTCCCTGTCTGTATAGTTCACAACTGCCACTCCCTGGTGATTCTCTTCCTCATAGATATCCGACTCAAACCGCAGACTCCGGTACTCCAGTTTTCCAAACCGGTATCCAAAATAGGCGTCAATAGTTCCCGTGTAAACAACCGTCCCCCCCATACTGTCATAATGGGCCTTATGCTCCAGGTAATCCACTCCCAGCTCTACCTCACAGCCCCCAAACAGCTTTTCAATCATTACATTATATCCGTCCACAGGGATTCCCTGGTATGGATCATTAAAATAATTATTATCATAAAGGTAGCGAACCGGAATCCGTTTAATAATAAAGGCTGGGAGCTCCTTGCAGTCTCTTCCCCACTGCTTCTCTGTATATCCCTTGATCAGCTTCTCATACAGTTCCCTTCCAACCAGGCTTATGGCCTGCTCCTCCAAATTCCTGGGCTCCCCTGTTACCTCCGCCCTCTGACTGTCAATCACAGCCCTGGCCTCAGCCGGGGTGGAAATCCCCCAAAGTTTGCTGAAGGTGTTCATATTAAAAGGCAGGTTGTACATTTCTCCTTTATAATTTGCCACCGGACTGTTGGTATAGCGGTTAAATTCAGCCAAAGAATTTACAAAGTCCCACACCTTCTTGTTGCTGGTATGAAAAATATGAGCCCCGTATTTGTGTACCTTAATTCCTTTTATATCCTCACAATATACATTTCCTCCCAGGTGCTCTCTCTTTTCCACTACCAGGCAGGTTTTCCCGCTCCTTCCTGCATACCATGCAAAAACTCCTGCATAAAGCCCGCTCCCTACTAATATATAATCATATTTTCTCATAATCAGACATCTCCCTCCTGAATAGGTTTCGTTTCACAAACGTCCTGCTTCTATCCCTCCCATGATACAATATCACAAGCAGAACCAAACTACCACTTTACCGGAATCCCCAAAACCAACCATCTCAAACCAAAAAGCAGCAGAAGATGTACTGGATAAAACCAGTAAAACAGATACTTCATGCTCCGCCGTCCACGACTGCCGTTGTAAAAATATAGAGGAATGAAAGACAGCCCGGCAGCCCCCCAGGTAATGTACAGAGACTCTATGAAAGCCATAGCGCTGCCTCCTAAAAGCCTGGGCAGTCTTTTCTTCTTCAGAAGATAGTAAACTGACATAAGCATAATTCCATAATAGCTGTAGTCCGCCTTTAGAAACCAAGCCAGAATACAACCGCCACCTACGGACAGCCCTATATACACGCTTCTGCGTGAGTCAGAATAGGCCTCTGCCTTCTTAAGCCCCTGAAGGGTAAAAAGCCCGGCAACCATTTCAAAAAAGACATTCTGAGAACTCCATGATACTTGATTGCTGACAGCCAAGTCAAAGGGAAGCTCCGAGATCAGGGCAAAAACCACCATCCTCAGACAGTATTTTCTCCTGTCATGGGTGTGGATAAATCCTTCGGTCAGCAGGAAACAAAAGATGGGAAAGGCCAGCCTTCCCACTATCCTGCATCCAAGGTACAGCCTGTAAAGGCCCACACTCCACCCATAGCCCTCCAGAGGACCAAGGAACCTGATTTCCCCCCAGTAATCGCCTACATATAGGAGAATCACAGCTCCAATGTGATCAATGAACATAGACGCCAGGGCAATAAGCTTTAACGCAGTTCCATCCAGCCCCTTATATCTGCGGTTTCTTCCTTGATCCACGGCAAACCTTCCCCTCCTTACAGTTCTTCCATATCCCCCTTATTGTACCAGCAAATGCCTTATATGAAAAGAGGTTTCTCCCATCTTTCCAGACAGCCTCCGCAGCCTGCCTCTGTCAGTATCCTTCCAAAGCAAAAGGAATCTGCTCCGTCTCAGGCAGATTCCCGATCAACACCTTTTATTTCATTCAAGACAGGGCATGCCTTCCTTTTTCTACGGGCATTCCGAAACCTGCCCCAGAGCTTTAAGCAGGGAGTCCTTCTCCAAAGGCTTGTAAATAAATCCTTTTACACCGATTTTTCGCGCTTCGTCAATGGTACTGTCATAGAATAATGAAGAAACCATGAGGATTCTGGCAGCAGGCCATTTCTCGATCAAAAGCCTGGCCGCATCCAGGCCATCCATCCCCGGCATTACAATATCCATAGTAACCAAATCCGGTCTGCAGTTCTCATAAGCCTGAAGTACGCTTTCGCCATCCTGGCAATATTCCACGATTTCAAACTCCGTATCCTGAAGTAATTTTTTTATCTGGAGGTAGACAACCCGAGAATCATCTACTATCATTATCCGTTTCTTCAATCTTTTTCCTCCCGTCATTCATAGGCGCTCTGTAAGCAGTCGTCAAGCAGCAATAAAGAGGGTCAGGGCAATTTACAATATATCGGGTTACATTGATTTCATTCTCTCCATAGACAGCAGGAAGCCGCCTGCCCTCTGCAATGAGGGGAGGTGGAAAACGGGCTGACGCACCCGTCATGCGAAACATAGAGGATACAACATCTCCCAGGATAATATTCACGCACTCTCTCATGCACTCCCGAATATCATCCTCATCCGCCACAGGTTCTCCCAGCATCTCATCCGCCAATCTCCCCATTAGCTTACGCTCCATGCAAAATGCCAGCCAGGCATCATACTTCCCTGTCAACTCAGCGTATGCTGTGTGCCATTCCCTGCCGCAGTCCCCTGCCCCTTGTATCCGCTCCGGGCAAAAGCCGATGGCACGGCATAAGGCCCTTTCTGCTGCCTCATGAAATAATTGCCCTGTCCCATTCATTATACCTAACTTCCTTCTTGCCTCCACTTCATAACAAGCCTTCCATTTTCTGCTGCTACTCAAAAATGCCTGTCACCCCTTTTTTACATACAAACCAAGCAGGCCGTTTACACCCCCTTGCGCTCCTTTCCCTCTTTTCTATTACCTCAGCAGAAGTTCATCTTCGCTTACATGAATATCGCACATAGAAATCCTTTCGCTGATTGTGCGGCTGAACTCTCCCATACTGACACGCACCGTTGGATAGATAGTTCCGGCCCTGATTCTGCACTTAGACACATCCAAAGCCGTTTCCCCCAATTCCTCCAGCTGTTTCTTAAGACGGGATTCCTCTGATTCAAGATTGGAATGCCGGAGCCTGCCGCTTGCAATTTTATGAAGCTTTTCCGAACTTACCTCATCCATGCGATCCAGAAAACAGAGATTTTTCTCAACCCTTTCCCGCTCTCCCTCCAGCTCCTTTAGCGTCAACAGGATAGAATCCTTTTGCTGCTGCACATAGGGTCTCTCTCCCACAATCAGGGTTGTAATTCGCTCCGCCTGGCAGCCGATTACCTCTGCCTCAATGGAAACTGCAGCCACCAGCTTTCCGCCAATCACTGTCCCCCGGTTTGAACGTACAAAAATAGAGCGATCGCTGTACAAATAAGAAGAAAGAACGGCGCCGGCATGGATATCCTCACCTGCATACACCACACAGTTTTCAAAATACTTAGCAAACACACTGCCTCCAGCCTTGACGACCGTACTATCATTCCCCAGTATGCCTCTGGATACAACCACGTCCCGGCCTGCCTCCACAAAAGCACGTTCAACAACCCCTCCAACCGAAATCGTCCCCTCTGCCTTAACCGAAAAGCCCTCGCATATGCTTCCTGTAATATATACGTCTCCAAGAAAATCTATGTTTCCCACGTGGAAGTCCACATCACCCGATACTCTGATGACCGGTCTGATGCAAAATTTGCCTCCTTCGTATCTGAGCCTTCCGTCCACATCGGCCTTCAATTCCGTTCCGTCCTCATTCAGGGAGGTATTCTGACCCATGGGTATTCTGACCGTCTTTCCGGCCCTTTCCGGAATCACATTGCCCAGAACATCCCTCCCATCCTTTCCCTTTGTAGGTAAACACACCTTGCAGATTACATCTCCGGCATGGATGTTCTGTATATTGTTCTGTATGTGATAATCCAGGTTTCCATACTGATCGGTTCCGAACATCCGCTCTGGCTCCCGCTCATATTTTTCCTCCAGGCGTCCATCCTCACCAGGAACCATCGGCGTTCCGCAGGCAACCGGCACCAGTCTGAAAAAGGGCTGTTCCCTGACAATATAATCCAACTGTCCCTCCTGAATCCCTTCACAGACAGAAGCTCCTTTCAATGCCTCTTCCAGCTGGAAACGCTCCAGCTTCTTTCCCTCCCCGGCAGGCGGAAACGCAAAGGCCCAGGCCACCAGTCTGTTTTTCGCCACATATATGCACACATCGGCATCCACAGACGGCTCCTTTCCCGACACGTCAGGACGAGTCGTATGCCATCGGCTTCTGGCTTTCATCATCAGATGTACGATAGCACGGTATTTTTCGGCCTCTGCCTCTTCAGGCGTGAGAGGGAGCGCAAGCTGGTCTGTCTCCTCCAGAATCAGCTCAAATTCCGGTATCAGCCCATCTCCCTCTCCCTTCATGCCATTATCCTTACGGACAGCGTGGGTGCTTTCATACCACAATGAAAAAAGCAGACTGTTAGCAGGAACATTGACCGGCTTTCTCTCCGCAACAGAAGGCTCCTCCGGAACAGAAGAGGAGTCCTCAGAGGGTGGTTCCTCCCCTGCTGATTTTTTTAGTATAACCCTCTTTATTCGCTCCAACAAGGAGCCTCCCTCTGACACTTCCTTGCTGTTGTCCATTTACGCAACCTCCTCCCCTCCTTCAGCCCCTTGAACCCCCAGCTAATAAAACAGCCTGTTCACCGCACTGAAGATGCCTCTGATCGAAGCTCTGGTAATATTCGAGCTGATTCCCACTCCATAGGTAGCCTTTCCAGTCGTCTGATCTACCAAATGGATATAGGAGGCAGCCTGGGCTCCAGAACCAGATGACAAAGCATGCTCCGTGTAATCCAAAACCTTAATCTGGATACCCAGAGCCTCCTCCATACCTCTTTGCACTGCGTCAATCGGCCCGTTACCAACGCCCTCCACGTATTTCTCAACACCGTGATCCGTATAAACAAGCTTAACCAGTGTCGCAAACTCCCCGTCTCCTGTCTCCGTATCAGTGATACGGCACTTGCAAAAGTGCATCGGCTCCTTGCGATCCAGATAGTTCTTCTTGAACTCCTCCATAATCTGCTCAGGCGCCACCTCACCCTGCTGCTCGGAAATCCTCTGAATCACATCCGCAAATTCCTTGTGCATGCCCTTCGGGAGTTTAAAGCCATAGAAGGTATCCATCACAAAGGCCACTCCGCCCTTGCCGGACTGGCTGTTGATACGGACAACCGGCTCGTACTCCCTGCCGATGTCGCTGGGATCAATAGGAAGATAGGGCACCTCCCAGTATGGCCCCTTTCTCTCCCGAAGAGCCTGCATACCCTTGTTGATAGCATCCTGATGGGAACCGGAAAACGCGGTAAATACCAGCTTTCCCGCGTAAGGATGTCTGGGCGGAATATGCATCTTGGTGCACCGCTCATAAACCTCCGCAATTTCACGGACATTCTCAATATTAAGCTCAGGATTGATCCCTTGAGAAAACATATTATAGGCTACAGTCAGAATATCTACATTACCGGTACGCTCCCCATTGCCAAACAGCGTACCCTCCACCCGATCAGCCCCCGCAAGAAGCGCCAACTCTGTAGAAGCAATACCTTCACCTCTGTCATTATGAGGATGAACGCTTAAGATTATGCTCTCTCTGTTCTTGAAATGGCTGTGCATCCACTCAATCTGATCCGCATATACGTTGGGCGTGGTCATCTCAACTGTAGACGGGAGGTTAATAATGATGGGGTTCTCCTTAGTTGCGCCCCAGGTTTCCTGAACCGCGCTGCAAATATCAAGGGCAAATTCCAGCTCTGTTCCTGTAAAGCTCTCCGGTGAGTACTCCAGACGAATCCGGGTATCGCACTCAGCGCTATAACGCTGCACCAGCTTGGTCCCGATAATGGCAATATCCTTAATCTCCTCCCTATCCTTGTGGAATACCACATCCCGCTGCAGAGTGGAGGTGGAATTATAAATATGTACAATAGCCTTCTTGATTCCGGCTAATGCCTCGAAGGTCCTCTTAATCAAATGCTCACGGCACTGCACCAGCACCTGAACCTCTACGTCATCTGGTATCAGCTTCCGCTCCACTAATGTACGAAGGAAATCATACTCAATTTGGGAAGCGGCGGGAAAGCCCACCTCAATCTCCTTAAAGCCCAGCTTAACAAGAAGATTGAACATCTCCACCTTTTCCTCAACTACCATAGGCTCTACAAGCGCCTGGTTGCCGTCTCTCAGGTCTACGCTGCACCATACCGGCGCCTTTATGATTTCCTTGTCCGGCCATGTGCGCTCCGGAAAATTTACTACAGGGACTCTTTTATATCTTTGATAGTTTAACATGATACTTTCCTCCATTTCGTTCATATTGTCCAGGCCCGGACTGCTTCACAAAGCATCCCTTCCTGAATCCGCCATATCTGGCTGTCATAAGCTTGACTTTTCTTCATCTGCGTCTCTCAAGCCCTTACGGGCAGTCGCTCTATGACGCCATAGCGGCGAACAATGAAGCGTATGACACTTACTGATTCAGCCCCATTTACACCATTCCTTTACTCTGAATTTCGTTGACTGCCAGGCAGAGTATTCTGCACAGGCTGCAAAGCAGGCAGCCAGGCTGTGCGCCTGCCAACGCCATATCCGCTTATAGAATAAACACCCCAGCCCCGGAGGAAAACCGCCGGGACTAAGGTGTTTGCTTGCCTCAACGTTAATTAATTATAGCACACAGGGTCCTTTCTTACAAGAGAACAGATTGTATTCATTATTCCGAATGGTTATAGGCTCCATTCCTAAGTTTTATAAATGTCTCAAAACCAGTTACCGCCTTTTCCAAAAAACCACTCCCTCTTCCTGACGGATGCCCAGATGGCTTAAGTACAGGTAATTCTCCCTCCGAAAAAAGCGAAAATCTCAGATCAGACTAGACGCAGTGCCCCTGTCTTTTCATCACCTCTATTACCTGGGCCACATATTTCTCACAGGCGTCCATATCAGGTGCTTCCACCATAACACGGATTACCGGCTCTGTACCGGACTGGCGCAGAAGGATTCTTCCGTCGCTTCCAAGACTATCAGCCACCTTCGCCGCCTCTGCCTGGACTGCCGGATCGTTCTGAGCCTCCTTTTTATCCTTTACACGGACATTTTTTAGAACCTGAGGATAGATTTCCACCTCCGAGGCCAGCTTCGCCAGGGTTTCCTTCTTCTCCAGCACTACCTCCATTACCTTTAAGGAGGTAAGGATTCCGTCTCCTGTGGTAGCATGCTTGCTGAAAATAATATGACCGGACTGCTCGCCGCCCAGGCAGTTGCCTGTTGACGCCATATTTTCATACACATACTTATCTCCAACCGCCGTCTTTTCATAGGCAATCCCGTCCCTGTCAAACGCCTTATAAAGGCCGATATTGGACATAATGGTGGTGACTACCGTGTTGTTAAACAGGGTTCCCTGCTCCTTCATATATTTGCCGCAGATATACATAATCCGATCTCCGTCCACTACCTGACCGTTTCCATCCACTGCAATGCACCTGTCGGCATCGCCGTCATAGGCAAATCCCAGATCGCATTTCCTATCCAGAACAAATTTCTGAAGGTGCTCAATATGAGTGGAGCCGCAGTCTGTGTTGATGTTCAGTCCGTTGGGATCGTTGTTCATCACATGCGTTTCCGCTCCCAGAGCGTCAAATACATTCTTAGCAATGGCCGAGGCGCTGCCGTTGGAACAATCCAGGGCCACCTTCATATTTTTAAAGGAACGGGTCGCAATGGAAATCAGATAGCCAATGTAGCGGTTTCTGCCCGCCGCAAAATCCACCGTACGGCCGATTTTATCCTTCCTTGCCAAAGGAAGCTGGCCCAGCTCACCATCCAGATACCGCTCAATCTCCATAATAACGGACTCCTCCAGCTTCTCCCCCTTCTCATTAATAACCTTAATACCGTTATCATAATATGGGTTATGGCTGGCAGATATCATAATACCGCAGCTAAAGCCCTCAGTGCGCACCACGTAGGATACGCTGGGAGTTGTTGTTACGTGGAGCAGATAAACATCCGAGCCCGACGCCGTAAGACCTGCCACCAGTGAATACTCAAACATGTAACTGCTTCTTCTGGTATCCTTTCCGATTACGATTCTGCATCGCTCATCCGGCGTCTTCTGCCCATAATACCAGCCCAAAAACCGGCCTACCCTGTAGGCGTGCTCCACTGTTAAATCCACATTGGCCTCCCCGCGGAAGCCGTCTGTTCCAAAATATTTTCCCATTTCCTGTTTCCTCCCTGCACTGTTGTTTATAAAGCGCCCGTTTCCCTCAATACGGCCAGATAGCTGCCTAAAGCCTCTTGCCATGGGCGCAGCTTCCTAAAGCCATTTTCAGCCAGCTTATCCTTGCTCATTCTGCTGTTGCCTGGGCGCTTTGCCCTTGATCCAAATTTCTCAGAGCTTACGGGACTTACCTTTACATTGCTCATGCCTGCCTGCCGGAATATCTCCTTTGCAAATTCATACCAGCTGCATTCTCCCTCGTTGGTGGCATGATAACGGCCGTATTTCTCCGTCTGAATCATATCCACCAGAAGCCGGGCCAGATCATAGGTATAGGTAGGAGAGCCTACCTGATCGTTTACTACAGAAAGTTCTTCCTTCTCTCTGCCAATACGCAGCATGGTCTTGATAAAATTCCCGCCCCCCAGGCCAAACACCCAGGCAATACGGACGATAAAATACTTCTGCAGATTCTGCTCTACACTGATTTCACCCTCATACTTTGTCAGACCGTAAACATTAATGGGCTCTCTGGGATCATCCGGCTCCCATGGCCGTTCACCGCCGCCGTTAAATACATAGTCCGTACTAATGTACATCATTTTTATGTCCATCTCTCTGCAAACCTTAACGATATTCCGGGTTCCCTCAGCATTAACTTTCCGGCACAGCTCCACATTATCTTCAGCGGCATCTACTGCAGTATATGCCGCACAATGGATAACTGCGTCTGGATCTGCCTCCGTAATTACCTCTTTACAGGCCTTACTGTCGGTAATATCCATCTCATCTATGTCCACCCCAATTCCCTTTAGCCCCCGGTTTTTAAGCTCATTCATCACATCCTGTCCCAGCTGCCCTTTGGCGCCGGTTACTAATACTTTCATTCATCAACCTTCCTTTCTTAACAATCGCCGGCCCCGGCTAAATCAATATTTTTCCAGCCAGGCCCCTCTTTATTGAGAATTGGCCCCAATTCAGTCAGCGCAGCCTGCCGCGCCTCCTTTATCGGGGCCAACTCTCCCTCAAACCTGAGGCACACCTACGGCAGGACGATCTGTTAAGACGCCCTCCGGCAAAGCACACACCTGTCAGGTTACAGACGGCTTGCGTACATCTTATCAAAGTAATTGCTGTATTCGCCGCTTAATATATTTTTCCACCAGTCCTGATGATCCAGATACCACTGGATGGTCTGGGCTATTCCCGTGTCAAAATGATACCGGGGCTTCCATCCCAGCTCTGTCTCTATCTTGGTAGGGTCAATGGCATAGCGCATGTCATGTCCCGGACGATCTGTTACAAAGCGGATTAGGCTTTCAGGCTTATCCAGAGCTTTCAGTATGGTCTTAACCACCTCCAAATTGGTGCGCTCATTATGTCCGCCGATATTATAAACCTCACCCTCACGTCCATTGTGAATAATCAGGTCAATGGCCTGACAGTGATCTGCTACATGAAGCCAGTCCCGCACATTTTCACCCTTGCCGTATACAGGAAGCTCTTCATCTGCCAGGGCACGGCTGATAATCAGAGGGATCAGCTTTTCCGGGAAATGATAGGGCCCGTAGTTATTAGAGCAGCGTGATACAGTAACAGGCAGCCCATAGGTTCTGTGATATGCCAGTACAAACAGGTCCGCGCTGGCTTTGGAGGATGAATAGGGGCTGGATGTGTGAAGGGGCGTCTCCTCTGTAAAGAAGAGATCTGGACGGTCAAGAGGCAGATCGCCGTATACCTCATCCGTAGATACCTGATGGTAGCGTTTGATGCCATAGCTGCGGCATGCGTCCAAAAGGGTAGTGGTTCCCATTACATTGGTTCTCACAAAGCATTCCGGATCTGCGATGGAACGATCCACATGGCTTTCCGCTGCAAAGTTTACAACCATGTCCGGCTTTTCCTTCTCAAACAAATTAAATATAAAGCCTCTGTCTGCAATATCGCCCTTTATAAACTTGTAGTTCGGCTTTTCCTCCACTGGCTTTAAATTTTCAAGATTTCCGGCATAGGTCAATAAATCCAGGTTGATAACCTGGTAATCCGGGTACTTATTTACCATATGCTGTACAAAATTACTTCCAATAAAGCCGGCCCCGCCGGTGATGATCATCTTCATTGTGCAATTCCTTTCTCCCGCTGTTTTAATTATAAAGCTTGTCAACGTATTTTCCGTCCAGAACGTCCTTTAAATACTTTCCGTACTGATTCTTTTTCAGAATCTCATAGGTTTCAATCACCTGCTCTCTGGTAATCCAGCCTCTCAGATATCCAATTTCCTCCAGGCAGGCAATCTTACGATGCTGGTGGGTCTCCACTGTCTTTACAAAGTTAGTGGCCTCTACCAGAGACTCATGGGTTCCAGTATCCAGCCAGGTAAAGCCCTGTCCCAAAAGAATTACGTCCAGCTCGCCATTCTCCAGATAGATCCGGTTCAAATCTGTAATCTCCAGCTCCCCTCTGGCAGAAGGCTTCAGCTTTTTAGCATACTCTACCACACGGTTATCGTAAAAATACAGGCCAGTCACGCAGTAATTGGACTTCGGCTTCTGAGGCTTCTCCTCAATGGAAACGGCTTTTCCCTCCTTATCAAATTCCACAATACCGAACCTCTCCGGGTCCTCCACATAGTATCCGAAGACAGTCGCCCCCTTCTCCTTGGAAGCAGCAGCCTTCAGACGCTTGGTAAGCCCCTGGCCATGGAAAATATTATCCCCAAGAACCATAGCCACAGCATCATCACCGATAAAGTTCCCGCCGATGATGAAGGCTTGAGCAAGCCCGTCAGGGCTTGGCTGTACCGCATAGCGCAAATTAATTCCGAACTGGTGTCCATCCCCCAAAAGAGCTTCAAATCTTGGCGTGTCATCTGGTGTAGAGATAATCAGAATATCTCGGATTCCCGCATTCATCAGAACTGACAGAGGATAGTATATCATTGGCTTATCATAAATTGGAAGCAGCTGCTTCGATGTTACCTTAGTCAGAGGATACAGGCGCGTCCCGCTTCCTCCGGCAAGTATAATCCCTTTCATTTTTTCCTCCTTGCATCAAAAGGCCTTATTATCTTTGTCCAATATACCATACTATCCCTAGTTTTTCAAATAAACAGGAAAATATTTCGTTATTATTCAAGAACTTTTAATATAATTGCTGGTTTTCAGGGAGCTTGCCTTCTGGCACACTGCGTATAATTAACTCCCTCATGGTTCTCCATATTCCGTCCGCCTGTGCTCTGTTTTTTAAGCCAGTCAGGAACTATCCCCTTTTTCAGCCAAATGACATACGGCTAACCTTTCCCCTCTAAAAGAAAAGGAAGAGCCGCAGTGTGAAATCACATTCTGCGGCCCTCCCATGCACTTCTATATTCTAATTCTTAAATGTAAGGCTCCCTGCACTTCTCATCTCCCGTAATATCCGTTTCAGAGATCTTCGATAAACTTTAAGTCAATTTTTCTGTCCTGGCATTTCAGCTTCAGAATTCGTTTCCAGATGGCAGAATATACATACTCTGTATTTACTGATGAATCCTTCCGCCAAAGAAAGGCAGGCTCCTGCAAATGTCAGATGCCTGCCTTTCCGGCTGCCGCAGCCATATAGGCTCCCGCCTCTCTGGCTTTGATCAGCCTTTGACTGCTCCCATGGTAATTCCCTGGGTAAAATACCTCTGAAAGCAGAGGAATACAATAATGATAGGGACAGCGGCTAAAGCCGCACCCGCCATAATCAGACCGTAGTCGTTGGACATTTCGTTTAGCTTACTGGCAATACCCAAAGCAATGGTTTTTGACTCGTTCTGAGTCAGCATAACCAGCTGCAGCGGATATTCATTCCAGGAATTGATAAAGGTAAAGATAGCCAGCGCACCAAATCCCGGTCTGATAATCGGAAACGCCACGTTTATAAAGGTTGTCAGCTCTCCCGCGCCGTCTATGCGGGCAGCCTCCAAAAGAGAAACCGGAATATTTTCTGAGAACTGCTTCATCATAAATACTCCAAAAGGCCAGCCTACCACCGGAAAAATCACGGCAAACATGGAACCCCACACAGAATTAATCAGGCCCAGGGTAGACATCTCTGACATCAAAGGGATCAGGATAACCTGCTTGGGAAGAGCCATGGCACATACGAAAAGGCTGAAAATTACTCCCTTACCCCAAAAGCGCTTCTTTGCCAGAGCATAACCTGCCAGAGACGAGGTTATACAGGTAAGTATCATCGCCACTATGGAGATAAATACGCTGTTAAAAAGCCACCGTATGGCCATGGGCATAGCGAGACCAAAAAGCTCCGTCTTGCTCTTGAACAGCCTGATAAAGTTATCCCAGGAAATAGTCGTGGGAATCCATTTAACCATCTCGCCTGATTTTATGATAATATCACTCTTTTCCTTCACAGAACCTGTTACGATCCAGTAGAGTGGAAAAAGGAAAAAAAGGGCCAGCAACGCGAGAATAATAAAGGTAATTACATAATAAGGAGATCTTGCTTTCTTTTTATCTGACATATATTCTACCCTCCTATTCTGTCGTTCCGCCGTTCATTACCTTAAACTGCAAGGCGCTGAACAGCGCAATCACAATAGCCAGAACGACGCCCATGGCATCAGCATAGCCAAACTCCTTGGTTGTCTTGAAGGCAGTATCATACAACAAATACATCACTGTGCTGGTGCTGTAATTCGGTCCGCCGGAAGTCAGCAGCTGGATAAGAGCAAAGCACTGGAAGCTGTTAATTGTAGTGATAACAGCTACATACAGGGTTGTAGGCATAATGGAAGGCCATTTGATACGCCAGAAAACCTGGAAATCATTTGCTCCGTCCACTTTAGCGGCCTCCTCTAGGGAAGCGTCCACATTGCCCAAGGCAGCTACGTAAAGAACAATAGGCTGTCCGATGGAGGTAGTGAACAGAATAAGAATAATACACCAGAGAGCCATAGACTCGCCGGAAGTCCAGGGAAGAGGCTGACCTCCCAGGCTTTTGATTATGTAGTTGAACAGACCGTCATACTTGTCAAACATCCATTTCCATACCACAACAACGGCCACTGAACCTGTAACAACCGGCAAATAAAAGACGCACCGGAAGAAGGAACGGATGCCTGAACGCATTTTGTAGATAGAAGAGCCCACCCACAGAGAAAAGGCAGTAACAGCAGGCACTGCCACTACCACAATAATCACAGTATTAATAGCTGATTTCAAGAAAATCTTATCCTTAAACAGGCGGACATAATTGGCTACCCCAATAAAATTCCCCTTGGGATTTTTAAAGCTGGCATCGGTAAAGCTGGTTATAATGCCCATCGCCATCGGTGTAATTACAAATCCCACAAAGAAAAATAAGGCTGGAAGCAGGAACAAATAAGCAACCATTGTCTCCCTGCGCTGAAGCACCGTGCTGCGTGCCGGCGCTTTCTTTTTTCCAGGCATACTGATCTTTTGCTTAGAAAGGGTTGTGTTTTCCATGTATTTTACTTCCTCTCTGTAGATTCGTTCAGAAAAACCCACTCTGAACACAAACTCCCTTCCCCCGCACCCAGCAGAGGAAGGGAGCAATCATTGTATTTCTCTCGTATTTCTTCTCTTAATTGCTGTTAGCTGAAGCATTGAACTCGTCAGCGGCTGCCTGTGGGTCAGTACCGTTAAATACCTGCTGCAGCATGTTAAACCACAGAGGACGCATAGCAGCAAAGCCGGCGCGTGTGTTGTAGTAAGGACCATAATACTGACTCCAGGAAGCCAGCATTGCCTTGTGCTCATCTCCAGGATACAGATCGCCAAATGAGGTACGAACCGGGAATGCATTAGTCTTAACTACGCTCTTTGGTCCCCATTCAGGATCATCGCAGATAAACTTTACAAATTCCTTTGCTGCATTGGCACGCTCCTCCGATTTATTATCGAACACGCAGAAGCCGTTAACCAAATATTCCAGAGAAGGGGTTCCGTCCTCTGAGGGGAAGGGCACCGCAATCTGTGTATAATCCTCAGACGCATAGGTAAGCTCCGCAGATGTACCGTAGCAGAATGTCATAGCGCAAGTCTCCTGCTGGAATTTCTGAAGCTCATCAGCAGCCGCCATATCAAAGCCAGCGTCAAGAGACTTGTTGTCATACATTTCCTTTAAGAGCTTCAGGGCCTTTACACCGTTAGCGTCGATATTCCACTTTCCATCCTCACCTACGATAGATGAGCTGTACAGGTTATTCACAAGAGCGCGTGTACCCTGATCACCACCCTGGCCGCCGCAGTATACAATGCCGGGAACCTGAGTGGGAGCCGCATCCCTAAGAGCCTCGCACATTTTAACAAAATTCTCCGTAGTCCAGGTGCGATCGCCTTCCAAGTTTACATACTGAAGAGCGTTTGCCGCCTCCAGAGCTTCCTTGTTCAGACCCATATAAAACGGGGCAGAGGAAATCGGATACATCCAGGCTGTACCGTCTGCTCCTACACAGGTCTCCACCAGAGACTGGCTGGTAAGATCGCTCTTAAGCTCATCCAGCATATCATCCAGTGGAACCAGATAACCAGCCTCGCCAAACTCAATGATACGGCCTGGAGCATCAAACAGAATGTCAGGCGCTGTGCCGGAGGTGATAGCTGCTGTCAGCTTGTCAGGTCCAGAGGTAAAGTCTATGTATTCAACCTTAACCTTAATATCGGGATGTGCGGCGTTAAACGCGTCCACAACCTCCTGCTCATAACCGGTATCCACACCGAAGGTAGGAAACGCCCACCAGGTAATCTCTGTTACCCCTCCTGCGGCTACAGAGCTGTCAGCTGCAGCTGTGGTATCGCCAGCCGAAGAAGCTGCGGTAGTATCCGCAGCAGACGAGGCCTGCTGATTGCCGCCGCAGCCAGTAAGAGCCCCAGCTGCTAATGCCGCTGCTAAACCAAGAGATAATATTCTTTTCATAAGTTCTCCTCCTTAATAGTATTTGATAGCCTCATTATATATAGAAAAAATAATCTTGTCAATAATTAGCAAAAAAAAATATTTTTTTCTTTTTGTCTTAAGCATTTTTTCTTTGCTAGTACAATTTTTCCAAAACGGAAGCTGCTGTCTTTTCGTTATTTTCACTACAAACCTCATAGCAGCGTCTGTAATACTCGGAATACATTAAATCGATTAAAAACAGCTGGCTGATTTCCGCCGAAGTAGAGCCGCCCTGCAGCGGCCCTTCATTGGCCCCGCACAAAAGCACTAAATCAGAATAAGAGGTCAAGGGTGACTTTACAAATCTGGTTATGCAAATAATCTTCGCCCCTGCCTTTTTCGCCAGCTCCGCCACATGGATGGTATCCTTCGTAGCGCCGGAATAGGAAAAGAGAACTGCCACGTCCTCCTTCTTCATCATGGAAGCTACCATTGCCTGCATATGGGAATCCTGCATGCAGTATACCTTAGGTTCTACCCGCAAAAATTTATTGGTAGCCTTTAACGCCGTCAAAAGACTGGCTCCCACTCCAAAAAAGCAAATCCTCTCTGCCTGACGGAGATATTCGATCGCCTTTAAGAACGTCTTCTCATCCAACAAAGAGTACGTCTCCGTAAGGGCGTTTACGTTGATATTTAATACCTTACGTGAAAGCTCAGCAAAGGAATCCTCCAGATTAACATTTCCCCCAAGCCTTCCCATATCGCTGCCTTCACCATCATTCAGACTTAAAGACAGCATCATTTTAAATTCCTGATATCCCTTCATGTTCATAGTTTTGCAGAAGCGGAACACGCTGGTGTCTCCCACCTCGCATGCCTCTGCCAGATCTGTAATTGACATAAATACTACGTCCTTCGAACGTCGCAGAATGTAATCTGCCACTTTCTTTTCCGCTTTTGTAAACTGATTATATGCTGCTCTTATATTTGCCAAGATGTCTCCCTGCATAATATCTCCTGTCCTATGAACCAAATGATCCTTGCTTTCCTTGTAGGCTCCTACGCAGCGAAGTAAAAGGGCAAAGAAACGCTTCTATGTCTCTTCGCCCATGTCCTGCATGTATGGAGTCTATCCTTAATAGTTACTGAATAGAATAGTGGCCATAAACCTTTTTGTTATCTCCATCGGTCTGGATATGGCTCTCCCTTATTACGGCGGCCGTATTGACTCTGATCCCCAATGCTCCTCCCATTGATTCTCGTTTTTATCTTTTCCAACTATATCATTAGTAAAAAAAAAATTCAACAATAAAACCAAAGAAAAAATGTTTTTTATTTTATTGATTTTTTATCTTTCTAATGCTATTATGCAACTATGCCGAAATATTTTATAAACAGCGGTAAACGACTATGGCAAAGTGTGACAGCCGCAGTGCGTCAGACAGGCTGTAGCAGCTTCAAACACATATTCTTTCAGGAGGATCAGCATGGAAAAGAAACATATCGTATGCTTCGGCGATTCCAACACCCACGGCTACCGCGCTACGGATAACGGCCGCTACAGCGAGGAGGAGCGCTGGACCTGCCTGCTGCAAAAGCAGCTGGGTGATGGCTTTTTGGTTATAGAAGAAGGATTGTCCGGGCGAACCACCAGTTTTCCAGATCCGATTCATGAAGGTTTATCAGGGCTGGACTATATCTATCCCTGCCTGATGAGCCATGAGCCGGTAGATTTGCTGGTGATTATGCTGGGAACCAATGATACCAAGGAGCGCTTTGGTTCCTCTCCCGCCTGTATCAGTCTGGGCCTAAAGCGCCTGATTGCCAAGGCAGCCTCAACCACCGACGCCTGGCGTGGCCATCAGCCCAATATTCTTGTAGTTACCCCCAAGAATATTGATAAACGGTATGAGCAGACCGAGGTGGCTCATACCATGGGCGCTGGATGTGCCGAAAAATCAGAAGGGCTGGCAAAGGAATTTCAGGAGATTGCTTCTCTTATGGGATGCCATTATCTGGATGCCAACACCGTAGTAACAGAGCAAAACCACATTGATTTTATGCATTTAACCAAAGAGGGGCACCAAGAGCTGGCAGACGCTTTGACCTCTTTCATATCCTCATTGTTTCCCTAAGCCACGCCTTACATAATGGCGAATTTTTCCTCATATAAATAAGCTTCTAGCAAATCAAATAAAAAGGAGCCGTTGCTCCATAGGTGATTACTCATCCATTTTGCAACACCCCCTTTCATAACTATCAACATATCTTATATCGTTTTTTTGAGTTTACACAAAACTTGAAACGGTCTCGATTTTTTTTCTTAAAAAGCAGGAAGTGCCGCTTAATCACCTAGTTTGATGATTTTGCGACACTCCCTTTTGCCATATAATTATTCTCTTTTTAAAAATATAATAATTTCGTGAAAAACCCAGTACATCAAGGCCATTTCTTAGTTCTCATTCATCTGCGCCAACTTCGCAGCCTGGTTCCTTGTGCAGAACAAAGACCTCCAAACTTATAGGCTCGGAGCAAATGCCTCTGTGCCATAAACAAGCACGGAACAAATAAATTGGAAGTGGAATTTATCGTTTTAAATGAACCAGATATTCCGTTGTATCTTCTTCAAGTTTCTTATCTGCCGTCATTTGAAAACCGTGCCGCTCATAAAAACGAATGGCACGAACATTCTTTTCTAATGCCCACAAGTTGTTTGCATCGTGTTCGCTAATAGCATAGTTCAAAAGGAAAGCGCCTATAGATTTACCTTGAAGTACAGGTTCTACAAACAGTTTCTTAATCTCACCGTTTTCTACTTGAATAAAACCTTTGACGGCACCATCATCATAAACCCACATACTATCAACAAATTCTTTATATGTATCTACAAGATTAGAAACTTGCATTTCATTAAAATAAAAATCATCATTCTGAAATATTGAATAAAAATTAAGTCTGTAATTAAATATCACAATCTCGGCAATTCTCGATAAATCATCTGCCGTTGCTTGTCTAATGTTTTTCATTTTCTCACCTAAAAATTCAAATTTCATTATATAATACCTCATGTATTTCTACCAACACACGCTGTACAGATACGCATCATTACTACTACCTATTTCTTTTAGTCGAATGTGTTTCGTTTGTCAGCTTTATTGCAATAGCATATTCATCATTACTAAGCATCCGTTCCTCATACAGCTTTTTCTGAAACATTCTGACCATTACCTTATTTGAAATCAATGGCTTACCTGACTTACTAGATTACATGCCTTACCACATCTCCTTTGTCTTAAAGTGTGTGGTATGTTAACATGAAATTTTTAGTCTTGCAAATTGGAAGTTATCGCATAATTTCCTTAATCATTGTATACTCATTTAAAAGTGTACCATCTTTTAAACGAATAGCATTTGGACGAACACCTGTAATCCGAAATCCCATCTTCTCATACAACTGTCTTGCTCTGACGTTCCCTTCCACAAACTCCAATTCAATTTGCATAACCCCCTCCATAGCTTCAGCCAAACGAATCATCTCTTGAATCATTTTTGTCCCAATACCCTGATTCCAAAAGTTGCTAATCAGCGCAATTCCTATATTGGCTCTATGCCTCGTTTTCATTCCTTGGAAGAAGTTTATCTCACAATTCCCGACAACTTTTCCATCCACTATACACATAATCATAGCTTCATTTGAAGAAGCATTCTTCTTCTCAAACAGCATCTTTTCACCTTCTGCTGTATATTCCCCACACTCCTCAGGATAACGCAAAATATAATCCGTTTCTCCAGCAGAAACAATTAAATATTCCAATGTGCTCTCTACATCTTCCTCTTTTGGACTACGCAGTAATGCTTTGCGGCCGTCTTTTAACTCAAACCATACATCATCAATAATCATATTTCGTTTTCTCCTTTTCATAAACCCAGCTGGTTCATCGGGCCTTGATGAATAAAAAGACCACCTATCTGAAAGATAAGTGGACATAAGCAACTCTACAAAAATACTATGTTTCTGAAAACTTATTTTTCTTCGTAACCAAAATATTATACAAAAAACTTTTTTCCATCAACTCATCATATAACCCGTTGTAGTCTATAAAATCCTGTCTTTTGTTTTTCATATACCATCAACTCTTAGTAAAATTTATAAACAATTTACCCAACAGAACTTCATCTTACAAAAAGTAGCTTGATATTTTCAATTACATTTGTCCCATTATAACTTACTTTGATAATTTTCCAATTGATGAAAAACACCAATCACATTTACAACTTCTGCTCTCACATCAAAAATAACAACATAATCCATCTGTGGAACAACTGCTTCATGATATCCCTTATTTGCTAAATAAGCATCTCTACTAAATGGAAATTGAAAAGGATTGTTTTCCAACCTATCATAGATACTATCAATACCATCTAACAAATGTTTTGCAGACTGCCCATTTTTTAAACGATAAATCAAGTAATATATCAGATTATTAAGCAATTCATCCGCATACTCTGAAATAATTAACTTATAACCCATACTTTGCCTTCATTTCTCTGAGTGCTGTTCTGGCATCCTTTACCTGACCTGCTTCAATCTGCTTTTCAGAAATTTCAATATCTCTATACATGGTAAGTTGTCTCATGGTAGACTCATAAATTTCCATACTCATAATAACCATATCCCCATAACCATTTTTCGTAATGTAGATAGGTTCTTTTGCTTTGTGACACATATCAGAAATCTCAGATGTATTTTTTAAATCTTTAATTGGAATAATTTGTGGCATAAGTAACACCTCCTAATTATGGATTAATTATACCATAATTATATCCATTTTCAATATTTTTATTCAAATTTTATAGGATTTTGGGATTTCAGCATAACCTTACATACTTTTTCAGCAGGGGGCTATACATACATCCAAGCCACTCAAATAGGGGGTGACAGTGCATCCAAACCCACCCAGAAAAGAAAAGACGAGCTAGGCAACAGTCCAAACCCGTTTTTTTTCATATACGCATTCAAATGCCCTCTTATCACTTAAAATACCTTCTAACCATAATTCATTCGCTTCCATAGCATCTACTATATCATTTATTTCCAAACTATATGCTAGTTCCACTTTTGCCATATACCATACCTCCTTTTGACATATTAATCCTCTATTCATTTTTTCTAAATTATGATTTTTCATTTGTATCAAACTTAAATTTTTAAAGAATATGTCATATATTTGTGGTCACTAAATTCAAATTCTTTCTCAACATTTGCTTTGGGGCTTGTTGCAACATTTTTAACAAGAATATGATCAATTAATGTATTTCCTATATATGTTTTTTCTGTTTCAGGAACCTTATCTTCTGCCATGGCCAATATATCCTTATATCTACTTTCTGTTAACTTTTCTTTACAACCAACAAAAGCATTGAAATCTCCTAATACGACTATCGAATTACTGCACTCATAGATATAATTCTTTAGATTTATCCATAAATTGTCATTAGTATCATTTCTAGAAAAATGTGTAGGCATATGTACACCAATTAATATTAAGTTATCTTTTTTTATACTAATTATCCGATTATCCATTAACTGTAATATTTTATTTTCTCTAAAGATACCTTTTCTAGCAATAGCCAAGGTTACTCTTAGTGCGTCTCTATCATTAAAATATATATCATATTCTTTCAACGGAAAATCAGCCTTCAACTTCTGAAAATATAAATTTTCGTTCCATTTTCTATCCACCTTGACTTTGTAAGGAAACTCATTAAGAAAAACAACTGCGTATGAATTCACATCAAAATAATTTTTAACAATTTTCGCAATTTGCGAGTATACCTCATCAGAACAATCGCACTCAAAATATTCCCATTCTTTTCCTGTTCTGCTACCATTTCTTAGCCAATCAACATTCCATGTTAACATGCTAATATGCATTTAAAACACCTCGCCAATTTTATATAATACATTATAATGAACCCTCATTATTTCCACAACGATATTTCTGCTACCTTTATAGCCTCTCCACCCCAATTTCATGTTCTTAACTACGCACAAAAATGCCCTATATCAGCCACCAACAGCCAATATAGAGCATCTAATCTATACAACTCAGCTATTCAAATTCCCGAACTCAGCCTCGTAGAACCACTATCTCCCTAGTTCTCGTTCATCTTCGCCAGCTTCGCCGCCTGGTCCGCTGCAATCAGATTATCCAGAAGCTCCTGTATATCCCCATTCATAATAGAATCGATCTTATAAAGGGTCAGCTTGATCCTGTGGTCCGTCACACGGCCTTGGGGGAAATTATAGGTGCGGATCTTTTCAGAGCGGTCTCCTGTACCAATCTGACTCCTTCTCTCCTCCGCTTCGGAATTCTGCTTCTTTTCCAGCTCCATATCGTAGAGCTTGGAGCGCAGCAGGCGAAAGGCCTTCTCTTTATTCTGAAGCTGTGATTTTTCTGTTTGGCTGTAGATGACGATCCCTGTCGGCATATGGGTCAAACGTACCGCGGAATCTGTCGTATTCACACACTGACCACCGTTTCCGGACGCGCGCATTACATCAATACGGCAGTCATTCATGTCAATCTGCACATCCACCTCCTCCGCCTCAGGCATAACAGCCACTGTGGCCGTGGAGGTGTGGATACGTCCGCCGGATTCTGTCTCAGGCACTCTCTGCACCCGGTGAACGCCGCTTTCGTATTTCAGCTTGGAGTAAGCCCCCTTACCTGTCACCATAGCCACCACTTCCTTGAAACCGCCGATTCCGTTCTCATTCAGGCTTATGATCTCCACCTTCCACCGCTGGCTGTCTGCATAGCCCAGATACATGCGGTATAGCTCCGAGGCAAAAAGAGCCGCTTCATCACCGCCTGCGCCTGCACGAATCTCCAGAATGATGTTCTTATCATCATTAGGGTCTTTGGGAAGCAAAAGAATTTTCAGCTCATGTTCCAGCTCCTCAATGCGCTTCTTAGCGTCGGACAGCTCCTCCTTTGCCAGCTCCCGAAGCTCTTCATCGCTCTCATCCTCCAGCATTCCCAGGCTGTCTTCCATGTCCTGCCTAGCCTGCTTGTACCTTTTATATGCCTCCACGATAGGAGCCAGCTCCGCCTGCTCCTTCATAAGTCTGGTGAAACGCTTGGTGTCCTGGGTCACCTCAGGGTCCCCCAACATCAGCATCAGTTCTTCGTAATGAATTAATATATCGTCCAACTTATCAAACATAACTGTCTCCTGCTTCTATACATGATATACTTCCTGCTGCGGCTCATTCCACCGGGCTCTTACCACGCGATCCAGACCTGCCATGTCCTGCACCGTTCGAATCTCTTCATAACCCCGATCTCGGAACAGCTCTTCCACCTCCGGCCCCTGGTCACAGCCAATTTCCATATAGACGCAGCCTCCCGGATTCAGGTAGCTTCTGCATTTGTCTGCCAAAATCCGGTAAAACTTAAGCCCGTCCTCAGCTCCGTCCAGAGCCAGTCTCGGCTCATACCTGCGCACCTCCGGCTCCAGGTCTTCTATCACCTGACTTCTGATATAGGGCGGATTGGAGGTGATAATGTCAAATGCCGGCCTCTGAGTCAACTTTTCAAACATATCGCTTTCCACAAACTGGAGGCAGCCTTCATAATCACCTAAAAGAGCCTCCCCATTCCTCCTTGCCACCTTTAATGCCTCCCCGGATATGTCCAGTGCCGTAATCTGCTTGTATCCGCCCAAATGCGCGAGACTGATGGCAATGCATCCAGATCCGGTGCAGATGTCCAGAAGAGAGGATTGCCGGAAGGGCTGCTCCTTGAGCACCAGCTCCACAAGGGTCTCCGTGTCCTGCCTGGGTATCAGCACATGCTCATTTACATAAAATTCCTGTCCCATGAAGCCCTGGACGCCTGTAATCTGCTGAAGCGGTATCCGCGTCTCTCTCTTTCTTATGAGGGCTTCATACCTTCGGCGCTTTTCCCTGGTATCCTCATCCTCGCAGAGCTCCTGATGCCTCACAGCCAGAAAGCCGGCCATATTTAGCCCGAAGGCTTCCAACAGCAGATACCTCCCGTCTATAAGGGCATCCCTCACCCCTGCCTGGGCTAATCGTTCACTCTCCTGCCGGTACAGCTGCTCCATGGTCATGGCTTACGGTTCCTCTTTCTTCCTCTAATGCCTTATTCTCCTGCCACCCTGGAAAGTTTTCATTTAAGTAGGCTCTCCAGTCAAAGACAGCCTCAACTGCCGCAATGGCTACCTCAATCATAGAATCATCCGGCTCTGTGGTAGTCAGCCCCTGCATCCACATACCCGGACGGCTTAAAATATTCACTGCCCTGGAATCATGACGTCCGGCAAACCGAAGAAGCTCATAGGATACGCCGGCAATCACCGGAATCAGTATAATACGGCTCAGCATACGCAGCCAGATTACATCCGTACGAATCACCATAAAAAACAAAATACTTATGATCATTACAAACATAATAAAGCTGGTTCCGCACCGCTTATGCTCCTTAGAGCTAGCCCTTACATTCTCCACAGTCAGCTCCAGGCCGTGTTCAATGCAGTTGATGCACTTGTGCTCAGAGCCATGGTACATAAAGGTTCGTTTAATATCCTTCATTCTGGATACCAGCTTGATATAAGCAATAAAAATAATAATTCTTATGACGCCCTCCAACACAGCCATCCCTGTGCCGGAGTGGATAAAACGGCGGCATACGCCGGCAATCAGCAGCGGAAGCAGCATAAAAATTCCCACAGCCATCACGAAGGAAACTATCATAACAAACGTTGTCAGTATCCCCTCCAGCTTCTCTCCGAACAACCGCTCCATCCACTTCTCAATTTTACCCGCTTCTGCTTCCTCGTCATCTTCGAAAAAGCTGCAGGACCAGGTCAAAGCTCTGATTCCGACTACCATTGAATCCACAAAGCTAAAGATGCCTCTGATAAAGGGCATTCCCAGGCATTTCACCTTTTTGGTAACGCTCTCATAGGTATCCTTTTTCACCTCGATTTCTCCGTCCGGCTTGCGGACAGCAATAGCATAGTCATTGCCGTTCTGCATCATAATTCCCTCAATAACAGCCTGACCTCCGATTCCTGAATATTTCATTCTATATTTTACCTTTCTATCTGTCACGGTTCAATGTCTGATTACAGCAAAAAGTCCGCCCGGCCGATCCCGGAGCCCTCCCGAAAACTCAGAAAGGGCTGAGCCTGATACAAGCCCAACCCTCATCTTATCCGATTCATTAATCAGCCTTCACACCATATTTACGATTGAACTTATCAATACGTCCACGAGCTGCGGCAGCCTTCTGCTGTCCTGTATAGAAAGAATGACATTTGGAGCAAACCTCCACATGAATATCTTCTTTCGTAGAGCCCGTTACGAACTCATTCCCGCAGTTGCAAACTACCTTTGCCTGATAATAATTTGGATGGATTCCTTCTCTCATGCTTTTCACCTCTTAAATATAATTTTTTGCGGTTTCCGACCGCGGCCTCTATGCCAATCTGCCTCTGTACATTACTGGCAGCCGGTGCATCCTCACCGTCACCAGAACGCACAAATATCAGCACTGTTCAAGTTAAACCCGTCCTTTCCGTAAGGTTCCGACTCACGCAGACGGTAAAACTGCCGTCAATTCAGACAGCCTAGACATTGTAGCATGAAATGCAAGAAAATGCAAGTTTTTTGGATAAATAAAATTAACCCTAAAATCGATCAAATTATTACAAATTTAAGCTGGCTAAATTCCCCCTCATGGTGTAAACTATACGTAATACAAACGATTAGGAGGTTCTTACTATGAGCAACTTAAACAACGTGCTGAAGGAATTCAAGTCATTTATACTCAAGGGCAACATTATCGATATGGCAGTGGGCGTTATCATCGGCGGCGCCTTCAGTAAAATAGTAACCTCCCTGGTAAACGATATCCTGATGCCTGCACTGGGAGCTTTAATGGGAGGAGCCAGCTTCAACACCCTTAAGCTCGTTATTAACCCTGCCACCGAAACGACGGAGGAAGCCGCTATATTATACGGCAGCTTTCTCCAAAATGTCCTTGATTTTATGATTATTGGCGCCTGTATGTTTTTTATGGTTAAGGCCATAGCTGTGATCAATTCCCGATTCAGGAGCCAGGAAGCTACCGCAAAGGAAGCTGCCGCACCAGCCGGCCCTACCCAGGAGGAGCTGCTGGCTGAAATCAGAGATCTGTTAAGGGATCGTCAGGGCCAGCTCTAAAGGCTTTTTAAAAGAATCTTATCTTCTTGGCATTTTCCACAAACTCCCGGTTGTTTCTGGTTCGCGCGAACAGATCCAGTATCTTTTCCACTGCGTCCTCAGGCTTCAGGGAGTTCGTTGCCTTTCGTACAATATCCACAGCCTCCTGCTCCTCCCGGTTTAACAGAAGGTCATCCCTTCTCGTTCCTGACTTTAATATATCAATCGCAGGGAAAATACGCTTTTCTGACAGCTTTCTGTCCAGCACCAGCTCCATATTGCCGGTTCCTTTAAATTCCTCATATACCACATCATCCATACGGCTGCCCGTATCCACCAGGGCTGTGGCAAGAATGGTCAGGCTGCCCTGCTCACGCATATTCCGGGCCGCCCCGAAAAACCGCTTCGGCATATGGAGGGCTGCCGGGTCCAAACCCCCGGACAGAGTGCGCCCGCTGGGCGCTACCGTCAGGTTATACGCCCTTGCCAGGCGCGTGATGCTGTCCAGAAGGATAATTACGTCACGGCCATGCTCCACCAGACGCTTCGCCCGCTCAATTACCATCTCGGAAACTCTCTTGTGACGATCAGGCAGCTCGTCAAAGGTAGAGTATATAACCTCCACATTCGGCCCTACAATGGCTTCCTTTATATCTGTAACCTCCTCAGGGCGCTCATCAATCAGAAGTATCATCAAATGCATCTCCGGATGATTGGTCGTGATAGCCTTTGCCACCTGCTTTAGCAGTGTAGTTTTACCTGCTTTCGGAGGCGATACTATCATTCCGCGCTGTCCCTTTCCGATAGGGGAAAGCAGATCCATAACGCGCATCGCCACTGAGGTTCTCTCATGGGGATTCTCCATATGCAGACGCTGGTTTGGAAAGATCGGTGTCAAATCCTCAAAATTCGGCCGTTTCTCCGTAGCGCTCACAGGGTAGCCATTTACTGTCTTAATATACAAAAGAGCTGCAAACTTCTCGGTTACTGTTTTAATTCTGCGGTTTCCGATGATAATGTCTCCTGTCTTTAAATTAAAACGGCGAATCTGTGAGGGCGCTACATAGACATCGTTATCTCCGGGGAGGAAATTTTCACAGCGGATAAATCCAAAGCCGTCAGGCATAACCTCTAGAATTCCATTGGCCTCAATTCCGCTGTCCAACTCCGCAATGTCCTGGGGGCTCAGGCCCAGAGCGTCGTTCTTCGGCTCTATTCTGGCCGGACGCTGCTCCCCGCTGTCTGAGGACGCCGCCTGTCCTCCGCTGTTTGCATATGTCCTGGACTGCTGAGGCCTGGATTGGCTGAATTTATTGTCATAGGCTCTGGTATTGCCATGGCGGTTGTCCATCTTATGGTTATCCGCGCTCTCATGCTCTCTGGAACGAGACGTTTCCTGATGAACTCCGCCTTCTGTCTTTTCCTCGTTTTTAATTTCCACAGGCTTGACCTGGGGATTGTTCTCTGCCTCTTTGCAAAGAAGCGCAATAATTTCTGCCTTACGCATGGCGCTGATACCTTTAATCCCCTGGTTCTTGGCCATTTCTTTCAATTCTGCCAAAGGCAGTGTCTGCAATTTCTCCCGCATATCTTTTCTCCTTATCCTATCTCAATACCCATACCGGCATTGATAACCTGACAGGTATTGGACGTACTTACTCCCTTTTAATTTTGTTCATTCAATTTCGGGGTTGTTCATTCCAGAATTCGGAATTGCTTGGAACTAACAGATAGCCGGCAACATTCAGACAGCAGCCAGACAATCCATGTATAGGTTTATTATATACATGAATATCCGAAAATGTAAAGTATATTTTAATTATTTTTTTATTGAAAAAAATTCTTTCCACCTTCCTGTCTCAATTTACGTTTTGTCCTTCAGCCATTTCATGTGCTCCTTGATTCTTCTTTCATATCCGTTATCGGAGGGCTCATAAAAAATGCTTCCCTCCATGCCGTCAGGCAGATACTGCTGCTCCACATAATGCTTCGGAAAATCGTGGGCGTACTGGTATCCTGTCCCTCGCCCCAACTTCTTAGCCCCCCTGTAATGCTTGTCCTGAAGATGAACAGGCACAGGCATAGTCCTCTGTGTTCTCACAGCTTCCTCTGCCTTGTCAATCGCCATACAGGCAGAATTGCTTTTTGGAGCAGAAGCTACATAGAGGACTGCCTGAGACAATATGATCCGCGCTTCAGGAAGCCCCACCCGCTCTGCTGCCAAAGCTGCGCTGACAGCTACATTCAGAGCCTGAGGATCTGCATTTCCCACATCCTCCGACGCGCATATGATAATTCTTCTGGCTATAAACTTAATATCCTCCCCTGCATAGAGCATCCGCGCCAGATAATATACGGCCGCGTCCGGATCAGAGCCCCGCATGCTCTTTATAAAGGCTGAGATGGTGTCATAGTGGTTATCTCCGCTTTTATCGTAGCCTACGGCCCGCTTCTGAATACATTCCTGTGCCACCGGCAGGTCAATATGTATCGTTCCGTCCGTCCCCCGCTCTGTAGTCAAAACCCCCAGCTCTATCGCATTAAGCGCCGCCCTGGCGTCTCCGTTAGCCATATCAGCCAAAAAATCAGCCGCTTCCTCATCAATAACAGCCTCGTAAGCGCCCATTCCCCTCTCCTTATCATAGACAGCCCGTCGTATCAGCTCCTTGATATCCTCCTTCTCCAATGCCTTAAGCTCAAATATCCTGGATCTGGATAGCAAAGCCCCATTCACCTCAAAATATGGATTTTCTGTGGTAGCTCCTATGAGAATCAGTGTGCCGTCCTCCACAAAGGGGAGGAGATAATCCTGCTGTCCCTTGTTAAAACGATGAATCTCATCCACAAACAATATGGTTCTCCTTCCATACATCCCCATATTGTCCTTTGCCTCATTGACTACTTCCTCCATATCCTTTTTCCCGGCTACGGTGGCGTTAATCTGCTTAAAATCCGCACTGGTGGTATTGGCAATGACCCTAGCCAGCGTAGTCTTTCCTGTTCCGGGAGGACCATAGAAAATAATGGAGCCCAGCTTATCTGCCTGAATCGCTCTGTACAGCAGCTTATCCTTTCCCACAATATGCCGCTGTCCCACCACCTCGTCCAGCGTGCGCGGACGTAGCCTGGAAGCAAGGGGAGCTTCCTTATCCATAGTATTCTCTCTCATATAATCAAATAAATCCATTTTACACCCCAATCATTCTTATCAGTTTTGCACTGCCGGACTATCGCCTCAGTCTATCAGCAATTCATCAACTGTTACAAAGGTATACCCCTCTTTGGTTAAGGCATCCACAAGCTCCAGGGCTGCCTCCACCGATGAAGGAAAGATGTCGTGCATTAATATAATATCCCCATCCTCAACATCTTTCAAGACTCTCTTTACAATCCTGTTTTTATTTCTCAGCTTCCAATCCAGGGAATCCACCGACCACAGCACAGTAGTCATACCCACCTCACATTCCAGTTCCTCATTCCAGTCTCCGAAAGGAGGGCGCATGTATTGAGGCCGTTCTTCCGTGATGTTTTCAATCAGACTGCTGGTTTTGTCCACGCCATCACAGGCGGCTCCTGCCCCTGCCTTCGTTAGCTGTACATGGCTGTAGCTGTGATTCCCTATTAGGTGGCCCTCCTCCTTCATCCGTTTCACGATCTCCTCATTGCCCTCAATGCTCTGTCCCATAAGAAAAAAGGTGGCGTGGACTCCCCTCTGTTTCAGCCCGTCTAACAGTCTTGGGGTACAATCCTTGTGAGGGCCGTCATCAAAGGTGAGCGCCACACATTTTCCCTCCAATCCCTTTGCCCTGTCCAAAATGCCGCCTTCCTCCCAGGGCAAGGCGCCTGAGTTCGCTGCCACATGAGCCGCTTCCCTTTCTCTGACCATATATACAAGCACCATCCCCAAACACACATCAATTCCACATACCAGCGCCAAAAGCTTTAACCTCATTTTGAACTTCAAGCCCCATTTCCCTCTTTCCTACATACACTTTATCTGATAAGTATATGCAGGAAGCCCTGGTAAAATGACGGTAAGAAAAGCCACTGCCAAGCAGCGGCAAAGGGGAGCTGCTGCCTGGCGGTGGCTTTAATCCTAAAGGCAGCGATCCTGATGGATATGGGGCATATCCTGCCGGATGCTGCCAGGGAAACCGGATAACCCGCAACGTTCTGCAGGCATCTGTAACCCTGTGTCAATTTATAAAACGCTTCCAAATACGGATCAGGCTATTACACTCCAGGCCCTACCGGTATAACCACAGCGCCCGGCCCTCCAGACGCCCCCGGAGAGCCACCCTGGGAAGCGTCTGGTGTGCCTGTTACTGTCTGTTCTCCGGCTCCTTCCTCCTGAATCTGACTCAAAACGCCGCTTCCGTCTGCCTGATAACTGATACCTCCAATATCCACCGTCGTGTTTACAGCCATACGTCCTGTGGATGGCTCCATGTAGTAGTGAAGGCCGTTCACGTCAGTCATACCAACAGACATGCGGCCGGAGCTGTCAAAATAATACCATGCGCCGTCCATCTCACGCCAGCCGGTAGCCATAACGCCGGAACCCTTCAGAAAATAGCGGCTTTTGCCTTCCTCCAGCCAGCCCGTCTGCATCACGCCCTGATCATTGGAGTAGTACCAGCTTCCGTTATCATTGATCCAGCCCTTGGAAAGAACACCGCTGGAATCCAGATAGTACCACTGATCATTCTGGTTGATCCAGCCCTTGGCCATAGCGCCGGAGTTCTCCAGAAAATACCGCCTGCCATTTTCCTCCAGCCAGCCTGTCTGCATCACACCCTGACCATTGGAATAATACCATATTCCCTTGTCATTGATCCAGCCCTTGGAGAGTTCGCCTGAGCTGCCGAAGTAATACCATTGACCCTTGTCCATCTTCCAGCCAGTTACCATCTTTCCTGTGCTGTCATCCAGATAGTAATCCTTTCCTGAGTGATTCAGCCAGCCTTTGGAGGCAAGTCCATCCCCGTTCATATAATACCAGCTGCCGCTATCATTAATCCAGTTATTCTTTTGTTTTACATAATTTTGATAGTAATAGGTCTGTCCGTTGATGGTTCTCCATGTATTGGCAGGAATGACAGGGCTGAAATCTGTATACTGGAAATTAATATCCACATTGCCGCTGATTCCATTTACCCTTCCTGTACTGGAAGCTTGCCACATGACCGGATTCTGGTATACAGGTCTGGCAGAATATCTGGCTGCCCATACAGGATAATTCATCAGGCTAATATCCAGCCGGTTGGCCAGCCAATAATCATTAGCATAAATCATAGGATAATAGCCAGCTGCTTTAATCCTTTCCCCAAAAGCATTGGCAATTTCTGCCAGCTGCTCCTTGGAAAGGGCTGCCTGCACATCGTCCTCCATGTCAAAGGCAACCGGAAAAGACACAGGATAATCGTGAATCAGATTCAGGACAAAATCAGCCTCCTCCACAGCCATCTCAGGTGAAGTTGCCAGGGAGTAAATGTAGACGCCTACCTGGATTCCCGCTGCACTGGCCTGCTGAATATTTCTATGAAAGAAAGGATCTACTGCCCCCTTGGAACGGGTTCCCAGCATAACAAAGGACACATCATCAGCTGCCACCTGGCTCCAGTTAATCTCTCCCTGCCATCTGGAGACGTCAATGCCTCTGGCAATTACATTCTCAATGGGTGTACCGTCCGGCATCTGATATGTACCGTTTACCTTTTTCCATGCATTAGGGTTTGCTGGGGCTGTATCCTGTGTGGTATTCACAGCAGCGGCTGGGGCTGTACCGGCTGCCGCTCCCGGCCCTCCCGGTGATACCGTAATACCTGGCCCCTCTCCCGGACCTGCCGCCAGGGCCGTACCGGCCGGCAGCACAGCTCCTGCTCCTATAAGGCCTGCCAGAGCCATAGCCCGCCAGCGTCTGATAGAATACATCTTGTTCTCCATAATTGCTCCTTAATAATTTTAATCATCTGTGTTTACAGCGCTTTGCTTTTAATATTAAATTTATAAAATAAAGGTGTCAGTCTTAAACGTCGTGACACCCCCATTCATTAACATAACAGCCGTCAGCCCGGCCCATCGGTCCGTCCCGGCTCCAATCCGCCGGATGAACTATTACTGCCGGCTGGGCTGTTGGTTCCAGGAGAACTGCTGCTGCCGGACGGACTGTAAATTCCAGATGGGCTGTTGCCGGCGGAGCTGCTGCCAGGAGCACCACTGCTGATGCCCGCAGAGCCGGCCGCTCCAGGGCCCATACTGCCGCCGCTGTTACCAGAAGGACTATTGGTCACAGTTCCGGGAGTCTGAGCCGATATACCCCCGGAATTCTGACACACACCGCTGGCATCAAAACTATACTGTGTTCCGTTGATGGTAGATGTGGTTCCTGCAATCATCCTTCCTTCGTTAGCCGGATTCAGATAGTAATATTTACCGTCAAGCTGAATCCAGCCTGTCATCATATGACCGTTGCTGTTGAAATAATGCCAGTAATTATCAATCTGTTTCCAGCCTGTGGACATTTTTCCGTTGGAGGTATCCATATAGTATTTGTTGCCCTCGCTGTCACTAAGCCAACCGGTAAGCATCCGCCCGTCGGTATTCAGATAGAAGTAGTCCTTATCCACCTTGGCCCAGCCTGTCATCATCTTACCGTCTCTGCCAAAAAGATACCAGTTGTCCTTAATCTGAGCCCAGGAATTTACAACACACTTACCATTGCTCTGGAAATAATACCATGCCCCCTCCATCTCACGCCAGCCAGTGGCCATGGAGCCGTTCCCCCGCATGAAATAGTAGTCGTTCCCTATCTTAAGCCAGCCAGTTACCATAACGCCGTCCAGCATGTAATACCACTTGCCGTCCTCTGGATTAATCCAGCCTGTTGCCATCAGTCCATTGGGCCGGAAAAAGTACCATTTGCCGTCAATCTGCTTAAAGCCCTTTGTCATCGTCCCATTTGAAAGATCCATGTAATACCAGCCTTCACTTGTCTCCAGCCAGCCTGTATGTACCTTTCCCTTATCAATATAGATCCAATTTTCCCCTGATTTACTCCAGCCGTCCTCTGCATAGCTTGTAAATACAGACCCCCATGACAAGGCTCCAATGATACCAGCGGCAGCCACCGCCGCCCAGTATTTTCTGCGTCCCATGTGTCATCCTCCCCTTTATGAGTATTTAGAGGCCTTCTTTTGGTCTCTTGCGTATGATACATGCCACCTGAACCAGACGGGCAGCTTCGCCCCCTAATCCAATGGCCTCTCTATTCTGCCTGCAGCGTATTCCTGCTTTTGACCGCAAAAACACCCAGCTTCTTACATATTTTCGATTATAGCACAAACACGTATGTATTTGGTAACAATTTTTTTACAATTTTCGTAATAATTTTAATTTCTAATTCGTGATAAAACTTATTTTTTATGATAGAATATGTAATTAGGAGGTATCGGCTATGGATAAAAAAGAACGTATAGCTATATTGCAGCATATTGTTAAAATCAATACTGAAAATGGTAATGAAGAATCTGTTGCGAAATATTTCCAGGGGTTATTAAACAACCATGGGATAGAATCAAAACTTATCGAATTTTCGCCAGGAAGATCGAATTTAGTGGCTGAAATTTCCAATGGAACGGGAAAAACACTAGCTCTATCCGGGCATATGGATGTGGTTAACGCTGGTGACACAAGCAAATGGACGCATCCACCCTTTTCTGCTCATATTGAAGAGGATGTGATCTGGGGAAGAGGGACTTCCGATATGAAGTCCGGACTTGCGGCTTTAGTGATTGCTTTCATAGAATTAAATGAAAGCAGGCGCTTTAAAGGCAGGATTAAATTACTGGCTACAGTAGGTGAGGAAATTGGAGAGCTAGGTGCCAAACAGCTTACAGATTTAGGCTACGCAGACGGTATAGACGCCATGTTAATCGGAGAGCCCTGCAACGTAGGGATTGTATACGCCCATAAAGGCTCCTTAAACTACAAGGTTATTTCTAAAGGTGTAGCGGCCCATTCATCTACGCCGGAATTTGGTTCGAATGCAATCGAACATTTGACGGCAGCTATGACAATGATTTCTGAACGAATTGCCGCTAAGGCTGAAACATATGAAAATCCCGTATTAGGAAAAACTTATAATAACATAACTTTAATAACAGGGGGAATACAGGTCAATTCCATTCCTGATTATGCAGAATTTGAAGCAAACGCAAGAACCATACCTGAATTTGATAACTCAGCAGTTATAAAGGAAGTCAAAGCCGTGGTAAATGAACTGAATCAGAAGGAGCATTTTGATTTGGATGTTGTGGTAACAGCAGATCAATATCCTGTAGAAACGGCCCCAAACTCCACCCTAGTGCAAACCATTATCGAAGTAACAAATAGTATGGAATCTCTCAGTGTAAAGCATCTGTTAAAATCTATGGGAGATGTAATAGGAGAAGATCTGAATTATATTGGGTTGCCTACAGGAGAAAAGCAGCCGCTTGCTCCCATATCCACATCAGGAACAACCGATGCGGCACAGTTTATACGGGCAAATAAAGATTTGGAATTAGCAGTATATGGACCTGGTATGCCAATGCTAAATCATAAAATCAACGAACGTCTTCCGCTTGAACAGTATCTGGACTTTATAGAGGCTTACAAGCTTATTATTGAAAAATATTTGTCAGTCAAATAACCTAATTGAAGGGCTAATAAATGGTTCCACATAAAAATTAGGATTGAAACACGGCTCCACTCGCTTTAAAAGCACTTGAAGCCGTGTTTCTCTGTTTCAGAGAGTCCGCTCTTGTTCCGTCTGCTATCGCATTTCTATTTTTCAGCAGTCCCAGCCCCATCATTTGCCGTTACATTCCTTTTTAGCTTCCTGCCACCTGCTTCCAGGTAGGCATGGCCTGCTGCGCACCTATCCGAGTAACCGTATATCCTGCCACCTTACTTGCAAACCGGCATGCCTCCTCGTCGGAGCCGCCCATAAACTTCTTGAAAGCAAATCCACCTACATAACTGTCGCCTGCACCTGTCGTTTCTGACACCCGGCCCTGAACCTCTGCCGGAATCCATATACTGTTATTTCCAGAAATCAGAATACTGCCTTGTTCACCAAGCGTAATCACCATACTGCCTCGAATTTTCTTAATAAACCGTTTACCCTCTTTCTCTGCGCTTTGCAGATCCTGAATCTTCTGTCCACAATAAAATCCAGCCTCGGATTCGTTTACCACCAAACAGTCAACCATTTTCAGCATGCTGTCAGAAACCGGTTTGGCCGGAGCTGCATTTAAAATTGTATAAACCCCATAACGCTTCGCTATCTCCAATGCACACTCCACTGCTTCCACCGGGATTTCCAGCTGCAAAATCAGGATAGAGCTGCTTTTTATGAGCGCTTCCATCTGCTTAATATCTTCTTTTGTAACATCATAATTCGCGCCTTTTGATATGGTAGAATATACGCTGCCTTCCTTCAGCGCATGGACGCTGGCAATGCCCGTACTGCTGCAGCTCTCTTTAATATATTCTGTATTCACTCCGTAGGACTCCAGCTCCTGCTTTAAATATATTCCGAGACTATCTCTGCCTACCTTTCCAGCCATATACGTGCTTACGCCAAGTTTGGCGCACTGTACTGCCTGATTGGCCCCTTTTCCCCCGCTGCAGACTTCTGCCTGTTCTGCGGTGAATGTCTCTCCTTTATCAGGAAGGCGCTCCTGCATAAACACGATATCATAATTCAGACTGCCTATTACTGTAATATGATTTCTGTCCATATTCCGCTCTCCTATTCCGAAATCTGCTGCCTGATGCTGTCACGCCAGGCCATACAGCATCTCCATAACCGCTATCCCATCGTTCTGCTCAATGGTATTCTGTATGTTGGAAAGCCCGATTGTCCCGATCAGAGCTTCTATCTTTGCACAGATCTGGATATTCATTCTGCACTCCCTGACTGCGTTCTCTCTTTTGGGAAATGTATCAAAGTATATTACTCCCTCATAGCGGTATTTCATCAAATAATAATACAACTCCAGAAGCTTCCAGAAATTCACCGAGCCAACCATGAGTCCATCATCACAAGATCCTTCCCCATCGTTTAGGTGAATCCCATACAGCTTTCCCTTTTCCAGCAAAAGCGCCGCCGCAAAGGCAGGATTTTCCTTTTTCATCAGCATATGGCAAAAATCCAGCGTAATTCCCAGATTGGAACAGCCCACCGCTTGAACCATCTGCCAGGCAGAACCCCAACTCTCCAAAAGAGCAAATGCCCGTTCTTCATAGGGCTTATATTCGATGCTGACCCGGCAGTCCGCCCTATGGCAGACCCTTGCAAAGCAATCAGCCAGCCGCTCCCATGCAGCCTCATAATTACATTGAAAGGAATAGTCATATCCATCAAATCCCAGCCACACGATAATCTGGGTTCCACCCAAAAGGGTGCACCATTCTGCCGCTTCCTGACATAGGTTAACCGCCTTCTCCCGGACATCCGCTCTGCTACTGGAAAAAATCCCATGCAGATATTCATCTCGAAAGCGCAGATTTACTGCGTTCAGCTTCAGCCCACTAACATCCAGCATTTCCTTCATCTCGCTTGCTGTTATTCCTCGCATGTGCTCTGGATAATTTAAATCAACAAAATCTAATCCTGTCACAGAGCCAATTTCGTTTAATGCAGCTTTCAAGCTCTGTCCATCTCGCAAGAAGGAATTGATACGTGTTGCAAACCGCATTACCTGCCACCTCCCTGCAAGCTCTGCTGCTGGTTTAGAATTTCTTCAATGTTTTCTCTGCCAGAAATCCCGGTGGTTGCCCCTATGCTTCCCACTGCCAGCAGCGCTGCTGCGCTGGCAAACCGGACGCACTCTTCCAAACTTTGATTTTCCAGCAACGCCGCCGTAAAACCTGCCAAAAAGCAGTCTCCCGCTCCGGTAGCATCAACCAATCTGCCGCGATACGCAGGCATGTGCCATTCTCCCTGACTATTTCTTACATAACATCCCTTGTCACCCCGTTTGATAATCACATTTTTTATTCCATAATTACAAAAAACCTCTCCCATCTCTTCTACCGTCTGTTTCCCTGTCAGAATCCTGGCTTCCTCTTCATTGGGGAAAAAGTAATCAATCAACGCCAGAGAGTCCTGAAGTTCTTCCAGACCAATATGGGTAAAGGGCGTCAGAATCACGTCTGCGCATAGAATGGCTTCATTTTTTTTCGCGTTTAAAATGGTCTGGTAAATCACATCCTTCCGGTCAAAGGGCGGCGAAAAGAGACTGGCCAGAGTCACGATCCTCGCCCCCTTAAGCGCCTCCTCCGAGGGAATAAAATACATCACCTTCGGCGCCGGCTCTTCTATAAAATACTTTTCCTTATCCTCCTGAATCAGTAGAATGTTAATCTGACTATCCGAATCTGAATCCCAGACAACATTCGAAATATCCACTCCAGCTTTTTGGGCCTGATCCGCAATCATCCATCCGATGAGATCCTCCCCCAGGCCACAGATCAAAGCAACCTTTTTCTTTAATTTTCCCAATACAAGCGCTTCATTTAAGGCATCTCCCCCCAGTGTCATCCTAATTCTGTCCGTAAAATGAAACCGGTTCTGAAATTCGGTACGGATCTTCTCCTTCTCAACCTTCAGTCCTTCTACCATAATATCTGCCAGCGCGCATCCGATACAAACAATATCTGCCACAGGCCCTTCCTCCTTTTGGCATCCGCGTCTGCAACGTCACTCCTATCTCATCCTTTTCACACTCTCCCGTTCCACCAAATCCACCTCTACCATGCTATGTACCGTGTATTTTCTGGTATACGGCTTCTCAATCATCTCCACAAGCCGGTTCACAGCCAGCGTTCCTATCATCTCATTATTCAGCTTAACCGTCGTCAGGGCCGGATCTAAATACTGGGATGTAGGCATATCGTCAAAGCCGATAAGCGATACATCCTCCGGCACCCTTACCTGACTCTGTTTTAGCGCATTCAACACGCCAAATACCAATATATCGTTGGCTGCAACTAACAGCGTTGGCAATTTTTTCCCCATTCTAAGCTGCTCTGCCATCGCTTTGCAGGCTCCGTCAATAGTAGGGGGAACCCAGAAAACAAATTCCTCATGGTAGGACAGATGGTATTTTTCCAGCCCAATCCGAAAGTAATCAAACCGCTCCGTAAAATTATTCGTTGGAATCGTACTTCCCACAAAGCCAATCCTTTCATGGCCTTTTTCTGCGGCATACTTCAAAATCTGCATCATTCCGCTGTAATTATCCATCAGAATGGAATCCGTCTTCTCTCCCGGGAAATAAGCGTCAATCAGAACAAAGGGCATATCCAGCTCACGCTTTAGCAGTGTTACATCTTCCTGGTTCATCTCGGTCGCCAGGACCATCACCCCTAAAATATTGGAATTTTCCAGACTTCTCAGATAACTATGAATGTCTTTCGATGAATTATAATAGGAAATGTAGACCCCGTACAGGTGTTTTCCTGCCTGCTGGTCCAGCCTCTCTGTTAACGTTACAAAAAACGGAGTTTCTGAAATAATGTTTCCATGTTTCTTATAAATCAGCAGGCCAATGTCGCCTTTGGCGCTGCGCCCTGCTCCCGCTGCCAGCTCCTTCCTTACCGAGCTGTTTTTCAACTCCAAAACCTTTCTGCGGGTCTCTTCGCTAACTCCTTCCCGATTGTTCAATGCCAGTGATACGGTCGCTGGAGAAATCTGCAGCATTTCTGCAATATCTTTGTTTTTCATGCTCCATTCCACCTTTCTTATGGTCAATATACCATACTCTTTTTCCACTGGCAAGGAAACAATCAGTAATTTTCTAATGTCTTAAAGCCTGACGCTCTCGAACATTTTAATTGCCTCAATACATTTTTCCCTTATAATCTGAGTAACCATAAAAGACAGATCTGCATAATGAACCGGCTTGCCCTCTGCCTTTTGGATCGTTTTTAACAGCTCAGGGGCAGGCGCTACATCCATAGCCGAAAAATAATTAATCTTACGGATTCCATTGAGCACTGCTTCTTTTACCTGATCTGCCGGCGTCCCGGAGCCTCCGTGCATAACTAAAGCCGCACGGCCGTCTACCTTTTCCCTGATTTCCTTCAAACGTTCGATATCCAGAGTCGGAGGTGTATCATATACTCCGTGTACCGTTCCAAAGGTAATTGCCAACGCATCTACTCCTGTGAGCTCGCAAAACGTTGCTGCCTGCTGTGGATCTGTATAAAAATCCGCCTTGGTATTTCCATCCTCGCTGCCTCCGTCTGCTGTATTCAGCAGCATCTGCCCCAGCTCAGCCTCAACTGTAATCCCCAAGGGATGTACCATATCCACAAATGCCTTTACTCTTCTAACATTTTCCTCAAAGGGAAGCCCAGAGCAATCGTACATAATGGAGGTAAAGCCCAGACGAACTGCCTTATTGACAAAAAGCTCTGTCTGACCATGATCAATGTGGACACTCATAGGCACCTTAGACTCTCTGGCGTATTTCAGCATCAAAGGAGCTATCTCCTCTACGGGAATCACCGCCTCATGGGGCTGGGCATGATTTAAGGTTACTGGGCGGCCAGTCTCCTCCGCAGCCGCCACTACAGCCCGCAGCGTCTCCAGATTCGGGGTGTTAAACGACCCCACCGCATATCTGTGCTTATCTGCATCCTCCAATAATTCTTTTAATGGCACTAACATAATAAAACCTCCTTTTTCTTTTATAGCAAGGTTCCGAATACATCAGAACCGCTGCTTGCGCTTTCGGAACATATCAATGTATACCGCTATCAGAATGACAACTCCCTTTGCAATGTACTGCCAAAACGAATTTACTCCCAGAAGATTCAGTCCGTTGCTTAGGATTCCGATTACCAGCGCGCCGATAACCAGTCCGCCTATGGTACCCACGCCGCCGGTCATACTGGCTCCACCCAAAACAGAAGCGGCAACCGCGTCCGTCTCATACCCGACTCCTACAGCCGGCTGTCCAGATGCCATACGGGAAGCCAGCACGATTCCTGCAAATGCCGCCAGGCATCCACTGTATGTATATACAAAAATCTGTACTCTCTTAATATTGATTCCTGAAAATCTGGCGGCTTCCCTGTTTCCTCCTACTGCATAAATGTGGCGCCCCAGTCTGGTTCTGTTCAGAATAAACCATGTTAAAAGAAGCAGGCAGCCAGTATAAACTACCGGCAGAGGAATGAATCCAAGATAGCCGGAGCCGATTTGTTCAAATTCCTCTGTCGATAACCGGATTGGCGATCCGTTTGCCACCAGATAAGCAGCTCCGCGCCCTACGTTCATCATTGCCAGCGTCACCACAAATGGCGGCATATCTGTATACGCGATAATGCACCCTGTAATCAACCCGGACAGCGCTCCCACAAAACAGCCCAAAATTACCGCCCAAAAAACCGGGATTCCCAAAGCTACGATAGCCTTTACAGTTACGCAGCCAGACAGCGCGATAATAGAGCCTACCGTCAGGTCGATACCAGATATAATAATCGCCATCATCAAACCAATGGAAATCGTTGTATTGGTTGTCACCTGCCGAAAAATGTTGATCCAGTTATCTGCTGTCAAAAACCTCTGTGTTGCTAAGCTCAAAAATAAGAACATGATGAAAAATGCAGATAGGATTCCCAAATTTGTTTTTACATACTTCACTGCACCGTTTTTCTGATGCTTGTCTGTAAATTTTTTTACTGCATCAAACATGGTCTGTCTTCCCTCCCTCATCTGTCGCATACTGCATGATCCTTTCCTGGCTCAGCTCCTCCCGGCTGACTTCACCGGTGATCCGCCCATTCTTCATTACAATTACCCGATCACACATATTCATAATTTCATTTAAATCAGAGGATACCATGATGATGGTAATCCCTTTTGCGGCTAATCCATCTATGATCGCGTATATATCGGCCTTCGCCCCCACATCCACACCTCTGGTAGGCTCATCTACAATCAATATCTTCGGATTTGTCGCCAGCCATTTCCCAATCAGTATCTTCTGCTGATTTCCACCGGAAAGGTTTCCTGCGATCTGATTATGCCCGGAAACCTTGATTCTTAGATTCTCAATGCTTCTCTCCGCAATCCCCTCTTCCTTCTTTTGGCTCACTGCCACTCCATGAATAAATTCCTTTAACACAGTTATGGTCAGGTTAAAGGCCACTGAATTGATCAAAATCAGGCCCTGCTTTTTCCGATCCTCCGGCACAAAGGCCAGTCCCTGTTTTAATGTGTCCTGATATGAATGACCTTTCTGCTCCTTCCCACTGATAAGCACAGTCCCTTCCGTATAGGGCTCCAATCCCACGATTGCCTGCATCAGTTCTGACCTTCCTGCTCCGATGAGCCCGGAAAATCCTAATATTTCTCCTTCTCTGGCAAGAAAACTGATATTCTTCAGCTTATACCTGTCTCCAAGATTCCGAACCTCCAGAGTCACCTTGCCTGGTTTTCTATAATTTCTGGTATAATAATTTTCCAGCTTCCTGCCCACCATCAAAGCTACCAGTTCATCCGTATCGGTCTCTTTCGTAAGCTTTGTTTCTATATACATTCCGTCCCGCATCACCGTGATCCGGTCTGTAATTTCAAACAGCTCTGACATTCGATGAGAAATGTAGATAATACCTACGCCTTCCTTCTTCAGCCTGTTCACAATTTGAAACAATACCTGCACCTCTTTTTCTGTTAATGAAGAGGTAGGCTCATCCATTACCAAAATGTTTGCCTTTAGAGAAAGCGCCTTTGCAATTTCCACCATCTGCTGCTGCGCAACGCTAAGGCTTCCCACAATGGTACAGGCGGGCAGCTCCAGCCCTACCCGGCGAATCATTCTCTCTGCTTCTCGTTCCATAAAGGCTGTATCAACCGTCCCCCATCTTGTCTTTGGCTCTCTCCCCATAAACACATTTTCCGCAATGGTCATATGAGGAACCAGCACCAGCTCCTGGTGGATTACCGCCACTCCATGCTTCTGAGCGTCTGATACCTTCTCAATACTCACAGGCTTCCCTTTTATTTCAATTCTTCCGGAATCTGCCGGAAATACGCCGCCCAAAATATTCATCAACGTGGATTTGCCCGCCCCATTCTCACCCAAAAGCGCATGAACTTCTCCTGTCTTTAGCTGAAATGACACCTTTTTCAGCGCATGAACCCCTGGAAACCTCTTGTCAATCTCTGTCATCTTTAATAAATTCTCTGTCTCCATAACCTGGTTCTCCCCGTTTTCCAGGAGGTCTGAAGCTTATCCAGACCTCCTGATTTTACATTGCATCCGGTACAACACACCCAGAGCGTGTGTCAGCCTTAGTTACTGCCATCCTTCCGTACCATATGTATCAATGTTGTCCTGGTTAATAATAAAGGTGGGAACTACCGTGTTTTCCTCTAAGCTCTCCCCATTGAGACAGGCATATGCTGCCTCAACCGCATAGTTGGCAATATTAGTTGGCGACTGCGCGCCCGTTCCAGTCATCTCTTTTGCCTTAATCGCAGCCTTAGCCTCTGGTGATCCATCCACGCCATACACCAGGATTTCTCCGGTCTTTTGTGCTGCCCCGATTGCCTGTGCCGCTCCAATCGCTGAAGGATCATTTCCACAGAAAAATGCACCTAAATCCGGGTGAGCCTGAAGAATATCCTCTGCCAGCGGTAAGGATACACCGGTATCTCCCTTACCATCCAGCTGAGCCACAATCTCATAGTCGTCTCCCAGCGTGTCTGTAAAGCCCTGCAATCTTTTACGATCTGTCTCGCCAGCCAGAGAAACCAGACAGGCAATCTTGGAGCCCTTAGGCAGGCGGGACTTCAAATCTTCCGCCACTACCACTCCTGCTTTGTAGTTATCCGAGGCAACCGTCGTCTCTACATATTCACTGTCAACTACCGGTGTATCGAAGATAATAATCGGAACGCCTTTCTCCGACGCGGAAACCAATGCGCTCTTAATACTGTTGGAATCATAGGGGCACAGAAGCAATGCATCAATTCCCTGCGTTAAAAGGTCTTCTACCTGCTCAATCTGCTTCTGCTGATCCAGCTGAGGATCCATAGTAATCAGGGTGTCCCCCCGAGCCTCTACTGCTTTTCTTACATTCTGCTCAATCCAATAAAAAAATGGATTATTCATAGTAGGAGGGCAAAAACCAATGACTCTTTTCCCCTCCTGATTGTCTGCTGCCTCCCCTGCCACAGCCTCTGTAGATCCTGCTGCTTCACTGCCCTCCGGCGTCTTTCCCTCTGTTGCTGTTTTGGCCTCCCCCGAATCGGCTGTCTGCGCCTCCTTTCTTCCACACCCCATTGATGCTAAAACCAAACCTACAGCCATGAATACTGCTAACCAACGTTTCATTTACCTTCCTCCTTTTTAAATTTTATTGAATTTTTTAAATCTATTTAAATTATATAACGTAAGTTTGCCAATGTCAATTTATTTATAAAGGTTATTTTTTACAATATTACCGATTATTTTATGTTTAATTTTAACAATTTACTTTTTGTTCAATCTTTTATATCATTAAATTATAGTTTAATAAAATTTAATTTTTAAATTATTAAGGAGGAGTGTTTATGATACCTACGATTGCTCTTAACAATGGCGCGACAATTCCTGTCATAGGTTTTGGAACCTATCAGATTCCCGACGGCTCTGCTGTGGAGCACGCGGTTGCGGCTGCCCTTTCTCTGGGATATCGTCATCTGGACTGCGCATCCGCCTACGATAATCAAACAGGAGTCGGAAAAGGAATTAAAAAAAGCGGCGTCAGCCGCTCAGATATCTTTATCACCAGCAAAGTCTGGGTCACAGATATGGGTTATCACGAAACATTAAACGCATTCGAAAAAACCATTCACCAGCTTGATACCGATTATCTGGATCTTTACATCATTCACTGGCCCAAGCCTAACTCCAGAGGATGCTACCAGGCATTGGAGGAGCTTTATGCTCAAAAGAAAGTACGGGCTATTGGTATCAGCAACTTTAAGCCCCACCATATCAGGGAAATGATTGAAGGAGAACCCGTTGTCCCGGCTGTCAACCAAATCGAATACCATCCCTTCCTGCCCCAGGATGAAACCCAGCAATTCTGCCAACAGCTGGGCATTCGGATTACAGCTCACTCTCCCTTTATGGAGGGACGCATGTTCCATGTTCCGGCTCTGGCAGAGATTGCCGCAAGGCACAAGAAATCCGTGGCCCAGATTGTACTGCGGTGGCAAATTCAGAGAGGGATTATTACAATTCCCAAATCAGTCACTCCTTCACGCATGGAAGAAAACCTTCAGATCTTTGATTTCACACTGGATGAAGAAGACATGAGGATCATAGCATCATTGGAAACCGGAGAACGCAGTGCGCCAGATCCGGACCATATGCCCTTTTAATTTACATTAGATCTTAACAGGGCTGCCCCACCGGTACAATAACCGATGCGGCAGCCCTTCTGTATGCTTGTTCTCTTTATAATTTCTCCATCCCCTTCCCCTTCTTGCGCCTTAAGGCCGTCAACTCCCGTCAATGTCAGCCCATGATTTTCATGCCTTATCCGCTGCGTATTTTAATATATCAATGTAATGAAGCAATGGGTACTGCATCTTAAAAACCATGCATCGACCTATAAGGAATTGAGCATACTAGGTAAGGGATAGCTTTGAGAGTATTCAATCATTTGCTTATTGAATGTATAATTTCCGTAATTTCCTGTAATATTTCTTTGCATAGCGGTACATGATAATGGTGTACTCTCCAAACTCGTCCCCTAAAACGCTCTTATATACAGCCCACAGGCTCCACAGAAAGCCCCCAAGAGCAGCATTGGCATAGAGGGCGAACAGCTCATCCTTTTCTGGTTCCCGCTGAAGGTACAAACAAAGTAGCTTCTCCATCTCCTCCTCGCCATAATAAGAGTAGATGGCGCACATGGAAATATCCACAATGGGATCACACATGCCTGCATACTCCCAATCCAGAAGCTTTATTTCCCCGCTCTCCAAAACAAGAAAGTTGTCCACATTCGGGTCAATATGGCACAGACAGGAGGGACGGTTCATGGTATCCAGGGTATCCATCAGCCAGTTCATCCATCCTCTGACCTCCACGTAGTCCTCAAAAAGGATTCCTCCGTGTCTCCTGCACAGCTCTTCGTAAAAATCAATCCGCTCCCTGATATCAAAGCTGTGCTCCACTCTGAGCCCAGACTGGTGAAGCTGCCTTACCACTCCCATGCACCGTTCCATGTCCTCCCAGTTTGCGGCAGAAGCATTTCGCGCACCTTCATAATAATCCGCAATCTTATATCCGGTGTCTGGATTTATATAGAGCAAATGCTCCGCAATCTCCAAAGGCCTTATCGCCTCATATACCCTGGCCTCCTCCTTCCTGTTAATGAGAAGCTCTGTTCCAGAACCGGGCACCCGGCAAATGCAGTGGCGCTCTCCTACCTTGAAGAGAAAGGATTTATTGGTCATCCCCGCTTTCATGCAGCGGATATCATAGATTTCCGACTCCGGCACCTTAAATAGCCTGGAAACCAGCCCCATTGCTTCATTATCCGATCCTTTCTGATACTTCGTATCAAACAGCCTAAGCTCCTCCAGATTCTCAAACTCATATACCTGATCCTCCGGCTGCCGGTTCACATCCATCTCTATCTCGCCCCACCGGGAAGCCGGAAGGCCGGAAGCCTTCTCCGCCTTCTTAAGAAGCTCCTTGTCCTCCCACAGCCGATCCTTTGCTGCCCCCTCCAGCATATCCGCATAGACCTGCTCCCAGTAAAACTGCTCTGTTCCCGGAGTTTTGTAGTAAGCCTCCAGCACTGGCAGAAACTGTTTAGAAAACTCCCTGGAAAAGTACGCCGGGCCGTACATCACCCACTGATCCCTTCCTCCAATCTTTACCTGGGTTATCCGTCCCTTTTTATTAAAGCTCAGACACCATTCCTTGGTCTCCCCCTTCTGAAGAACACTGCTGTACCAGGCACCACATTCATAGCTATGATACATATTCTTCCTCATCCAGTTATCCGAGGACAGAATATACATATTCCGGCCTTCCAGCGCCTTGCCTGCTCTGTAAATGGTAGCTAATGTATTCTTACTGGAATATTCCGGATTATAAAGAAGATCTACATCATACTTATCTATCAGATACTCAAACTTTTCCTTCAAATACCCTACCGCAATGGTAATATTTCTTATACCTGCCTCATGAAGCTGCTTTATCTGCCTCTCTATCATCCGCTCCCCAAACACCTCTAAAAGCCCCTTGGGAGTCTCAAAAGTCAGCGGCACAAACCGAGAGCCAAAGCCCGCCGCAATAATCAGGGCCCCATCCACCCTGTACGGCTCCAAAAGCGCCTCTCCCGCCTGGCGCAGTTTCCATTTATCCCTTCCATCTAGGCTGCGATTCTCTTCAATATAGTCTCTTTCAATACACTCCTTAATCAGCCCATTAGCCGTACCCAGAGACACGTCCAGCAAAGCTGCCAATTCCCTCTGTGTAATGTCAGGCCGCTCCAAAATTGCTCTGCACACAAGCCCCAGTCTATCCATGTCATGTTCCCTCATTTTCCGTTTCGTTCAAAATATTATATTTTTAGCAATATATGAACATTATAGCATAACAAAAAAAAAATGCAAGCCCTAACTCACTCGTTATGCATAGCTGCTCAACACAGCTATAGGCTTTAGGTGTACAGCTCCAGGCAGGATATGCCCAAAAACACGGCAGGGCCTGCCTGAATCCGGCAGACCCTGCTCTATCCTTGCAAAATACCTATTCCTCATGATACAGCGGGCGCCCTCTCCCCTCTGTTCTTTGAAGATGTACGTCCGAAACCAACTCCTCTGCCTGTAGCTATACCTCAAAAATCAAATCACCATAGCTGGGCATTGGCCACAAATCCTTATCCACGATCATCTCCAGCTTGTCAACAGGCGCCCTCAGAGCTGCCATTGCAGGAAATACCTCCTTGTGGAAAAACAATGCCTGATCCTTTCCTGTCTCTAACCCAAATGCTCTCTCCGTTTTATCAGCCAGAGCCGCCAAAGCAACCTTTGTCTCAGACAGCAGATCAGAGGTCTCTATCAAAAGCTCCGTCTGTACACTTACATCTGCCTCCGGGCAGGCAGTCTTTACAGCCGAAACAGATTCAGCCAGCTTGGTAATATACCGGATAACAGCAGGAATAATCGACTTGCTTGCCATATCATACATGGTTCTGGCCTCAATATTAATGGCCTTGCTGTAGTTCTCATATTCCACCTCTGCCCTGGACTCCAGCTCCGCTCTTGTAAATACCCCGAACTCCTCAAACAGCCTTACTGCCTTTTCTGTAGTCAGGGCAGGAATCGCGTCCACCATAGACCTGATATTAGGAAGCCCTCTCTTCTCTGCCTCCTCTACCCACTCGCCAGAATATCCATTACCATTAAAGATAATTCTTCTATGAGCTGAGAGCGTCTCCTTAATGTAATCATGAACCGCCATATCGAAGTCTTCTGCCTTCTCAAGCTTATCCGCCGCCTCCTTAAATGCTTCCGCTACAATGGTATTCAAAACTGTATTAGAAGAAGCGATTGAATCAGAGGAACCCACCATACGGAACTCAAACTTATTACCAGTGAAAGCAAAGGGTGAGGTTCTGTTGCGATCTGTCGCGTCCTTATCCAAATCCGGCAAAATGTCAACGCCAGTCTTTAGGGTTCCCCCCGACTTAGAATGGGTCGCCTCGCCTCTGCTGCAAAGCTGATCGATCACATCCTCCAGCTGCTCCCCCAGAAATACAGAGATAATTGCAGGCGGAGCCTCATTCGCTCCCAGCCGGTGATCATTTCCCACATCAGCGGCAGACTCCCTTAACAGATCCGCATGAATATCCACAGCCTTCATAATGCAGGCCAGCACCAAAAGGAACTGAACATTCTCATGAGGCGTATCTCCCGGATTCATCATGTTAGTACCGTCATCTGCGGTCAGAGACCAGTTATTGTGCTTACCCGATCCATTTACTCCCGCAAAGGGCTTTTCATGAAGAAGACAGGCCATTCCATGACGGCCTGCTACCTTCTTGAGCGTCTCCATTACAATCTGGTTATGGTCTGCCGCCTGATTGCCTCCCTCGTATATAGGCGCCAGCTCATGCTGCGCAGGAGCGACCTCATTGTGCTGTGTTTTGGCAGGCACTCCTAATTTCCACAGCTCTTTATTGACGTCATTCATGTAGGAACCGATCCGTTCACGGATAGCGCCGAAGTAATGATCCTCCAGCTCCTGCCCCTTCGGAGGCATTGCTCCAAACAGAGTGCGTCCTGTATAAATCAGATCCTTGCGCTGCAAATATTTCTCACGGTCAACCAGAAAATATTCCTGCTCAGCCCCTACAGAGGGAGACACTCTTTTGGCAGTTGTGTTGCCAAAGAGCCGGAGAATCCTCAATGCCTGCTCGTTGACCGCCTGCATAGAACGCAGCAATGGGGTTTTCTTATCCAGAGCCTCGCCGTTGTAGGAGCAGAAGGAAGTAGGAATACAAAGGGTTACGCCGACGGCATCCTCTCTCAGAAACGCAGGGGAGGTACAATCCCAAACGGTATAGCCTCTAGCTTCAAAGGTCGCCCTTAAGCCTCCAGATGGAAAAGAAGAAGCATCCGGCTCTCCCTTAATCAGTTCCTTTCCGGAAAATTCCATAATCACCTTTCCGTCACTGGGAGCAGAAATAAAAGAATCATGCTTTTCAGCCGTTACTCCTGTCAGAGGCTGAAACCAATGGGTGTAGTGGGTAGCCCCTCTCTCAATGGCCCAATCCTTCATGGCATGAGCCACGACGTCGGCAATGCCGGGGTCCAACTCAGCGCCGTCTTCGATGGTCTTTTTCAGCTTCCTATATACGTTCTTTGGCAGGCGATCCCTCATAACCCCATCGTTGAATACATTCCTGCCGAACATTTCAACTACCTTTAATACCTCGCTCATCCCTTTTTCCATCCTCTCTTTTTCTTTATTCATAAATCCCCTTTGTTCATACCAGCGTGCTGCGCTACATAACCAGACCATAGACTGAGGATAGCTTCAAGCATACATCTCGCAAACGAAGGCGCAGCTTTAGCATTCTTTTGCCGCACCTCAGACGGGGGTATAATAAAAAAGGCGTTCCCCCATTCAGAGAGAACACCCTTGTTCTTTATTAAAATAAACCATTTTCCCTCAAAATGCAAGCATTTTTTTACGAAAACCATATTTTTATTCTAATAATGATTATTAAGCTGTCTTAATGTTAAGAATCAGGCCTTTCCTACGCTGCCGAACAGTTCCATTTTCTCTTTCACCGTTCCCTTTATAGCTTCTGCCCCTGGAGCCAGCAGCTTTCTTGGGTCAAAGCCCTTGCCTTCCAGATCCTTACCTGCCTCCACGTACGCTCTGGTAGCTGCCGCGAAGGTCAGCTGACACTCGGTGTTAACGTTAATCTTAGCCACTCCCAGGCTGACAGCCTTCTTAATCATATCCTCAGGAATACCTGTTCCACCGTGAAGCACCAGCGGCATATCACCTACCGCCTTCTTAATGCTCTCTAACACGTCAAAACGAAGTCCTGGCCAATTCTCAGGATATTTTCCATGGATATTGCCGATACCTGCTGCCAAAAAGTCAATCCCTAAATCCGCGATGGCCTTGCATTCTTGCGGATCAGCACATTCTCCAAGACCAACTACTCCATCTTCCTCACCGCCGATAGAGCCAACCTCTGCCTCCAGTGACAGCCCCATAGCATGGGCAACTTTTACCAGCTCCCTGGTTTTCTCAATATTCTCCTCAATCGAATAATGGGAACCGTCGAACATAATGGAGGAAAAGCCTGCCTTGATGCATTGGTAGCAGCCCTCATAGGAGCCGTGATCCAGATGCAGAGCTACGGGAACCGTAATATTCAGCTCCTCCAGCATAGCCTTCACCATGGCGGATACCGTTCTGTAACCCGCCATATATTTTCCTGCTCCCTCAGAAACACCCAGAATCACGGGAGACTGAAGCTCCTGCGCTGTCAGTAAGATGGATTTGGTCCATTCGAGATTATTGATATTAAACTGTCCTACTGCATACTTGCCTTCTCTTGCTTTATCAAGCATCCTTTTTGCTGAAACTAACATGTGATACCCTCCTTAAAACCTTGTTATGCTTTTAACTATCTTGCTTATTATATCGCAGTTACGATTAAAAAGAAAGATCGTTTTATACAAGTTTCAAAATCCGCCTTAAATCCCCAGAAGATTCTTAACTGTTTCCTCCATCTTTTCCACATCACATTCCAAATTGTGGAGAACAGGAGCGCTGCGAATCTCCTCCACGGCAGCCGGAATCGCTGTACCGGTAAACCGGCTTAAATCATCCACGATCTGGAATTCGTCCCTACCCACAAGCTCCTCGCTGCCTGCAATGGCTTCCATCACGCTGCCGGAGAATTTATAGGGGCTGGCAGTGGAAACAATCACCGTCTTGGCCGTATCGCCGGTGGATGCCCTGTAATGCTTGTAAACAGCCGCCGCAACGCCGGTATGCGTATCAATCAGATAGCCGGCTCTGTCAAATATATTCTTGATAGCAGCCGCATTTTCCTTCTGCGTGGCAAAGCCGCCGGTAAAATCTGACATAAATTCACGCATGGCAGGGGTTATGGTGTAGCTGCCCTTTTCCGCCAGCTCTTGCATAAATGCCGCGTTGGCCGCTCCGTCGCAGCCTGTGCTTAGGTATATTAAACGCTCCAGGTTGCTGGAGATGAGGATGTCCATAGAAGGGGAGCTCGTAAGGATGAACTCCCGCCTTTTATCATAAGTGCCTGTGGTAAAGAAATCGTACAATACCTTATTTTCATTGGAAGCGCACACCAGCGTCTTAATGGGAAGTCCCATTTTTTTCGCAAAATAGGCAGCTAGAATATTGCCGAAATTCCCCGTGGGTACCACCACGTTAATCTCCTCTCCCTGTTCAAGCTCCTGATTGGCCAGCAGCCTGGCATAGGCATATACATAGTACACCACCTGGGGCACCAGCCTTCCAATATTGATGGAGTTGGCGGATGAAAGCTGAAAGCCCTTAGAGACCAGCTCCTCCTTCAAAGCCTGATTGCCGAAGAGGCGCTTAACACCTGTCTGGGCATCGTCAAAGTTGCCGCGGATCGCAACCACGCTGGTATTGTCCCCCTTCTGTGTGCGCATTTGCAGCTCCTGAATCCTGCTTACTCCGTCCTTTGGGTAAAATACAATGATTCTGGTTCCGGGTACATCCGCAAACCCGGCCATCGCCGCCTTTCCTGTATCCCCGGAGGTTGCGGTGAGAATTACAATCTCCTTGTCCGCCTTATTCTTCTTAGCGGAGACTGTCATAAGATGAGGCAGAATAGAAAGAGCCATATCCTTAAAGGCAATGGTGCTTCCATGATACAGCTCCAGATAGTAAGCTCCGTCCACCTTTGCCAAAGGCGCAATCTCCCCTGTATCAAATTTGCTGTCATAGGCTTTGCTTATACAGCTTTTAAGCTCCTCCTCCGTAAAATCGGCAAAAAACAGCTTCATCACTTCATAGGCAGTTTCCTGATACGTCAAGCCTGACAGCGTCTCAAAGGACACGTCCAGCTTTGGAATCTCAACAGGCATAAACAAACCGCCGTCCTTTGCAAGCCCCTGTAAGATGGCCATAGAAGCCGTAACCCCCGACTCACCGCCCCTTGTACTCTGATAGGTCAATCTCATATTCTGATCCTCACTTTGTCAATAACATTTTCTTTCTATCTGTACATATATAGAAATCCTAACATATTTCCGGTACAATCGCAACCAAAACACAAAAAGAAATATGTTCCTTTCTCCAGTGCAGGTTCAAAGCTCAAAACACTTCTGTGGGAAAATGACTAAAAAAATAAACCCCGCTTTCACCTAAGGGCTTCTTCTGCTATACTATTGTACAGGATAAGGAGGCAGAGCATGACCCCTGCCAGGACAGCTGCTTCCCGGCAGGGATTTTAAGCCCCTTTGCCTAAAATTTAAAGGAGAAGTTCGATTATGAAATACGAACATATTATAACAGGAACCTTTTTAAGCCGCCCTAACCGTTTTATCGCCCATGTAAAAATAGAAGAACGACATGTAGTTTGCCATGTAAAAAACACAGGACGATGCAGGGAGCTTCTGATCCCTGGGGTTACAGTCGTTTTGGAATACCACCCGGACGCTGCTCTTACCGGCCGCAAGACCCAGTACGACATCATTGCGGTATATAAGGATAGACTGCTGATCAACATGGATTCTCAGGCTCCTAATAAGGCTGCATGGGAATGGCTTAAGACCAGCCCCCAGGCCCTGCTGGGAGCTTATGATAAAATAGAATCCATACGCAGAGAGGTAAACTATGAAGATTCTAGATTTGATCTGGCCTTTACCCTCTTCCGGAACAAAGGCAGGAATGCATCCCCCTCTTCTGGAAGCATTGCCTCTTTGTCCCGAACACCAGACAATCATCCCGGTACCCAGGCGTTCATGGAGGTAAAGGGCGTTACCCTGGAAGACGAGGGCATGACAATGTTTCCTGACGCTCCCACTGAGCGGGGCCTTAAGCACCTCAACAGCCTTATAAAGGCACATCAGGAGGGATGTGAGGCATATGTGCTCTTTGTAATCCAGATGAAGGGGATTCACGGCTTTAAACCCAATGATGCCACTCACCCGGCCTTCGGCCAGACACTGAGGGCTGCTGCCAGAGCCGGAGTTCATGTGCTTGCCTGGGACTGTTCTGTAACACCCAGCTCCTTAAGCTTTCACAAGCCTGTACCTGTGCTGTTAGATTAGAAACGCAGACTTCTTTTGGATGGTATTCACCCGTTTAAGGAACTGCCGCATATATTATTGTAAAGCTTCCCTGGAAATGTTTTTATGGTATATCCCTTAAACGAATTAAAGTCTGGAGAAACGGCTGAAGTTGTATGGATTATCTGTGAACCCTACATGGCAGAGCACTTAAAACATCTTGGCTTTATATCCAAGGAGCCGATTACCTGCATCCTGAAAGGAAGGACAGATTCCATATCCGCTTACTTGATCCGAGGCAGGCTTATCGGCCTTCGAGCCGCAAATGCAAAGGAGGTTCTGGTACGGGCAGCGGAGCCCTGACCTTTGCTCCGCTGCCTTCCGGTTACTTTCATTCCTTCTTAATGTTTATCACTACAGCAGGCAGCGGCTGAGTCATTAAGTCTGATCATTGGTAAGGTGAAAACGCTCCAGCAAATAAAAGAGCAGGCTTAGAATCATTCCTGCCACGCAGGCCAGAACCATACCTGTCAGTTGAATATTCCCAATCTTTACAGAAATTCCTGAAAGACCTGTCACGAAAATAACAGAGGTGAGCGCCAGATTTCTGGAGCTGCCGTAGTCTACCTTGGAATCTACCAGGATGCGCAGCCCTGAGGTTCCTATCATCCCGTAAAGGAGGAAGGAGATTCCGCCGATGACAGGACCTGGAATGGTGCTTATCAGGGCGGATAGCTTGCCGATAAGGGAGCAAATAATAGACAAAATGGCTGCCCCTCCGATCACACGGACACTGTATACACGTGTGATCGCCATAACCCCTATATTCTCTCCGTAGGTAGTTGTAGGTACAGAGCCGATAAGGCCGGATAGCATGGTAGAAAAATTATCTCCGAACAGGGAGCGGTGAAGCCCCGGATCCTTTAGCAGATCACGGCCTACAATCTTGCTGGTTACTACCTGATGGCCAATGTGCTCTGAAGTTATAACCAGAAGCACCGGAAGAATCATCAGTATGGCCTCCAGGCTGAACTTAGGGGCAGAAAAGTTAGGGAGAGCCAACAGCGGAGCCGCCTCTACCTCTGTAAAGTCCACAATCCCGCATATGAGAGCCGCCCCATAACCTGCCATAACTGCTATAAGAATCGGTATGACAGAAAAAAACTTTCTGAATAAAATAGAGCCAAACACAGCCGTACCCAAGGTTACCATAAACACAATGAGCTTCTTAGGGTCAATCACCTCTTCCAGAAGACCCGCGTTGCTTGCAGCAGTCCCTGAAAGCTCCAGCCCAATTAAGGCTACAACGGGCCCCATGGCAGCAGGAGGCAGTACAATATCGATCCAGCCTGTTCCAAACCGGTAGACAACCAACGCCAGAATACAGCCGCAAAACCCCACTGCCACAAAGCCTCCCAGCGCGTATGCGTATCCGAAATTGCTGATGACAACACCAGCCGGAGCCAGAAACGCAAAGCTGGAGCCCAAATAGGCAGGAGCCTTTCCCTTCGTAATAAGAATAAACAGCAGGGTGCCAATACCGTTCATAAACAGCACCACCGCCGGATTAATCCCGAAGATAAAGGGCACCAGAATCGATGCGCCGAACATAGCGAACATGTGCTGAATGCTTAACGGTACTAAAAGCTTTAAGGGTACCTTCTCCTCCACCTGAATGATACGTTGACTTTCCATCTCTTTTACCTCCTTAATTCTCCTCTTGTTGTATGCTTGTTCCGTTTCTTAGCCTGCCCTGGCTATATCTGTGAGCCCGGTTTACCTTTCCCCTCTTAAAGCACCGCTGACAGACGGAGAAGGGATAATCCCATGTAAGCTCCCTTTTGCAGCTGGCACATTTACGCGAGTAGCTGGCACATTCCGTTTTTAAAATGCAGCTGATCACTTCCTCCGTACGCCGCCGCTCCTCCTCCAGATTCTCCTTCTGAACCGGCAGGCCCACCTTTCTTGAAAACTGAAAATACAAATCCAGCATCTTATAATAGCTTTCCAGAGCATACAGATCATCCCCAGGACTGTAGGGAAATTCCAGCTCCTCCACCTCCCGGTACTGGCTGCAGTAATCTTTCCACAGCTCCATAACAAGTTTGTTACCAATATCGATAGAGCAGGTAATCAGCTTGTAAATCTCCTGCTTGGTATATTCCCCCAAATCCTTCCTGTGAACATGCTCAAAGCTCATATACAACGCCAAAAGCTCGTCTACCTCCATCTTTTCGTAGATGGAGGGAGCGTCCATTCCCGCCCATATTTTAATCAGATTGTCTATTTCTGAAGGCAGACTCAAAAGCTGCTCTGGAAAGCCCACATAAGCTTTCATAATGGGCATAGGCATTCGAAGCAGGCCGTCCTCAATCACCTTAAGTCCATCCACCGCAGTAACGAAGCCTTCATCGTAAAGTCCGTATCTGCCGGCCCGTCCGGCGATCTGCTTGATCTCCTCAGGCGTCAGATCTCGCCTGTTCACGCCGTCAAATTTCCGAGTTTCCACAAAAACAATTCTTCGAATGGGAAGGTTCAGCCCCATCCCAATGGCATCGGTGCTGACCACTATCTCCGTCTCCCCTTCCAGGAAGCGGCGCACCTGCTCCCTCCGGGTGGCAGGAGGAAGACTTCCGTAGATAACGCTGCATCGGATTCCCTCATTCTCCAGATGAGCTGCCAAAGCCAGAACTGATTTCTTGGAAAATACAATAAGGGCGTCTCCCTTTCTCAAATCTGTCTTTAGGCCAAAGGCTTTCTTTTCAAGGGTGAGCCTCGTATTCCGCTTATGCCGTACCACACGATACTGGTCGCCGCAGCGTTTAATCATTTCTGTTATGATGTCCTCTGCTTCAGGCGCCATGCAAAGATGTATTTCCTCTGCCCTCAGCCCCAGGACAGCTCTGGTCCAATTATGCCCCCGATGGGGTTCCGCTATCATCTGACACTCATCTACCACCGCAATATCAAAATACTCATGGTCATTGAGCATTTCGACTGTACATGCCTGGCACAAGGCTCCTGGTATCTCCAGCATTTCCTCTCCGGTTATCATAGAGCAGGATAATCCCTCTGTGTTCAAACGGTCATAAACCTCCAGGGCCAAAAGCCTTAAGGGGCCGAAGTAAGCCCCGTGACTGCATTCCTTTAACCGCTCCAGGGCATCATGAGTCTTACCGCTGTTAGTTGGGCCTACATGAAGAATAAATTTGCGCTTCATCTCCCTAGCGCCTGGATATTCGTCCTCAGGCTTCTTCTGGATGGCCTCCCGAATCCCCCTCTTGATGGTTTTGGGGATATAGAAAAGCTGATAGGCCCGCTCCAGGGAATTCGTCAGTAGATAGCGGCGGACTCCCTGCATTTTCATTACCTGCTTCAGTTCCTCCAGCGTCAGGGAGGAAACATATTCCAAATCCTTCCTGGCTAACGCGCAGCAGAATGCCTGCATATGCTTATAGTCCCTGTCCCATTCCTCTGTCATGGCTCCGGGCTTTAAATAGTTTTCCCGGCGCATTAAATAGGAGCAGACCTTTGATGTCATGGCATGTATGTCACTAAGTTCATTGGCCCTTACAATTTTCCCTAAACGCTCTTGTGTCAAACGTCCCAGGCGTTTATTTGCCTCAGCCTTTGTGGTAGCCCGGTATCTCCTATTTACATTTCCAAAGAACAGCCCCTTATAATAGTCTCCCAAATATTGGGCGCACTCTTTATTTATCTCCATTAAAATCCTCTTTCTTTGTTTTTTACCCCGGAGCAAAAGCTTTTTTCCGATTCAGGGCAAAAAACAGCCAGAAGGCCATGTCACCATGACCATCTGGCTGTTGTATTCTAAACCATCGTTGTATCTACAAAATGTTCAAAACCGCTAATACCATATTCCGCACAAATGCTGTTAATCCCCTCCACGATCTCCTCACGGGAATAATCAGCCTCATAAAGCTCAGCGTCTGAAAGCTGATTCAGATACATATAGAAGGTGAGAGCCATCTCCAAATATCCCTTATTTTCTGTGTCCAGCTCATCAGAAAGGTAATTCTCCGCACCATTGATATCGCCTTCATCCACCATATTTTTCAGTCTCCGGTAAACCCGATCCAGTTCCGTATCAGCCGCCTCGTCAGCCGGCAGCTCATAGTCTATATCATTTTTTCCAAGCGCCAGCCTTGCAATGGCACGTACCAGATCGCTGATCGTCCGCATTACATAATCATCCTGAAATCCCATATTTTTACTCTCCTATCCCATCTTTACGTTTCTGGCTCTCAAGGAAGCCTCTGCAGCCCAGTCTGCTTCTCGTACTCACGCCAACCTATAATTAAACATTCATTCTCCAGAGCCTGCCGCACAGCCGGAAGAAAGCATGTTCCAACCACGGTCTAGTATAGTAGATTATGCCGCAGCCGTCAAGCTATCCTTGACTTATCAAAAGCAGGGGATCAATATACGTAATTTGGCGTTCATGCCATGCACCTGACGGAAGCCTAAGCATATCTGATCATAAAGGCTTTAGGCCAATATCTTGTTTGGAGTGGTTTAATGCAAAACAACCTTCATATCATCGCCCTTACAGGTAATTCCAGTTCAGGAATACGTACCCTTTTATCAAGACTTGCCAATCCCCTTCCTATCGCTTGGATTGGATTAAAAAGAAGCTATCAATACAGCGGTTTGAACTGTCTTCTCACAACGCTGGAGGCCAGACGCTTCTCAGATCATCAGCAGCCTGAGGTTATTGTTCTGGTATGTGACGCCTTCTGTCTGGAGCAGGGGCTTCACCAGCTTAAGGAGCTGCTCAGCCTGGAACAGGTACGGGAGCAGGGTATCCCTCTGATTCTGTGCGTCAGCTCCTGGGAAGAGGCTGAAAGCAAAGGCATCTGCATTGACATGACTCTGCTTCAGGATGTGCTGCAGATTCCTGTGGTGCCCTACAGCGCCCACAGCAGGGAACAGCTAGACGATGTAAAGGCGGCGATCCACTACAGTCTCCAGCCGGCAAAACAAAAGGAATTTTATTACCAATGTCTGGACTTTTCCCCCGGAAAGCTTGCCAGAGAATGTACTCTTCACACAGGAGCCGGGTGTTTAAAGCACAATCCCTTTATAGACTGCATCGCCGCCTGCCCCCTGACAAGCTGGCTTCTTCTTTTGGCAGTTCTTTATTCCATGCTGCGTCTTTTTTTCTAAAGGCGTTCTGTTTCAAACTTAAGCCTCCATTTCCTGGGAACTATTTCTTGACTGGCAACAAGGGTCTGCTATAATATGAATATATAAAAGAACTAATACCGGCTGTTAAAAAGTATTCTTACTCCTACGTAAAGGCAGGTACTACAAATGAAGCTTCCTATTTGCATCCCCCTTTTATCCAGCACCCCCCTGCAAAAGCCTGGGGCCTCAGGTCCTCCCCTGGCTTCTGCCGGTAAGAATACTTCCCTCTTCTGGACTTTGGGAATCATATTCTCTGCCCTATCAGGGATACTGGTTTTTTGCGCCAGAACCATCCCCGGCTTTGCTCAGTCCTATGCTCTCACGGTCTATCCTAAGCTGGAAAGCACACTGGGGCGGTTCTGCAGTTTGTTCCCCTTCTCTCTTTCGGAGGCAGGGGTATATAGCCTGCTCCTATTTTCCCTCTTCTACATCTGCCGCCATATTAAAAAACCTGTCCTGATTCTTTCCAGAGGCTTTTTGATCGTTTCCTTCCTGCTTTTGATGTACACTGTTAACTGCGGAATCAACTACGAGCGGAATCCTTTTTCTTACGAAGCGGGAATAAATATAGAAAAATCTTCCCCAGACGATCTGTACCAGCTATGCAGCTATCTTGTAGATCAGGTAAATCTCTCCCTCCAGTGGGAGGAGGACATAGAGAACGGGCTGGAGCTTTTTTATCCGGGCCAAACAGAGGACATGCCTCTCCCCTCTGCACCCGCTTTAAAGGCCATGGGAATTGCAGGCCAGAAGGCTATGAATGGATTGGGGGAGGATTTCCCTCAGCTAAAGGGCTACTATCCCTACCCCAAACCTCTGATACTCCCCAGGCTTCTATCAGTGCAGCAGCTATGCGGAATCTACTCCCCCTTTACCATCGAAGCCAACTACAACAGAGAAATGCCTTACTACAACATCCCTCACACCATCTGTCATGAGCTGTCCCACCTAAAGGGATTTATGAGAGAGGATGAGGCTAACTTTATCGGCTATTTGGCATGCATCGGTTCCCAGTCGCCGTACTTCCGTTACAGCGGCTACCTTACAGGATGGGTCTATGCAGGAAATGCTCTGGCGGGCGTGGATCTGGAAGCCTACTATGAGCTTCACTCCCGGCTGGAACCAGAAGCAATACAAGACTTGGCCTTAAACCGCCAGTTCTGGAACGGCTTTGAAGGCCGGGTGGCTGAGGCCTCCGCCCGGCTAAACGATAAATACCTGAGAGCCAACCGCCAGAAAGACGGAGTTCGCAGCTATGGACGAATGGTGGATTTAATGCTGGCCTATTATAAGGATCAGCTTTAAGCTTTACCGTCCATTTCTCTCCTCTGCTTTTTCTCAGCCCGGCCCCCTCCTCTGTTCCATCAGTTTCTGCTGTTTTTATTCTTCATCAATAACCAGATGATGAAGCCCCCCATTCCCACCAATGCCAGCTGCAGCACAATCACTGCGCCAATTCCACCAAGAAGCATAATCCCAAGGGTTATCAATACATGATTCTGCTCCTTAAGATCCGTCTCATCCGCTCCTGCTCTCTCATCCTCATAAGGCTTCTCATTCTCAACCTTCTTCGGAGTCTCAAGGCCATAATAGTCCCTTATCTCATTTGCCAGCTCAGCAACCTGCTCCTCGTCAAATATATCACGCAGCCCCCACCGTTGGGCAGTTTCCCGGTAAGGAACCTCCATTCCTCCCTTTAAAATCCCCATATAGGTATCCACCGCGCCCTCCATATTCTTTTGGGACAAGGCCCACAAATCCAGAACCGTCAGAGAAGCGGTTCCATAGCCAATATAGTACATAGGGTCATAAAAGATATGAGGCACCTCTACCCAGTCATAGCAAACATCATCATATGCCTGATAATACCAGCCTTCATAGGAATCCTGTATTTCCTTGAATCTACGGTTTAAGTCCTCCAGCTCCACATTGGGATTCTCATATAGCAGCTCCTCTAATTCATTGAACATACAAGCGCTGATTATATTGTAGAACATATCATTTACCGTCTCACAGGCATAAGCCGGGCCTCCCTCCCCAGCCAGCTCTCCGGCATAGTTGGTGGCCAGAAGCTCCAGCCCCATAGACTGGATCTCCATCACATCCACGACGAAGCCGCTGTAAAGCTCCGGGGTCTTATCATAGTAATAGGCGCTAAAATGACCGAACTCATGGATAAGGGCCTGATAATCCCGAAAGGTATTCTCCCGGTTGAGAAAGATATATCCATCTCCATCAGCTGGAAGCCTCACTGTATAATCCACCTCCACCCGATCCTTTCCCGGTTCATCTGACTGTATATCATAGAGCTCATTTTCCCGCATATACCGGAAAATATCTCCCAGCTCTCCGCTCAGGCTGCCGACAGCTGTACCGGTTGTCTCCAGCAGCTCTTTTGTAGAGCGGTTTTCCAGCTTATCCAGCTCTTCATATGAGCTGTAATCCATATCTGCATAACACAGCGCATTATAAAGGGGGACAATCTCCCTCTTTACAATCTCACACAGCTGTGACACATCCTGCAATGTATAATCACGCCCATACCTAAGCTGGTACATATAATCGCTGTAGCTGTCAAAGCCATAGAAAGCCGCCTGTTTTCTGCGCACATCCGCCAGCTCCAAAAGGCAGGCTCCAAGAATCCGATTCCGTTCCTTACTCAGAGCCTCCTGTATTTCCCCATAGGCTTGTGAGGTGAGAAAATCGTCATCCTCCAGCCTGTCATAGGTCCAAAGCTCACCGTCTATATTCACGCTGGTTTCTGACGCAGCCAGTTGTTCATACTTGCGTATAAGCTGATCCTCTTCTTTTAAAAGCTCCAGCTCCGCCTCAGTATAAGGCTTATATGATTCCACCATTGTCACCCGCTCCTCCCCCATCTTCTGGCTGAGAAGGGGATGATAGGAGGAGGCCAGTCCTTTTTGAATGGACATTACTACCTTTTCCGACATTTCCATATAGAGATCCGCGGTATAGGCCTGCTCCTTAGCCGCAGCCGGCTCTGATATATCCCTGTCATACGCGATTTGAGCCATATAAACCCTTGTAGATAAGCAGTCGTATTCACTTATCAGAGTATCATAGAGACGGCTTACTGCCTCCTCCTGGCCCTCTGTCTGGCATGCCGTCTCAAACTCTGCCATAGCCTGCTCCAGCACAGCCGGGTCATATTGTTCATGAACACGCTGGGAATAGGGTACGAAAGCTCGTCTATCTCCTTGAGGCAAAACCGTTCCCTGCAGGGCGAAGTACATCCCTGAACTCCACCTCTGGGGAGCGCTGTAGGAGGTCACGGATATTGCCAGCACGAAGGCTCCCGTCAGAGCTCCCAAACGCTTTACAGTCATTTTCAAGCCTCTCATCCTCATGGCCGCTTCCTCCTTTATCTAAAAAGCGATTGCTTCCTAAAGTATATCACTTCTTAGCCTCCTTTTCTACTATGGAGTAAGCTCAGGCAGGAGAAAATAATTGTGATCCCTGTCTGAATCCGCTATCATGGCGTCCAGCTCCCTCAACAGGTAGCTGTCCGGCATGTTCCGCTCCCAGAACCGGTATCCCTTCGAGCTCTTAACCCCCTTGGCGTCAATCTCCCGGCCTGCGTAATAATCCATATATACTGCGGCATAGACAGCTGCCATAGACTTCTCCACATCTTCTCCAAGGTTTTTTACAATTCCCCGAATCTGGTTACTGATCAGTTCCTGTATAAACCGGTAGGACCAGTCCTCAAAATCCAGCAGCTCCTCATTATCCGTCCCGGTTCTTCTGGCCCAGGCTGACACATCTACCGCCCTGGTCTGGTAAGACAAGCTCCCATCCAGCTCCCATACCAGCTCTCCGTACTGACAGGGAGGAATACTCAAAGCATCGGTAATGATCTCCTGTATCCCGTACTCCCCATCCGGCACTCCCGGCTCACTCTTGTACTTGCGTATGCGCTGCACATGAAGATGCCCGCTGACAAACAATGGAACCTCATAATATTGCAGCAGGCCGATTACCTCCTGATTGTTCTCCATGGCGCACTGGGTAGTATACATTCTGCTCTGAGCCAACAGATTATGATGGGCCACAGGCAGAACAAACACCCCCTTTTCCTTCGCCTCTGCCAACTGCTCCCAGGCCCAGGCAATGGTGCTTTCCTTTAGTCTTCCCTCCACAAGATTTTCCGGCTCATACTGACAGGAATCCAGCATCAGCAGCCAGTTTTTCTCATCCAGCTCATAGACATAGCTTAAGGAATCCTGGTCTTTGCTTAAAGCCTGGTCATAACCATATTCATGATAAATGTCATAGAATTCCTGGGGAGTCACCCAGGGGGCCTGTTCCTTTTCTTCTCCAAAAAATACTGAGGCCTTGGTATTATTGATATCATGATTGCCGGGAATTACCAGAACCTGCACTCCCGCATCCTGAACCCTCTTTAGCCGGGCAGAGAGCTCCTCATGGTTCATCTTCTCACCGTTCATAGTAATATCTCCGCTAAGCACCAGGGCTGTGGGCTTTTCTTCTATCACCTCGTCTATAAATGCCTCTAAAAGCTCCGGCAAATATTGAACTACCTTCCCATCTCCCCGCTCTACAAATAGCTGGAACGCCCTTCCTTTGTCCCATCCTGAAGCGCTCTGATAGTGAAGATCCGTAGCCAGTATCACTTTAGGCGGTACATAGGGCGTTTCCTCCGTCTGAGGCGGAGACCAGATACCTGGAAAATACTTTTCCCAGCTTTTATATCCCTTTTCCCTGATTATCTCCTCAGCCTGGGAACCAGTAGCTACAGGAACAGGCTCCGCTGACTCATCCGTCACATTCCCCTGATCCGCATCGCCTGTCTCCTCTCCCGCTTCCATTCTTACAGCGCTGATTGGAACTGAAGCCTGACTCCCCGGCTCAATTATTTTCTTCATAAAATGCAGTACCCCGAAGCACGCTGCAAATACTGCGGCGTACATCAGGGCACTGATAATCCAAGTCTTTTTCTTCATTCAGCCAGCTCTTTCTATACGATGTGCTAAATAATGCCCAGCTCCTTCATTGCATAGGCGATACCGTCGTCCTCCACATCCCTTGTTTCAAATGTAGCATAGGGCTCCAGCACAGAATCGTGCTGTCCCATAAGGATGCAGTTGGTGGCATATCTGAACATTTCCAAATCATTGCTGCTGTCTCCGAAGACATAGGTATCCTGCAGAGAAATCCCATAATGTTTCAGCACCAGGTCGATGGCCGTCGCCTTGGAATGTCCTCTGGGAACACACTCGTAAAATCCCTGCCCCCGGTCAATAATCTCGAAATCCTTCAATCGTCCGAAAAGCTCCCTGCACTGGCTCTGTTCATCTGAACCCAGATACAGCTTGTCAAAATCATAGCAGTCCTCTTCCCAGTCATATGCCAGCGCACTGCCCGATTTTTGCACCGCATTCTTCAATGCCTCCACCTTGGGAATCCTGGAAGGCGTTTTGTGAAAATAGCAGCCTTCAATGGCCTCCAAAACTCCGTCCAGACCACACGCATCAATATCCTTCTTTATCTGGATGCCCCGTTCTCTCGGAATCCGGTGACAGTAAAGCACCTTACCCCCCACCAAAATGTAGGTGCCGCAGCCGCAGAGATAACCGTCGGCCTCCACCTCGTCCCGAATCCCCTTTAAGTGACCGTATACCCTTCCAGAGTTAAGAAATACCAGATGTCCTTTTCTTCTTGCTTCTTGGAGAGCTATCTTAGCGCTTTCAGGAATTTTCCCAGTCTTTTCAGATAAAAGAGTTCCATCAATATCAAAAAATAATGCTTTTGTCCGTCTATTCATCATTTCTGAACACAATACTCTGTGTCTCCTCGTCCATACTCTCTACAATCGCCAGCGACTCCAGACGGATTCCCTCTGCCCGGAGCAAATCTCCGCCTACCTGAAATCCCTTCTCTATTACAATGCCAGCTCCCACCAGTTCTGCTCCTGAGTCCCTGACCAGGGCAGCCAGCCCCTCCAGAGCCTTGCCGTTTGCTAAAAAATCATCAATCAGCAAAACCCTGTCTCCAGGACCCATAAACTCCTTTGACACAATGATATCATACACACGCCCATGGGTGAAGGATTCGACCTTGGTGGTAAACACCTCGCCTGCAATATTTTTCGTCTGTGTTTTTTTCGCAAAAACCACAGGAACGTCAAAATACTGGGCCACAATACATGCAATTCCAATTCCTGACGACTCAATGGTAAGAATCTTTGTCACCTCAGCATCAGAAAACCTTTTCTTAAACTCCTTGCCAATCTCGCCAAACAGCTTAATATCCATTTGATGGTTTAAGAAGCTGTCCACCTTCAGCACGTTCCCGGCCTTAATTTTGCCATCCTTACGTATTCTGTCCTTTAATATCTGCACGCGCCACCCCTCCTTATTCTCCCGCTGATTAGCGGGCTGCTGTTTCCGGCGCTGCCGCTTCAGAAGCAGCTGTCTCTGCAGCAGGCTCCCCGGAGTCTGCCGGAGACGGCTCGTCTGCCTGGAGGCCCGCAGCCTCATTTACCGCATGATCAGCCAAATATTTCATAACCTTATGGTTAAGCGCCATCTCGTCAAAGGTCTCCTGACCGTAAGCATTTACCGCTGTTTCAACCGTCTGTCCGTTGGTCTGGGCAAAGGCCTCACGATCTGCATCCTCCAGCGCCATTCCCTCATTTAAAGCAATGGTGTTAATTACCAGCTGGTTCTTTACAGCGTCCTTCACAGAGGCGTAGAGAGATTCCTTTAGTCCGCCTTCGTCCATACCATTAGCCTGCGCAAAGCTGGCAAAGGTACCGCCCTGCAGCTTAGCCTGCTGTGTATACTGGTCTACCATTGTATTATAACGCCTGGAAACCGTACTCTTATTAAGCTTAAACTTAGAACCTTCCACTACCTTTTGGAGCACAGCCTGCTGAACAGACAAGTCATAGGACTTCTGCTTTTGATCCTGCAGCTCCTGACGGATGCTGCTCTTATATTCGTCTACTGTCTGATATTCAGAAACGCTCTGAACGAACTCGTCATCTAGCTTGGCCTCTTCCTTAATCTTTACTTCATTTACAGTAACTTTAAAAACTACGTTCTGACCAGCCAGGGATTTCTCTTTATAATCCTCAGGGAATGTCAGGTTCAGCTCCTTTTTGTCTCCGGCCCTGGCTCCAACCAGGCCATCCTCGAATCCGTCAATAAACTGTCCGGAACCAAGGGTTAAATCTGTACCCTCCGCCTTGCCTCCCGCAAATTCCACGCCGTCCTGTGTTCCCACATAATCAATGTTAACGATGTCACCCATTTCAGCAGCCCGGTTTACCACCGTCTCCTTCGGGTTGGCAGCTAAGGCCTGATTCACTCTGGCATCCACCTCTTCGTCCGTCACTTGGGGAACCGGAATATCCACCTTCACGCCTTTATACTCAGCCAATTCTACAGTGCCCAGATCTTCCTTACCATCAGATGCAGTCTTTGAGCAGCCGGTCATCATAGACATGGCAGCCAATCCGCACAAACACAGTATTGTTAATTTTTTCATCGTACTTTTCCCTTTTCTTTTACTGATTTCGCACCATCCGTCTGCCAGCCAAACCATCCTTTTTCAGCCTGCTGCCCCAGGGGTGCGCTGTACATAGTTATACCATACCTGCCTGGGAAAAAAAAGCCTTTCCTCTAAGTTTCATGAAAATTTAAGGGAATCAGCCGTTTTACAGCAAACGGACTCCTGAAACCCATTACTGATAAAAGGCTTTAAAGGCCTTATAGGTCTGATATACATCCAGCTTGGAAGCCAGCTCAAAGGGCGAATGCATTGATAAAATAGGCACTCCCAGATCTACTGTATCCACGTCCATACGAGCCACCAGCTTGGCTATGGTTCCGCCGCCTCCGGCATCTACAGCTCCCAGCTCACCGGCCTGCCAGTAAACGCCGGCAGACTCCATCATGGCAATGACCCTGGCCATCGTTTCCGCGCTGGCATCATTCGATCCTGCTTTTCCCCTTGCTCCTGTATACTTGGTCAGAACACAGCCCTTATTGATGTAGCAGGAATTCCGGGGTTCGTAAACATCCGAAAAGGTGGGATCAAAGGCAGCATTCACATCCGAGGACAGGCACAGGGAATTTCTCAGCACATCCCGCACAGCCACCCCCTCCAACTCTGCCAGATCCTCTATGTAGTGGAGAACATAATCAGAATCCAGCCCTGTATTTCCGTCAGATCCGGTTTCCTCCTTATCCGTAAGGATGGTAACGGTTGTAAACTCCGGCTTCTTCACATCTATCTCAGCTGTCAGAGCTGTATAAGCGCAAACTCTGTCGTCCTGTCCGTAAGCCCCGATGAGGCTCCTGTCCAGGCCTACGTCCTTTGCCTTAGCCGCAGGAACCATCTCCAGCTCTGCCCTGAAAAAATCCTTCTCTGTCATTCCATACTTTTCATAGAGCAGACTGAGAGCCATCAGCTTTACTCCCTCCTTAACCTCCTCGTCCTCATAGGGAAGAGAGCCTACCACAATATTCAGCTCCTCTCCTTTCAATCCATCCTTCAAAGGACGTTCATTCTGCTTAGCCGAGAGGTGGGGCAGGAGATCCGTCACGCAGAATACCGGATCGTCCTCATCCTCCCCAATACAGATATCTTCCAAATCCCCATTCTTTTTCACCACAACTCCATGCAGAGCCAGGGGAATAGTACCCCACTGATACTTCCGTATTCCCCCATAATAATGAGTTTTAAACAGCGCCACCTCATCCTTTTCATACAAAGGGTTCGGCTTTAAATCCAGCCTGGGTGAATCAATGTGAGCGCCATTCAGCCGCAGGCCCTCTGCTATCGGGCGTTTTCCAAAGGTAGTGGCAATCAGCGCCTTTTCCCGGTTTACAAAATAAACCTTATCTCCTGGCTGATACTCATCCGTTCGCTTAAAGGGCTTATATCCGGCCTTTTTCAGCAGCCTTACGGCTTCCCGAACGCACTCCCTCTCCGTTTTCCCCACATTCAAAAACCGCTTGTATCCATGACAGTATTTCTCTGCTTTCTCTACCAGCTCCGGTCTCTCTTTTCCAATATTAGGGAACTTCCATGTAAGCTTCTCCTGCAGTTCCTGTCCCTTTGTTTTCTTAGCCATCGTATTCCTCCTGCTTTCTCTATTTCGTATATTTGTATATTGTTATAATTCAAAGGATCGCTTTACAGCCTTAGCAGCTCCGAAGCGCCTGTATTTTGTGTCCATCAAAGCTGCAGCGCTTTGGGCATCCTCCATCTGGGCCGCCGCCGTCACCATCTCCTCCAAAGCCATCTCATCCATCCGCCGCTCTCTTGCCAGCCAGAAGAGAATCTCTGTTTCCTCCCTCTCCAAAAGACCCATTGCGGCCGCTTTCACATGATTTTTCACATACTCCCAGTAAACATTCCCAGCGTCCCCGGAAAGCCCCCAGGGCCAGAACAGACGATAAAGCGCCAGTCTTACGGCCAATGCCTCGCTTTCCTGAATCTGCACCTGCCTAAACAGCCTGTCATACTCCCCCACCTTAAACCTGGTTTCCTCAAAACAATAGCGGTACATATGCCCGCACCCATGCATTTCTCTTGTAATAATCCGGGCAGGCGTATTTTCCACCGATTCCTCAAAATATTCTGGAAATATAAGCTTTGCCAGCATGCGTCCCTGTTCATCCCGGTAATCCACCACCAGAGTCTGTCGAAGCTCTGTTAAAATCTCCTTTAAGCAGGATCTGCTTCCCTCATGAACCCGGATATCCAGACGCTTTATCCCTGTACATCCGGTAAAAACTCCGGCTCCCCAGTCCAGCGTGGTACTGTGGAAGGCCATCGTCCTCAGTCCATAGCAATTATAGAATCCATAAGCTCCCACTCTTTCAAGACTTACGGGAAGAACCAGCTCCTCAACCTGGCCTCCCTTTATCTCCGGTTCCCCGGCAAACTCCGCCGGCGGCTTATCACGTCCCCTTACCGTTTCTGACAGCACATACCCGGCAAGCTCCTTCACTGGAAGACCATTAATGCGCTCAGGCACCACCACGCTTCCATCTAAACCATAACAACGCTGGATGGACAATCCACCCAGCGTTTCTTCATATAATAGTTTCATAATAACAGTTTAATCTCTTTCCGCCATTTTTTCAAGTCAGAATTACTTCCATTTATTATTCAGCCTTTACTTCTCTGTTCCGGCATTCTTATCATCTCTCTGCCCTTTAGAATCCCTTTCTAAGAAAACACCTCTATTCAGGGGAACCAACGCTTCATGCAAACATCCATCAGCTCCTTTACGCCCTCCAAAATCCGTTCTTCCGTTACGTGAAGCATCAACTGCCAGCTAGATGGAATAAGCCCGCCATAAGGCGAGCTTATTAAGAATGCTTGTAAACTATTTTCACGATTTATCTGATTCAGGAGCTGGCTCATATTTCACAGTACAGGTCAGTCCAAATGCCTTATTGGCCAAGGCGGCAGCCACCGGAAGCTTCGCGTCGGAACCTTTTGCGACACGGCTAAGCGCCATAAGAGCAATTATTAATACAATGAGAGACAAAATACCACCGATAAAGCCAAATACACCGGAAATGGCTGTTCCAATCAGCGGAATTGAGTAAGACCAAGAAAACGCACTTATGATAGCTGATATAATTCCTTTCAGAAGACTGAGAAAAAAAGCCTGCATTGCTTGTTTTGTGAGCCATTCGTCCTTTTGAAGCACAATAACAAAGCCAAGCAACATACCACATAATAATGTCTGTCCCAAAATTGCTAAAACAAAAGCCAGAATTGCATAAAAAGAAATACATATCCCAAAACTATCTTTCTTCATCAAAAGACCTCCTCATATGAATGTTATAATTTAATATAGCATAGATTCCTCCCCCTGCCTAGTATAATAATAAGTTTATTTAAAATAATATCAAGTCCTGCCCCTACAGAAAAGCTCTTTTGGATTGGTGGAACTTACATCAATCGAATTCACCAATGATAATTGAATTAGATACTGTAGAAGCAATTCTTAATACTGTTGCTATGGGCGGTGGAGTATCATTATGTAGTGTTAGCTCATATTGTGATCCCTGCGTTACCTTTGTCTGATTATCAACAAATTTAGCAATACTTTACTTCTTCTTGATTATCTATCACAGAAAAAAAGTCCTGTCAAGAGCTTGCCACCATAGGTGGTGCTTGCACTCTTTACTGGGCTTTTTGTTTGCTGTATCTACCATAGTGTGTCTATCATAATTGGAAGCATTATCATAGCATATTCCATTCACGAGGCATCTATTACATCAATATCCTACATTCATTAGAAAAAGGCAATTTCTTAATCATGAAGAAGTACGTTGGCTCTAAGAGATTTTAAGAAACCAAGAATAGGAGGCTTTTGTATCCAAGTTTACATAACTTTGAATTTGAGCAAATCAGATTTAGAGCAAAAGTCCTATACGCGCCTTACGCCCATTTCAGAAATAACAGCATCCATCACTGCATCATGCGCCTCCGCCGGAATATCCTCCCTCATGCTCCTAACCCGGCAAAGGACTGCTTTAAAAGCCCTTGTTCTTGCCAAATATCTGTCATAATACCCTCCCCCATATCCAAGCCGCTTCCCTGACAGGCTGCACGTAAGGCAAGGAACAAGTACCAGCTCAAGATCCTCAGGAAAAAGCACAGCCGCCGTCTCTTCTGGCTCCATAATACCATACCGCCCCAGCTTTAGACAGTTCAGCCCATCTATCTGACAGGCATCCATTATCCCCTTGCCTGTACATCTGGGAACACCCACGACTTTTCCCTTTTTCAGAGCATCCTTTATAACAGGAGCCGTGTCAATCTCCCTTGCCGTACCTACAAAGCAGAAAATCCGCTCTGCCCTCTGATACTCCGGCAAATCTGTAATACTCTTAAAAATCGCCCGGTCCGCCTCACGGCAGTAGGAAAGATCCAGCTGTGCTGCCTGCGCTTTTAACATTCTGCGCAGCTGCCGTTTCTGTTCTATAAAGCTCATACGCTCACCTCCGGCTTCATTCCCAAGCTTTCCACACCTCCGGCTGATAGCCAACTGTAGCCTGGGTTCCATTTCTGACAATGGGGGTCTTTAAAACCTGCTGGTTCTCCAGCACTTTTTCCTCCCTGTCCTCCTTGGCGATATACTCAAGCAGAGTCAGGGTATCCTGATCCTTACAGCTCTGATCAAGCATCTCATCCAGTCCTCCCACCGCCTGCCTTACCCTTACAAACTCTCCCTTACTCATAGGCTTTTCATTCAGCCTGATCATCTGGAACTTGATGCCCCTTTCCTTAAAATACCGCTCTGCCTTTTTCGTATCATAGCATTTAGCTCTGCCAAATATCTGAATATTCATGTTTATATCCAATCCTTTCGATTCTCTCAAAGCGCAAAATGCCTGCTGTATCATTTAAATCCCCTTTTTCCTGCAAATATCATTGATGCAGCATTTATCACAAAAAGGCTTTGTCCTGGCTGTGCATATATCTCTTCCATGATATACCAGCCTGTGGCAAAAATCGCTGCCCTCCTCTGGAGGAACCAGCTTCCACAAGACCATTTCCACCTTTTTCGGCTCCTTTATGCCATCCACCAGGCCCATACGGTTCACCAGACGAATGCAGTGGGTATCCGTCACAATCGCAGGCTTCCCGAACACATCTCCCATAATCAGGTTGGCGCTCTTGCGGCCCACTCCCGGAAGCTCCAAGAGAGCCTCGAAATCCTCCGGCACCTTCCCCCCATATTTCTCCTTCAATATTTTCATACAGGCGCTGATATCCCTGGCCTTGCTGCGTCCCAGTCCGCAGGGTCTGACAATCTGTTCAATCTCCTCCACATCAGCGGCAGCCAAAGCGGCCACATCCGGATACCTGGCATACAAATCCTGGACCACTACATTCACTCTTGCATCTGTACACTGGGCTGCCAGCCGCACGCTTACTAGAAGCTTCCAGGCCTGATTATAGTCCAATGTACATCCTGCGTCTGGGTACTCCTTCTTTAGACGCTTTATGATCGCAAGCGTCAATTCCTTCTTTGTCATATGTCTCTCCTTTGTATATGCCTCGCTCTATGCCTTCACTGACCGCCCCATGGACAGCTTCCCTTACAGCACGCCGGCTCTTTACAGGCTTGCTTTACGTTGCTCCAAAACTTCTCTCACCAGCTTTCCAGCAGCAGGGACACAGGCCGGCGCCTATTCCTATCATACGTTGATATGAGCAAAAAAGCAAGGCATATTATCTGCCCTGCTTTCTCAGTACAATCCGTTCATTCATGTTAGAATCCTTTTATCCGGCAGAAAAATCCAGAATACCCAGTCCATTTCCTAATGCTCCCCCATCCCTCAAATACTCCTTTGCCTTTTTCTGGAGGCTGGTTGCTTCCTGGTACAGCTCCAGGTCATCCTGTATTTTCCCATATATCCTCCATTCTGCTTCTCTCTCGGCAAAATCCACCTGGACGATCCGAAATAGCTTCTGAAAGCCCAGGATATTGCTTTCCTTTCCCAGCACCCTAGAAAGCTCAGGATACAGCAGCCATGAATGGCATATGTAAGGATACTGCTTTCCCCAAAAACTGAAAGCCTGTTCACAGGAAGCTCTAACGGCTGCCAGCTCCAGCCTTTCTCCCTGGGGAATATGAACGTTAATCACAGTATCGCCTTTTTTTATCTCCGTCCTGCCATATTTAAGAGCCCACTCTGATTCCATCCTTTCAAACTCCAGGCGTCCAAGCCGAAACAGCCTGCACTCGATATGGCGAAAAAACCAGTCGTACTGATCAGTTCCATAGGCTCCGTATTCCCGAAAACAATTTTCACACCACAAGGTGAGATCATAAAAGGTATCCCAATAAATCCGTTCCCCAATTCCATCCTCTTGATAGCGTTCATAGGTTTCACACCCCATACGGCTGAAGTAATACAGAAAACAGATTCTAAAATCCGGCTGTCTTAACACCGTAGTGTAAAATTTCTTTTTATCCCTCTGAAACAGAGCCTTTATCCGCTGATATGTGCGTTCCTCAATATGAAGCCGCCCCACCTGCCTTACAGCCTCCGGCATCATCCTTATTCCCTCGAAAAATCTATGCAGCTCCAACTCATATTCTCCTTACATATTTTGGAAAATCAATAACCATTCCATCCAGTCTGGCCTCCTCTGCCGCCAGAGCCATCAGATGGCTTGCTACAGAAACCGCTGCTTCCGTTTTTCCCGGCATTCCTTCCCCTATCATCCTGACAAAATCTCTCATCATACTTGTATCACTGCCATTGTGCCCCTTTTCGGGGGTATGAAGACGGATTACCTCAGCTGCTCCGCTTACAAAATCCAGAATCTCAATGATACCTGCCCCCATATCGCCCTTGATTTCTCCCTTTGTACCCATCAGACGAATCCGCCTTGCACATTGACTCGTAAATGCCGTCATTACAAAGGAGGCTGTCACCTGATTATCAAATTCCAGATTCACTGCCTGGTGATCTACCACCGTATTATCGCAGTGAAAAACACATCTCCCATAAGGCCCTTTCCTCAACGCTTCCATGATATTTTTAGGACTTGCCTCCTGGGTCACTCCATAGACGAATCCATCCTCTTCTGCCTTTGGATGCTCAAGGTAGAATCTGGGTGCGTAAAAGGGGCATTCTTCCCTATGGACACAGCCGTCCAGGCAATAGGCAGGCGCATGTTCCGGGGCATTTTCCTCTTTAAAATAGGACAGAGCTCCAAAGGAGCTAATCTTCACACAGCTACTTTCTGCCAGCCATAGCAGGATATCCATATCATGGCAGCATTTCTGCAGGATCATTGGACTGGATTCTTCCGCCCTTCTCCAGTTGCCTCTGACAAAGCTGTGTGCATAATGCCAAAATCCAACCTCCTCCATATGCTGGATGCTTATAAGCCTTCCAATCCTTTTTTCTGAAAGAAGGGATTTTAATTTTACAAAGAAGGGGGAGTATCGAAGCACATGGCACACAGACAGGATACGGTCATATTTCTGTGCCATCTCTCCCATTTTTATAATTTCTTCCCTTTCTGGCGACATAGGCTTTTCACACAGGACATGATACCCCTTTTCCATTGCTTTTATCACGGGTTTAAAATGCATCCTATCCTGGGTGCAGATCATTGCGCAGTCTGCCAGCTTCTCCTGCTGAAACAGCTCCTCATCCCTTTGGAACTGTAAATGCTTTGGAATCCCATGCTTTTTCGCGAACATAAGCCGCCGTTTTTCATCTGGTTCAGCAACCGCAACCACCCGAAATTCTTCCGGGTGCTCCAATGCGTAATTAGAATATACATGTGCTCCCCTTAATCCTGCCCCCACAAGCGCCGCTGTTACCTGTTTCATATTTTTCATCATTCCTTTCCCTTCTATAGAGGCGCAAGCAGGTTGTGAAACTTGCTGCCCCCCTCCTTTTTCATGTCTACTTAGCGTCAGGCTGACAGTCAATGCCGCTGTCTCTCATATTTTTCCGTAAAGCCCTGCTTCAGGCAAATTTTCAGTACTGTATCCCTCTCATCCGGCAACGGATACGTAAATACAGGATTGTCTCCCAAGGACACAAAGGCCACATCGGGATAAAGAGCTGTGTTCCACGCTTCTCCCCGGTTCACATTACTTCCATCTGCCAGATAGACTACGTCAGCCAGCCTGTCAGGCTTAATTCCATAGAGAGGCAGGGCTCCCAACGGCGTTTCATACACATGTGCGTATATTATATCTCCCCTTTGCGTATACCTCCCCCATTCTGGTTTAGGCAGTTCTGAGATTCCGCAGCCATAGATGCTTTCCTTATTTTTTTCCATCCATCCTCCAATCTCCTTTAAAATTCTTACGCTTTCCTCCGGTATATTCCCTCTGGCGTCTGGCCCTACGTTCAGAATCATATTTCCACCCTTGCTTACACATTCCACAAGCTTACGCACCAGCATCTGAGAGGATTTATACTGATGGTCAAAATTACAATATCCCCAATGATTATTCATAGTGGTGCACAGCTCCCACGGAATAAGCTCTCCCGCTTCGTCGCACACTCCTTCCGGCGGGATAAGCTGTTCTGGACTGGCAAAGTCCCCGCTGTAGACGAGAGGATTCACGGTAGCAATACTTCCGTGGCTGTCTCCTGCTCCCTCCAGGCGATTGTCAATGATCACATCCGGCTGGTAGGCGCGTACCATCTGGATCAAGTCAGCCGCCCGCCACTTCTCACCTCTCATATCATCATAGGAAAAATCAAACCAAAGCAGATCCAACTTCCCATAATTCGTCACCAGCTCCTTTACCTGCCCATGCATATACTCCAGATACCGATCAAAGTCAATCCGTTCATCCTTATGTGCTTCATTGTTGCGCATAGGATGCTGCCGATCCCCATATTTGGGGAAATCCGGATGATGCCAGTCAATAATGGAAAAATAAAGTCCTACACGTAAATTTTCTGCCCGGCAGGCCTCCACAAATTCCCGAACCAAATCTCGCCCTGCCTTTGTTTTAGTCGACTTGTAATCCGTCAGGACCGAATCAAACAGGCAGAAGCCATCGTGATGCTTTGCTGTCAGCACCGCATATTTCATACCTGCCTCCTTTGCCAGGCGAACCCATTTTTGGGGATTATAATCCACTGGATCAAACTGTTCAAAGAAAGGACGGTATTCTTCTGCGGTCATTTCCCTTTCAGACATCACCCATTCCCCACATGCCGGTATGGAGTATAATCCCCAATGGATAAACATCCCAAATCTTGCATCCATAAACCACTTTGTGCGCTCTCTGATTTCCTGATTCATATGCTCTCTCCTTACTGTTAGAATCTCTACAGGTGATTGTAAAGCTTTTTTCAACCCTTTACAGCTCCACCGGACAATGCTTCAATAAAAAACCTACTGAAAATACAGTATAATATAATGGGCGGCAAAATGATGACAACCATGGCAGAAAACAGGCCGTTATAATTCGTCCGGAAGGAGGACGTAAACGTAGACAAAAGTCCTGGCACCGTCAATTTATTCCGATCAATTAAAACCAGCGACGCCCAATAATACTCGTTCCAGTTATTGAGAAACGCAAGTACTGCCGCTATCATGATTCCCGGCCGGGCAATGGGAAATATGACCCTTGCCCATGTCTGTACGTATCCACAGCCGTCAATTCTTGCAGCCTCCTCCAGCTCTCTTGGAATATTATCATAATAATTTTTAATTAAAAAAAAGCTGACCGCAATTCCGCTGCAGGAGTAAATCAGAATCAAGGCAGCCCTTGTGTCATACAGCTTCATCGTATTAATCAGATTATATACAGGGTATGTAAGAGCAGTTGCCGGAATAAACATGGTAGAATACAAAAGGCCGCTGACCAGCCCCTTTCCTTTAAATTCCATTCTCCCAACTACATAAGCGGACATTGAAATCATCACAACACTAATGGCAACCGAAAGCCCCGCTATCAATAAGCTGTTACCGAAGTAGCGAAGTACATGCAGATCACGGAAGGTCGACAGGTATCCCTCCAGATAAATAGAGTCCGGAAGCTGAAAGCCTGGTCTTGCCAGCGGGTCCTTCTTCAGGCTGGAAATCACCAGCCATACAAGGGGAAACAGTGATACGAAAAGGGCCCATATCAGGCAGATATAAGTGAAAATTCTGGTTCCCTTAGGCATAGTTTTTACGTTCTTTCCTTGTCTGTGTTTCAAAGTCATTTTACGCTCCCTCCCTTTCCTGTCCTGCCTTCTTTTTGAAGGAAATACGATACAGCAGGTTTATTATCACAATGATAACCATTCCGGCCAAAATCTGAATCGTGGCAACCGCGTTGGCCCTGCCAAACTGAGTTCTTGGACTGGTAATGGCCAGTTCCCGGATTACATAGCTGATGCTGTAGGTTCCCGCCGCGCCTTTGGTCAGAAAATATACTTCATTATAGAGCAGGAAGCCTGACGTGGCAGCCAGTATTGACACAGTCCGAAGGGTTTCCTTTATCATGGGAATCGTGATAAACCAGTCCTGCTTCAACCCGCCTGCGCCATCCAGCATAGCCGCTTCTTTTATTTCCCTGGGGACTGCCATAATATTTCCCAGAATCATCAGTGTGGTGGTTCCGGTAAAAAAGATATAGGAGGCAGTCATCGCCAGAAAGGCTGGCCCTTTCAGCAGAAGGATATTGTCGTTAAAGCCTTTGTTGAAAAGCCGGATAATCGGATTGACAATCCCATAGGATGGATTGTATAGCTGCAGAAAGATCACTCCCATTGCTGCTGTTGAGATCATATTTGGTATGATATAGACATTGCGGACAAATTTAATACCCTTTACTTTTCTGGATAAGGCCAATGCTATCAAGGCCGCGATTGGAATCTGTACCACCGCTCCCAAAATGGCCCAGATTACAGAATTTCTCAGAGCCTCCCAAAAATATGGATATTTGTTAAAAAGATACTCATAATTTTCCCACAGCTTACTAAAGCCGAAAAACTCAGGACTAGTTATATTCGTATAGTCCCATTTGCAGAAAGAAGTTACAAACACCGTAAGGATCGGATAAAGATAGAACACACAAAACGCCAGCAGCGTGGGCAATAGAAAGGCGATTATAAAGCCTGTTTTTCTCATGCTGATTTTACTCTTTTTTTTATATGTATGTTGCTTTTCCATAGTATACACCTCCATAAAAACAGGGAAGGGATCACCCCTTCCCTGACTTACCGCTTCTAAACTATCATTATCCAATTAATGCAATCAGCTCTTTTTGAAGCTGCTGGAATCTGGCATCTATATCAGTTCCAGAAACCGCACATTCCCTTAAGGCATTGATAATCGCTTTATCCACGTCAAAGCCCCATGAATAATTCATATCAATGACTATATGTTCTGCTTCATTTACCTGGGAGCATGCCTTAGCCAGCTTCTTAACAGCCTCATCCCCACTCTTTTCCGCCAGCGAGTTCAGATCCAGCGTCGTATTGCAGGGATTTGCCTGAACCTCTGTAAAGATTCTTTCCTGAACCTTCTCACTTGTCATATACCTTATAAATTCAAGGGCAAGCTCTGTTTTCTCATCACTCATGCCATTTGCAACTGCCAGTCCGCCGCCAGCAGACGCTATCGCAATGTTACCAGGATAAATCGCCGGCTCTATGTCTCCCATTAAATTCTCACTGATTCCGCTGGCATTCCATACGCCATTAAAAAGGACTCCTACTGTTCCGTTTTTATTAAAGTCATCCATCAGGTTTCCATTATCTTCAGTTGTATGATCCGAACCATTTGCCTGATCCAGAGCTGCCGTTGTTTTAAATGCCTTTGCAAAAGCATCTGAATTGATGGTAGCTTCCGTTAAATCAGACTCCAGCATTTCTTTCCCTTCCTCTGTGGAAGCCATCACTGTATTAAATATGTAGCTGGAGCCCTGGCCTGCAATATATCCATATGACCCATCCTTTAAAGCGCGGATTTTCTCCATCGCAGCCCCGAAGGAATCCCAATCAGAAAGCGCGTCTGCTGTAACTCCTGCCCGTTCAAACATATTCCTGTTATACCACAGACCTCGGCTTTCAATCTGATCATGCACAGAATAAATATGTCCATCCTGATTGTTCTGTGTATAATTCAGCCCTATTGCATCCTGCAGCTTATTTTCATCAATATAGGATTTCAGGTCATATACCAGCCCCTGTTCAACCGCAGCAAGGGGAACTCCTGCTCCGCCGCAGTCCACCAGATCCGGAAAAGAACCTCCGGCTACCTGGGCGCTGACAATATCATCACGGTTTTCTACAGCGATTGGTTTAAAAGTTACCTTGTCATCAGCATGCTCTTGCGCAAATTGATCGTAGATGTCCCGCATGACCTTTGCTGCCGGCCATTCACTCTCATCATGATAATATCCGTGATAGAATTCTAACACGCTATCCTGACTGGATACTGAGGAACTGCCGCCATCCGCACCTGCTATCTTCTGTTCGGAGGCTGAAGAGCTGCCAGAATCCGTCTCTACGCTTTTACAGCCTGCAGCCATGACTGCACACATTGCCGAAACCACCAATACGCCTGCTACCTTCTTTTTCACCATTTTCCCTCCATGTTTTTGTGCGTTTTTTGTTATCTGCATATAATTTTAACTCATTTTTTATATGTTTTAAATGAACCTAATTTACAGATTTTTGTATCATTTTTACTTATCAACAAATTATTTTGTATTTTATTTACTTTAATAGTCACATTTTTTACACATTTTACAATAAAAAAGCACAGCCTGATATTGGATTGTCCATATATGCCAGACTGCGCTTTTCTCTTTTTTCTAAATGAATCCTGCATATTTATTGTAAATGGTTCTTTCCAGCCCTCTCTTTACTTCAAATATTCTATAAAATCCTTATACCCTAATTCCCCGGACAGCACTTCCAATATGCGGTCTGAAAATACGGCTTTTTGAGCGCTGGTCCAGAGATTATCCGGAACCTCAATCTTCCTCTGAGCATTCAATACCAGCTCTGCCGCCTGATAAAGTCTTGGCTTCTGGTCTTTGTAGCTCTCAAGTGAAAGCTTCGGATTCGCCGGAATCTGCTCCGTTTCCTCCAATATACGTGTTTGAACGTCCTCGCTCAGCATGTATTTCAAAAACCGGACTGCCGCTCTCTCCTTCTCTACATTTTTGCTGTTTCCAAGCACATAGCCCATACATGCCGATTCACATGACATCTCTTTTCCTGACTCTGTAGGAAGCAATGCGTAGGCTGCATGAATATCATCTGAAATCATAGGAGCTCCCCATACTCCGTTCACATAAATCGCCAGCTTTCTCTCATTAAAAAGACCCGTTTCATCCCGATAACTGTAGTGCTCATCCTCAGCGGATGAATAGGCATATATCTCTTTCAGCCGATCAAGCGCGGCCTCCAGCTCCCAATCCTCATGAAACATCCAGTGACTCTGTATCGCCCCTTCGGCATCCCCTCCATTATCAGCCAGCATGTGATCTAAAAAATACAGATAGCCTTCTGACGATACCCGAAGGGGCTTTATTCCTGCCTCTTCTTTGACTGACCATCGCTGCAGGGTTTCGCACATTTCTATAAATTCCTGCCAGGTTTGGGGAATCCGTTCAATTCCTGCCTCCCGGAATATATCCTCATTATACCAATAACCGCCGCTTAATGACAGTACGTCAGCAATGTTAAAAAGCTCTCCCCGATCCGTGGCCCAGTATTCCAGATTCGCTTCAGCAATGCTGGACTCAAACGCTCCGTCTTGTTGTACATACGGCATCAGATTCAATGCCATATCATTTTCTACCATAAAATCGTAGGTCTCATTCCTCCCCAGACCACTAAAGGATATAACATCCGGAATATTTCCTACCATAATCATGTCTTCTACTTTACGAAGCATCTTATCCCTGGTTGGTATGGAAATCAGACGAAGCTGTATATCGGGATTTTTTTCCTGAAAGCTTTCATAAATTTCCCTCATGGCCACATGATCCTCCTCCGTGCCTCCCCATGCATGAATCACTGTAAGCATCACCTGTTCCGGCTGCTTCTTCTGACATCCGGCAAGGAGGAAGGCCATCAAAATGCCGCCTGCCAGGCCCAGTATCCAGCCTTTACACATTTCCTTCCTTCTTTCTGTATTCTTTTGGTGAAATCCCAACCTGTCTTTTAAAAACTCTGGAAAAATAACCCGCATCTTCAAAGCCCACTGCCTCAGAAATTTCATAGGTTTTCATATCCGTATGCAGCAAATATTCCTTCGCTGCCTCAATTCTTTTACACAGAATCGCGTCAAACAGATTAACCCCTGATTTACTTTTATAAAGCCTGCTCAGATAGCTTCTGTTTGCATGCAGGCTTTCCGCAATTTCATCCAGCGAAATTCTTTGCCGGAAATTCTGTTCTATATACTGCTCCATCTGCAAATATAATCCTCTCCCCCCCTCTTCCTTCCCCGCCTTATCCTCTTCCATTTCCCGGCGAAACCGCTCCAGCTCCCGAATCGCTTTTTCCACAGCCTTTGGCAATTCCTCCAGCACCGAAACCTTAAGCACATATTCGCATGCGCTGTATTTAATAGCCTTTTTCGCATATTCAAAGGCTGAATATGCGCTCAGTAGAATCACCTGTGTTTCCGGACAGGTCTCATACACATACCTGCATACCTCCAGGCCATCCAACACAGGCATCTGGATATCTGTAACAATAATATCTGGATGCTCCTCCTCCATATGATCAATCAGCTCCTGACCGTTCGTCGATATGGAGGCTAACACACAGTTCATTTTCTCCCAGGAAATCATCTTTTGCAGGGCTTCCCTTATGTATGCTTCATCATCCGCAGCCATTACCTTCCACATATTCCCCACTCCTCTCAGCCAGAAGGACAATCTCAATTTTGGTTCCCTTGCCTTTTCCTCCGCTGATCTTAAATTCATGCTCATCTCCATACAAAATTTGGAGCAGACGCTTCGTATTTTCCAAACCTGTATGTGTATGCTCCTGCTTCTCAATCCAGCCCTTTCCATCTGTATCAGCCGCTATTATTTTTTCTGCATCAAAGCCAACTCCATCATCCTCAACACAGATATGCAGCCTGTCCTTTCGGCTTTTCTCCTTATGCTCCTCCTCCTTTTGTGTTATTTCCCTGCTCTCATATAAGCGAACTTTAATTACTCCATGCCCACGTTTCGGCTCCAGACCGTGGGAAACTGCATTCTCCACAAGAGGCTCAATCAAAAGCCTTGGAATCAAATCCTCATTAATAGCCTCATCCTCCAGAACAATCTCATAGGAAATTTTATCCCGAAAACGGCTGCTCTGCAAATACAGGTAAAACCGCACAATCTCTAATTCCTCAGAAACCTTAATTTTTATTTCCTTCTCCCGGAATATCTTTCCCTGAACCAGCTTTGAAAAGGCCTGCAGGCCTTCATATACCTCCTCATTACCTGCCATTTTTGCCTGAATACCCAGCATTGCCAGAATATTAAACTGAAAATGCGGATTAATCTGTGCCTGCAGGTATTTCACCTGGGACTGTGTCGCCAAAATCTGCTTTTCATACACCTGCGTAATCAGATACTTGATTCGATCCGCCATTTCATTAAACACAATACCGATCTCGTGGAACTCCTGTATGGAGGCATTTTCCATACGCACATCAAGATCCGGACGGCCGAAAGCCCTGATACTTTCAATCATCCTTGTAATTGGCCTGGTAAATTGATAGCTCGCCCCAAAGGCCGCAAAGCCTGTGGCCACCAGAGCCAAAAGCAATCCGCTCCCCATAATCAGCATCGTCGGTGTTAACATAAAAAAAATATTTTCCTGCCCCACCGTTATTACTGATCGGATGCCAAATCCGCTTATATCGGCACAGCCTATTACGGCTTCCCCGTCAATTCGTCTCTTACCCTGCCAACCATTCTCCGAAGTTTTCAATTTTTCTATATAGCTTTGCTCTCCAAAAAAGTCAATTATCTGTCCATCAGACGACAGGACAGCCCAACTGCCCTTTTTATACACAGTCACCTCTGACAAAACTATTCCAACCGCGTCTCTGCTGATTTCCGCAATACAGATCCCCCTTTCCTCCATATCATCACCATAAATTCGAAAGCAAAGATTCATGCTCTTCTCATCCACCGTGCTCTGGTACTGCCTGCTACTCTTCTTAAACTGCCGCTGCAGCCTGGCATATCGTTCCTCCTGCAGCTTCTCCAGGGCTACTGTAGAAGCATAATAATGCTCATACACACAGTCATCCCGGTTATTAAACAGATACACGCTGGTAACAAAGGGAATATATCGTTCAATGGTGTTGCGATCTGAAAACAGCTCCATACTGTAAGACAACTGCGCTTCCGCTATCGACCGTTCAAAAACTTCTCCTGAAAAGAAATCCTCCAGCATAGCATTATGCCGGATCGACACAGCTCCGTCCTCAATAAACTGCATATGGGACTGGAATTGCTGGCTTACATTCGTCAGAACATACTCAATATTCTTTTGGGTCTTTTTATAAAAAAAAGAGAAAAATACACAGAGTATTACCGCACAGACCAATAGCATCATACAGACAGATATGAGCATTGTACGTATTGTTATCTCTGTCCTCAAGGTTCTCTTTTTTTCTCTCTTTTTTATCATAGCTTATATATTCCAGTTTCATTTAGTAAAAAATAATTGTGTTTACGCACATGCGCCAGATACCGTGTACTATTTTACCATATTTTTCAATAATAGACAGCAGGATTTTTAAAAATTTTACAACGTGATAGTCCTATTACCGTGCAACTTTTCTGGCAATCAATGTATCAACAGCCTCTCTGCTCGTCCGTCAATTCTAATTCATCCACTGCTTTCAATGCCTGCTTCTCTTCTTCCGGCCCGAACCATAAAAATATAGTCTGTTACCCCTCTTATAGTTGCATGCTTGAATATTCGGATAGGTTATAATAAAAAACGAGCTCCTTTACTTTTTATAAATCCTTTCTCATTTGACTCGGAGTGACACCATAAATCTCTTTAAAAGCCTTTTGAAAATATCCATCGCCATAATATCCTACCGTTTTTGCTATCTCTACAATAGATAATTCATCATCATAGAGTAATTCGAGTGCTTTCGTCATTCTACATTTTTTTGTGTATTCATTTATAGTTGTATTAAATGATTCCTTAAAACCTGTTACCAGCTTTTGTTGATTGATGGCAAATCTTTTAGTAAGTTCAGCAATTGTAAATCTGTCTGCAAAATTTATTTCTATGAACGATTTAACATCATTTAAAATAGATTTGTCCTTAGAAGAAAGGTAAACAGTAGTTTTAAGTTTTTCTTTATAAATATAGTCATAAAGAAGTGAAAAAACCTCTAATGATTTGCCTTGAATATAAAGCTTTAGGGCATTTCCTTCCAAAGTACATTCTTTCATACTACTGCAAATTGCTGTTATTTTAGGAATAGAAACAGGTTTAGGATTAAGAACGATCGCTGCTCTCTCAAAAAAATCTTCTTCTAATTTTATAGGGAGGGAAGAAAAAAACGTTTCTCTAAAAGCAAAACCAATATTCAGAAGCCTTACATTAGGCTCAATTCTCTTATAACCGTAGAAAGTAGTAGCGTTTACATAAGCGTTGAGTCCATATTCAAATTCGCACATAGTGTCTTTTTTTTGATAATAGGACGCTATTCCTGTGTAATATTGTCCTACTTCAATCATTCTCTCATCTATATATTCTTTGATAATAAAAGGCTGAGAGAGTGTGCAATCTGAAATAATTACCATAGATGTTAGAGGCTCCCCTAAGACAGAAAAACCTCCGCTACCTTTTTCATTTTTTAAAATATAGTCATTTCTCCCTTCTTTTGAATGCTTAACAAAGCCCCAATTTTCAAAGTCCTTCCAATAAGCTTCTATAGTTCTCATATCAACACCTGCTTTTCTTAAGGTTTTTTCTTTCCTATTTAAAGAATATAATACTATAAAAGTCTTGAAAATACAAGAAATATCCAATATAACCTTTCTCATTTGAAGAAATAATAGGTTGATAAACACCATCAAATACGCTAAAATTAATCAAGTTAGCGCTATCTAAAAATACGGTTGTGAAAGGAGTTGTTTTTTTGAATAAAAAATCTAAAGGGATATTTGAGCATATCTTTTATGATTCAAATGACGGAAAGGCATTTCTCATACTCAGTTTATGTTTATCCGTCATAGGTATGATATGCAATGTTGTCCCATACGTATCAGTATATTTTATCAGTAAACTATTTTTAACATCAGTAGGAGAAACTAAAGAAGCGATTATATTTTGGATTATTATTGCAGGAGCAGCTATTTTTCTCAATTTGATTTTTAGTTTCCTTGGAGGTTTGGGTTGTCATAAAATAGCTTTTAAGACCTTGTATACCTACAGAATTAAGCTTATGGAGCATTTAGGCAAACTCTCAATAGGATTTTTCTCAAAAAACACAAGCGGCAGCATTCAAAAAATCATGGATGAAAATATTGAAAAGCTAGAAGGGATTATCGCCCATATGATGCCTGACCTAATAGGTTCATCTATTGTATTGCTATTGCTTTTTTTAGGAATCGGTTATCTCAATATAATCATGGCAGTAACAGTCCTTGTGTCAGTTGTTATTGCATTTTTCTTTCAATATATGATTTTTGGAAGTGAGAAGGCAAAGGGAAGATATGCAAGCTATATGAAGGCTTCAACCAATATTACAAGCAGTTTTTCTGAATATGTAAAGGGAATGGCGGAAGTAAAGCTATTTGGTAAATCTGGCGGTATGTTAAAGAGTCTGGAAAATTATCTTGATGAAAGCCTTCAGTGGGAAATTATAAACTACAAACGGTCAGCATTTTTTATGAGTATGTATAAGAGTGTAGTACTGTCTCTTTTGACTTTTGTAGTTCCGGTAGGAGGTCTGTTGATTATAACAGATCCTACAAGCCATACTGTCCTATCCGTTATTATGACCCTTATTATTGCACCGGCATTATATGAGCCGCTTCTAACTTGTGTTGACTATGCTACTCAAATAAACCTTACTAAAGCAGGTCTTTTTCAAATTGAAACTATTATAAATGAAGCTGCGTTTGTTATAAAGGATAGCTCAGATGAAATTAAGGGAAATAATGTCGTATTTGATCATGTTTCTTTTTCTTATGAAAGCGAGGCTGATCCACTAAGGAAGATGGCACTTAATCATGTTTCTTTTGTTTGTAAGGAGAAAGAAATGACTGCTTTAGTAGGCGAATCAGGAAGCGGGAAATCCACTATAGGACAGCTAATTTTACGATTTTGGGATGTAGATGAGGGAAGTATAAGGATTGGAGGCAGAGATATACGGTCTATTAAAACAAAAGATTTAATGGAGAAAATTGCGTTTGTTTTTCAAGATACCCATATTTTTTCTGATACGGTAAAAAATAATATCTCAATGAATAGAAATGCTACAGATGAAGAAATAATTGAAGCAGCAAAAAAGGCAAGATGCCATGAATTTATAATGAATCTTCCTAATGGTTATAACACGATAATAGGCAGTGGGAATATAAAACTATCAGGTGGAGAAGCACAGAGAATATCCATAGCAAGGACATTTTTAAAGGACTCTAAAATTGTCATTTTAGATGAAGCTTTAGCCTACACAGATGCAGAAAATGAAAATCTGATTCAAGAAGCTATCAAAAATCTAGTTGAGGATAAGACCGTTCTTGTTATTGCCCATAGGCTAAGGAGCATTATGGATGCAGACAAGATTATTGTTTTAAATGAAGGAAAAATAATAGAAGAAGGAGCTCATAGAGATCTATTAGAAAAAAATGGAGCTTATAAAAGCCTATGGGATTTACAGCATGAAGCTGAGAGTTGGGAAATAAAAGCAAGGGGAGGTGAGCTGTAGTGAGAGAAATTATAAGAAAATTTACTATGGGGCATCCAAAACAAGTAGTTGAGCCTACAACATGGCATTTTTTAGAAGGCTTTACCATGACCTTTCCTGCCATAGCCATTTATTTTGCTATCAATCTATTTATAGAATATTTTGAAAACCCTGAAGTGATTTTTGATAAAGGATATTGGAATATTGCCCTATGGATGTTGGTTTTTTTCTTATTACAGCTTATTATTAGCACACTAACCTTTTTAAAGACATTTCTTCCGGGAGCAAGGAATTCTACAGATAACAAAAAGGAATTTATACAGAAAATAAAAAGATTGCCTCTTGGATTTTTCTCTAAAACACGTTCAGGAGAGCTTATAAATACTTTTACAGGAGATTTTTTAGCCCTTGAACAAAGTATGGCAGGGATGTTCACTGGACTTTTGGGCGTTGCTTTTTCCTGCATAGTAACCTCTGTCCTTATGTTTTACTTTAATTGGAAGATGGCTCTCGCCTTTTATATTACTATTCCAATTTCAGCAATCATTATTCTTATCTCAATGAAGGTATTTAGAAATTTAAGCGTTAGTTTAAGAGCTGCTAAAGATGATACAGCAGAGGGTTTAAATGAATATCTTTTAGGAATGAAAATCCTTAGGAGTTACAACCAAATAGGAGATGGTTTTTCTAAACTTAAAACTTCTTATCAGCATTTGATGGATGTTAGTATAAAAGGAGAGTCCATAGGAGGATCTCTTTTAGGATTTGCACTAACCTTTGCAAGGGCAGGACTTCCACTAATGTGTTTGGTTGGTTCTTATATATTACTTGGCGGAGAGATAGGTTTAATTGAATTTTTAAGTATGATAATCATTGGTACTAAAATTATAAGTCCTATTCTTACTTGGATCAGGTACACTGCGGTACTCCGATCTCACTATATAAGTGCAACGAGAATTGATAATGTAATGAAAGAAAAAGAGCTGTCTGGAGCAGAAAAAATAGCAAAGGTAGAGGATATCCATTTTGAAGATGTCAGCTTCTCATATTTAAAAGGTCAAAATATCATTGACAATATATCCTGTACTTTTAAAAAAAACGCTCTTACTGCTATTGTAGGTCCAAGTGGCGGAGGAAAGTCTACACTACTAAGGCTTATCGCTAGGTTTTGGGATGTTGATAAAGGCGCTATAAAAATCGGAACTATTCCATTAAATGAAATAAATCCAGATACTTGGTTAGAACAGATTTCTATGGTCTTGCAAGATGTTTATCTTTTCCATGAAACTATAAGAGAAAATATTATGTTTGGAAATGAAAATGCCAATGAAGAAGACATGATTCGTGCTGCAACGCTCGCAGGGTGTCATGAATTTATTGAAAGGCTGCCAGAAGGCTATGAAACACTTGTAGGAGAAGGTGTCTCAACTCTATCAGGCGGTGAAAAACAAAGAATATCCATTGCTAGAGCCATTCTTAAAAATGCACCGATTCTTTTGCTTGATGAACCTACTTCCAGCTTAGATGCAAGAAATGAAGTTTTAGTTCAAAAAGCTATATCGAATCTGGTTAACGATAAAACTGTAATCATGATTGCTCATAGGTTAAAAACTATAAAGAATGCTGATCATATTATCGTTTTAGATAAAGGGAAAATTGTGGAAGAAGGAGACCACAAGGAATTGCTGCTAAAAGAAGGTCTTTATTATAGACTATGGAATTTACAAAATAAATCAAAAGAATGGAGAATTTCGTTAGATAAGGTACAACATTGAGCCTGTTGACAAACTAAAAAACACCTTTCATGTGGTATAATTAATATATTAATATGGTAGGTGTTTTTTATGATGAGAAGAACTGACAACCAAATACAGTTGAGCCTTTTTGATATAGATTCTATGATCCTTCAAAATCATTTGTTGAGACAGCTTAAGAACTGTGTAAACTTTGAGTTCATCTATGAAAAAGCGGTTCCTTATTATTCGCAAACAGCGGTGTTGTCAGTGGAGAGCTTCCTCCGAGCCTCGTAAATGCGTTATTCTCATATCAAACGCCTGCTTTCTTGTAACAGAATCCCGATAGGATTCCTCAATGGCATTGGCAAACATCTCTACTTGCTTTTCACCGGAAATGATAACGTTTTTAGTGATACTTGAAGTTGCCATATAGACACTTCCCTTGTCAGTATGGTTCTCTTTTTGATCTACATATTTCCCCATTTGCATTCTATTATCAAAACAACCTTTTTGCAGCTGGAACATCATGGTATGTTCCATTCTTTTTTTCATCCGTCCGCGCATGATCATGTGCGGACGGATGAATATCACAGGAAATTCCAATCAGAACATGATTCTCTGCCAGGAATTCACACCACTCCTCATTCAAAAGCAGACCGTTGGTCTGAATCGTGTAAAAGATCTGTACCTCTGTTTTCTTTTGCTTTATATACTCAGTCAGATTCCGGTAAAAATCAAGCCCCGCAAGCGTTGGTTCTCCGCCCCGAAAGGACAATGTCAGCCGGTCTTTGGCTTCCAGTTCAGTCAGAATGTGATCGAGCACTGATCTGGCAACCGACTCCGTCATAATTCCAAAGGAGGACGCCTCCCTCAAACTGCTGATATCATCATAAAAGCAATAGCTGCAGCGGAGATTACAAAGTGACGATACCGGTTTCAGCATCACAGTAAGCTGTTTCATCTTATCTGTACCTCTTATCTGATCACCCTGATTGATCTTCCCTCATAAATGCGCGGCTCCATCAGATACGAATATCCATTATCCGAATAATCCTTCTGGCGGATCATCTGCATCAACCGGCTTCCGACCAAAACTCCCATTTCATAACCAGGATGGATCGAGCAGGTAATACCTGTTTCTTTCCAGTCCTTATTGGAATAATCAAAGCAGACAAGAGAATAATCCTTCGGAACATTCTTTTTCATCTCCTTCAGACTGGCCAGTACAGACTGCAGGATCATATAGTTACAGCAGACCACGGCAGTACATTTTTGCAGACTCTTTAAAAATTTTCCAATCTCCTTATAAAAGCCGTCTGAATGCGCTTCATTGGAAATGCACCACTTCACATAATCATCTTCAAATACAATCCCGGCGCTTCTTAATGCACTCACATATCCTCTGAATTTTTCAATACTCTGATAATTATCGTACACAAAGATGCCGGCTATATTTTTATGCCCTGCTCGGGTCAGCAGTCCGATCAGTTTCCGAGCACATTTATAATCATTATTGATCACACGGGGGTACTTTAACTCTTTGTAATAGTTGTTATAAAAAATCACCGGGATTTTTTTGGAATAAATGTTCCGATAACAGTCCAGATTGGGATTTAAAAGGCTTGCTTTCACACCATCCACAATAAACCCATCAAAGCCCTGATGGGCTACCACATCCAGACAGTTCCGCTCACTGGAAAATTTATTGTCCGTAAAGAATGTCTGCAAGTCTGCATCCGTATCGGTCAGCACTTCCCGAATCCCGTCAATCAGACCGGAATTCGCGTTGGAATCCTGACCCTGCAGAATCAGTCCGATCTTCAGACTAGAGTTTTGCAAACCGACTCGGCTAGATAGCGCAGTCCCTTTATTAATATAGGAACCGCTGCCTTTGACCCGGATCACAAGTTTTTCCTCTACCAGTCTCGCCATAGCCAGCCTTACTGTATCCCGGCTGATCTGAAACTGACGGCAGAGTGCATTCTCAGACGGGAGCTTCAGATTCGCCGAAAATTTATTTTCGTCAATATACGCGCGAAGCCGGTTATAAATAATGTCTGATTTCTTTTTGTCAGTAGATAACCTTGTATTCAATGCACTCCTCCCGCCAGTTCTTTTTCAATTTTCCTTCACACTGCAGATGGAAGTTCTGCCACTTTCCAATATTATTCCCCATCTACAATGCGCGGACGGCTATGTTCCGCCTTCTCGATCCATCCAAGCAGTTTCTCCCGCAGCTCTAGCCGGACCTTGTCATATGCCGGATCATGGATCAGATTATTCAACTCATACGGATCCGTCCTCAAATCATAGAGGAAATCATCCGCATACAAATCCGATGCTGCACAAGCACCTCCATCCTTATCCGGTGCATAGACAGAATACAGATAATGCCTAGTTCGGATACATCTTCCAACACGGCTCTCCGAAATCTGCGAGAACACCTCATCAGGTCTATTATCTGTCTTTCCGCAGACCACGTCAAGAAGATTCTCCCCGATCATGGCGTCCCCCACATCGACACCGGCAATCGCCAGAATCGTCTTTGGAAGACTCTCCGTACTGACCAGCTCCTCTACTGCCTTTCCTCCCTTATAGTCGCCCCCCGCTATAACAAGCGGCACATGAGTCGCCGCCCCATGGCAGGTACGCTTGTAATCGTCATAGCCATGCAGATGACTGTCTGTATTTCTTGTCATAAAATGAGAACCATGATCTGATGCAAAAATGATGACGGTATTCTCATACAGATGCTCTTCCTTCAATCTCTTAATCAGGCGCCCCAGATTCTCATCCAGGCTTGCACACTGTCCCAGGTAATCCGGATACTCCTCTGCCGCATTTCCCTTTAACGCTGCCAGATCTCCCGGAAGGACAAAATTCTTGTATTTTTCTTTGGAGCCATGTGGGCCTTCATAATGCTTGTGATCATTCTGATGATGCGGTTCAATCTGGGAAATCGTCATAAAGAACGGTTTCTTCCGGTCATACTGATCAAAAAACTGCAGTGCCATATCCATAATGCAGTCAGCCCGGTAGCCTTTAAAATCGATGCGGTTATCATTTTCATCAAAGACATAACCGTCATAGCCATGAGAAGTAAACTCCAAAACATCCGCCGTTCTCCAGAACCCGGTATAGCCGCCGCGCAGCTCTTTCGGAATGGCTGTTATGGTATGATCAATCACCGGCGCTTTCTCCAGTTCTCCATCGCTTGCCAAATGCCACTTTCCAATGTAGGCTGTTTCGTATCCAGCCTCCTCGATATAATCTGCAAGTGTTTTTATACCTTTTGGAAGCATGATATTATTTCGAAAGCACCCAGTCTCCGTAGGATATTTTCCCGTCTGAAACAATGCACGGCAGGGTCCGCAGACCGGCTGCGGAGAATAAGCGTGAGCAAACTTTACGCCTTCCTTTGCAAGGCTGTCCAGATTCGGCGTAATGTCCAAAGGCTGTCCGAAACAGCCGCAGGTATCCGCTCTCTGCTGATCTGTAAAATAAAAGATAATATTTTCTCTCATGGTTTAAACTCCTTTCCGGGCATTGCGTTCCTTAACTTTGCTTCTCACAATCATAGCCACTGCACCTACGATCAGCGCAATAAAGATCAGACAGTACGGACTGCTTACAAAAATAGATGGATTTCCTTCTGAGATCAAAAGCGCACGGCGGAAATTAGTTTCTGTCATATTTCCAAGTACCAGACCGAGGAGAATCGGAACTGTCGGGAAATCAAGCTTATACAAGATCCAGGCAATCACGGCAAATGTCAGCGTTACTGCTACATCGAAGTAGGACTTATTCACCGAATAAGCTCCCGCAAAGCAGAAAATCACAATGATCGGTGTAAGTATTTCCTGCGGGATAGAGACAACCTTAGCAAACAGTTTCGTCAGATATTTTCCCTGCAGCAGCATGAAAAGGTTTACAAATAAAAGACCGATCATGATCGCGTACATAATATCTCCCTGCGTCGTAAAGAGGCTTAAGCCAGGATTCAGTCCATTGATCATCAGCGCGGACAGCATGATGGCTACGCAGCCGTCTCCCGGAATTCCGAGCGTAAGCAGCGGAATGAGCGTTGCACCGGTTACTGCGTTGTTTGCGCTTTCTGCAGCAGCAATTCCTTCTACTGAGCCGTGTCCGAACTCTTCCTTATGCTTCGACATATTTTTCGCCACGTCATAGCTGAACCAGGATGCCATAGACGCTCCGGTTCCGGGAATGATTCCGATAATCGTGCCTATGATCGAGGAAATAAATGCCGGGCGTACCATGCGGCGGTACTCATCGTTACTAATTTTTCCATCATCTGCAATTCTGGACGTATCCAGCTTTAAACGATCCGGCTTCAGCTCTGCCTTCTTCAAAATCTCAATCAGCGCAAACAGACCGATCAGGCAGATTGCAAGATCCAGACCCAGATACAATCTGGAAATGCCAAAGGTAAAACGGTCATAACTGGTTTGCGGATCCGCTCCAATACAGGAAACAAATAGACCGACACAAGCTGAGATGATTCCCTTGATCATACTCTTTCCGGAAATTCCGGCGATGATCGTAAGGCCGAAGACACAAACCAGGAAATATTCTGCCGTTCCGATGTTTGCTGCAACCTTCGCCACCTGCGGTGCTAAAAATAAAAGGGTTAAAGCGGAGAATATACCTCCAAACGTAGATGCATACAAAGCTATCTTCAAGGCCGCCTTTGTCCGTCCTTTTTCTGACAGTGGATGTCCGTCCAGCATGGTGGTAGCTGCATGCGGTGTTCCCGGCGTATTGATCAAAATTGCAGATACGCTTCCGCCATAACCTCCCGCACAGTAAATTCCAAGCAGAAACATCATACCTGGGATCGCTGTCATCTTGTAGGTAAACGGCAAAAATAGGATAATGCAAAGGATTACGGTAAGTCCGGGGATTGCAGCAAACACAGATCCGATAAATACCCCGAGATTCATCCAAATAAAGTTTTCCGGCGTAAACAGCATTTTCAGCGCCGATCCGATATAAGCACCCATCTCACATTTCCTCCTCTAAAATTTTACGTTCAGCCCAAAACGGAACACCGCCCAGATCAGCACAGACAGCCCCAGCGTAATCACATAATAGCTTTTTTTCCGGCATCGGAAATAAAGCAGGAAACTGACTGCACAAAAAACAGCGCCCAGCACAAACAGATCCGTTACTTTACAGATCAGATAAGTCATAATGAGGATGCCGAGAATCAACAACGCCTTGATCTCTGTCAACAGATGAAACGTATACGTCTGAACCGGTTCCTTTCTCAGCAGCTTTACAACATTCTGAATGATCAGAATCAAGCTGCAGATCATCATGAGCAAAAATAAAAGTCTTGGAAATACTCTTCCATTTACGACATCACTTTCCGAAACAGGGATCTGTTCCGGCATGATCAGAAATAAAAATGCCCCCAATGCAAAAAATAATATGGCTCCGACCAGATCGGTCGGAATTGTAAATTGCTTTTCCTTTAATCTGGATACGATCTGATCCAGTTTCTTTTCCTGCATCGTTTTCCTTCCTCCCGTCATTGCTATGAATATGTCTCACGGCTGACATAACATCCGCTCGCCGCGGCTAAGTGTAAAATGAGAATGCTGCCGTTACACAGCATCCTCATGATTATGATATTTCCTTCACTGGTTACTGTACAACCAGATCCTTGTATTCGTTTACAATGCTCTTTACGTTCTCAATGTGTTCTAATACCTGATCATTGGTCATGGTGTCTACCTGCAGAAGCATAGTATCCGCCAGCCACTCGCTGACACTCTGGTCTGCAAGGATTTTGTCATAGAGTTCTCTTAATGCCGCAATCTTTTTTGCATCTGTACCTTTGCGTGCAAGGATCAGGCAACGGTTTCTAAAGTAAGGATATCCGTACTTACCGACACCTTCCACTCCTGCAAACGGACCGTCTGCAATATCCTCGCCATCAAAGGCACAGACAATGCTGACGCCATTCTGCTGATAGGTCTCTAAAATCTGGGACTGATGGGATACTGCAAAGTTTGTCTCTCCCTTTGCCACAGCCTGGGCTGCCTCAGCCGCTGAGCTGTATGCAACGATCTTGATCTGGTTTCCATAGCCCATGGAACCAAACAGTGCAGCCGCCAAAAAGGCCTCCGATCCGGTTGCTCCGTTTGTTGCAATAGAAATCTGATTTCCCTGATCCATGTAAGACTTTAATTCATCGATTGAAGTGATTCCAAGCTTTGCATCTGCCGACATGACAAATACGGAGGAATACAGATTTTCAACAAATTCAAAATCGTCATAACTGAACTGCATCTTCGCCGGATCCAGGATCGAGGTAATGGAAAAAAGACCTTCTCCTGCAAATACCAGTTCCGAATCATTTGCTTTTGTTTCTGCCACCCAGCTGTTTACCGTTGCCGCATCCCCTTTTACGGCATCCGCCACCAGTACAATCTTGTCTGAGTAAGTGTTTGAAAGACTGGCTGCTTTCTGGCTTACCATGGCTGCCACACCAGATGGCGCCCAGGGACAGGTAACCGTCCAGGTTTCCGTTTTTTCCGAACATCCTGCAAGAGACATGACTGCAGTCAAAGCAGCCAACCCAAGTGCTAACATTTTTTTCTTCATAGCCCTTCTCCTTTTGTTAATTTTGATTTTTTCATACAACAGTTTCTTTTTTTGTTAGTTCAAGATTAACATACGGTTTTTTTATTTTCAACAACTTCACATTATTTTTTTACAAAGCTGTAGGTTTTGCAGCTTTATGTGCAAAAGTTGTAGGGAATTTAGATAATTATTAGACATATTGTCACGATAAAACTTCGAAAAACAGCGAGACCGCCACCTTCATGCCCCCTGCCAGCACCATAACCCAAATCGGATTCATCTTACACTTTTGCAGCAAAACCAGGTATACAGAAATGGTGATCAGATCCGTAAATTCTGACATGCTGTGTCACCACCTGTCCCTGGATCAGGGGTATAATAATCCAGAAACAGATCAATCCGTTTTTTATTTTCTTCCGAAATCTGATACTTTGTTCCATGCTTCGGCATATTTAAATGTAGAGTTCCTGTCAGGTAAAACTCATCCAGGCGGTTTGCTGCTGATTTTACCCTTTTGTAATAATGGATGGTGATTTCCTTCCGGTTCAGGCGTTCTTTTTGCAGGTCAACAAACTCCCTGGTGATTGCGGGTCATAAAAGCAGACGCCTCTTTTTTCATAGTAGGCAGCAACCGTTTGAAGTTTAGGAGTGATTTTCCTCCCAATAGCAACCTCACTGTAACCCCGTTTTCTTGCTTCTGTAATCATCTGGGCAATCATCTCGTTAATAGTTCGGTTTTTGGCTTCCACAAGCACAGCCTCCTTGATTTAGTCAGGTAAATTTCCTGCTGTTATCTATTATCAGGTATGGCTGTGTCGGAAGCTATAAGATTATCCCGAATGTTGAAAGACTCTCTCTTAAAATGTGTTGTTGTCCATGAAAAAAGCCTATTTTCTTATGCCGGGCCTATGCCTTTCCGGCAATAGCTCCTTGTTTTAAAAATAAAAAAGCGGAGCCTATGCGCCTTTTTGCCCAGCTGATTATTTCAGCCGGGCTCTTTTGCAATTTTTTCTATAAAGGAGGTTCCAGCAACGCAACCAACAGCCTTTTTCTTGGCGGGTAGTAAGCGAAAATAGGAGAAAACCGAAACGCTTCTTTAATCCTAAACAGGAAGGAGGTGAACCGTATGGAACAATCTTCTTCTCACAAAAAATCCAGCACCAATACGAAGCACTGGCGGCATTACCGGAGCGCAAGCGGAACATCGTTCTTTTGTCCTATTATCTGGACATGAGCGACGAGGAAATGAAGGGCGTTGGCTCATCTCTCGGCCCACAGTCATGCACTCTAACATCATCTGGTACCATAACTCATTTCCCACATCATCGCAACGTTCTTTTTGAATAATCTTGATATTTTCTTTCAACTTATCAGTATGTAGGTACAACAACAAAAATTTCTGTGTATCCACCAGTTCAAACAAATTACGATAAAACATGATAATCTCTTCATCACTAAGCATGTGAAACAAAATCAAGTCCTCAATTATATTTTGAAGGAAAGAACATTCAAAGAATTCAACTTTGAAATACTATTTACCAGAGTACTTTTTCATGCCCCCTCTGAATACCTTGTACAAATATATTTCTCATATAGCAAATCTCCTTTCAAATTTATAATTCAATTACCTCGGTGGCTATTTTTTCACAAAATCTTCCATCATGCTCAACAAATAACATAGTTGGTCGATATTCTAAAATTAATTTTTCCAGCTGCATCCGCGAAAAAATGTCGATATAATTTAGCGGTTCATCCCAAATATAAAGGTGCGCCGGTGTAAGTAAACTTGTCGCCAACAGCACTTTCTTTTTCTGTCCGTCTGAATAGTTTTCTATATTTTTCAAAAACTGCTCCCGTTCAAAATCAAGCTGCCTGAGTATGGAACAAAATAAACTCTTATCCAGATTGTGTTCTTTACAATAATTTGTAATATCACCTTTTAACCCCGCTGTTTCCTGCCCAACATATGAAACAATAAGACCGCTCGCTACTTCACATAGTCCTTCTTCGACTATGTCAACGGGTGTTATATCGGGATTACATTTTTGCAAAATCTTTCTGATAATCGTTGTCTTTCCACTTCCGTTTTTCCCGGATAATACAACTCGGTCTCCATTTCCAATTCTGAAAGAGATCCCTTCAAACACTAGTTTATCTGAGTCTTTATATTTCAGACTATACTCTTTCACATTAACAAGGAGCTTTTTGTGGTGAGTCAGCTGAATCAGCTTTAGATCTATTGGCAATTCTATATTTTGCAGAAGGCCCTCTTTTTTTCAATCTCCCGTTCAACACGCTTTTCCATCTGCTTCACCCGACTCTGCATCTTTTTAGTTTTTGCGCCGATAAAGCTTCTTGTACTTAAACATCTGTCATGCTCTTTTATGGGGTCAAATCCTATTTTTGTATGTTCATTCTTATCCGCCCACTTAGTGACCCGCTCTGCCGCCCTATTCAACTTCTGAATTTCCTTCCGATGTTTCTCATTTTCTGAAATGGCAAACTTATCTTTCCATTGCTTATTTTCCCACCAAACTGAAAAATTACCTTTTTGCACTTCAATGCTACACCGGTTCAATACCAAACAATGATCCGTACATGCATCAAGCAAATCTCTGTCATGTGAAACCAGTATAAAGCCTTTTTTAGAAGTCAGATAAGTTTTCACACACTCCCTGGCATTTTTATCCAGATGATTCGTCGGTTCATCTATCAGCAAAAACTCATTTTCTTCCGAAAACAAAATTGCAAGCAATACCTTTGTACGCTCTCCGGGACTTAAGCTGCAGTAAGGTCTGTACAAAATTTCCAGGCTCTCTGACAGCTCTTCCAACTCACAAATCACTCTCCACATTTCGCACCCCGGCTTCAAATCTTCCATAAACACTGCCATAGGCAATTCGTTTTGATATTCAACGATCTTGTAAGGAAAATAATCAAACTTTGTCGTTGCACTTATAGAACCATAAAATGGATATTTCCTCAGTAAGAGATTTAAAAAAGTAGTCTTTCCTTTTCCATTTCTGCCGATAAAACCCAGTTTCCAGTTTGTATCGATAGAAAATGAAACATTCTCAAAAACATAGTCAAAACTTTCCTCATAACCAAAAGTGAGATTATTTACACTAATTTGTGCCATATATATTCCTCCTCTCATGGTTCCGATAACAAAAAGGAACCATTCGTTGCCAAACAGTTCCATTTACATACTATAACCACATATGATATCCAAAAAGAGGGAATACATCCAGCACTAAAATTTTATGCACACAAAAAGAGAGGTTATGAGAACATAATCCACTTTTGGCAACATGACAAATAGCATGAGCATTATCGCCCATACTGCGTAAACATTCATGTAATCAAAAGTAAATTATCTTCTCATCTTTTCACCTCTCTCCTTAAGATATTGCCATTCTAGCATTCTAATTTTCCTTTGTCAATACGAGAGTACATCCATTTAACTCATTCACACATCCACATAATCCTGCAATCCACCTGGACACTGAGGCTGTCTGCTATACTCCGATTTCGGCAGGTTATAATTTTTCCCAACCTCTATTCAGCACCTTCTCTTTTCCTGTGAAATATATAGATAGAAAACCTTCAACCCATGCTCTTTTAAGACATAATCCTTAATCTTAGCATAAGTTACCTTACTTTCTGCCGAAGTCAAATCCAGCTTGTTTAACTCCAATTCAACCTCAATATCATCATCTGCTTTTTATTGGGATAAAAGTGTTACAGTCTCCACATGTGTTGAGGGTGTGATTCGGATGCCTGAAAGGCGTACTTTCGCCTTGACAGAAACATCCGTTGGTTTTTACCCCCTTATTATTCATGCATTATCCTTTTTCACCTGCAAAACCATTTTATCAAAATCTGATTCGAATAGCCGATCCTGGATAATACGATATTTTTCATATTCCGTTTCAGCATATCCTTTCGCAATCTCCATAGAAATTTTCCCTGCATTCTCTAAAAGGTCCCTATCATCTGCCAACAAGAATTTATCAATTCGCTCTGCCCAGTCCTGCATTGTCATGGGAATGTGTCGCTTTGCCCGTCCTTCTGCCAAATCCAGAAAAGCATTGACTATCCTCGCCAAATCTTCAAGTTCCTCTTTCGACAAATAATTTTTTGCTATGCTGACATCGGATTTTAAAACTTTACCATCCGGAGAGTTTTTCCACGATGTCAATCCCATATGTTCCTGCGTGTGATCTGCCCTGCTGTATATAATCTCTGCAGCGGTCTGGTGAGAAATTGCATAATGCATTTTATTCTGCACTTTGGCAAAGAACTTTCTTGTTAATGGAGAATCCTTATCATAATCAATACTGGTTGCATAAATATCTGTTATTTTTTGATAAAACCGCCTCTCGCTTAGTCGGATTTCCCGAATTTCTTCCAGCAGTTTCTCAAAATAATCTTCGCCGATGAAAGAACCATTTTCCATCCGTTTTCGATCCATTACATAACCTTGTATCGCATAGGTTCGCAGTACCTGGGTAGCCCATCTTCTAAACTGAGTAGCCCGCATGGAACTCACGCGATATCCAACAGAGATAATTGCATCCAGATTATAATGCTCAATCTCCCGATTTACCGACCGGTTACCTTCCTTTTGAACTACTCGAAATTTTCGAGCAGTTGCCTCTCTATCCAGTTCCCCACTATCAAAAACCTCTTTCAAATGATATGTTATGGTATTCGATTCCACATCAAATAATTGTCCCATCATCTTTTGTGTCAGCCATAAGTTTTCGTCCTGATATAATACCTCTACCGTATCCGCGTCTTCCTGTATAGAAAAGATCAAAAATTCTGCTGCACTGCTGCGGATATTCAATGCGGTCTTTCTATCATTCATGTATGTTTCTCCCTCCATGTCAAGATAATTTTTTGTAATTACCTCATCTGATTTAAAACCCTTTCCCTCCAGAGCATTCTTCCATGTCGTCAGTCCCATATGTTCTTTATGATAATCAGTAGACTTATACATAATCTCTGCTACTATATGATTTGTGATAGCATAATGAAACTTGTTTTGAATTATGCTATAAAAATGATATCTATTTTTCTTTTGCTCCTTTGATTTCCCATTAATCAGTATCTATCCCTAATTTTTTCTTGATCAGCGTTAGCGATTTTTGTTCTTTTTTCTCTTTGGTAAACCCCTCCACTATACTTTGCATCGTTTCGGCACTCCAATAGATTCTAAGTTTTTCCCTAGCACGAGTAATTGCAGTATAGAAAATATCATGCGTTATTTTTTCTGCATTGTTAGACGGAATTACTATTTTTACCGAATTAAACTCTAACCCCTGCGCCTTATGAATGGATACTGCATATGCAATCTGAAAAGGAATGATTGTCTTAATTCGGTCTTCATCTTTCAATTCATCATTATACGCAATGACATCTAACAGAATTCTTGTCTTCGCTTCCATTCTCTGCAGTACTTCAAAACTCTCATTTCTACACTGTTGTTCATTCAAAACAGTATCAACATCAAGCGTAAATGAAATCGCACTATCATTAATTGAAATAGAAACAATCCTTCCCGTAAGATTATTGTAAAGTAATGATGAACGATTGGGATTCACAAAAATAATCGGATCTCCGACCTTAAATATCCATCCATTCCACGAATATGGTTTGCTGGATGTATTCGCATTTTGAAAATAAAGATTCATGCTATTTAACCCAAATTTCCCATCATAATTTAAGCACAATACAATCTCACCATCTTCGTGTACAAATATATCTTCTCCAATATCAGAAGAAAATGGACCATCCATGGAAAGCTTTTCTGTAATTATCGGTTCGACAGTTCTTACTTCGCTCCACAAACTCTTTAGCTCTTCCTTATCAGTTCTCCATGTACTAAAAAGTTCAACATTAGAATCTTTTGATTTGATAATATCCTTCGCATAATAGAACCAATTTCCATAATCAATTGATTCAATCTGGTATACATCTCCTGACAATACAAGTAATGTTTCTTTATTTACTTTCTTTAGAAACATATCCATCATTCTATTATCTATAGTGCTACACTCATCAATGAATACAATATCATAATCCAAAATTGTACTTGATTTTACATAACTATCAATCGTTTTAAAAATACCATCAGCTCCTGGATTTTTTATATTTCTTTCTAAATTTTCTAAGGCTGTACGTGTTTTTGAAAGAAACAACTTTTTAGAATCACACATCATATTGGATATATGATTCATCAATGTAGTCTTTCCTGTTCCTGCTGCTCCATAAATAAGCATTACATTGGTATTTACAAATGCATTCTTCAAAGCAGACTCTTTTATCTTATCATCAAAATCGTTATTACATCTTTTAATATACTCAGCGTTTACTGTCTTTTGTCCTTTATTCTCGCACTTAGATAAAGATATTAATTTTGTTAGTATGGACAATGTGGTTTTTTCATAAAACTCGATAAAAAGTAATTTATTATTACTTTTTATTGAAAATCCTTGGCCTTTTTCCCACTCATACAAATTTGCGTTATATTTATCAACTTTCTCCAGATTTGCCACAGAATCCATATTAAAATACAACTCTCCTGTTTCCTTTATCTGCCGCTCAATCTCTAAATAAGGTCGTACTATATTGTACTTTTGAGGGTCATCAACAATTTCAAGAATATCTGTTAATCTACCCTTGCTAGATTTCCCCCCTGCTATGTTTGAAATAAATGGCTTTATTTCAAATGGATAACACTTACTTGAGATATATGGGCCATTTTTTAGTGTCCTCACATTATGAAAGTCGGGTAATACTTCTTCTATTGTCTCCTCCCTCAAATTAAGCAATATATATCGTATTGTATATTGCCCACTTTGACTTGATGATTTTGAGTATTTAAGTTTTAATTCATCAAAAATCTCCTTAATTTCTGAAGTATTTGTTTTTCCAAAAATATCATTTAGTACTTTGTTATAATTAGCATCACTCAATCGAATGATATCCAAAAAGTTCATGCCTGTCTTGGTAAGGAAATTCATTAATGAATTATACTCTCCATATTTCGAACTGATTTTTGTACTTTTATATAGAATTTTACTTAACAAATTTAAACATCTAGGGTCAACAGACACTTTCCAATTCGTCACAACTTTAACTTTATTTTTTACCCTCCATAAAGTTATTTCTGCATTTTCATAAGCAATTTGTATAGAATATCTAGTTGAAATATTTTCTTTAGTATATACAGTGATTCTATTAAATTTTGTTGCAAAACGCCCAGCTAACTGTAATGTGATTTCGAAATATCTTTCTCCATTTACAAAAAATGGCGTTTTTCTCTGAATATAATACCTGGTTACCGTAGGATTCTTCGGAGTCAAATCTATAGAAGAAATGCTATGTGCCACCATTTTATAATATTCTTCATCAAGTTTATCTGTATTTAATGGAAATTCCTCCAAATTATCTAACACCTTAATATCATAGCTATTCTTTAAAAAGCGCCTGATTTCCCAAAGATAACTATAGTATTTCAACATCAATCTTTCTGCTTGTCCATCATCTGGAATCCTTGAGCCTACATATTTGATACCCTTCAAAAAATTACATAAGTATTTTGTTTCAACATTAAACTGAGCTATCTCCCATGCCAAACGCTCATAAACATTCTCATATCCTAATTTAACAGCATTTAATATTAGTGCAGCGTAGCATAAGTCATATAATCCATTTACTATTCTATTTGAAATATAGTCGCGGGACTTGCCTTCAATTTTAAATCTATTGATTTCTGAAGATATATCCTCACATCTACGCTTAATAATCTTTATTGCATCTTCCTTGGTCAGTATTTCATTTCTTAGTTTATTCAAAAATAAATGAGTCTTTTCAATTTCTTTAAGCTTTTCACAAAACCTGCTTACACTTTCATCCGTATCTTTAATTTCCTCTTCGAGACAAAACTTAATAGTGGTACTATCTTTCTCAAAATCTATTGAATGGATCACTTTGGGAGACATATATTTCCAAAACACTCTCTTTTGTCCCCTAATCTCAGGGTTTAGAACAACAAAAAGAATACCCGGATCTAAGGTCACCTCACCCGCAATATAAGCAGGAAATGCCAAACTTTGTAAACTATATGATATAATGTCATCCTTCTCCGTATAGCAAGTAGTGCCTTTTATTTGAACAATAAAATTCTGTTCCGGCATTCTTGATAATTCTGGATTCGAAACAAACTCGAATGATCCATCAATATTCGGCCATTTATCATTATAAGAAAAATTTGTATTTATTTTGCCATCTGAACTCAAAAACGATTTTAATGTTGTAACGGCAGCATCATCTTCTACAGAACGCTTGGAATGCGTCTTTATGTGACTATTTATTGCGTTTCTATTCAAATCCAAAATATTACCTTCTTTTCAAATAACTTATAGCCATGAGCAAAACTCCACACATCTAGTATTTATGCGTCTTTGCGAGGCATGGCAAACCTCTTTATCACTCCAAATTTATAGAAACAATCAGCTCACTTTAATATAATTAAGTTGTCAAAATCAATAACACCGAAAGGCGCTGATTGTTATCTATCGCCAGGAAATTTTAAAAGATATTCGTCTTTTTACGTCTCAGCCAGTGGCTAAGTTTTATGATTCCCTTTTCCTGAATCTTGACCTCTCTTCCGTTCAGGAATACCCTGTCACAGGGCGAAAAGGGTTTTCCAACCATGCTATGGTTTGTGCTTTTATCGTTATGAAATGTGAAGGCCTTTCCATGATTTCTGACCTTGTTGATTATCTGAATAACAACCTTCTCATTGCTCATTACTGCGGTTTTGATATTTCCGGGCCACTTCCATCTTATTGGACCTTTGACCGTTTTCTAATTAACTTCGATCATTCCATCTTATCTGACATCATGAAAGCACAGGTTCTTTCCCTTGCCGATAAGGAAATCATTGACTCTTCCTTTATAGGACTTGATTCCACTCCCATAGAAGCAAATACCTCGCAAAACAATCCCAAATCTTTCATCAGTAATAAATTTAATCCTGCTTACCAGCCAAAAGCTGATAAGGACTGTAAGCTCGGAGTTCATGCTGCTTCCAACCAGACGGTTGAAAAGAAATATAAATTCTACTGGGGATATAAAAATCATGTCCTTGTAGACTGTATTTCTGGACTTCCCATTTATGAAATGACTACAACCGCCGAGGTTAACGATTCCACCGTTGCTCTGGATATTCTGGCTGATACGCACGGTTTTCTCTCTGTTGCAGAATGCACCTTTCTCGCTGATAAAGGCTACGATGTTAAAAACATCTACAACCAGGTAAAACAACTTTACGAAGGTGAGTGCATTATTCCCTTGAATAAAAGAAACACCAAAAATCCAAAGCTGCTCCCGCAAGGAAATCCTATCTGCGAAGCCGGGCTCGCCATGTGGAAAGATGGTAAGTTTTCTGACAAAGGACGTACCCGGCAGAAATTCTGTTGTCCCTTAAAGACTTCTCCTGATGCTTTTTGCTCTCATAGTATCTCTGTGGTGTAAGTTTTGGACTTACGTTAGCTTTGCTGTCCTCAGAAATTCATCTCTTTTCTAATTGCAAAGATAACTGCTAACGTTCAACTATAAATCATAACGTTTTGCTCATCTCTTAATAACTTATATTAAAAAGGCGAAGATATCCCCGCCCTCCTCATTAATGTTTTGCTGCTTTTGATTAGATAATCTAGTAAGAAATTGCTTTTGACATAAGAGCCAGATTAGTAATCCTGTTCTTTTTATGTAAAGAATTTCTTCTAAATACCAATTACTTTCTTTGTAATTCTATAACTTCTCCTTTACTATCATTTTGACATAAGTATCCTTCCGGTAAATTTAAAATTTCTTCAACGGTCTTACTATATAATATAATTCCATTTTCTTCTAACTCACCCAAAAATTCTTTTCCCGTAACACCATCCTCTTCAATTATCATTTTCATTGCTTCTTTTATATATCTTGGTTTAATAGTTGGTGTTTCCTTATCTAATGGCTCAGCTGTTCGGTATCCTTTTTGAGATAATTGTTTCATTAAATATTGATACTGATTCACTGTTATTAATTCAAGATGTTTTGCTCTCACAATTAATGCTGCTGCTGAAACATGATATTTTTTTTTCAATCTAATATAAAAGTTCAAATCAGTTTTTGAAGATGTCATCAAGTCACTTGTATAAAGTTCTTTCGGAACTAACAAGGCTCCTGCAAATCGATTCATTGTATCTTCCATTTCCTTATATTCCAATTTTGACAAATCATCTACATTATAAAAATCATCTAATAATAAATGACCCAATTCATGAGCCGCACTAAAATTTCTTCTAAATGCATTGTCTTTATCACTTCCGAGAATTACCACTGCCGTTGTTTTACCATCAACTTGTTGAATCTGGCTATATGCATCTATATGTTTTGTATTTGTAAAAACAGAGTTCACAAAAATACCATGCTTCTCCATTTCATCAATCAAATTAGCAATTGGTTGTTTTTTCAGTCCCCATACTTTCCTTACCTTCTCTGCTAGTTCTTCAACATCAATATCATTCAAATCATTTGTATCACATAAAGCTAATTGTGGAAATTCTATATATTCACCAATTACGTTCATAATTGCTACAAAAAGTTTCACTCTTTCGATCTGTGCCATTCTTTCCTTATTAGATGTCGCAACCATTGATCTAAAATAGGTATCTCCAATGACAATTTCTTTTTTAGACACCCCATAGAAGTAGTCTCTGGGAAATCCTAATATAGAAGATAACTTTATCATTGTTTCTAGCTTAGGCTCCGCTTTATTTGTTTCAAATTGCGAAATCGCCTGTTTCGAAACACCTGCTTGTTCAGCGACGTCAGTAATTGTCATAGAATTATAAAGTCTGGCTGTTTTTAACCTTTCTCCATTAAAGGATGTTAAATTCTCAGACATAACATCTACCTCTATTCATTTATCTTCTTTGTTGTTCTTTTTGTTTTTTCAACTCGTTTCATCCTTGGCTTACGCTGCAATAAAACAATATTTTCTAAAACTTCTGACTCTTGACCTGCTTCTTCTGATATTTCATATTCAGTTGCAATATATGTGTTCCAGTTTTCATCTTTATAAAAATCTAATCCCTTTGAAGGAATAATGCCTCTTATATTTTTGACAACACCAAATCTATCGGAATCAAATGCAATCAAAACATACCGTTCGATATCTCCATCGATTTTTCTAATCATTGATTTTAAAATTTTTTCCAACACTTCATTTCCTTCTTCATCATAGAAATCTACACCAAATAAACTCATTTGATGATAAATCGGTTCGTATGTTTCGGCAAGTTCATCATTCAACTTACTCAACGCATTTAGGTAATGAAATAAATGATCTGAGATTTTTTTCTGTATATTGGTCAGATTTTTTTCTCTCATCAGTGTATATAAATAATGTGTCTCTTTATCATAAAGCCCAAGGAATTTCCAGATCCCTCTATTCATTACTACAATTTGAAAAGAATCTACAGGTAAAACCTCTGATGCACATTTATTTATATAATTCCAAATCTCACCATCTCTTCCATTATCGGTAAGAAAGTTTTGTTCATTTACATGTTCGTCATATAAGTAATATGCATTTGGAATTGCTTCGGCAATCATTCTTATATATAATGGTTTAAGAGGAATATCTACTTCGTAATTCAATTGTGTCTCCAATCCTTTCTATCATTATTTTCTATAACCATTTTACCATTTTAAGGATTTTAGTCAAGTAGTTTTCTCAATTTAATATTTTTTGTCACAGCAACAAGTTCTGTTCTTCCTCACAATTGATTTTTTATTCTATATGCTATTTTCTTCCTCTCTCCTTAATTTTCCCCAATCACTCTATGACTCTCTTTTTCTCGTACACATCTATTAAAATGAATAAAAAGTCGAGCAAATCCAGCCATTTTTAACTTTGCTTTACCCAGGCTCACAACATCTTGTGGCCAATCCCTGTTATTTCTTCTTATCACCACAATACGTCATCATTATCACGACCTCCACATGATAAGTTCCTGGAAACATATCACAACACCGAACCCTCTCTATCCTATATCCCCCATCCGCCAAATACCTCAAATCCCTAGACAGCGTAGCCGAATTACAGCTTATATAAACCACCCTCTTAGGCCCCATCTTAAGTATGGTATTCAGACACAACTCATCACACCCCTTCCGTGGCGGATCCAACACAATTACATCTGCATACAGCCCATTCTTCTCATATTCCTCCAACAGTACCTCTTCTGCCCTGCCAACAAAAAACTCCACATTCCTAATCCCATTTATTTCGGCATTCTTTTTGGCATCCCGAATAGCCTCAGTCACAAGCTCCACTCCGTAAACCATCTTAGCCCTCTGAGCCAGAAATAGAGAAATTGTTCCTATCCCGCAATAAAGATCCCATGCCACTTCATCTCCTGTAAGTTCCGCAAACTCCAGTGCAGTCCTATATAGCTTCTCTGTCTGATCCGGATTCACCTGATAAAATGATAGGAGCGAAATCTGGTACTTTACAGCTCCGATATAATCCGTAATATACCCCGGCCCATAGATATCTACGATCTCCTTACCCATAATTACATTGGTTTTCTCCCGATTCATACTGTAGGAAATACTGGTCATTCCCTTCACCTGCAGCAGCAGTTCTGCCAGGCGTTCTTTTTTCGGAAGTCTTTCCCCATTAATCACCAGACAGACCATCAGCTCCCCGGTTCGAAAGCCCTTTCGAATCAGCGCATGCCTCACAAGTCCTTTGTGTTCTTTTTCACTATAGGGACGAAGCCCGTTCTCTTTCATAAACCTCTTTATAATTCCTAATATTTCCCGGTTCTCCTCCACGCCCAGAAGACAATCCTCATTTTCAATAATATTGTGAGTCCGCCCGGCATAAAAGCCGGTTATAATCTCCCCCTCCTTGTTCTCTCCAAATGGGAACTGAGCTTTATTCCTGTACCTCCAGGGCTTCTCCATCCCTATAATAGGCAGCATTTCAATCTCATCTCTGGAAAATTTTCCAATCCTCAGCAGGTTATTAAGCACCTTCCGCTCCTTAAACCGCAGCTGCTCCTCATAGCTCATTGCCTGAAGCTGACACCCCCCGCACTGTTTTGCTACCGGACACAGCGGCTCTGCCCGGCCTGGCGAAGGCTCCAGCACCTCCATCAGACGGGCAAAGCCATAGGTCTTCTTCATTTTCATAGCCTTAGCCCGAACTACATCCCCCATAACCGTATCCTTAACAAACCAGATGTACCCATCTACCCTGCCCACTCCAGCTCCGTCCTCATTCATATCCTCTATGGCAACCACGAACTCCTGATTTTTCTCCATATCTCCATCCTTCCTCTTACAAAATGATAGAAAACAGGCCGGAAACGCACCTTACCTATATCTAAGGGCAGTCTCCGGCCTGTACATTAACCTTTAACTATGCCTTTTATCATTTGACCTGCTCCATACCTTTATTAAACACAGTCAATGCTAAATTACTCTGCTGTCTTCCTGATATTCGTCTCCAGCAGCCGGTTGTACCCCAGCCACCCCTTATTCTCTCCGCCTGCGTTCAGTGCTTCGAGCATCGTTTCCATCTTGGCGTCTGTGTTATCTGCGAAATTCAGCGCCAATGCCTCCAGCAGAGCCGGTTTCTTCGGAGAACCGTACTCCAGCTCCCCATGATGGGCGATAATACAATGCTTAAGCTCTGAAGCCAGTCCGGGAGGAAAATCCTTGATAGCCCGTATTGCGCTGCTGACCATCTCCGTCCCAATCACAATATGGCCTAAAAGCTGTCCATCATCCGTATAGTCATTTTCCGGGAATCGTGACAGCTCCTTCACCTTTCCGATATCATGGAACATCGCAGCTGTGAGAAGCAGATCCCGATTGAGCTGAGGATAATATCCCGCGTAATAATCGCACAGCTTTGTGACACTCAGCGTATGCTCCAGCAATCCGCCCACAAAGCCATGGTGCACGCTCTTTGCAGCTGAGTGAAACTGAAATGCCCTTGCAAACGCAGGGCTCTCCACAAAATACAGAGACAGGAGTTTATTAAGATAAGGATTCTTGATGCTGTCTACAAATCCCAGCAGCTCCTGATACATTTCCTCAATGTTCTTCTTGGATACCGGCAAATAATCAGCCTCCGCATATTCTCCTGCCTGAGCCCTTCGAATTCGGCGTATATTAAGCTGGTGGGAGCTCTGAAACAGCGTCACGTCCGCTTCTATATGAACATAATCCATGGTTTCAAACTCCCCTACTCCCGGGGAATTCAAATCCCAGATTTTAGCATCAATCGTCCCTGTCTTATCCTGGAGCACCAGATTACCGTATTCCTTGCCATTCTTGGTAAGCGCAATCTGCTTGTTTTTACACAAGTACACATCTGCCACATGCATGCCTTCTCTGAAGGCGTCAATATATTTCATTCTCTCTTTTCCTCATCTTTCTATAAGCTATAAGCCGCAACCCACGCTCCAGCATGGCCACCCCCAGTTCTACTTTCTGACAGCCCATCTAAAGCCCTGGCAACAGCGCAGCCAGGCGTTCTCACTACCTGGCTCCGATTGTTACCTGAAACTCTATTTCTGTATATCCGTTTTTTCCGCTGCGCAGCACAGCTACCTTGATTTTATCCCCTAAGCTAAGAGCCTCTATCTGATTCTGGAAATCCTTCATATTCCCTATCTTCGCCCCGTTTACCCAGGTAATAACGTCTCCGGGCTGGATACCCGCATTGTATGCAGGGCTGTCATTTACCGAGGTAATTACATAAATGCCCTCCGGCATGCCACTATCCTCCATCGCCTGGCTGACCTCCTGACCCTGGATTCCAAAGTAAGGCACTTCGCTGCCATTGCTCATTTTTTCCAATACACCTTTGTAGTCCGAAACAGCTGCTACTTTCGTCATGGTACTGGCGCTGCTCTCGTCATACTTATCCGTCGTCCATCCTATTAGCTCTCCCTCAGTGTTCAGCACAAAGGTTCCCGCAGACGAATCTCCCGCCACATCTGCATAAAAAATTCTGGTAGCGCCGTCCACTGCCTGTACGTTCCGCAGCACACAGGAAATACTGCCATAGGCGCTGGAACGGACAATTCCTGCCGGGGCTCCCACAGCTACCACTACGTCTCCCTGCTTCACACCGTAAGAATTTCCCAGAGCAATCACCTTCACCTTATCAAACTGCTCTTTATTCATCTGCGATCCGTCAACGCCTACAACTGCCAGCTCCATAATCGAATCACTCTGCTTAACCGTACCAGGCAGCACTGTGCCGTCGGAAAATGCTACTTCAATGGTATCAGCAGCCTCCACAGCTTTCTCTGGAGTTAATATAAGAATCTCCGTTGGGGCCCTGGCTATAACCACACCGGAAAACTGTCCCGATGTTTCTATGGGATTATCAAACCAGTCCATCTCATGCTGTATGGAATGTACCACCACCAGGCCATTATCTGCATCAGCAGCAACGCTGCGCAGATTTCCATAAAGCTTATTAAAATCATCCATCGAATACTGGTATTTTTCAAGCTCTGAACGAATCATTTCATCCACGGGCTCTGTTTCCAAAACAGACTCGGAAACCGAAGCCTCCCCAGTGGACGGCACAGTCTCAGGCTCATCCTTTGGAATGGTGATCTGACTTCCCTCTGATCCTATTTCCTGCCCCATAAGCCGCTGGGCCACGGGCCTGGTAAGCACGAAGCATACTGCCGACAGTACGCCAAACAATACAGCGCAGAAAACAGTAAGCAGGACTCTTCTGGCTTCCTGCCTTTTAGTCATAGGAGGACGTACGATCTTTTCATTGATAAAGGGATGAGACTTGTCCTGCTCCGACTGCTGCCGGCTGCTGTCTCTGTGGTGATCTGCACGTTTATCCGCCATTGTATTCCTCCTTACGAAGAACTTTATATCCTATTATACGTTTCTTCCATGCAATATGCAAGATTTTATAGAGGAAAAGATAGCAAAAAAGATAGTAAATATCGTTTTTTGTGTTATAATTTAGATGCTGGCTTCAGCAAAACAAGCACTCGTAACGAATTATTTATATATAAACAACAGGGGAATTTCATGAATCAAAAGGTATTAAAAATATTGGAATTTGATAAAATAATCAAAGAGCTTACAGAATATGCCTCTTCCTCCTTAGGCAAGGAGCTGTGCGGCAGGCTTACGCCATCTTCTTCCTTCGAGGAAATTCGCGCCTGGCAGGCTCAGACCACCGACGCGGTCACAAGGATTCGCTTGAAGGGCTCCATCTCCTTCTCCGGCGTAAAGGATATTGGAGATTCCTTAAAGCGTCTAGACATCGGCAGCTCTTTAAGCATACCAGAGCTTCTTTCCATCAGCTCACTTCTCACCGCAGCTGCCAGGGCCAAGGCCTACGGCCGTCATGATGGGGAAAAGGGAGAGCAGCCTGATGACGGATTTGACTCTTTAGAGCCGCTTTTTGCAGCACTGGAGCCGCTGACTCCTCTGAACAACGAAATCAAGCGGTGTATCCTCTCTGAGGACCAGGTGGCAGATGATGCAAGCATCGGCCTCTCCCATATAAGGCGTTCCATGAAGCATATCGCCGGCCGTATCCATTCACAGTTAAACTCCACCCTCAATTCCAACCGTGCTTATCTTCAGGACGCAGTCATTACCATGAGGGACGGACGGTACTGTCTTCCTGTCAAGGCAGAGTATAAAAACCAGGTCTCAGGTATGGTTCATGATCAGTCCGCTACCGGCTCTACTCTCTTTATAGAGCCTATGGTAATTATCAAGCTGAACAACGAACTACGAGAGCTGGAAATACAGGAGCAAAAGGAGATCGAAGCAGTGCTTGCCTCCTTAAGCAACGAAGCTGCCCCCCATATGGAGACGCTGAAGCTGGACATGGAGCGTTTGGCCCAACTGGACTTTATTTTCGCCAAAGCCGGCCTGTCACGCCATTACAAATGCAGCGCCCCAATATTTAACAACAAGGGCTATATTCATATAAAGGACGGACGCCACCCTCTGTTAAATCCTCAAAAGGTCGTGCCTATCAACCTCTGGATGGGAAAGGAGTTTGATCTCCTCATCGTAACCGGTCCCAATACAGGCGGCAAAACCGTCTCACTCAAAACCGTAGGCCTTTTTACCCTTATGGGCCAGGCGGGGCTTCATATCCCGGCCTGGGAAGGCTCTGAGCTGGCTGTATTTGAGGAAGTGTTCGCGGATATCGGCGATGAGCAGAGCATTGAACAAAGCTTAAGCACCTTTTCTGCCCATATGACCAATATTGTAACGATTCTAAATGAAGCAGGCTCCCATTCCCTATGCCTCTTTGATGAGCTGGGAGCAGGTACAGACCCTACGGAGGGGGCGGCTTTGGCTATCTCCATCCTTTCCTTCCTCCACAACCTGAAGTGCCGTACCATGGCAACTACCCACTACAGCGAGCTGAAGGTATTTGCCCTCACTACCTCCGGCGTGGAAAATGCCTCCTGCGAATTTAATGTGGAAACTCTGCAGCCCACCTACCGGCTGCTTATCGGCGTTCCAGGTAAAAGCAATGCCTTTGCAATTTCCAAAAAGCTGGGCCTGCCGGACTACATTATTGAGGATGCGAAAACTCATCTGGAAGCTAAGGATGAATCCTTTGAGGATCTTCTGGCCAGCCTGGAGTCCAGCCGCCTAACCATTGAGAGGGAGCAGGCGGAGATCAATACCTATAAAGAGGAAATCACACAGCTGAAAGCCCGTCTGACTCAAAAGGAGGAACGCCTGAATGAACGCAAGGAAAAAGTTCTGAAAAATGCGGCTGAGGAAGCCCAGCGCATCCTAAGAGAAGCTAAGGAGACAGCGGATCAGACCATCAAGCAGATTAACAAGCTGTCCTCCAGCTCCGGTATCAACAAAGAGCTGGAAGCTGAACGGGCTAAACTGAGGGAACAGCTTAAGAAGGCTGACGATCAACTGGCAGTCAAGTCCAAAGGGCCAAGCCAGCCCATTTCTCCCAAGAAGCTGAAAATCGGAGACGGAGTGAAGGTTCTGTCCATGAATTTAAAGGGCACAGTAAGCACTCTTCCCAATGCAAAGGGCGATCTCTATGTACAAATGGGAATACTCCGCTCCCTGGTCAACATAAAGGATCTAGAGCTGCTGCATGAAAAAGACATCAACGCAAGCTTTGGCGACGGCTCTTCTGCCAGCTACGGCAGCAGAGCCCAGAACCGCAGAGAAGGAAGCAGCAGCCAGATTAAACTATCCAAATCCTCTACCATTTCCACAGAAGTTAATTTAATTGGCATGACTGTGGACGAGGCAATGCCTGTAATGGAGAAATATCTGGACGATGCGTACCTGGCCCACCTGTCCAATGTACGGGTCGTACACGGCCGCGGCACCGGAGCTCTGAAAAATGCCTGCCATAAACGGCTGCGCCAGTTGAAATACGTAAAGGACTTCCGACTAGGTGAGTTCGGAGAAGGGGATAGCGGCGTAACTATCGTGACATTTAAATAGCCCGGCACCATTGCGAAAAACCATGCCCAACAGATGCCCGGCATAGATAGCATTTAAGGGATTAATGTTTGATCTCTTAGCGCTCATAGCAAGGAGGATTATATATGGCAGAGAAACAAAAGGTTCTGATTGTTGATGATGATGCAAACATTGCGGAATTGATTTCCCTTTACCTGATGAAAGAGTGTTATGAAACCATGATTGTAGGAGACGGAGAGGAAGCCCTGCGGGTATTTCCGGAGTTTAAGCCAAATCTGGTGCTGCTGGATTTAATGCTGCCGGGAATCGACGGCTACCAGGTTTGCCGGGAGCTGCGCGCCAGCTCTCAGGTGCCTGTTATTATGCTATCGGCCAAAGGCGAAATCTTCGACAAGGTTCTGGGACTGGAACTGGGAGCAGACGACTACATGATCAAGCCTTTTGACTCCAAAGAGCTGGTAGCCAGAGTTAAGGCAGTACTGCGCCGTTATCAGGCTTCTCCTTCTCCTACCCCATCTTCCCAGCAGCAGGGTGAATATGTGGAATACCCGGATCTAATCGTAAATCTGACCAATTATTCTGTTATCTATATGGGCCACTCCGTGGAAATGCCTCCGAAGGAGCTGGAGCTTTTATATTTTTTAGCCGCCTCTCCCAACCAGGTATTTACCAGGGAACAGCTTTTGGATCACATCTGGGGCTATGAGTACATTGGAGATACCCGTACCGTAGACGTACATATCAAGCGTTTGCGAGAAAAAATCAAAGATCACAAAAGCTGGGCCATCAGTACCGTTTGGGGAATTGGTTACAAATTTGAGGTAAAGAGGTAAAGCCATGACCCGTTCCTTGTATTCCAAATTTATACTGGGATATCTGCTCTTCGGTCTGCTGGGTTTCATTACCGTAGCCACCTTTTCATCCAAAATGACAAGGGACTATCTGATCCAGTACAAAGCCGATACCCTCTATGATGAAGCCAATGCTATCGCTTCCTCCTGCAGTTCCATGTATCAGGGGAAGCGGATGGACACGGAAGAAATCACCTTCCAAATCCGCGCTCTATCCAAGTACATTCAGGCGGAAATATGGGTTGTAAACCGGCAGGGCTCCATTATCATGGACAGCACCAACGGCACCAGGCTTCAAGATACAATCAGCAACTTCGATCCTGCTGCAGCCGGAAACCGTTCTTATTCCATCGGACAGTACTACAGACTTTTTAAGGAGGATGTGCTCAGCGTATCCGCTCCTATCACCGGCAATTACAACACCTACGGCTATGTGCTGATTCACATGCCTATAAGACAGATTACTCAGACTCAGAATGATATCCTGAATATATTGTATATATCAGCAGCTGCTCTGTTCGGTCTCTCCCTTATCATTCTGCTGGTATTTACACAAACTGTATATCTGCCTCTGCGCAAGATCACGGTAGGAGCCAATGAATATGCAGCCGGGAACCTGAATTACCGGATCGATGTCAACACCCATGACGAGATGGGTTATTTGTCGGATACACTGAATTATATGTCTGACGAGCTGAACAAGATGGAAAGTTATCAGAAAAACTTTATTGCTAACGTATCCCACGATTTCCGTTCTCCTCTTACCTCTATCAAAGGGTATCTGGAGGCAATTCTGGACGGCACCATTCCTCAGGAAATGTACGAAAAATACATTTCCCGGGTTATTTCCGAAACCGATCGTCTCCACAAGCTGACAGAGAGTATGCTTACCTTGAACTCTCTGGATGCCAAGGGTTACCTGTCCCGCTCAAACTTCGATATTAACCGCGTTATCAAAGATACGGCCGCCTCCTTTGAGGGAACCTGTGACGCAAAGCATATCCGCTTTGAGCTGACCTTTTCAGACAGCATACAGATGGTGTATGCAGACCTGGGGAAAATCCAGCAGGTCATGTACAATCTCATCGACAATGCTATCAAATTCAGCCACCACAATTCCACCATTTATATACAGGCTTCGGGACAATATGAAAAGATATTTGTCTCTGTAAAGGATACGGGAATCGGAATTCCCAAAGACAGTCTAAAGAAAATTTGGGAACGCTTCTACAAAACAGATTTATCCAGAGGCAAGGACAAGAAGGGTACTGGACTGGGGCTTTCTATTGTAAAGGAAATTATCCAGTCTCACGGGGAAAATATAGACGTAATCAGTACCGAGGGCGTTGGAACAGAATTTATTTTTTCCCTTCCCCGCTCTACTAACTTTTAAGTAAAATGTAAGACAATCCTCTGGGGCATGTGGTATAATATCTCCGGATATGATACCGCGCTGGTTCGGTGACACGCGAATGCGTGGCAGAGCACCGTTCCGAACCATGTGCATCCCCCGGAGGGATACCATAGCCGGAGGATATGGTATAATGAGCCTTACAACGGTATGCAGTTGGGTAAACCGGTACAAGGCGAATACCCACATTAAGATGCCCGCCGAAATAGCAGAATGCCTCCAGGTATGCTTCCCCCTTCTTCTCTGATACAAGGAGAAGGGCAGGTATAAAATCTGCTCATGCAATTCAATTACGTTTCAGAAAGGACTGAGCCTATGATTCTATCAAAAAAACTGGGCGCCACGCTTTTATTTTCAATGCTTCTTTCAGCAGCTCTGGCCTCTGGCGCCACCGCTGCTGGCAAATCAAAGGTTGGAAAAATTACGTTAACCTTTGACACGGATATCCGTACCGGCAGCAGTGGAGGAGAGGTGTATGTTTCAGCCTCCGGCAGTAACACTGACGCCTACTATGTCGATTCTGTGGAAGTAATCAACGACGAGGGCGATAACTGGACCCGCTCTAACCCACCGGAAGTGGAAATCGTCCTGGGTGTGGAAGATGAGGAGGAATACTATTTCGGCAGTGAGTCTGCCGGCAGCTTTAAGCTGAATCTGAGCAGTTCCATCAAAAACCGTTATGATAAGGTGGACTTTGTAAAGGCCGATCGGCAGGACAACAATGGAGCTCTGATTCTTACCGTCCGTCTGGTGTTTGATAAGGATGCGGACATCAGCAGGGCAGCCGCTCCCTCCGGCGTCAAATGGACTGATGCCAACGATGCCACTGGCAGCTGGAACGATGTATCTACAGCCAAGTATTATCAGGTGCAGCTGTTAAAAGACAGTACAGCTGTTAGCTCTATTGAGTCTGTTTACGAGAACACCTATCGTTTTGCCCATTTAATCACAGAGCCGGGAACCTACCATTTTAAAGTCCGTTCCGTAACATCCAGCAACAATGCCAAGAGCAGCTGGATTACCTCCGGCTCCTGGACTGTCTCAGCTGAACAGGCGGCGATTCTTGGAAATACCCCTCTGGCTTTGGCCGTCTCCAACGGCAGCACAGGAAGCTGGGAACGGGCAGCCGACGGAATCAGATGGTGGTGGAAGAATCCAGACGGCTCATACCCGGCAGCCGCCTGGCTGGAAACAGACGGAAACTGGTACTACTTTGACAAGCAAGGCTATATGCAAACCGGATGGGTTGAAATACACGGAGTCTTCTACTATCTGGATACTGGAACCGGCGCCATGTACGCCAGCCGGCGTACCCCAGATGGCTTCTGGGTAGACGAAAGCGGAGCATGGGTTCCCGGAATGTAACAATCGAAAGGGCTTTCTATCACAAATAAACGTTCAGTCCTGACACGGCAAAACCTGTCTTAAGACTGAACGTTTTGATCTGATTATTTTATCCCCTCTTTTTAAGAAAGATCGTTTCAGAAGACCAGGATTCGCATATTCGTTGTACCCCTCTGACGTCTTCTTTATCCCCCCATGTTATGGATATACTGGTTGTATAGGAACCGTTTATTGATTTTTTCTTTAGCCTTCGTAGGTTTTACAAAATCAAACGAGCCGCTCCGTAAATCCCTGCATCGTTTCCCAGGGTAGCCAGCCCCAACTTGGCCTTGCGAGGGGAGATAACTGTAAAATGGTCGTAGTGCTTCTGAATCACATCAATCAGAAACTGGCCCGCCTTCGATACGCCTCCTCCGATAACAAAAATCTCCGGATCTACGATCATCACTACCATGGATAATGCCAGACCCAAATAATGTCCTACTACTTCCATCACCTCCAGAGCCAGCGCATCTCCGGCCTTGGCTGCATCCAGCACGTCTTTTGCGGTAACAGTATCTCCAAGCTCCCTAAGGGCTGAGGGCTTATCGCTGTTTGCCAGCTTTCTTCTGGCCTCCCTTGCAATGCCTGTGGCAGAGCCTATCTGCTCCACGCAGCCTATGCCGCCACAGTTGCAATGCTCCCATTCCTCATCCCTCACATGAATATGTCCAATCTCGCCGCCCAGTCCGTGCTTTCCTGCCACAATCTTCTGATTCAGAATTACACCGCCTCCAACACCTGTTCCAAGAGTGATCATGACCAGATCGCTGTAGCCTTTACCTCCACCCTGCCACATTTCACCTAATGCAGCCACATTGGCATCATTGCCGCTTCTTACCCTTATGCCATCCAAAAGAGCGCTTAATTCTTCCTGAGGATTTAACTTGCGCCAACCCAGATTTACACACGTCTCCACATATCCATCAGGAAGCACAGGCCCGGGAACACCCAGTCCTACGCCCTTCACCTCCGTTTTTAGATCAATGCCCTTTTCAGCAGTGCGGCTTTTGATGGAGGACGCCACATCCGGCAGAATATATTTACCGCCTTCCTCCTTCCTAGTCTCCACCTCCCACTTATCAAGAAGCTCTCCAGTAACCTCAAATAATCCGATTTTTACAGAAGTTCCTCCGATGTCAACTCCGATACATTTCATCCCCATGGTACGCTCTTCCTTTCTTTCTATATACTGCCGAGTGTCTTTATACTCACTCTATCGCAGCTTTATTTCCTTTATCATCTGGGGACCCGTCACAAGAAGCGTGCCTGGGTAACGCCCAGCAGATACCTTGGATACAGTAAAATCAAAGGTTCCGTTAAACTTTTCAGTGCCTGTCATATTGTAGGCCACGCAGGCACTCTCATTGTACAGAAGAACCAAATCTCCGTCAATATCAAAGCCTGTATACTGAAAATTAAAGGTTTTATTAAATACAGGGGTTCCGTCATTTTTATATATCTTAAGACTGTAGGGATTTTCCCCTTCCATATTGTCCGTCACTACCCCCACATATTCCTGGGTACTGCTGATGCTGCGGATATTCTCCTCAATGAGCACCTGCTTCACAGACTCAGGGGAGGTTTCCACTCTAGTGGAAAAAAACTGAAGCCCCTTGTCTGTAAAAATGACGGCATGGCTGTCATCCAGAAAATGAACGCTTCCAGCCATGGCGTCTGCCAAATCTGCCGGAAAGAAAATTCCAACCACACGGTTGGGGTCATTCTTTCCCAGACTGAAATTGTAAAAAACAATCTTGCATTTTATCATGCCCTGATCCAGATACATGTAGGAGGTAAGCAACTGGGTTCCTCCCGGTGAGAGGCTCATGGCTACCGGATAGCCGTCTCCTGAAAGGAGGGATTTGATCCAAATCTCCATAGCCCTCCCATCCCGCTCATAATAGTAAATATAGCTGGCATTGGCGTCCTCCTGCAGGGCGGCAACAACCCCATGAGCAGATACGCTTACCTGAAGAATAGGAAGCAGAGTGGCAGCCTGTCCAATACATCCAGTTTTGTCACAAATATAGATACGATTACCCTGCTGGTCTCCAATAGCCGCATAATCACCATTGACAGAAACTACCGGCGATTTCATCTCATAGCTTAGAACCCACACCACACGGCCCTGGGAGTCAATATAGGACGCTCCGTCCTTGGTGTACTTAAGTACTCCATCTTCGAAATCCCTGTATTCACAGAAGCTGCCCTCTCCCTTAACCGCAGACTCCTGAGCCTCACTTAAAAGGCTCTTTTCCCAGATAACCTGATACTCCGTAAAGGAATGATAGCGGTCATACTGGTACAGCGCCAGGGCGGTAATAACTGACAGAATTACCAGAATAAGAACGATGAGCAGCCGCTTTCGGACTGCCCTGAGGCGGGCGTTATGTACAGCCTTACGGCCGTCCTCCTCATAGGAACCGCCAGAGGGAACTATCCGGCGTTTTAACTGCTTTTTTTTATTTTCACGGCTCATTGAACTGGTGCTGCCCATCTTACCTTCTCCCAATAATCGTCTTTCGCATCTATGGATAAGTATACAACAATTCTGGGCAAAACGCATTACCTTTTTGGAGAGGCCGGAATTTTTCCTCTGATTTCTACGGAACAAGAAGCTTCTGTCCTGCGTAAATGCTGTTCTGGTCAGAGAGGGCATTGACCCGGCATATCTCGTCTATGTGACCTAAATTCTGATATAGCTTATAACAGATTCCGTATAAAGTCTCCCCGTCAGTCACTGTGTAAACCTTGTAGTTCACAGCCGAAACCGTCTCATCAGAGGCATTTTCCCTCCCCCCTGAGGGAGGAAGCCCGGAAGTGCCTGCCTCTTTCTCATCGGAAGCTTTCGTCTCCTGAGACTGGGCTGCCTCCTTCTGAGCCTCTGTGAAAGCCGGAGTCTGAATAGCTCCTGTTTCTTCTCTCTGCGTCTGTTCTGTCTGATCCCCGGAGGGAGATGTCTCTGACACGTTCTGAAGTTCTGAGATTACAGCCTGGGATTCCTGGCTGTCCTGGCTGCTGTGGCCTCCATCTCCAGATACCGGCATAGTCTCCGGGTTTACCTGGGCAGGCAGTTCCTTCCCAGCCTCATCTGCCGGAGCTGTGGTAGGATACACCTCTCCTGCCGCTTCCTCAATAAGATAATCCGGCTCATCTGCTGAAGTCCAGCCTTTTCCTGAGGAAGCTTCCATCTTATCCGAGGCCTTTCCGAAATCAGCCAGAAGTTCTCCTGCGCCCCGTCCCTCCGGCATAACCGAGGCAATGACGCTTTCCATACGGTGAAGCTTCTGATAATTACTGAACATAGCCACGCCGCCTGCCAGAACCGTAACCGCAAGTACACTGCACACACCTGTCAGTACGCCCACGGCTCCTCTGTGACGCATGGCCTCATATTTACGCTCGTCCATCCTCTGCTTAAAGTCCTGTATTACCTTATCATTCATTCCTGCTTCCGACCGGAAGGAATCCTTTTGCAGTATCATGTAATCCTGCATCATCTGATTTCGTTCATAGTAAATGCTGTAGCCCCGCAGCTTATAAAAGCCATCAGCTGATGCTATGTAAGCTGCTTCTTCTCCCTCCAGGCCGGAGTTCAGATACATCAGCTGATTCTTTCCTGTAAAGTACTGGCTGTGCTGGCGCCAATAGTTAAGAGGGCTTAAGGTGCAGCCGGGCCCGCCGCAGAGAAACCATCCCTGAACAGTACGTTTTGGAAACATCTGCTCCACCTCCTGGTACGCCTTTTTCCAAGCGTCCTCAGTGAAAACCACCTTCTCCCCTTCCTCTGTAACAGATTCCATTTCCAAAGCTCCATCCACAAACACATAGGGTACATCCTCATGTACCTCTCTGCTTCCAAGAAGAAGTCCCACACGCAAATCAGACCCCCTGGCTGGCCGGAGGCGTTTTAAATAAGTTTTTACATAATCTTCCAAATATAATTTTAAAATCTGGTCCCTTTCACCAATCTGCCGTATGTTCTTAGGCAGTCTGGGAAAAGGTTCATATAATTCTCCCATCGAATCACCCCGCTGTCTTTCTTAAAAAACATTTGGCGCCAAAGGCCATCGGACACTTTGCGTCTAGCGTACCTGGGAGATCCTAAGAAGATCTCTCAGCGCTTATACTAATTTAAGCTATCCATGGCAAACCTTCCCATTGCCCATATATAGTCTTCCTTGGACAGCTAGCTTTAATCCAAGTAAGCATAGCAGATTCCATATAAATATTTTGTCACATTATGGCAGCATTGTCCCATAATCGTTCGACAAGCTCCCAGGCTTTTCTTCCTTATTTTCTTACGTATTAACGTTGTTCTACATCCTAATCACATCAACTTATACTGTTTTTCTGCTCATTCTGAAAAATACCAGTATCAAATGAGTATCACAAAAGGGGTCTCAAATTGTCACCCCTTCACGCCTCTGCCTGTTGCGATATCGCAACTTCCTGCCTCGCCCGGTCCAGCAGTTCTAAATGCATCCGGCTCCGCTCCTCCCAGTCCATCGCATCCAGAGCCACCCGCTCCGTGCTGCTTGTCCAGGTACGGTTAAAGCTCTCTGCTCCGTTCCCAACCAGGGCCATGCTGTATATCTTCTCGTCCTCCAGGACGAATGGACGCAGCCGTTTAGCATACCGGGACTTGCGCAGCTCCCGCAGGGCCTTGCTGTGTATCTGCCGCACAGCTTCCGGCGTGGTTCCGTATTCCTGGCCTATAGCTCCCAGGGTCATACCGTCCTGGTAGCGTTTCCGGATCACCTCCGTCTGCTGTTCTGGGAGACTACCCACGCAATCCCAGAGGACAGCGCAAAGCTGCTCTCTCTGCATCCGCTCCACGGCATTTTACCGCCTCCTTGTGGCCCCTGTCTGCCCGCCTGATGGCCTGGGAGGCCGTGGGGTCATGGTAACCCTCATGGTTCCTATTTGACATTGTTCAGTATCCTTTCCAGTTCATCAATCTTGCGTTGCTGTTCGTCCGTCCTGATGGCAGACAGAACCGCATTGCACCCCAGGATAATTGTGTTGGCTGTCTTGCTGTCCATCTCGCCATTTGCGACCATATTCATCACCCTGGAAAGCGTCCGGCGTACCTCTGTGGCCGTCTTTGTCTTTAACCTGATTTGGGCCATAGCTGCCCCCTTCCTGCCCTATCCACCAGGGCGTACACAATTTCCTGAAATCGTTCCTCCGTGGTGGCCTCATTAACCAGTTCGTATAGTTCTTCATTGGTAGCATAACTAAAATCCATGGGAGGTTTAGGCGGCATTCTGCTTTGGGCCACTTTTATGAGCCTGTCTATTTTATCCATTCAATCACCTACAAAAACGCCCCAGGCAATCCGCTGGGGAAAGTCCGGGGCGCTCCCTTCTTACTTACTTGCCACTGTCACTGCCTGATAGTAGATGGCCTGGGCCTTATTCTCCAGGACAAACGCATCATAGCAGATACGTCCTTCCACCAACTCACCACTGATTCCGGGCGGATCCTGATGGGTCTTGTAGTCCTCCAACTTTGTGGGAGCTACACATGCCACCGGATGGGCCACCATGAACCCGAAGTCAGCAGGAAGCCGTTTCTTAGGCACTTTTATGACATTAGCGCCATCTAGGTTAGAAATAACCCCCTTAAGCCTTAAATCGTTGCCTATATCTGTCTCCATTATGATATCCTTGCACTGCTTCATCAGCAGGTACACATCCGGCGTCACAACAATGACACGGCCTGTCTCAGGTACTTCCTCATTATCCAAGGCGTTACTTGCCTTGATAATCTCCGTATAGATGTTATCGGCTGTCAGTGCAACCGCTGCCGGCTTCTGACCAGCTCCCGCAGTCATTACCCCATACACATAAGTGTCAACCTCCGGGATAACAACCTCTCTTACCTGTCTGGCCAGGGCAGAGGCCGCAGCAAGCTGTCCGCCGGTCTCGTCCTTGTCCAGCTTATCAATCGCAAAGGTAAAGGAACGGTCCTTTGTTAGTGTAAATTCCTCTGTTGTAGCGTCCAATCCCTGGACCTGTCCATATCTGGACCACTCTCCCGCTGCCGGACCAGAGCGGCCATAATCGTTCATACTGGCTGTTGTGACCTTGTACACCTTAATAGTGTGCGCTCCTGTCCAGCTTAAGTCCTGGTTGGTCAGTAGTGACTTCTTACTCTCTGTTGAAAACAGTTCATCCACATAGGGAAGATATTGGGTTACTAATGATATAGCCATTTAATCAATCCTTTCTAATTCAGCCCCATGGCATTGCGTACAGGATCAACCATGGATGGAAGGCCGCCTCTTGTATTGCCTTCTGCTGGCCTGGCTCCTACAATCTGCACAAAGCCTGTGGGCTTCTCTTCTTTTTTTGCCTTGTCGCCATATATTTTTTGTAATGCATCAAGCTTACTGTCTATATCCTTTTCATCCACACAGGTAATAATATCGGCCAGTTCCTTAGGCATTCCCCGGTCACTGAGCCGTTCCCTGACTATAAGCTTCATCTCCCTGGCCTCCAGCTCCGCAAGCTTCTGGCTGTATTCTGCTTGGGCTTCCTTACTGAGCTGGCTCTTCATCCGGGCAATCCTTGATTGTACAAAGCCGTTTACCTCTTCTTGGGTAAAGAGTTTACCTTCTTTCCCGGCTGCTCCCTGTGTTTCTGATTCAGTCCCCATGTTTTCAGCCTGGGTCTGCTCTGTCATGTTGGTATTTTCTTCCATGTTCTTCTATCCTTCCTGTTTAACGTCCAGTGGACAATATTGGGGACGGATTTTCCCCGCCGCCCCACGGGTCAAATGAGATATTAATAATGAGGGCAAACAAAAAGCGCAGGAACAAGAGAATCCATTTTTGGATTATCCTATTCCCGCGCCTGTTATCTCTAAGGCTTCCGGCCTGGCAGTATATGGGGCCGGGGTACTTATCAATATTCTGTTTGCTTACCACTATTCTACCAAATATGCCGGGGGTATGCAAGCGAAAAGTAAGGTTCTGTCAGACTTCCCGGCGTTTCTATGTATCATTTTTGTGGTTTAATTAGGGGCCAGCCCTGCACTATCGTACAGGAAACCAGCCCCCAACTTGTGACGTTACAACTTTTTCTCGTTGTTCCCCCGTTGTTCATCCAGGAATATGTACGCTTTCATAAACTGTCCATCCCGGTTCCTGGACTTCCTCCAGGTCTTGATATCCGGCCGGAGCCTGTCAAGGATGTGCTGCAGCTCCTCCGGGCGCTCATAGGATACCTTAATCTTCACTGACAGCGCGGTCACCTTCCTTCATGGCCTGTAGCTGCTTTTCGGTTCTCAATCTCCTCATGGATACATAAAATGGCCCCTTCACTAAAGTTTCCCTCTTTTAACAATTCCTGCAATTCAGCATCGGAACACGTGGACAGCAGGAACATAAACGCCTTCTTTGCTTTACTCATTTTTGCATGGCCCTCCTTCTCCTTTTCCGTTCATCTCTAATACCTTGAACCCGTCCCAGATTACAAACCAATGAACAAATGAAGGGAATTCCATGATATCCGTGTTTGTTTACCCAATATTGAAATATCCTTGCTTCGTCCGTTCCGGCCAACCCTGCTACCGGCTGATATTCTGATACCCTCAATTCTTCCTGTATATTCATAGCCCTTTCCTTTCTGGCCGGATTATGCTACTATATAAGTGTGTTTTGTAGTAGCTCCGGCTGCTCCTGGCCCTGTAGGAAGTTCCCGCTTCCTATGGGGCTTTTTCATTAACTAATCTGTCCCACATTAGATTCAATCCCTACCAGCGCCCACACCTTCAGCAGCTCCATGGCCTGCTCCTCTGTGTAACCTTCATCCACGGCAATATCAATCAATTCCCCATAGAAGCGAATTGCGTTCCTGAACGCCTCTTTTGGGTCTGGTCTCATGTATCCATAAGCCATCTTTATTCACCTGCCTTTACAATAGCCGCAGAACCCGGCATGATAAACACAGCCACATCAACGCCTATAATATCAGCATAAAATCCACATCTCGCCATTGCGTGAATAAACTCTTCATGTGTTATATCTGGAAAATAATGCTTAATATATCTAACAATATATCTTGAATTGTATGAATACTGAAAAATTTTTGAATGTATTAAGTTCCTCAAAATCCACTTCTCATATTCCATTTGTTTATCCATTACTTTATTAAGGCTCAATTTATCAATCCCCTCTATACTTAATCGCACCTATACCCATAGGCTCCGTGACCCTGTACGGTGAAAACCCTTACTTTATGCGGCCTGTGCGTACTCGGTCAGTGAACCAGTACGAGCTTTCGTACTCTCGTACTCGGTCAAGGTGAACCAGTACGTATAAAGCCTTATAAATACTATATTTTTTATCCTACTCGGTCACGTTTTCACTGGGTATAGGATTGGTCAATTTACAATAATGAACCTTGGGTTTAAATCCTCTACTAAAATAAGTAATCGTTCCGGCCTTCTTTAACTCTGCCTTAGCCCTCTTAAGCGTTTCCCCACTCACCCCTTGGGCCTTCATCATCCCGTCAAGGTCGGCAGTTTCCTTCTCCCCGTCCTTCAGGTAGTCCAGTATGAAGGTCTTGGCATCCTCACGAGCCGGGGCCTGATACGTGGCCGCCGTAGCTGCTGTCACATAGTCCTTATCTTTCTTATCCGTGTAGCCCTCAAACTCTACCTTCCCGGAATCCAGCCGGAATAGAACCGTTTGGGCCTGCGGGCCATAATTGCTTTTCTCTTGGGATATGTAGCGTAAACCGTCATTGGCCTCACCAGCAATAAGCACGCTCCTGGCGATATCCCATATATCAGCACTATCTGCTATGCGTTTCCTTCCCCATAGCCCTACTTGCTTATTGGTATGGACAATAATAATAAAGGTCGTTTCATACTTCTCCCCCAGGCCAATCAGAGGGTTTAAACATGCCCTCATGGCGTTCCTCTGTCCCATCTGAATATCAGGCGGCACATAGCTCTGCAGGGGGTCAAATATCACCAGTTCCGGTCTGTACTCCTTTATCAATTCTTCCAGCAGAGGGGCGTTAAACTTAATCTCCGGGAATCGTTCATCTGCCAAATCCAGTGATAGAACATTCTCTAGTTTTGCCCCAGACCTCCGCAGCCTCCCCTTCAAGGTATATTCCGCTGAATCCTCAGAGGAAAAGAACAATACTCCCCCTGGTAAACAATCCTTTGCAAAAGGGTTATCCTGGTTAAGGAAGCACGGCCCGCCACTGCTCACCGCTGCCGCTATGGAACACCATATTGTAGTTTTTCCGGAACCGCCATCCCCGGCCAGAACTGTTATTTGCCCTCTGGGTATGTAATCCGTTACCAGCCATTCCGGTTCCTTTTCCTCCACGGTATCCATTGATACGAGGTTTACAGGCCCTTTCTTGATGATTGGCTGGAAACTCCGCGTCTTATGGTTATAAGTGGCTGTATACGGAGCCGTTCCCTTCTGATAGCGTGTAAGCGCCGGGAATACCTCTTTTTCAAGTTCCTGGTCTGTTAAAGGTGGAACGCATTTGGCTTCGTTCTCGGCCCTCACAGCCGCCCTAATCGCCTCGTCTGAAAGCCCTTTAGCCTGTTGGCTGCATACCAGTTTGACCATTGCCGTTGTCCGCTGTCCGTCCGGTATCTGCTCCGGTAATTCAAAAAGAATCGGCTCCGGCTCCCGTGAAGCAGGGCCTACAAGGAAGTCGAATACCGCCCCGTTTGCTTCTGCCAGGGGATATAGCATAGGGTCCTGCTCCCACTCATAGGTATTTCCATTAGGGTGTATACTTGGCGGCGCTACAATATAGCCTCCATCCCCTCTTATATCTATCCCTTCATATATTCCAGCGCGGTTCCTAACAGTGGATGTGTCATGGTAAAAATAGTGGTATCCACCACGGCCAGTTATTGCCAACCATGTGTTATCTGGTAACTTTCCGTGTTCTGCTTCCCACTCTCGGAGCGTCACACGGCCGTCTATCCCCTTATCCTTGTCCACATCCAGGTCAATCACCACAAGGCCACCTGAGACGGCCCCTGTGGCTATTCCTATGTTTGCCGTGGGCCACCTGTTCCACCAGCTTTCAATTTGCGCCGGCTCCTTTGAAGCATCCTTTAACCCATGCTCTGTAAGTGGCTGCTTACTCTTAGGCTTAACAGGGAATACGGCCAGTCCCAACCTGCTGTAATACAATGCGTATTCCTTCATGTTTCCATCTTTCAAGCGCCCACCCCGCTTTGTTCATCCTCCAGCCCTACCCGCTCCATAAAATACTTCCTGGGTATCTGGCCAGACCTGATTATGTACCCCTTGGCCTTAAGCTCCGCATTTAGCTGCTTAATGATTGCGTAGCTGTGGCTGATGGAATAGTTCATAATCTCGCCGACCTCTGCCGCGCTAAGATACTGTTTACTCACTCGTTTAACACTCCTTTCTCCTGTTATGTTCTGCTTCAACCGCCTTCCGCAGCTCCGCAAGCTCCTGGTCAATGATGGCCAGATCCGGGCCATACTCCGGCTTCCAGTCAATTCCTGAATGGTTCAAAATGTATAGGCGGCGTTCTACTAACTTTAAATATCTGCTAACCTCTTTATCTGTCATGCCACCATCTCCTTTTCTTGTTGCGATTTCGCAACGGTTGTGACGTTACAACTTTTTAGCCCTGGCCAGAACGGCCACCGCCTGCTCAGATTGAGCCCCCGCCGCAGATTTGCGCTGGGGTGATGTGAGGGGAATCTTCCCTCATGCTATGCCGCCCCCGGCATGTTATTCGTCTGCTAAAATTTCAGTTACATCAACGCTCAGGGCTGCCGCTATGCGGCCCACTGTGGCAGGTTTGCAGCTTCCACGGCTGTAAACCTTACACAGTGTAGGAATCGGCATTTCTGCCTTCTTGGCCAGCGTATCACGGTTGAGTTGCGCCCTGGCCATTGCGATTTCAAGCTTCCTCTTGTCTACCTTCAACCTCTCACCTCCTTTATACTTTTGTATCTATATTAACCGATACTTTTGTACTTGTCAATGTTTTTTATACTTTTGTATCTATACATACACAATTAAATATGATATTCTATAATTACATATCGAAAAAAAAGGAGAATGACATATATGTCGAATATCCAAAAAATACGAAAAGAAAGGGGATTTACTCAAGCTGAACTTGCAAAAAAAGCTGGTATTTCAGAAATATCTATAAGAAAATACGAAAGTGGTGAGAGAAGGCCAAAAATCGAAACCTTAAGCAAGATTGCCATAGCTTTAAATATACCTGTTGCAGATTTATTTGAAGGTGATCCCAGAGATTTTGCAGTACCGCCTGGAAAAATACAATTAGGTGATGGCGAAAATGCAATACTTGTTGACCCTATAGAATTTCAGAAAGTATTTAACAGAATTGTGCAAAGAAGTTGTCCTAATCCTGTAAGTATTTTACTTGAAGAATTTTATAAGCTATCACCCACAGGGCAAGACATGGCTATAAAGCAAACAAAACTATTAACGAAAATACCGGAGTATCAGAAAAAAGACTAATCTCCCCTCATGCTATGCCGCCCCCGGTCAGGATGAAAGGAAGATGAACATGCCATCATATTATGATGATAAGCAAAAAACTTGGTACTGCAAATTCTACTATGTGGATTGGACAGGCCAGCGCAAGCAGAAGCTTAAACACGGCTTCTCTCGCCAGCGTGATGCAAAGGACTGGGAGCGTAGCTTCCTGGAGAGGCAGCAGGGAAGCCCTGATATGACCTTCCAGGCGCTCTATGACCTCTACACAGAGGACATAGCACACAGGCTTAAGTATTCCACCATTCGCAACAAAAAGGGGGCTTGTGAGCGCCACATAGTCCCCTATTTTAAAGATAAGCCTATTAATGAAATTACCCCCGCCGATATACGGCAATGGCAGAGCAAAATACTATCCAGCACCTTAAAAGACACTTACCAGCGCCAGATCTACAACCAGCTCAATGCCGTGTTAAATTTTGCGGTACGATACTACGGGCTCCCCCGGAACCCATGTGGCATTGCTGGCCCTATAGGCAAGGCCAGAGCCAGCAGAATGGACTTCTGGACACTGAATGAATTTAATCTATTTATCAGCCAGATACAGAATCCCCACCTCTATGCTGCTTTCATGACCTTATACTATACAGGTGTGCGCTGCGGCGAATTATTTGCTCTGAATCTGGAGGATGTGAACCTGAACGCCGGAACTATCCGTATATCCAAAACATATCACCGGATTAACCGTCAGGATGTAATCACATCACCCAAAACAGAAAACAGCATCCGCGATATTACTATACCGCAGTTCCTGACTGATTGCTTATCTGATTATGCCGGACGTATTTACGGAATCAGCCCAGAAGACCGGCTCTTTCAGACCACCCAAAGCAAGCTGATCACCGCCATGAAGAAATACAGCGCCCTGGCAGGGATTAAACGCATCCGCATCCACGATGTCAGGCACAGCCATGTCTCCCTACTCATTGATATGGGGTTCTCCCCTCTCCTTATTGCTGAACGTATCGGCGATACTGTGGATATGGTCAATAATATTTACGGCCATCTCTATCCCAATCGGCACAATGAGGTTGCCGACAAATTACAGCAATTAGTATCAAAGTAGTATCATCCACACATTTTTAAAGCCTGATTATGCCGCATTTATTGGTATGACAGGCTTTTTTTCCATAATCGTTCGACACGGCAAATACTTTCACAAATACAGTCTGCCATCTTCATCACCATAGACAAACGCACGCTCTGGAGCATCACCGGATCACGGCTGTTGCAGCCTCCTACGATTCCCGTAATGGAAATATCCCCTACCGCTTCCAGCTCCTTGGACACTCCCAACCCCGGCTGCAGGGCTCCCCTGCCCAGAGTAGCATAGCCCACATGATCCGCGCTCCCTACGGAGGCGTCAATCGCCACAACCACATAGTCTGGAAAATGAAGCCGTATATACCGGGCGTAAAGATCCAGATTCATGGCGTGCACAGGCTTATCCAAAGTTCCCACAACAGCTGCGCCGGAAAGCCTGCGCCTCTGGAGCTTATGTCCGATCAGAGGGCCTAAGCTGTCCCCTGTAGATCGATCCGTTCCGATGCATAAATACATGACTCCTGACTTTCCTTTCAGAGCCATTTCATTGTCAATCAGCCTTCCCAAATCTATAGCAAACCGATCCGCGTCGAAGCCTTCCGAAGTATTATAGTAGGATATTTCTTCCCTTTTTTGTATATTAAATGTCTTCCACAATTTCATAGCCAAGCTGATCACCTAACACTTATTTTCATTATCATTTCCCGGTTATGGGAGCTGTTTTTATAGTATAGACTTGGCCTGGTGAAATTATGCATAGAAAAAAGTTGAGCCCTTAAGAATGGTTTGGATGTACCTCTCGATCCAGACCGCTTATATCTTCTTTTTCAACAGGTGAAACCAGTTCATCCTATTACACCGGAACAAGGCTTTTGGCAAACCAGCCGGCAAATTCAGCCGCTGCCTCCTTAAGCCATCAGCTGCTTATCCTCTCTTCTCTACGAGAGAAGGGCTTAAATCCAATTTCAAAAGCTGATCAGAAAGCATGGAGAACAATCCAGCTTAACAGCTGACAAATAGGCTGCAATAAAAAACGGGCATGTCGATTCTTTCGGGCGCAAACGGTTTATCTGTTTAGTCCCGCTCGTCTGCCCAACAGCGAAGACGGGAAAAGCTGATTTCCCTTTTATATACTTGCTACCTACTCAATTTTTAGGAATGGGCGGGAAAGGAATGGAACGGACAAGAGAATTTGAGAATAGCGGTTTTCTACCTGAACAGAACAATCCGCTGAACGAAACCGTATGCTACAAAATCGGAGGGACGATCTTTGAAATCGAAACCTCCTGCGACAGATATTTGCGCTGTTCTTTAACGGTGCAGGCGCGTTTATGGAAATGGCGCATATGCAGAGGTTTTTGGAAACGGAAAAGGAAGCGAAGAAACGCAAATGGGAAATCACCCAAGCGGAAAAACGCACCGCAGAGCCTAACCGCATTTTTAATCATATCTATGAGGATGATATAAGCGGTGCAATCAATCATAAACGGTTTATGAAGCTGTCCGCCTAGTATGAGGCGAAACAGAAAGAATTAACAGAGAAGGTCAAGACAGACCGGGAAATGGTAAGTGCCTACACCAGGACAAGGCGGATTTTGACATCTTCGCCGCCACTATCCGTCAAGTATTGGGAACTACGGAGCTGATGCCTACGATTGTCAGTCATTTTGTGCAGAAGATAATCACCCAATCTCCCGACACGTCAAGCGGACACCGCCGGCAGAGGATATAACTTGTATGAAATTTTATCGGGGAAGTCAATTTTCCAAATGACGGGCAGACCATTGAACGGCAAAGGACGAGCAAGACAGCATAGCAATTCGCCATGCAATCCTGCAACATTTATTTTCCTTCCTTATGGGTGCGCTCCAGAAACAGAAGCCGCTTAGCGCTCAGCCCGGCATGGATCAAGCCGGTAGCTTGAGTCACGCAACTGTACCCTTACTGCCAAAAACCAGTAGGTTCGGTGTGCTACTGAATCAGTCTAAGTGAATTTCTCTGAATGTATTTCCTTTATACTGCGTAATTTATCGGCCGATAAACGCAGTGGCATCAATTCAAGCAAATTTATAATCGTTTCCTGCACTTCCTGGAACGATTTCCACCTCACAGCAACCTCCCATTGCAGCAAGATCCCTCTGCAATATATAAAGTCTGCTAAGAATACAGCCCAGACTTATACACACCTGCTTCTATCAGCCCTTTAATAGCATCAACAACTGCCCGCTTATCTTCCTTATAGGTCACGCCAAACCACCGATCCGGCGTATCCAGTACCCTTACTCTGGCTCTTCCGCTCTGTACCAACTGGTCTATAATCCTGGGAAGCAAATACTCAGACTTCACATCCCCCTCCTTCAGGGAAGAGAGAAACCGCGGAAATCCCCTTTCCAGCTCATCCAAAAAGCCCGCTGGAAGTCCCCACATATTCATGGAAACAGGCTGGCCGAGTCTGACAGAAACAGGATTACCCCCCTCATCAGTGGCATGAAGTCCATCCTCCTTCAGCTGGATGTTGTAGGTTTCTGTTACGTTGAGAAGGATGCCCTCATCGTCTACCTGGCATACGCCTCTAGTTACAGTACCGTTATCGCTTAAGGTATTGGAAAGGACGAAGCCTCCCATACAAAGGTCATAAATTTCAGACTCCGTATCCATGACATTTACCATATAATCATGAATCCGGCAAAATCCTTCCTTTCCATAGTAATCGTCTGCGTTAATGACCAGAAATGGTCCCTTCACCATACCCTTTACCATAAGAACTGCCTGACCGGTTCCCCAAGGCTTGGTTCGTCCCGGCGTTACTTTAAATCCGGCTGGAAGAGCATCCAGCTCCTGATAGGCATATTCTACTGGCAGCACTTTCTCAATCCTGTTTCCAATAATCTCCTTAAAATCCTTTTCAAGATCCTTCCTTATGATAAAGATTACTTTATTAAATCCGGCCTCCATAGCATCATGAATAGAATAATCCATGATGATTTCTCCGGCAGGCCCTACTGGCTCCAGCTGTTTTATCCCCCCGCCAAACCGGCTGCCAATTCCTGCCGCCATAATCACCAATGTGGTTTCTCTCATCTGTAAGCTTCTCCTTTAACAATCCTGAACTGATTCTGTAAATATCCATAGTATATCACATTTACTTCTAAAAGGCAAAAGAAACCTCGGGCTTTGCCTGACCAGCATTCATCCAGCCCCCCACATACACATCCGGGCCTTCTGACGGCTTCTGGCTATCCGATCCGCAGCACATACAGCAATAGGGTTCCTGGAATAACGGCTGGGACTGTACAAACATTCGCCTGCAACAGCTGTCTGCAATATATTTAGAATATGGATTACTGCCGTGATAGTATTATATATGATGATACTAAACTGAATACTGGATTTATGCCCGGATCGTTACAAAGAAAAGCTGGTTTATATAGGAGGAGCTGAATAGTGCTAAAATATTAATATGTGTTAAATTTTAAAAAATATATTGACTTTTAGTTAAAAACTGGGTAGAATATTAACGTTGCCGATATACGTAGGATAAGGTTTCACTCCTGTCTTCGCTTTTAGGCAATCGCAAATGCCCAGATAGCTCAGTTGGTAGAGCAGAGGACTGAAAATCCTCGTGTCGTTGGTTCGATTCCGACTTTGGGCACATGCAGGTGTAGTTCAATGGTAGAACACTAGCCTTCCAAGCTAGATACGTGGGTTCGATTCCCATCACCTGCTTTATTATTGTATTATTTTTGCGCGAGTGGCTCAGTGGTGGAGTATCGCCTTGCCAAGGCGAGGGTCGCGGGTTCGAATCCCGTCTCGCGCTTTTTTTATTGGCTGGAATTTCCTTGATTTACAAGGAGTTTCAGCCTTTTGCGTTCTCCAAAATGTTGTAGACAGTTGTAGACACTTCTCATTCTGTCCAAATGGAGAAATAGCGGTATGGTTCGAGTCCCGTCTCGCGCTCTTTTAATTAGTAGCGGAATCCTTGATTTATCAGGGGTTCCGCTATATTTGTGTGTCTTTCAGGCTGTAGACAGTTGTAGACAGCTTACAAAGCCTTAGATATGAGGTCATAGGTTTCTTTCTCCGTCAATGGATTGTAGATATATCCAAGGGTGGTATTTAAGTTGCTATGTCCCAGCAATTCCCGTATACAGTCCAGCGGCACGCCACTGGCGTTTAGGTTGCTGGCGAACGTCTTTCTCATTTTGT
>NZ_VUMD01000030.1 GCF_009696375.1 Clostridium porci
AACCTTGGAAAATAAAGTTGATAACCGAACCATTTTTCTTGGTAAATCTATGGAAAAAAGTTAGAAATGTGGAAAACTTGATAAAAGAAAAACCCGGACTTCTGTCCGGGACTTTGTCTACAGTCTGGGCGGACACAGGGATGTCCGCTTTTTATGTGTCTGAAAACATTTTGTATGTGCGAAATTTCCGAAGAAAAATCTCATAATTAAAAAAAGAAAATAAAGGAGGATAAAACTGTGCAAGGAATGTTATTTAGTGCAGCTCAGAGCTATGCGTGGATCCTGGAGTGCAGCAAAAAATTATTAACCCATGAAACAAGTGCGGAACCGGCAAATAAAACAGAACATCAGATCAACACCCGATTGTTCAATAACGCATTTTGTGGACTGTTACGACTTGGCTATCCATACGAACTGAGCAAGGAAGAATCAGCGGATTACCTGGTTTTTGTGATCGATGGTGTTCAGTACAAATGTCCGGTAGGAACCGCAGCGAATGTATTGAGAGAGGAATTTGAGCGTTATGCCCCCGATGCAGCCGCACTGGTACCGCAAAAAAGCAAGGATAAGAAAGCAAAGAGCCCGGAAACAAAGATGCCGCCGAAGGAGCGGAAGGAAGATACTCCCACAAAAACGCCTGAAGGCGCTGGCGAAAATATCAAACCTGCGCCACCGGCAAACCCAGAATTAAAGCCTGATACTCCAAAACCGCCAACTCCAATCCTCTCCACATCAAACAGAGAAGAGACAAAGGCTGCCAAGGATACGCCAGTATCAACGAAAGATCCCTCTGTGGAACCGGCAAAAGAGATGCAGGTGTCCAAAGTGGAGGCGCCTGTAGAGAGAAAGGTATCCGTTGAGAAACCTGTTTCCGAAAAGACCGTTCTTCCGGAAACACAGGATAAGGATGTCAAAAAAGAAATGCATCGCACACCGGAAACCAAACATACAGTGAAGGAAGAGAAGCCGAAAACTGATGCGTCAAGTGTATTGATGAGCGCAGGTTTCCCAAATCTTGATGATCTGTCCTTTGCGTTCTCTAAGGGAAGCAAGAAAGTGCTGGATATTGGAGTAGATGCAGAGTCAAAACCTGAAAGTGCCATTCCAAAGAAAACCGAAAACTCTGAAATGGTAAATCCAGATCCGGTCAAAGAAGAGACCCCGATCTCCGTTGCTACGGATACATATACAGAGGAGCAGGCAGAGCCAGCAAAGCAGAACGAACCGAAAAGCGAAGAGGCCATGCGAGTAGCGGCACCTTTACCGGAAATTGATGATAGTTTTATGTTACCACCAGACGAAGAAGAGGATGAGGAACCACTCTTGTTAGGTGGAATCCCCGTAAGAGAGCCGGCTCCTACAAAAAACACTGAAGGCAAAGATGCCTCGTTTGCAGAGGAAAAACCGCAGGAGCATACTGACACCACTGCAGAAACAGCCACCGTCAAAACAGAACCTGTTGTGATCGCTCCTGCAGAAGAATCAAAAGCATCAGTGACACCAAAACCGGTTGGCAGTTTTTTCAAGCCAAAAAGCCAGCCAGTGATTCGTGAAGAACACGAAGTCCACGCAGTAGAAACACCAACAGCTCCGGTAGAAGAGAAAACGAAAGAGGAGAAGAAAGGGTTGTTCGCATTCTTTAAGAAGGAGAAACCTGATAAAGTAGAATCGCCTGCTCCGTCCTTAGATACTCCCGTACCAGTTGATGAGGTGAAACGTGAGCCTGTTATTCCAGAGGTAAGGGAAACTTTAAGCCCTCCGGCAGAGGCGGCGCCGGCGATGGATGCCAAGGCGGAAACGCCTGCTCCAAACACAGCTGTGGAAGAGTATGATTTTTCACAGGACGGCGGAACACTGTTCCAGCATATTCATCAAGTTGCAGTCAAACCTCGTTTTGGTGATGCAATCGTTTCCAGGGCAAGATTTATCATCTGGCCAACAAGGATTATCACAATGCATACCGGAACGACATTTGCCGATATCTTGGTCCATGTAACCGACGAAGAAGGCAATGAACAGATTTTCTGTACGGAAGGCAAGGTGCAGCAGTTAAAGATGACCGTTGGCGGCAAGCATTACTGTGTCTACGGAATCTGGAACAACAGTGTATTTGAATCTCACGTCACTCTGGACGACAAGTCTGCGAGTATGTTCCGAATGGAAGAAGAGGTTACAAAGCATGAGCCAAAAGGACGTTACGGTGACGAATTCCTCGATCAGTTCCGCTACGATCATAAGGGGCAGCCATTCCACTTTGTTGTGCCGTTCTTGAGCGGAAACCGCGGCGAACGCAATATCCCGATTGTAGGATATGTTGCCATGGATGGTAAGAAATATGCCCTTGAGCGTTGCGAAGGCAATACACTGCGATACCGTACACGCACCAAGGCTGACAAAATCATTCGTGGACATTGGGAGAAAGGACAATTCACCTTCACCATTGATGATGCAACCAGAGTATTATGGGATGAAGATGTGATCTAATCCTCCGAGTAAAAGGGCGACAGATAGTCGTCTTTTTTTTTGTGTATGTATTCCACCCATTGTTGCTACACCTACTCCTGTTTTTCATAAAATGTCAAATATTGATGTCAATAAACATTGTTTTTTATATCCGCAAGGTTCTAAATTCGATTTTTCCCCTTCGTTTTTTTATAATAAGTACAGAATTTAGAAGAGAAGGAGGATTATATTTTCGATGCAGCATGATATGAACCAAATTCGGAGCCTGCAAAAACGCGTCGAACAAGAAGGGGCCCGGAAACAATCCTACGATAAAATTTTAAATGACTGGATGGGCGACAACGGGATACTCATCCAGGATCCAGATACCATCGATTATTATCTAACGTTGATCCCGATTATGGAAAGGAGATTAGAAGCAAATGAAGTATGACGCAATGAATTTACAGATGGAAGATGCATATGACGATTCCGATTATCCGACTTATGAAACCATGGAATATTCCAATGAGGAAGATGGAGTAGATGAGGAGCTTACGGCACCGCAGCCGGCAAAAGGACGCAAAAACCGGAAAAAGAATGACAATGTAATCACCATTGATGAGTACGATTTTTATAAGACAACCGTCAAAGTTGATCGTGGTGAAGTATCGAAACAGCGTTATGCAGCCCTGGCAAAAGCGGTTCTTAGCGATGACGAGACCGTGTGTAAAGCCGCTCGTGAGGAGGCTTGCTATTATATGAAGGGTCTGGTGCGTGAATTCATTCGTAAAAAATATCGCACATACATTGATAAGGATCCGGATTTTGCATCCGACCTTGAACAGGAGGCTTATGCGAATATCATCAAGTATCTTCCGGAGTATGACGCTTCTAAGGGAGAGCCGTCCACGTTCTTTTACTATCATATTAAATCTGCCATTGCCGGAGCAACAAACGCTATGAAACATCAGGTTTCCTCTGCTGATACAGCATTAAAGCGTAAAATTATGAAAATTAACAAGATTTATGAGGAGTTTGGCCGCAAACCAACTCTCGGCGATTATATGGCTGAGACCAATGAAACGATGTCAAAGATCAGAAGCGTATTGGCTATGATGTCCACGGACATGAATACTCATCTGGAAGCAATTCCTGAGTACGATCAGCTGATTGCTGGTGACGCACACGTTAACAGAATGTTTGAATCTCCTGAAAATATTGTGATTAAGAACATGACATTCGAAGCCGTAGTTCAGCGTCTTAATGCAATGTTTACTAAGATGGAAGTCGATATTTTCATGCGATATACCTATCATCAGGAGCCGATCCCTTCTATCGCCAAGTCCTTTTCCATCAACGGAGATGATAAGATCCGTCGCATTATCGAGAAGGTAAAGCATGGTATTCAGTATGATCCGCAGGCAAGAGCTGCTTATTTTGGTTCCATCGGTCACCCGCAGGCATCTGTTGTTGAGTTCCTTCCAATCGAAAGCACCAATGAAGCGATCGACCTGCTGTCCGCAATCGCTCTGTAATGCAGACCACATAAGCAATATTTCTTTGTAGTTTCGCTCGTTTATGCACAATAATTGCCACGCATAATTGATGCGAAAAGATAGAGGAAGGAGAGTTTATGGATCGCAAGAGATTGATTGAAGAATGTGATGCTCAGTCCGTAGTGGACTATCTGCAGATGGAATGTCAGCATCGAGGAAGATACACTTTCATCTTATGCCCAGGACACGAAGCACGTTTGGGACGCCCGGATACCAAAATGGGGAATGCCATCTTAAAAAAGAATGGGTATTACTGCTATGCGTGCAGTATTTTTGTGACGACGCACGATATGATTATGGAATACCTGGATTGCTCTTCTGATGAGGCATATCGCATCATGGCCGAAGCAATGGGCGGCGTCGAGCTGTACGCTGGAGATTCCAAAACGCCGGCATTAAACTTGCCAAAGTACCGACTGACCCAGGAAGAATGTGCGGTCATTGGGTTATATCCTAAGTTTTCTCCAACCATTGCCACGGTACAGACAACCGGAGGGGAGAAGCATATCCAGGATGGGCTTTATATTCTCTGGCAGCGTAATCCAGATGCCTATTTTGGGCTCATCGTGAAACGTGCAAAAGAGATGAGAAAAAAGTATCAGTACCTCAAAACACATTATGCTTCCGCAAAGGCAGATCTGGCATACCAGATTTATGACATTCTGGGGGAGTGTTTTGACCACTCGGTTTACAAAACCATGGACCGCGTGTTAGCAGAGCGAATTGAAATCTGCAATAAGATCATCACAATCTTTAGCAAAGCAAGAAATCCGAAACCAGCCAAATAATGGCTGGTTTTTTGCTATAATGCACGGTTATTTCCCCATAATTGCATCATGAATTGATATGAGGAAAGGAGGCAGCGTATCAGTCTCGCGATACGGCAGCAGTATGGCAAAAATTACAAGACATGGACGCAAAAGAGCAAAAGAGCGTGCCGGTATCGGAAAGGGCAATCTCCAAAAAATGGCGTCAAAGATCCTACGGGAAGGAGTCACTCACAAAGAGTGCAGCGGGGATCTGAAACGCTGGGTAACATCGAAGTATTTTCGAAATAAGCAGGCGAACAACATTCGATTGTATGGCAATCAATGTTACATCTTCAAAAATGAAACCCTGATTACCGTTTTACCAATTCCGGAAAACTTAGTATCGGAAGTTGCAAAAATTCGTAGGGAGCGAACCACAAAAGCGAAGTACCGACTTGACCGCAAGGAGAGTATTTCCGTCAACGGCTTTCAGTTATTCCGTATTATCGCTGAACGCAATTTTGCAGACGTACATATGGGAGATCGCGGCGGCTATATCATGCACACCAAAAACCTGTCTTCAGAAGGCGATTGCTGGGTATACGATGATGCACGCGTATTTGGAAAGGCTGTGGTAAAAGAAAACGCTATTGTGGAAATGTCCGCCTCCGTTGATGGTCAGGCCACCATTGCCGGGAATGCAGTGATCACCGATGACAGTATTGTACAGGGCAAGGCAACCGTCTGCGGAGATGTGACTATTCAGGATCACAGCTGCATTCGAGGAAGCGCCTATGTTTGCGGAGATGGAGTTGCATCGAATTTTATGTGCCACCATGGAGTGCATGAGATCTCCAAACAGCAGGAAGAACCATTGGCACCAAAGCCCAATATGATTTCCAATGAGGAACGTATTCAAAATTTAATGGAGGTGAGCTTCTGCAGAAGTGAACAGGAAGCAAGGCTCCTTGATGATTGGCTGCGCACGCACTAAACGCTTAGACCTCTCGTATTTCGAGGGGTCTTTTTTTGTTACCAATCGGTACGCGGGTATGTACGTTCCGTTTTTCCCGGTACAATACCACAAAAAGTCAAATTGCTATATATTAGCGTTTTGAAATGACTAATAAGTTAGCAAATTAGAAATACTTAGCAAATTAGAAATACCAATCCCTATCGGGTTAAGATCTTTCGTCGCCCTTTTTTCTAAAAAATTAAAAATCCCATAAGTGAAAGAGTCCTTTCCGTTCCACTTTCACCTCTTACATCACAAATAACTCCGTCCATCAGAACCGCCAGTTTTCCTCCGCCACCCGCCAATTCCCCGCCTCAACCAAATCTGTGTGTAAGCCCTTGCTGCCGCCACATTCTCACGGATAAGAAAAATCCCCTTCTTCCCGCATAAAATAAAAGGAAAAGTGCCAAAAAGAGTACAGAAAACGCCATATCACAGAGAAATCGGTATCCGCAAGAAACGCCGGTCACCCCATCTTTCCACTTCTTTGGAAAAAACGGAAAGAGAGAGGAGAGGACACCGCCCGTAATCTGTGTGTAATCCATTTCCCCGCCACTTCTCCACCCACCCAAAGAGGAAACACCGCCGCCACCACAGCCAATCCTTCTTCCTTTCTTCTTCCTTCCTCCCCAAAATAAGGGAAAGAGGGCTGTCACCCCGCCAATTCCCATAAAAACCACCACATATGTGATGGCATTTTTTCTTCCAAACAAAAAAAGTCCAAAAAAATAGAGGAAGAGCACCAAGAAGGTGGTGGAAAACGCCGCCCATGGAATTCCTGCGGATAACAAAAACCACCATGTATCTGGTGTATTTTGCGGATATAAAAAAGCGCCACAGTTTGAATATACTCCACGTATCTGGCGTAAAACCTGCGGATATGGAATTTACTCCGCCCGTAATCGGTGTGAACCACCTCCAATTCCCACCACGTACCTGACGTAAAGCAGCGCCGGCATATTCAAAACACCACCGCGTATGTGACGGTAAAGTTGCGGATAAGAAAAAGAATACCATCACGTATCTGGAGTAATCTTGCGGATATGAAAACCGCCACCATACCAAATCCCACCACGTATCTGATGGTTTTTGTTATCCGCAGTATTCCGTCACAGTAGAAAACCACCACGTATCTGGTGGAAACCAAACATATCACCTCCAATATATCCTCACGTATCTGGCGTATTTCTTCCATTCTCTTTCTATCATACCTCACGTATCTGATGAAAAACAGACAGAGGCCGCCGGAAGAAGCAGAGTATGCCACCATGTATGTGATGGGAAATAGACAAACTGCAAAGGAATACCACCACGTACAGTGATGAAAGTCTTCTTCGTATACACCGGTATCTTTCCATAATTCCTCACGTATCTGACGTATGATTTCCAAATACCATCACGTATCTGGTGTATTTCTGTAATACCGATAATGCCGCCACGCATCGCATAATTAAAGAAATACAAAAGAGGAAGAGACTATGATGATTTTTACAGGACGGATTGATACCGTCATGGCATATGACACTGAAACCTGCCAGGCTGAGTTTCTGGCGGAGTACGACAACAAACTTTACGAATGCAGCGGATATGCACCGGGCATCCGGGAAGGGATGGAGGCCCGTATGGCAATCGCCCTTCACAAACCCGCAAAAGAACCGGAGGCACCAAAAAGGAGAAGACGAAGAAAAAAGACGGAAGCACATGTGGTCTGTCAAAGCGAAATCCTGACGTCGGCCGCCGGTGTCGTATTTCATGTGGTATGGTTTTCCCCTTATGGCCACAGCACCAAAAAAGGTGTCTATGTGTTACTCCAGTCCAAAGCGTTCGCTTTAATTGGACGTCACATCACCGAGCAGATCGTAAATACCTTCGGAGATGATGCTGCCGGTATTTTGGAGTGTGATCCGATGCAGCTGACTGCCTTAAAGGGAATCGGAAAGAAGCGTATCGAATCCATCAGCGACGCCTGGAGGGAAGCCGGCCGGTTAAAAGACATCCTTCTTTTAACGAACGGAGCATTGTCCGTCAAAGAGGCGGAGCGGATCGAACAGTATTACGGCGATGAGGTGATCTCCGTTCTGACAATGGATATGTTCCGGCTCTGCAGAGAGTTGGAGTTTTCCTTTGCGCGGGTGGATGCCATTGCGACTCACATGGGAATGCATCGTCACGATATCCGACGGATGCGTCAGGTCATCGCACAGGTACTAACAGACGTATCCAGGCAGGAGGGACATTGTTTCCTGCGGCCGAATATGGCAAAGAGAAAAATGCAGGAGCTGCTTCTTTCCTTTCCAACGGAACTGGAGTCCTACGGTCCAAAGCTCATGTGGCGTGCAAAGCGAGATGCAGAGTGGTGGCCAAACAGAAGAAAGAATGTGATCCAGGCCTACAAGCTCACCGAAGAGGATGCGCGGTATCTGGACGAATGGCAAAAGGAATGGATGCGATATGGAGAAGAATATAACATTGCCGTAAGCGCCGCGGAAGCGGTGGATCTGGTGGTGACGGATGAGAACCTGGTTGCCTTAAAAGAACTGTATGAAGTGGAGCAATACGTGTCTGACCTGGTAATGGAGATGTCCGAAGCACCGTGCGTCTGCGAACCGACGGGAATCGAGCGCTTCTTAAAAGCGTACGAGGAAACACACTTTGTCACGGACCGAAACGGAAACCAGGTTCCGGTGATCCTGGCCGCCGGCCAAAAGGAAGCAATCAAACGAAGCCTCCATGCCCGCATCAGTGTCATTACCGGAGGCCCAGGCCACGGAAAGACGACAGTGATCCAGGAGATCGCATTATGGTGGCAGGAACATGTTTCCAACAGCGTCGTCATGGTAGCGCCCACAGGAAGGGCTGCAAAACGCATGGCGGAGACAACCAAAGAGGTAGGCTGCCCCTGTGCAACGATTCACCGCATGCTTGGCCTTTGTTCGGACTCACCGATGGTAACTCCGACAGACAGGACCTTAATCTTATGCGATGAAACCAGCATGGTGGACATCTTTTTAGCCAAATCGTTAATGGAGTATGCACAGGATTCGACCTTGGTTCTGATCGGTGACGCTGATCAGCTGCCGCCGGTTGGTCCCGGCAATTTCTTCCGCGATGTCATTGCTTCAGGCCGCGTCCCGGTATCGGTGCTGACGGAATGCTTCCGAAACAGCGGCAACATCGTCGAGAACTCCTTACGGATCAACACAGGTAACCCGTGGCTCTCCTGCGGCGACGACTTCTTTGTCACCGTGATGGAAGAAGAAAAGATGGTAAAAGCGATCACCGATACCTACCTGCTATCTTTAAGCCAGGGGATCCCACAAAATGAGATCTGCGTCCTTTCTCCCAGAAGACAGAACGGACTTACCGGATCCAATGCCTTAAACCGGGCACTGCAGGAGGCAGTCAACCCAAGACGGCCGGAGGTAAGCGAATACCACGGTTTCCGAACCGGCGATCGCGTCATGCAGATGAAAAATAACTACAGCATGGCCTGGGAACGGGAAGTGGTGGGAGATGGAGTAGTGGTAAAAATCGAACAGGACCAGGGCGTTTTTAACGGAGATACCGGAAACATCATCTCCATCGAAGATGGCATCGTCACCGTTTTGATGGATGACGGGATCAAATGCCGCTACGGGGCAGAAGAGATGGAAGAACTGTCCCTGGCCTATGCCACAACGGTACACAAAGCACAGGGGTCGGAATTTAAGCGGGTGCTTATGGTACTGGCCCAGGAACACGGAAATCTTCTGACCCGGTCAATCTTTTACACAGGAGAGACCAGGGCCAAAAAGGAATTCGCACTGTTTTGTGAATTGCCGGCATTAAAAAAAGCCGTGGAGACCGTAGGCTCCAGTCAGAGGTTTACAAGATTAAAGAGCTGCCTGATGGAACGTGTACGGCCACTGTGGGGAATGTAAGAGGTGTTCGATTTTTTTCATCCCCACAGCCCCACCTGACGTAAGCAGGCACAGGTAGTGCAAGGAACAATCAATCCCAATCAGAAAAATCCGGCTTTTGTGCCTTTCAGTTGTTTCACCCTAACATTGACAAAACGGTCAAAGAAGGATATACTTGTATATACAAACAGTAAAGGAGGGTGATGTAATGGTAACGCAGGTAAAACCGTGGGGAAATAGCCAGGGAATCCGCATTCCTCAGAATATCTTAAAAGAAGCTCGCATCAAACCAAATGATTTTTTAGAAATTGAAATCATAAGCGACGGAATCACACTCAAAAAAAAGAATCGGCATCGCACCTTAGCAGAGCGCATCGCAGAAGCAGGGGGATCGTTAGAACATGTTGGCGAATTTGACTGGGGTGAACCGGTAGGAAGAGAGGTATGGTAGTATGCTTCCGATTAACCAGGGCGATATCTTAAAAGTAGAGCGTTTGACGAATTACGTGCTCGTTGTCAGTAACAACACGTTTAATGAGTGTGAAAACGTAGTAGTATGCCCAATTTCCAAGCAATGGGAGAAAACGGCGCTCCACATTCCGATTGAGACCAAGGAAGTAACAGGAACCGTATGGTGCGAACAGGTAAAACTCCTTGATCTTCGAGTGCGTGGCTTTGCAAAAGTCAGCGAATTGCAATATGAAGACGTCATGAACATTACGGATGCAATTCAAGGCATATTTGATTATATGGGTTAAATGTCTCCATACCTGACGAACGTCAGATTGAAATTGCACAGCTTGGCTATAAAACCATGCGATTGAAAATTTTCAAAAGGCCTGGAAAAATCCGGGTCTTTTTTATTACCCTACAGCGAACCACTGTGCCACAGGTTCTTCATCCGTCAAACTAATAACCGAAAAAAATCCGACCATAATTATAGAGAATCACAAAAGGAGGAAAAATTGATGAAAAAATTCATATGGCCTTTATTTATTGTAATGTTTGCTGGTATCGCACTGCTTTGCAGTATGTTTTCGTTGCAGAAATTAAAAAACAAACCGTTAGGCATTCTGTATGGAGGATTAGGTGTGATGTTTGTGATCATGGCCGCCGCCGTATATTTGACTGCAGCCCCAATCTAAAAAACGCCGTTTTTTCATATCCGCATCATTTGAAAATGAACAGCCGCACTCTCGTGACTTTAGTCATGTAAGGCTTCACTGCCGTGCAGAACTAGCATACAAAAAACACAGCAACAACACCCATGAAGCCAAAATGAAAAATCTAAGCGTAAAAATCATAAATAAAACCTCAAGAGCAGAAGACCTCAGCATCCATTCGTCCTTTGGTATGAGTGGGATGTTCTATTTTAATATCCGGTACCATAATTACATTGAAACGAAAACCAGACATACGAGTCAAAGGAGGAATTTGATTGTATTTTAAAATTTTAAGACCGGACCTTACCCATTACGGCTACACATACCATGAAGGTCTCAATGAGAATTTTAGGTCGTTTGAACCATGGCAATCAGGGAAGGGAGGACTATTTTTCTCAAACGAAGAAAAAAATCCTGGCATTCTGCGATCAAGGAGATAAAATCGCAGAGGTCACCCTCCCTGATGGAGAGACAGTGATCGAAGAGAAAGAGGGTTACAAATCCCATCGGATCATTCTGAGTGAAATCAGGGATCTGTGGACGGTAGAAACCTTCCAGTGGCTCAAGGAATGCGGCGTGAACCTTCATGCGGGATATGAATGGCCGCTCATTATTGCGGCAGACCAAGGCTGCTTGGAAGTAATCAAGTATCTCAAAGATAATGGTGCCAATATTCGTACGCAAAATGACCTTGCACTGCGTCGGGCTGCTATGGAAGGCCATCTGGAAGTCGTCGCGTATTTAGTAGACCACGGCGCAGATATTCACACTTTGGACGATGAAGTGCTTGATTTTGCTGTATCATACGGTCACCTGGATATTGTAAAATATCTGGTAGAACATGGTGCTGATATCCATGCAAAGGATGGCCAGATACTCTGTAAGGCTGCGCAATATGATTATCTAAATATCGTAACCTATTTCGTTGAGCAGGGTATTGATGTTCATTTAGGTGATGAAAGCGCCCTTCGCTGGGCTGCAGCTGAGGGCCATCTGGAAATCGTGCAGTATCTGGTGAATCATGGTGCAAATATTCATGCGAAGGACGATGATGCACTTTGTCTTGCGACGATGGGAGGACATCTGAATATCGTAAAGTACCTGGTAAAACAGGGCGCCAATATTCACGCACAGAATAAAGCTGCTTTTCGCCTGGCAAAGAAATATGGGTACCCAAAAATCATGAGGTATCAATCATGAGGTATCTTGAAGAGCGGAGGTCAGAATCATATGACACGATATAACGAAGGCGAATACAGATACAAAAACGCCTATGTTGCAATTTTCAACTATTTCGGGGATTTGACCGTGCTTGCAGACAAACTCGGCGGAACAGTAGTGGAAAACACCATATGCCTAACCGATCTGAGCGGGCAGGAAATTACCGATCTGATGGAACGGAACGGATTGGACTACAACTATGGCAACACACCGGAAGAGGCACAGCGATCGGAATGAGAAAACATAGACACCATCATGTAAAAATTTGAAAATATGCAAAACGAATACTATTCTCCAAAAGCACCCGGAAAACTGGGTGCTTTTTTGTGTGAAAACAGAAAAAGGTATGCTCACACAAACTGCCAGGCAGAGAAAAACAGGCAGAAAACAAAAATACCCTGATCCCTGCACCAACAAATCCCCTTCCATAATTAACACGCAACAATAAAGTCATAGAGTTGAAAGGAGAAAACATATGAAGGACCATAAGGATCAGGGAAAGGAGCTGAGAAAGGCAGTTGTTGTATGCAGCGAATACTGCAGAAACACAGAGATCCTTTCCAAAAAAGCGCTTGAGTGCTATGACAAAAAGAAGGGAGAATTCGACTGGGACGAGTTGTGCGAAGCAGATTACTACTGGGAATTACGGGAAGATGCCAAAGTGTTCCTCGGATTCTTTACCGGCAAGAATAATGAAGAAATTCTCACAAACGCTGAAAAGGAGAGCAAAATCCCGGCTTTATATCTGCAGATTGTAGAATAAGAAGGAGAAATTCACATGAAAATCAAAGAAACATATGCGTGTGAATGCTGTAATCAAGAATACAGCGAAAAAGAAGTCGCACTGAACTGTGAAAATACTCATGTTAAAATCAAAGAAATTATGGCAGTGGAGTACGGCAGACAGGAAAAATACCCATCAACGGTCAGCTTTGTGATGGAAGATGGTGAGATTCTGAACTTCCATTCAGAAGATTGCTTTTAACAGAAAGATGAGGAAGCATTGAAGGTGATGGAACCAAACGAAATCGATCACCATTGTTCTGACCTTTACTTAAAAGTAACGGAAGAATCTGATAAGCTGATCGAAAACTATGAGTTTAGAGGGCTTGTGACAACATTCAAAAGCATCCGCCCAGATGACAAGGGCAGTCTTTGGTATGACATCCCATTTGGATATATACCTGAATGGCAACGTGAAAAGAAAGATTAACCCGAACGACATTGTAGAAAAACAAGCACAGAAGGGAGAACAATATGTACGGGATCAAAGTGAGCTACTCCTGGGGTGACCAGGAAGATGGTTTGTATGGCGACTACAAAACCAAAGAGGAAGCCTACAAGGGAATGTGTGAATTAGCTTGCAAAGAAGCATATGTCCAGAATGAAGAGTTTGCAGAAGATCGGACCTGCTCTATTGAGTTTGATGCCTATCACAAAAAATCGATTTGCATTACGCATACGATAACAGCGTCTGCTACTACAGAATCAAAAGAAAGGGAAAGAAAAGAGAGGGAAACAATATGTCAAACTTGTGTTCAACAACGATCACCATTCGATGTCATGACAGGCAATTACTTGAATGGTTCTATGAAAAAATTAAAAAGTTGAGCGAAAAAGATGTGGTCGCCAATGACTGGGGAAGATTTCTCGGAAACATTGTCGTGAATGCCGGCATTGGAACCTTTGATACCGGGAAAGAGAGCGACCTGTTTTGCGCCGGTTCCCTAGATGACATCCAGCTAAAAGAAGATGAGATTCAGATTGAGACATCCACAAAAAATGGACCTGCAATTAAGATGTGGGCAAAACTCGTTAAGAAGTATTTGCCGTTTGCGGAGATTGTGTATGTCGCAGATGAACCCGGAAGTGCCATGTACGCCACAAATGATCCAAAGATGAAAGATATGTATATCATTGATTCATCCACTGCTGAGATTGAAACCAATTATGAGGTTTCGCCGGAGGATCTGAAAAGGTTGCTGAAGGAACTGCTGAAAACAGAAACGGATGACCTGGATGCACTGATCGACATGCTGGAAGCATCTGACTATGGTGATGCGATCTGCGTCTATCAGTGGGAATATGAGGATATCGCACATTGCTGCTAAAATATGTTGTTCACAAAAGAGGCCTGTATAGGTCTCTTTTTTATTATTACAGCTAAAAAAGAATGAATTTTCATATCCGCATATCTTAGAAGTTGAGCGTGAGAACGCTATGCAGTATATTAAAAAATTTCTTGCAATCATATCAATCATTCCCATACCATAATTGCCTTGAAAAACATAGACGTAGAGAGGAGAAATCGATGAAAAAAGAAGTAAAAGTTTCCTTATGCATTTCAGAAAACGATTCTTATGTGGAACTCTGGAAAAATATCAATCCGAAAATGGGGGAAGCGGAATATTATGGCCGCTACACTTATCAGGATCAGGGAACCTGGTATTACGTTAGCGACGCATTAGGATATTGCGAACTGTTTTCCCAGTATCGAAGGAAATCGTATTTCTTTGCTGCACGAAAGACGGGAAAGAATATTGCAGGTATTCCAATGCTGATACGAATCCGCTGCCCAAATTTGAAACCGTTGTCAAGGCAGAGTGGGAAAAAGCAAAGAAGAAACTGGCTGTTTTAACAGAGTTAAATCATGCACAGGAATTCTGGCTTTCCTCGGTTAGAGAAAATGAAGACCGATTTAAGCAATGGCTGCTTTCCTTTAAGGATCCGGAAAAGTACGCAAAAGAAATTAAAACAATGTATGGGTATGACGACAACTGGTTGTATGCCTGTCCGGAAGAAATTTGTTCCGAAACGGTTACTTATGCCGCACCAATGGATTTTGATGCCAGATGCGATTTCCCTCAGATGAAATTGCATCGTAAAAGTTCTTGCAAACCGATCCCAGGGACAACATTTACCTACTTGGGAACCCGTTATTGCTTTTCCAGAATCGCGTTTCGACACAAGGTTTGCGGTGCAACCTGGATGGAATACCATTGCACAAAGGAAACGCCGGAGTGGAACGAAATGTATCATCACACCGAAAGCTATGGTGTGTTTGGATATGATTTCAACGCCGCGGCAGAGGGCCCTATGTATAGCGAACGCACCGCTGTTTCTCTGGTCAAAGATGCCTTGAAGCTCAGTATGCCAGCTGATTTCGGGTATTATGTGGTCACAGAAAAGCAAGGCTATCAGACCTTGGGGCGCTATACAGTGCATAACCTGGCAGAGCACATACTGAACCGAAACTACCGGAAAACAAACGTAGGCGATTTAACGGTACAGCTTGTAAATACCTGCAAAATGGTTGGATCAAACGCATGGATCAGGCATGGCAATGAAGTAATTTGTATTGCTAATAAGATAAACGCCGAAACGCTGAAAAAATTGTACCCGGATATTCCTGCATGGGCGTGGTTGCAGGCAATACATGCAGCAAAATAAGAACGGATGGAGGAAAGCAATGGAAACAAGTATATTCACCCGTGATGGGAAAATATGGACAAGATTCAAGGTCAAAGTAAAGGAATTGCAGATGTATGCAAGATTGCTGAAAAAGTATGTGGATATTCATAAACCAGTCAAACAGAGTAGTCGGTACATATACTTTGAAGTGGAAGGCGACCTGCTGAATCAATAAAACAAAGCATTTGGAGGAGTGAAAGAAGATGTCTAAAAGATATGAAACACACGATTGCATTGGGAATGTCAGTGATGGCGGACCACATGATATTTCATTGAAAAACCCATGCACTGCAGAAAATACCAACCGACAGAAAGGAAAAGGTTCAGCAGTCATTGTATCACTCTGTACCAGAGTGCAAGTATTCATTTTGGTATCTGTTGTGAACCGAGATATTTCGGTTGAATCATTTCAAACGATAGAAGAAGCGAAAAAAGAAATGAAGACTCGCTTTTTCGCTACAGATGGCATAGAAGCATGTTTAGAAGCAGGAGATGCATTGTTAGGAGAAACATCGGCATGGTGTAATGCGGACGGTGGAAATACGCAGTGTGATTGGGACATTTTCACAATCAACAAAACACTGGAAAAAGTAAAATAAGGAGAACACAGATGGCAAGAGGATATTTGTACGAAATCGCAAAGAACCCGGAATGCTTATTCTGCATGGATGCAGATGAAGCAACACTGCGATATGCAACAAACGAATTCGAGTGGAGTGAAGATCTTAATCCGGAGGAACCACAGAAAGATTTGTTGGAGTTTTTAGAGCAACTGGGCGCCAAGATAAGCGTAGACGAAGAAGGAAGAAAACAGTTCCAGATTTCTGAACAGGTGAAACAGCGATATTTCCACGACCGCTTTCACGCCATGAAACAAATGGTAGAGCAAATGACACTGGAAACATTCAGCTGCGATGGAATTTCAAAGTTACAGGAACTTCTGGAGGAATCGTATGATAATGCGGTTTATCTGGGCGACTATGAAAATAACAAATTTCTTTCCTTCGATCAGTTTATCCGTGAGGCCGAAACAAATATTTCATATTATATCGGTAGTGTCATTCTCATGCATTAAAGGAGTATTAAATCATGTAGGTTCTGTATGACGAAAAAAAGATACGTTATGGCTTCACAATTGCAAAATCAAAAGAAGAAAGAAGGAATATCAAAATGTTACTGTATGGTGTATGTGTTTCTAAAATGAAAGTGAATAACGAAAAAGCGGTTCAGTTTTTAAAAGAGTTGGCAGATGCAGGGTTGGGTGCTGATGATTATTATGAAATTTTTTTAGAGGATACAAGCGGTGATGAGGATTATACTTTCAGTCGATGGATAGAGGATTTTGAATCGAATGGATATTATGGTTTGTCTGCATTTTTGCAAGAAGTTATTTCTTTTGATGAAAAAATCGATATTTCCTGTGACGATCCAAATGGCATTCAGTATCTCGGATTAAGCGCAGACGTACCTTGGAATTTCAACGAAAAAACAAGAAATATGTCTGAAAACGAGTATAATGAGATTCTGAGAAAGTACATCAATAAGGTTACCGACGATGAGCTGACCATCTGCTGGCGATCCATAAGCGATGACAGCGATTACTAACTGTCAGGCGCAGACAAATATCATGTGACAGAACATTCCACATCTTCTCCAAAGAGCTGCTGCAAGAGCGGCTCTTTTTTTTGCCCAAACATAGGAAAATCATTCCATCACTTCTCATTCCATAATTAAACCGAAACATAAAAGGAACAGAGAAAAAGGAGGATAAAACCATGGAAGAACATACTATAACAAAATGTCCTACTCATATCATCAGGTGTGGGCATATTGAAAATCCCAGACACATCGGTCCGTGTTTTCTCAGAATGTCTTCTGGATTATCACGAAACAGGTGGTGATTCGTTATTACACTACCTAAAGGAGGAGTGTCTAATACGTGCACAGGCAGTAGACATCGTGTCATACAATGGGCTAAACTTTACGGTTCAAGAGATAATCTCTGTGTTACCGGAAGCCGCTCGTAATGCGTATAGCAGCGAGAGAGCGTGCGCTGAAGCTAATGTAAAGATGTATTATGAGATACTTCGCAAATAACGCGTGTAGTGTAAAAACAACTATCACAAGCTGGAGCCGTGTGATTCTGGAGAATCAGAAGTCGGTGTCGATTAAAAAAGTAACAATTATCAAATACAGCGGCGGCTGGATTACCGCCGGGAAAGGAGAAGCGGGAGGCTCGATGGCTTAAAAAGAGGGTGCGGCTGACGCTGCATTCCTCCCGATGACTAAAGTCACGGTTTTCCTGCAAAGGTATTATGAGTAATCGGTTATCATTTTATTTATCAAGAAAAGATGAGAAAGCATTTACCGAAGACATGATATGTGAGATGCATATCATGATGCAGCACAACAAATTCGCAATTTTTGAAGATAGTATCGAACATGATTACAGAGAATTCATGTATTTTGAAGGTAGGAATAACCATGCTAGGTATTACTACACAGGCAATGGTTATGATAATGATGATGACATCAGCGATGATGTGTGGGATTTTTCTAAAAAATTCCCTAATGTAATTTTTGTCCTTGATTGCGAAGGCGAAGATGGAAAAAGATGGAGAGAATATTATAAGAATGGTAAAAAAGATTGTTGCAAACCCATAACCACTTATAGAGAACCGTATTTTGATAAACAAAAAGAAAATAATAATAATAAATGGAAATTGACGGATGATGATAGTTTTCAGATCCGAAAAGAGCGAAAAGAAGATGTTTTTGAATTGTATCAAATCGACTCTGTTGTATCATCATATGAAAGAGGAGAGCGTGACTTTCGAGTAAGTCATGCTGTAGTTTATCTTTCTGATATCGATACAGAAGATGTATTGGACTGCTATGGTTACGAATCCCTCAAAGCACTTAAAGAAGAATACGGAGATGACTGGAAAGGAATTCTCGCAGAATGTGATTTTGAGTTGACTTCTCAAAACGGAGAGTGCTTTATTAGTCCTGACATGACATGGGATGAGGCGAAGCAGTTGATCTGCGAGTTATCTGGCTACAGCGAAGGCAGTGAAGCCCCCAAAAAGCAAAAGGATGTATTCCGTGTCTGCGGGCTGCAGTTCCCTGTCGAGGATGGAATCACGACCAATGGGATTCAGTCGCTTCTTAAAATGGCAAATGGAAATACCTTCGACTTCATCCTGGTGGATGCAGAGGCATCTGCAGCAATCTTCCTCATAAATTCGGAGGTATATGCCCAATGGGAAAGCGAAGGGATCCTGCAGGCTTTTAAGGCATTCATCCGGGAAATCCTGGATGACAAAGAAAAAGAAACAGAAGATGGGATGTACCAGTTTGAGGACGCAAGGATTCTGAATGAAAATGGAACTGTTGCAACGCATATAGAGGAAGTATATCTTGGATATTAGACTTCATACGCTGCCAGGGACATCCCTGGCAGAAGCAACGAGAAACGGTATTGGAGGAACCAATGAGAAAATCAAACAGTTATGTCCACCTGTCATTTGACCTAGTGGAAGAGTTCGTCCCGCGTGTCCCCAAAAGCCGTCTGAAAACAGAAGATGCCGTCACGCCCCGCATCTGCGTGGCAAAATACATACCGCAGGCGCTGTCTGCGGTGCCATCGGCAGGCAAAACGATCGAGGCGATGCTGGAAATCGGGATGCCGGTTGTGATCCACGCCTACCACCTTCAGTCAGATGCCGTGATACAAACCGAAGATTTACTGGAGGCTGTTCCGGATGCCTGGTACACGGGAGAGATGTGGATCACGAAAAGACCTGAGAAAGTGTGGCGGCAAGACTACGAGTTATGCAATATTTTTCTGTATCGCATAAAGGATTTAAACGGAAAAGAAATCATTGTACCGGATACATACGCTTTAAAACGAGTACGCCACCAAGACAACTGGAAGAATTTCCTGCAGCAGATGGACATAAAGGAAACGGACGAAGTACGGGAGATCATGACACAGACCTTGTTTTCTACCATGATCGTAAACTTATTGCCGGAATTAAAACTCATAAAGGAGAAAAGATGAGAATCATTAAAAAGAATACTCACCTGGAATTCCAGATCAAAATAGGCAGTCAGTATGTGACAGTTGCCTCACTGGTTCCATGGTTATTTAGTAAACATCACCACAAATACAGCCTGTATTTTTACTATTACGGCGCAGAATTTGAACAAGGGGCTATCGCAGGAATGATAACGAAAGCATGACCGTTTGGAAAGAAGAGGTTGAAAGTCTGGATGACTTTGTAAAACGCGTGCAAAAGATCGTGATGAAAAAAACTTTACGTAATCGGAAATTCGATCCTTTGCGAAATTCGTTCCCTCGAATGAGGGTAATCATCTTGCGGATAAAGGAAATGGAAGTTTTTGAGTCTGAACATCCGTTTTTTATGGAAAGCATTCTGGTGATATGTCAAGAGATAAAGCAGAAGGTTTATCCCGGATATCATATGATGACCGCAGCCTCGCGTAATGAGCATTCACCCAGTCAGCATTTTTTGCTGGTGCTAACGACTGGGGATGCAACTTCTGTGTAAGCGGAATATGTCATATGAGCCAGGCTGCATGCTTTCGGAGCAGTCTCGGATAAAACCGGCTGAAAGGAAAAAAAGCAGTGCCTTCAGACATCAGACTCTGCTGATATCATACCACAGGATTGACCTTATGAAAATGTAACTATTGACTGTATAGACGGGAGTAAGATGAGGGGAGTACCTCTTAGATGTCCTTACCTCTATACCATAAAAAAGAATTAGTCTGTAAGCTGTTTTTCTTGCTTACAAACTTATTATACGAGGAGAAAAAATGAGAGAATGTTGCGGAACATGCCGGTTTAACCGGAGAGACCGTGTGAAGCCAGGACACAAGGGGCATGCGGAATACTGTTGCGGGAACGAAGACAACGACAATTACGGTATTCCAACGCTTTACGGTGACTACTGCGAAGACTGGGAAGAAAAAGAATAAGATCAGACAAATTCTCCAAAAGGAGCCTGGAAACAGGCTTCTTTTTTGGTGTGTGCCGAGCATGGCTCTAATCTTACTGGTGAAAGTCCAGTCACAGGTATTTACCGCCAAGTGTAGTGAACCACAAGTCGGCATCAGTAATGGTATGGATGAAGGAAGTGGTGTAGCAAAGTTCTTGAGCCTACGTACAGAAACTTGATAAGGCGATTAGGTGGGTAAGGTTGCACTACAAACCGAAGCTCGAAAGGTAAACGTAAACCGAAGTTGTAAATCAAGAGGTTGTGAACGAAAGATTAGAGTCTTACCTCGGGAGACCCTACCCACATATCGGGAGATGTGGTCGAAAAAGGTTTGGGGAGGGAGTCAGATGATGTCATAGTAGGTGAAAGCCGAAGGACTGAAACGATTTATAGTATGAATCGTTATGATTAAAATAATGCATGAGCCAGGAATCGGGTGGACAGGAAAAGCAGGAACGTAACCAAGGAATACTGTCTATACCCAGATGGGTGTTATGTATGAATTTTAGGATAATCAGAGGAGTGACAACCAATGGAATTAATTGAAGTGATTAAATCAAAAGAAAACCTGAACAGAGCCTATAAAAAGGTAGTTGCCAATAAAGGCACAAGTGGCGTTGATGGAGTTACGGTAGAAGAACTTGGAGATTATGCCAAACTGTTGCACGAAGTACTTAGCGGACTGGAAATCCAGTCAGAATACATGGTTGGGCGTACGGAGTGTGAAAACGATATTGCCCATGTGTGACTCAGGGCATGGGGCCATGAGACAAACAAATGGATCTACCTGGATCCGACCTATGCACACATAGATTTAAAAAGCGGGCTGTTCCCGGTTCAGGATTATCAGGCGTTTGCAGGATATACCCAATACGGAATTACTTATGTACCAACCGCATGGGTGTCGTAGGCGGAATTGCCGCCCATCCTGAAAACAGCAAAACAGTGGAGAAGAAATACAAAGAAAAAAACAAAAGTAAGTGGAGAAGCTTCCAGAAATGGCAGGCCTCTTTTTTGTGCCGGAAAATCCTGGTTGCAAATACACTTTTTATTTTTTGCCGCGGAAAGCGGACACTGGAAGCAATGACAGTATGCAGAGTAATCAGGTTCCATTTTGCGCCATCTGTGTCAGCTGTTGCACAACATCGCTGCATCCAAACAGCGGACTGTGCAAATATATCTCTTCCCATAATTCTTCTGAAACATAAAAAAGGCATCGAGAGTGCTAAGGAAAAGGAGAAAAGAATGGAAAACATAGTCAAAGACTTGTTAGAAAAATTGTCTTTTTATTACAACGACAAGGCAAATGCAGGCGAATACCTGACGCAGCATCTGGATGAGGTGAAAGACACGGATACGCTGGAAGATATCCTTTTGACGATTTTAATGTATTGTCGCAAGTGGAGCGATAACGGCTCCAATTTCAACCAGGACTACCGGCAGCGTCTCATTCAGTGGTTTACAAGAAAAGAGTATTTATCCCCTGTATTACAGGCAGGGGTAACAAAGCTGATGGAATACGATTCCAAGCTGCCCATACCAGTAATCGACTTAGAACGGCTGGAAAGCAGGCAGAAAAAACAAAAACAGGATCCGCTGCCGGCTTGTACGGAAAAACAGGAACTAAAACTCTGGCTGGTTGAACCGGAGATGGTTCGAGGAAGAGGAACTGCGCTTGCTTCGGTTACGGAGCAGAAAGAGAAACTGTATCAGTACCTGGAATATCTGCATTTCTTCCGGGATCGGATTACGGATATCACTGCCCAATCCGGGCGTAAATGCACATTACCGGAAAAGACGCTGTCCGATCTAATCCAGAAAAATATCTTCGCGTCCGCAAAATCCACCCAATATCAGTTTTTGCAGGCGCATTATACAGAGATGGAAATTGCGGCATTCAATCTTTACTTTTATGAGTATGCGGAGGATATAAAAAGAGATAATATCAAAGTCCGCTTCCTACGGTGTTTAAGCGAGATTACAGAGGCGGAAGAACTTGATGCGTTCAAACTATCCATGATCAAAACAATACTCAGCAGTTCATTCAGCCGTAATGTAGCTAATTACAAAAAATGTGAAGCTTATTTTCGAAGCGAACTGCCAGTAGAACCAAGTATGAAGGAAGAATTTCATACTATATTCCAGTCAGATGAAGCATATCGGGATTTTTACGAATCAGTAAAAACGGTTGTGAATTTCGAATACCGTGGATACTTGCGGTTTGACCCACTTCTTCCGGGAAACCGAGGAAAGTGGGAAATGATTCAGAACAAAGATAAAATTGACCTGTTGGAGTACAGGGCCAAAACGTTTCTGTTACATGATCCGCACGCCAGATATTCAGAGGAACAGCAAAAGCAGATTGAAATCCTGCATGAACTTGCAAAAGACCTGTTTGAGGAACTGAAGAGTCCGAACAGCGATGCAACACTTCCGGAGTTTTTGATTTGCAATCAAGCCGACAGCGCACTGACGGTGTTCTTGCAGGCAGAATTGGAAACGATGTTAACATCCATCAAAGATGTCCGGATTTGGTATGATGAATTGGAACCACCTTATCAGTATCTATATCAGCTGAAACTGTGGCAGGGGATTGGTGAAATCAACACCGCACTGTTATTAGGATGGAACGCTCGTGAAACAAGCGGCAAGTCGTGTTCGCTTTTAAATACGGTGGGAGCAAACCCGTACCTGTCTGATGACGAGAAACAACAGTATTTCTATATGGTTCAGGAAGCGGTATGGAAAGATCGGAGAGATTATTATCCGGATTTTCTGTATCATTTGCTGGCAGTTCATGAAGAGCTTGCCATGCGGTTCCTAAATAAAGAGACGCTGACTGAGATTGCAAAAGAACTGTGCCATGAACATCCGGCTTTGATCAAAAAGCTGGCAAACTATTTGATGTCGCAGGATGAACGTGATATTTATCTAAAAGAGGAGCTAAAAAGACAGGAAGAAAAAAAAGAAAAAGAAGAATTGTTCAAATTTCAAAGAGATGTAAAGATTGCGATGAAAGAGTTGATTTTTAACGGTAATTATTGGAAAATCGGTTACTTGTCAGATAACTGTTTAAATGAAATGCTCACAAAGATCGCAATCAGAAACGAAGTGGAACAATGGGATGGAACAAATATTTCCTCGTTGATTTATAAATTAGCTTACATTACTTCCGAAACAAAATGTCACTCTGTCCTGCTGCAGACGATTCAAAATTTTTGCAATCGTCAGGAAGATATGGCGTAACAGGTAAATCGAAGTCTTGCATATGAAGAAAAAGGAGAAAAACGATGTTAAACATTACCACACAGACAATGACTGGCCGCATCCGGCTGGCAAGACTCTTAAAATATCCGGAAATCACAATCGAAAGATATGATCAACGCAAGATGTTATTGGAAAAATGGGAAAAGCAGACCGGGGAGTTTGTAGAAGAAGTGCTGCCGGGACATGAAATGGAAACAGCAAAATGGCTGCAGCGGATACCGGACCTTACAGCTCTGTTTCAGGCACTACAGAACTGCAAGGTACACTTACATGATATCAATGATCACATAAACTGGGATCAGACGCAAAAGAAGCTGATACAGGATTTAAAACAGCATCTTCCATATTTATGGTCATTAAACGGAACAGAAGAGTTGACCACATATTTATCTGCCTATGCAGGTGCCGAGTCTTCCGATGCAGAAAGCCTATTTCTAAACCTTGACAGGGAGTGTCTGATTTCCGGGATAAAAAAATATGCGAAACGGTACGGACATCAGATAATCCGAATCCATGGATTGTTTCGGATGCTTCCATATTTCAGCCGTCCGGAATACATCTTTCATGCAATGCAAAGTCTTGATTGGTATGACGTCTCCCGCTTTCTGTCAAAGATGGCAAAAGATGAACTTCAGTTGATTGGAGCACAGGCAAAAACCAGCTGGATTCTTTCCAGGTATACCACAAAATTTGACAATCTGGTTCGTGAAAGCCTGAAAAACAAGGAAGCCGCAAACTACCTTTCCGGACTTTCCCGCTTCATGGACGGACACTTATCTTCTTTGGAGCGAGGAACACTGTATGATCAAATCAGTGGAACTCTAAGACAGATGACAGACGCTTCTCTATGTCTGTCCATTCTGGAACCGTTAAGAAATCAGAAAGAAGCGTTTGTACGCATGGCCTTATTGATGTCATACTGCGGTTACAAGCCAAAACTCCTTCGGGTCATGAGACGGAAAATGAAAACAGATGCTGCCGTATGCAGCCAGCTCCTTCATGACACACCAAACAACACGATGGCTGTTGCTTGGTTTTTAGGAAGAGAGGATGTACTGGAATTGCAGAAAACCGGCTGGTGGAAACAGGAATTTGATCCGGAAAATGACTGGAACGAATGGTATTTTAATCCGGAAGGTGGATGGAACGGACAATGTTATAGACTGGATCAAATCCTGATCAATGCTATGCTGCGTAATGAAAATGTATTCCTCAAGGCATTAGCGGAAGATGAAAATATGTACCATACGCTGGAATATCTAGCGGATCATAAGGATATGCCGATCAATACCAATCTGTTCAGCAAAAAGCAGCTGAAGGAACTGGTAAAAGAAGATATGTTATCTCAGATTCGGATACCGGACTGGATGAAGGAAGAAGTGGTTACATTTGATACAGTCAAGGCCTTAAAAAAGATCAAGAACTTGTTAAACGAAAATCTGGAACTTTCGAATATATACAAGGCATTTATCAATATCTTCCGAATCCTGTTAGACGAATGCAGAATGGAAGAGGCTTGCAGGCGCATGATCCAGTTATTAAATGCCGCGACAGTGCAGGAACAAAAAGAGATTCTGGAATGCGGCACACTGCTTGCGACTCAACTTCAAAAGTATGATCTCTATACATGGAGCGGAAAGCTTCTCCAGTTTCAGGCATCCGGAAACCTGATGATCCGGATTCTTGTAAATCCGGATATATGGGAAATATGCAGGGATGCAGAAAACGATACGGACCTTCTGTTCATTTTAAGAAACAAAGATCGGATTTCGGAATGCCATAACCGTCTGGATGAGTTGAAACAGCATTTCTGCGATCACGATCCGTATATTATGGAAATCAGGGAGTTCTTGGATCTGGAGCCGGAATTTTATGAAAAATACCGAAAAGAGACTGAAACATTTTTCATTCAGAATACGGAAATCGTCAGAACTTACCTGCATAACTATAAGTTCACAGAATACAGGGATCTCAAAGAAAAATACCGCCTGATTTTAAAGGCCGCTCTTTGCGGAAAATTAAACGCATTAAAATTCCATGACGGAGACCTGGATCGGGAAATCGGCGCAAAACTGGCGCCGGAAGTAATCCAGGAATGGGAAACAGATCAGCAGACACAGTTGAAAAACAGGCGAATCTGCGAAGATTCTTCGTTTGCCGGAATCATGACATTGGGAGAGCAGCCGTACCATACCTGCATGTCTTATATCAACGGACGCTATGCACACTGTTTGCTTTCTTATTTTGACGCAAACAAAAAGATTGTGTATCTGAAAGCAGAGAACGGATCTGTGATTGCCAGGGCAGTCATGCGGTTGACCAAGGCAACCAATGCGTCAGAACATGTGAGACAAACATTGTCTTTTGTGGATGTGGAAGCAGAGGCGGCAACAACAGAAATGGAAACGGAATATCCGGTGCTGTTTTTGGAGCATATGTACACCGGCTGCCAGGATGAGATGCGGGAAAAACTGGAACAGGACATGATCCAGTTCGCTTACGAAAAAGCGAAATCCATGCATGTGAAACTGGTGGTGTCCAATAAATATACCAGCTGCAAAGATCTGGAAAAAGAACGGACCGGAATCTACATTACCCGTTCCAAATCCGGATACCAGTATCTGGATTCCTTTAACGGTATGCATCAAAACGGAAACGACGATCATTACGAATATAGCCATTGTTATATCAAAGAATAACAGAGCACAGAGAGCATCCCAAGTCGGGGTGCTCTTTTTTTGGTTGTTCGTTGCGGAAAACCCTTTCTTTGTCTGTCACCATCCATACCCATACTTATCCTGTAAAATCAGAGGTATTCGAGTCATCAATCAAAGAATCGAATATTTTGATTTTACCTGAGGTGAAAACCTCTGCGACAACAGCGGAGGAGCCCCAGGGCACCTCCAATCCCAGGAAAGGAGGTGTAGGACATTATGGGAACACAAAAGCAAAGCAGCCCGGATAAGGTTGAAAAAATCCTGGAGGATTACGGCGATGTCTTTGCTGATATCATCAATGTTTTGGTGTATCATGGAGAAGAAGTGGTACGGTCGGAAAATCTGGCAGACGGTCCAACGGCAAGTATGTTTAAGGCAGCCGAGGGAAACTGGGGACAGAAGGGTCGGGATGTGATCAAAATGGATGTAAGAAATCACATAGCATATGCGCTTTATGGTCTGGAAAATCAGACTGCAGTCAACTATGTGATGCCGGTAAGAAGTATGGGATATGACTATGCATCTTATAACCCATTGCGGGCGGGAAAACCCACGGTTTCAACCGTGAGGATGATAGCCCGCGCCCTCTTTAATTGTAGATATAAATTTGACTATCATCTACAAATGTGATACCATATACTCATGAAAAAC
>NZ_VUMD01000031.1 GCF_009696375.1 Clostridium porci
CCATCATCTCTTTGATTGTGCCGCCAAGCAGATCCTTGAGAGCATCCTGAATATCCTCTGCGGACTGGATATCATACTCCTGAAGGAGCTGCTGGATGATGTTCCTTTTCCCATCTGTCATTTGTACCTTGTGTACGGGTTTCTTTTCTCTCGCCATAATAAAAGGCCTCCTATGATTTTTATTTTACCATAGAAGACCTTATAAAACCTTATTTACAGAAAAACTTTCACATACACACGAAAAGCGACCAGAAAAATCTTCCAAAGCCGTTACATTATAAAACCCTGCGTTCACAGTTTCCGTCAGCTCTCCCCCCTGGAAGCTGCTGGTTGCTCCAAACCATTCTAATTTCATCCTTGCATGTTCACCGGATATTTGGCCATCCAAACGCTGCTTTTCATCAAAATAATCCAGCAGACCGGTTGCCGCAATTACGGCTGATTTTCCTCCAGCCTTATAACGCTTCATCACCTCCGGCTTTATGATCCCGCTTTTTTCAAGAAGTACGTATGATTTGTCTCCAACCTTGCCGGCATTTCCCTTCTGTCATACCTTACTCTTCCCCCTGCATCCGCTCTTTTTCCTTATCGAAATACTCCTCATAATCCCTCTGGAATTGCTCATACTCTTCTTTCGTAATCCTATGTCTTTTCCCATTCTTTCCATAGCCCCCATAGTATCCGTCACTGTTTGGCTTCAATGCGTCAAAGTCCAAACGCTCCCCATCATTGAGTATGAGTGAAATTGCTTCCATGTTGTTTGTCTCCGGATGCAGGAATATATTGGCATAAATCCCTTCTTCCCGGCTGACATTCTTTAAATCTGGAAACAAGCTATATAACTTTTCATTCTTTTCCGGCAGACTGCTTGTTGGGATTGAGATATAACTTGTGTCCTTCAACGTGTATAGATTACTCACATGAGTATCCTCATAACCATTAGCATTCAAAATTAATGTTCCAACTAACATCCAAATATTGTCTTTTTGATCACTATATACCGGATTGGGCTCCTTATCGATCCAGCCTGCCGTCTCATCCTCGATATCAATCCATAAGCCCCTAAACTCCTCCTCTTTTTTGGCTATGATCTCCTCCTCCGTCTGCTTCTTTGTTAATGGCTGAGTAAGATAATATTTCCCCTTATACTCCCCTACCCAGTGGCCTGTACTCCAGATTTGCCAGTCTTCTAAATAGGGCCCCATTATCTCCCTCATATCTAATGTCTTTATTAATTCCAATGTATGGAAATCATATATCCCTATTTCATACCGGTCTGTCTCCTCTATTCGGTAAGTATCGTAGGTTTGCTCAATTTCATATGTCGTTCCGGTATAGGCGGTTGTCTCGATATAATACTTGTCCGGGATGATTCTGGGCTCTCCCTCTCCTTCCCCTACAATGCAAAAATTCCCTTCTTTCTCTGAACCAATCATTTCTATATCTAACGGGCTTTCCCATGAAGTTATTTCTTCCTCCATCTCTAAAGCCTGCTTTTTCGGACTGCAGCCCGCAGTGAACAATAGAATTATAACTATTATACTTAATTGCTTTATATGTTTCATCTTATGTTACTCCTTCCCCGGGACACTCATCTGGAATATCGCCTGTATGTTCAGCTTGCCTCCACATGGGCCATCTATTTTTTTCTTCTTTCTATCTGCATAAACATTCTCATAAGCCTTGTTAATATCCTCCACCGCTTTGACAAACTGCTCCGTATCCAACCCCATAATATCCCCTCCTTCCATCACCGTTTTTACTGTCTCATTATACTGACCCGTTTTTATGAGATGCTCTTTCAAATTCTTAATTAACGCATCTATTTTTTTATCATCTTCAATCACCTTTGCTGCTACACTAATTAACCCATTCTCTTCCCAGTCTCTTAACTCTTCCAAAGCCGTCACATTATAAAACCCTGCGTTCACAGTTTCCGTCAGCTCTCCCCCCTGAAAGCTGCTGGTTGCTCCAAACCACTCTAATTTCATCCTTGCATGTTCACCGGATATTTGGCCATCCAAACGCTGCTTTTCATCAAAATAATCCAGCAGACCGGTGGCCGCAATGACGGCTGATTTTCCCCCAGCCTTATAACACTTCATCACCTCCGGCTTTATGATCCCGCTTTTTTCAAGAAGTACGTACGATTTGTCTCCAACCTTGCCGGCATTTCCCTCACTGATTCCTGCTAAAAGGCCATAAACAAGCCCTGCCTTCGGACACAATGCCCCCACGATCCCTGTTCCGGTATTTATAACGTACTTCATCCATAACTCTTCCTTCTGCTTTTCAAGGTTCCTTAAGGTTTCTCTGTATTCCTGGTCATTCATAGCGTTTAAATCTGTATTTATACTCGTATTTACTTCCAACAAATTATCTTTATGCCATTCTATATCATAAACATTATTTCCCTCCGCCTCGGTACTGCTATCTTTTATCCAAGCTGTGCTGTACATCACATTATATTTAAAACCACTCCCCTGATACTCTAAATCTTCAATTCGGCTTCCATACATCAGGCGCATGGAAATGCTCTCGATCCCACTCTCATAGAAATAATCCTCTCGAAAGGCTGTATTGCTGATTGAGCCCCACAGCACATTCAGATCTGCAAGCTCTCTCATATTTTTACTGAGCCTATCCATTCCATCTTCCGTCAGGATTCCTTTTGAAGCCAAAATCAATTTCCCCTCTTCCTCTAAAATACAGGAACTGGCTTCAAATAATATATCGATATATTCCATCCCATATGCCTGCTTATTTTGGCGATTGGGGTAATAGGGGTGATCCGGATCCGTATATAACATTTCATTAATCAAATCCCGCAGTTCATCCACCTTTCCCTTATCTAACATCATCCGCGTATACTTTGTCAGGAAAAACTTTGCTTCCATGGAAAGCTGGTTTGGATCGATTTGGAACGTTGTTCTGAAGGTTTCGTTCAACATGCCGCAAAAGAATTCCTTATCCTCTTCTGTTTTCAGGCTCTCATAGGCAGCTTTCAATTCACCGGAAGACAGTCCCAGTTCCTTCATTCGTACGATTTGCTTAATAGATATTCCCAGCTTCTTCAGGTAATCATCGCTCAATTTTTCCTGCATGTTAAACAGCCAGTCATAATCCACCGATGTATAGTTGATTAACCCCGTAACCGGGTCAATTCCTACACCGCTTAATTGAGTATCCGCTTTTTCCAGTATTGACAGCAGCTCTGCCGGCCTGTCATACATCCTCCTTGTCACACGGATAAACATACTCATTGCCTCTAATTTAGAGTCTATTTCCCGTATCATCCTCCTATATCGCCTTATACGGGAATAGTTGGGATCTTCCCGGTTATACTCCCGGTCCAGCCATCTTTCATAGTTCGACTTTTCCGTTTCCAACCTGTCTTCATCCAGGCAGTTCACATTCGGCAGGCAGAGCGCTGCCATATGATAGGCAGATGTGGCTTCCTTCTGTGACTTGAGCCATAGCTGGCACGTCTGCATTAACGGCTGCTGTATTTCACGCATATATTCCCGTACGTTATCCCACGCTGCTCCCATAAGATAAAAACAATTCATCTGTACCATACCTAACGCCTTATATGCAGCCTCTGCATATGGCTCAAGCTGCTCCAACTGTTCCAGCATAGCCTTTGTCTTTACCTTCATAGTATTCGGATACATCATTATCCCTGCCATGATTCATCCTCCTCTGCTAAATTCCTGCACGCTTCTTCATACCACGCTTCATAGGCTCGCTCCTGCCGGCAGATATCCTGATATTCCCCGGCAAGTTCTTCTTCCTTCTGATTTAAGTTCTTCTGCTCGCTGTCAATGAAATCCCCTAATTCACAACGCAGCCTGCCAATATCTTCACATTCCCCCCACATTTCAGCCAAATGCTCTAAGACAGTATGCTCTTCCCTAAAACATTCCCGGCTCACTTCCAGTTCTTGCTCAAATTCTCTCTTTCTGCGTTGGTACTCCTCTTTTCTTTCTTCTATATCAAACATCTTTATACGATATTCCTGGTATAAATCTTCTTTTGAATTTATTTCCATCGCATATCGCCCCCTACTCTTCCGCATCCTGATCCTGAAGCTGGCTAAAACCTGTAAGATGAGCCGGAACAATGTCCTGCGCAAAAGGAATATCCAGGGAAAGCTGATTACTAATTGCCGCCATCTCATCCGCTTCATTCAGCTTTTTACTTACCTCACTTACAAAATTAGAGGCATGCTTCAAGTGTGACTTAAATGCTTCAACTATTTTTACACCTGTGGCATACGTTGTACTGCACTCCTTTTCTACTTCCACATTCTCTGCAGCTTTCAGATTAACTGTTTTTAAAGAAAAACCAACCGCTGCATTCTCAATACTTATCTTAATCGCCCCAGCTACTTCTGTATTGTTTTTTATAAATGGCATGTTTCTCCTCCTATGCTTTCGGTATTCTCACAACCATGCTTTTCCCTTTCCGGTAAAGCACGCCTTCATTCAATCCCGGTTCTAAATTCACCGGTACAATCCCCAGATGCCCTTGGGGGCTGACCAGAACTCCACAGACAGCCCTTTTAAATAGATCGGTCACCGGATCACTGCCATAGAATTTGTTTAATAAATTGGTGGCTGCAATCCATATACCTACATTAGCAGCCCTTGCCATCATACCGGCTATCTCCTGCTCCGATGTGGTTTGATGACTGAAGAAGCAAGATAAATCATCAATGAGGACAGCACATTTATCCATATCTTGGAACATTCTTCCTTCTTTTTCCTCAGAGACTCCTTTTATCGTCTGTTCACGCCTAATCACTTCTCTTTCCAGCTCATCCATAAACGCTACAAACTCTTCAAGGTTTTTCACTATGTTTACACCATCAATCGCTTCACAAGAACGCAAATCCTTATTAGGAGAATCAAATAGAGTGATTCTCGCCTTTCCGGCCAGCTGATGTACAAATATTTTCAGCAAATTAGTTTTTCCACTGCCGGCCGCCCCAAGAATAATGAACGGCGAATGGTTCATGCGGATGCCCTCCAAGGCAACATTCTCTTTTTCCAGACCAACATAAATGTCCAGATCCGGATTCTCATATTTCTCTATCACTGATATATCGACTTCTTCCGGCATAACCGGCATATGAGGCGCTTCTGCGCCGTGGCTGTTTGCCTTAATCTTCTCAATCAGTTGATTAACTGCACTGCGGTACTCAAGATCTGTCTTGAACGGCACCATGGAGTATATCTGCATACAGCTGACTCTCTCGCCATATTTCACCATGGCCCGGCCCTTCACCTCCGGAAGTATATATGGGCTTCTTCCCACAATACAGGAAATCTCACCTCTTTCGAAATTAAAACCGGCCAGCTTGACCTTAAAATTGTTATAAGTGGCTCCTCTGATTGCATTCATCCGTGTAGCTGTAATGACAAAGTAAATCCCCAAACTGGCTCCGTCTCTGCTGATTTTTGTAAAATACTCTTCTTCATCAAATCCAAGCTCTTTAACAGCATCGTAATTATCCATTAGGATAACCCAGGCCCTCATAGGAACGGCCGATGTCTGATTATATACCTGGAAATTCTGGGCGCATACCTCCGCCATGCGCATTTTACGCAGTTTCATCTCATTCAATACCAGCTTTTTAAACTTTCCATACCGTTCTGTATCATCCAAAGTTATATACTCCGCTGCATGCGGAAGATTTTGCAATGAAATCAACGCATTGTTTCCAAAGTCAAGAAGAAACAGGTTCATCTCTTCGACCAGATATTTCAATGACAGGCTCAAGGCAACTGTGGTTAGAAATACGCTTTTCCCATAGCCGCTGGATGCTATATACATCAAATTCCCATTCTCTGTAAAATTCATTACAAACATTTCCTGCTTCTGCTCCTCCGGAATATCAATTAATCCAATCGAAACCGATATCCCTTCCTCAAGGAAATGTGAATCAGAGGTTAATTTTTCTGCATATGGACTTACGATTACCATACCAAGGGCCGGAAGCCATGGTTTTCGAACTGAAACCGCCTTTAGTTTTTCATATACTTCCTTGATATATTGAATGGTGACATCTAATTGAGTCTCTTTAGCCCCGTTTTCCGCCTTACTTCCACCCAGGTCTTGGTTGACCAGCATTCTTTGTCCCAAATCGTTAACAAGATATACCCGGTTATCCAGCGTTACCTCTTTTTCCTGCTCCTTTATATAAGAAGCCCCGCTCCATGCAGATTGAAACAATTCATATATTTCGTTATTCCCCACCTGGAGATATGCGCGCCCAGCCTGTGTGATACTGGCGGCATCTGGAGTTTTCAGAATTTCCTTGCTGTCACTCTCATTCTGCACTTTCAAAGCCAGTTTAAATTTTGAATTGGTCCATATCTGGTCATCCACTACGCCCGTAGGCTTCTGGGTAGCCAAAATCAAATGTACTCCCAGGCTTCGGCCAATCCGGGCCGTAGAAACCAACTCCTTCATGAAGTCCGGCTGTTCCTTTTTTAACTCTGCAAATTCATCACTAATGAGGAACAGATGTGGTATAGGCTCTGCCGCCTCCCCTTCACGCAAGAGCCGCATATATGCATTAATATGATTTACATTATGCTCGCTGAACAGCTTTTGCCGCCGCGCCAATTCACTCTTAATTGATGCCAGCGCACGCATACTCTCACTGCCATCCAAATTTGTTATTGTACCTAAAAGATGAGGCAGGTCCTCGAACAGGCCGGCCATGCCCCCGCCTTTATAGTCGATTAGCAGGAAGCCTACCTCATGTGGATGGAAATTCACCGCCAAAGAAAGGATATATGACTGGATAATCTCAGACTTGCCAGAACCTGTAGTTCCGGCGACCAGGCCATGAGGACCATGTGCCTTCTCATGAAGGTTCAGCTCAACAATATCGTCAACCGCTCTCACACCCAGAGGAACCGCCAGCGATTTCTCCGCACAATGTGCACGCCATCTTTTTTCAATTTCTAATTCATCGGGACTTAAGACTTTATATAACTCAAAAAAGGTGATGCTGTCCGGAATATGGCTGGTTGTTTCCAGTAAATGATTCAGCACGCCCAGATCCCTGGCAAAGAGTTCCAAGTTAATTCCTCCTGCTTCCGGAAGTTGTATCAGCTCATTGCAGTATTCTTTTTCCTTTAGCAGCAGACGCCCTTCTTTCGCATGTTCCAGAAGAAGGATCGTATCAATGTAATCCGGCAGGTTAGCACGTAAATAGCTTGTATAAATAATAGAAAAGCTCAACCGGTTCCCCTCGCCGTTTAAATATTCCATAATGGAATGATCCATGATGAACCTGGGTTCATCAATGATAAATAAAAAGTGGGGTAAGAATTTAGCTTCCTTTTTACTCTCTTCTAATTTCTGCCGTCTCGCTTTTAGAATCTGGTTCAAACTATTTAACACCTGATCCCGCGCTTTTTCAGAATAAATAAGCCCCCTGACATTCAGAGCCTGTATTCTGCAATGCGGCAGCCACTTCATCCAGCTGAATGAAGCTGCATACTTTTCATCATACAAGACCACTATCTGCAAATCACGATAACTATGGAATGTAGTGATTTGGCATAGATATGTCTGCAGCTGTTGATGGATAACCGCTTTGCTGCCCACCAATCCCAAATGTGACCGTTTCAGATCTACGGATACATCGCTCCAAATCATACTGTATTCTCGGTTTAACGCCGCCGCTTGTTCATACATCTGGTCTTCCTGTACTGATATCTCTGCTTCCGGCAATGAGATCTGATAAGATACATTAGAAAAATGTTTCCCTATTGAAAAAACCAAGAAATCCTGGTCTGTAGCAAGCCGTTCATAAATCCGGCTGTCAAAACCATGAACCAGCTTATTAAGCTCCTGCACAGATGGAAAGTTATGAGAATAGGCCTCTGCCTCTTTCCTATACAGTCTATAAAGCTCCTTTCTTTTCTTTAAGAGGTAGGCCTCATATGCCTCTTGATTTTTTTGGTTCGTCTCTATCCGTTCTTTTCTATCGCTAAAATATCGGATCATTGATACGCTTATAGTAATAACAGCCGCACCCGCGCTGATAAAAAGGTACGTACCTCTCCCCATCAATATGCCAATGCCTACTGTCAGCGCCGTTGTGGCAAGGGATGGCAGGATAAGCATTGCCAGGCCGCCCTTGTCAGCCTCCTTCATTTCAGGCGGGGTTTTTATCTCAACCTTATCTTTCGGTACACGCTTAATAATTCTGGGGGAACGCTTATAATCAGGGAATCCACTATATGGCGCTGTCTCCTTTATGACCGGCAGCAAGCTGGTTTCATAATCTATCTGTTTCGCATATACTTTTACATGATCTGCAAAAAAGCATATTTTGGTATTGCCGGTCAATAGGCAGTCTCCCTTTAATATGCGTACCTGTGTTTTCCTTAGACGCCTCTGGTTCCAATACACAAGCTCTGCCCCTAAATCCCCTTTCACCTCCAGGTTCTGGTGGTTAATATGGAAATATAGCTTAGAGTTCTTTAATTTAATGTCCCCATCTTCACCTATAAAAAAATCATCCGGTCGTTCATATGATTGAAAAGTGTTCTCCAGTTCTATTTCCTCTATCACATCATGCCGGATTAAATCCTTATATCCCTTTGGTATTTCTTCATAATATTTATCTTTTAAAAATAGCTGAAATTTCATTTTATATCTTCTCCCTCAGCCTGATTTCCCTTGTATTCAATCCCCAGCATATCTGCCAGACCCTTTATTTTATTTTTCAGCAACTCCATTTGCTGCGCCTTATCCTCGCCTGCTAAAGCAGTGTCAGATGAGACCTGTTCCAGTTTTTGAAGATACGCATATAAAAGCAGTTGATCATCTGATATACGCATCGCAGCATCCAGCGCCTTATCCACATCCATTCTTCCTAAATGAATCCAATAGTCCATCCTATTGCTGTCCCCATTATAAGACAACCTTGAAATCAGGCGTTCCTTTGTTTCTAAATCAAAGGAATCAATCGACTGGCCGCGGATATATACTGCAGCCAAAAGATATTTTTCATGATTGTCCATCTGCTCTACCGGTGTGGAGCGCAATGCATCCGCAACCAGCGTCAGATTATTCTCCATATAAGCCCGATGCGCCATCAATGCACGTTTTTGGGGATAATAAAGCCACATCGTTTGATAAACCAGCAAAGCGGTTAACCCCACTCCAGTTATAATGAACAAATACAATGCAATTAGTTTTGTATAATAACCGCTGCGGTTTATGGTAATAAGCTCTGACCGTTCTTTTTTAGACTCCTGCATCTGACGTTCTTTACAAACACTCACAGCCTCTTCTAAAGACCTGATATCCAAAAGAAACTTTGTCTTTCTGCTGCACCGCAATAATTCTGTCCCGCCGTTCCTGTAATCCTCATATGTATATTTTTTCTGAAAATAACAGCCTGCCAGCGCCAGAAAATCAGAGAGGCAATCGCTGTCCCTTCCGTGATCCGATGCATAATCCCGTTCCATAATCCGAATACGGTTCTGCAGATCGATATACAGATTCTCTGGATTAAGCGAAAAAACAAACTGTGGATTACGGATAACCGCCTCCAATATCTGGACAAGAAATCCATATTTAACTGAATTTTCTGATTTTTTCGTTTCCAAAAAGGGCCTCAATTCAATCATATTATAGAAAAAATGAATCTCATCCGGAGTATCTTCTATGGAACACGGCACAAAATTAAAGTTTTCATCAGTGAGACGTTTGAGCTGGTACGCATTCCTGGCATGCATATCATTCTTTTTCACAATCCTTTCCATCTGCCGTTCCTCTTTTACAGCCTTTTCCATTCCTCACTCCTCCTCCACATCAATATAAAGAATATCTCCGGAGAAAATTTCTGCTTGTTTAAATGTCAGATATGGATTAACGAAATTACCTTTTCTCCACGAACGAATATAAAGATTATCACGGCCGCTTCTATATATAATCCGGCCGTTTTCCTCCAACACCTTCAATATGTCCTTTATTCTCTGCTCCGGTTTAACCATAATATCCAACACAATACCGCTATTCATCATAACTATTGTCAATATCAGCAATTCTCTTTTCCCTTTCTTTCTTCTTAATACGTCCATAGGAGAGGGATATAAATATACAGAATACCGGCAGCACAATGAACCATGCAGTATTGCCTTTTTCACTTAAACCCGGATTCCGGTTTTCAAAGCTCCGATTGGACGTTGATGACATTGCAAATATCTGCCCCTTGATTGTTTCTAATTCAGCATCCGCCCATTTCGCCTTTCCCTCAAATACTTCTTCTTTATAGTAAAGCAGTCTGTCCTGTTCCATTTGAATATACTGTTTAATCCGGGCTTCCGTCTCAATATCAAAGATATAAATTCCTGACTTATCCGTAACAGAAGTATCAGAACCGCCCCGATCTGTCAGAACAGATAAATTCAGGTCTAACGCGGATTCATCCTGCCCTTGATTTCCACTTATCATATGCTCATCCATCTCTTTTCCTTTTGAAATAAGGGGTGTGAAATATTCCTCACACCCCTTATTATCAATTACGCATTAGAACTGTTAGCTCTTGCCGCTTCTCTGTCGGCCTCTTCATAGAAGTTTGCATTGGCAATTAATCCATTTGCAATATCATCAATTAGTCTTTCAATTGCATCAAAACTAGGTTTTAGCTCTTGATAGCGGCGTACATATGCCTCACTGCCGGAACCCTGCCATAACTCTGGCAGTTCGTTAAAAATCACGCCGTTCAGGTAGGTCCGCATATCGCTATACTTGTCCTTTCCTGTCCCTCTAAAGCTCTCTGCTTTTGATTTCACATCTCCGCTTCTAATACCAATGTCCATTTTTTCCTCCTTGGAATTATTATTTATAATAGCGCTAAAATTGCACCATTACCTTTCACTGTCCTCTTTTAAACGTTTATTTTTCTTCCTCAAATATACATTTTGAAATGAGAGAAGGACTATGAATGCTATCAGAACTCCCCAGATCCATTCTGAACCCGTATGTGCTTCCCGTTCATTCATGACCAGCGGCAGTTTCTTTTTTATCGTTTTTTCCTGGAATACCACAGGATTGGCAATCACATCATAGGTTTTAGTAGCGGCTACGCTACCGTTCCTGGTATATGGGAGTTTCTTAGTAAAATCCGAGAGAAGGTCCTGATTCTCCTGATTTAACTGCTCCCTGTTATACTTGGCATGATTCAATACCTCCTTCAGGTTCTTTGCCGTTCCCTCATAGGACAATTCCAGACTCTCCTGCAAAGAGGTGATATCCTTATTCTGATTTTCTTCAAGTGTATTTATATATTCCCTATCTGCTTTGGCCTTCTCATTTACATCATCCTGAATTCCAGATATATTTTCCCGTATACCGGATTGAAAATGATTCAATATGTCTTCATCCCGTGATTGCAATGGTGTATAGGACTGGAGCTCCTTAATAAAATCATCAAATGCCTCCTCAAACTTATCTGAATTTTTCCCCAATATCTCCTGAAGATAAATCTCCTGGTTATCTAATTTCCCAATGAAAACATTCTCGAACAGTTGAGTCAGCCCTTCTAATGGAATAAAGGAACGTTCAGCCAGGTATTCAATCTGCCCGCTGCTAAACGCAACAATCTGTCCGCTGATTAAATCCAGCTTATCTGACAGAGCGCCTTCATAAAGGGGCGTCGAATCTAAGAATTCTCTGACATATAAATCTGCGTCCGGATTACCTGACACCGGGTAGGCATTACTCGCGGAAGCCACACTTGGCCTGACAATTTCCTCATCGTTATGGATCTGCCATACTGTCCGCAATACCTCATCTAGCTGATCCTCATCTAAGGATAATTCTTCTAAATCCGCTTCTAACCGTTCATAAATTTTGTCCAGGGCGAGAGTTGCCACATTATAATCACGGTTTATCAGCCATTCCCGCTCATACTCCGGCGGAACCGTCTCTGAGGGGGTAGCCTCTGAGGAAATGGCCTCTGACGGGGTAGATGGAGTTGCCAGCATGGAGTAATCAAATGATTCCCTCCATGCCTTCAGACACTGGTTATATTCGTCCCTTTGGCGTTCATGCTCTGCGCGGATTTCATCTAACCAAGTATTCTTGTCTGCTTCTGAAGGAGTTGCTTCTGTCGGGGCCGCCTCTGAAGGGGTCGATATACTGTCACAGCGTGCAAGCCATTCAAACTTCTCCGTCAGCACTGCCCGTTCTTCTGCCAAGGCTAAATTATAATCAGCCAATTTTTGAAAAAATACCTCTTTTCCTTCATCATATAGGGGATTCCCATCCTCGTCCTTTAACAGATCTATATCAGACACCGTGACGCGCAACCCCTCTATAGCCGTTGTAACTATCTGTCCCTTATCAAGTATGTCCCTCAAATCCTGCTTTGCCCAAGATATATAAGTATCATACTGATTCCCCATCTCCTCCATTATGCCGTTTATTCTTTGGTATCTGTCGTACAGATCCGTATCAGCGGGGTAATCTCCCACCGGCTGCAGCTCCACAAACACAAGGGGCTGCAGCAGCTGTTCCGGGATGATCGCATTCAGGTTTTCCAGATCCTTTTTATCATTTTTCATAATCAGCTCCGCTGATGTCTGGCCTGAATGGAATTCTTGTAAAATAGAATACAAATACAAATAGCTGATATCCGTATTCAATGTCATCTCAAAACCTTTAATATCTGATAAGACATCAAAGATAATATTCTCTTGCAGATTTGGATTAATTGCATATTCCAATATGGATTTCTCCGGGTTTGTATTGATACTCCATACCTTTTCAGAAAAATTTGCCGGCACTATGATATACGCAGCAAATTTACCGTTTTCAATCCCTGACCTGGCATCCTCTAAGCTGGTGCTATAAAAATGTTGATTTGTGATATTGAGCATCTGGTTTCCATAATTTATGATTCCCTGATCCAGCTTGATGCCCTGATCCATATTCACAACTGCAACCGTTTGGGTAATCTCCTTTACTATAGCAGGACTTTCTTCCCTTTTCCTGCCGATCTGTATGCCCGCATAAAATATAAGTAAAAAACCAATACCAAGTATTCCTACAAGGCTTATCAACTTTTTCATATATACTGTCATAGAATCATTCTGCTAATCTATACCTCCTCATATAGTCACGTTATTTTGTCGCCCTTCCCCCTATCTCCTGTACAAACAAATCTTCCTTGATTGAACAGCTCACAATTATTTCATCCTTCATAATGTAATCCATCAATTTATATCTGTATTTTTGTTTCTTCCACGGTCTGTTCCAAAATACAAATGCCTTTTTTGAATGTCCGTTTCAATATTATATGGTACAACGTCCAATCTTCCCCACTTTAAGAATTCTACTTTGCTTTGGCCGCATACCGATAGAAATCATCCTTTTTGCTTATCATATGCGATTCTCTGCACAAATAAAGCGATCCAGCATATCAATTCCTCTATCAGAACTCCCAAAAAACGGCGCATATAACAGTAATAAACAAATCTATCAAAAAACTTCCTGCCTTTTGCAGTCCATATTTTATAATTGCTTCATTCTGCGCCGCTTTCTTTTAAGATTTCTCTTGAAATGCTTTTCCCCGTCAGTTCATGTTTGGGATGATTACGGCATTACCAGTGTAAAAGTGGTAATTTGAGAGGATGATTTTTTATAAATTTCATTGCCTCCCCCTCCTGCTTTTAGTAGATAAAGTATATCACAAATTTTTAATCATAATTTATAAATGGTATAAATAACCATTTTAATGGTATAATTTGCATATTTTTTAATCTATTGCCAAACCTTCCAGTCACTTTTAGCATAACTCATATGCTCATTGCATTTATATCACATCGCTGTATATACTCCATGAATAGTTTCAAATAAAAATCCGGTTACTTCGAACATTGTTAAAAAGAGCATAGAAGATTTAATTTCAAGTAGAATCATGTAAGTGGAATTTGTTTCTATTCGCATATAAAAATGCCGATCCCTTAGCTTCAACTTTTGCATACGGAAACCGGCATTTTATTGCGATTGATTGTTATATTTAGGAATCTTCTCCAATTAACATAAAAGCATTCACTTCAAACTCATCAGCCCTAATCTTATATTCCATTTTACCATTATATCTATTAATCGCCTCTTTAACATACTGCAGGCCGAATCCATGATCCGTCTCCATAGCCTTTGATGTTTGTAAGCGCTTTCCATTAGACATGATGGGGGCGCCATCATAGGTATTTATAATCCTTAACCGTAAGGTACCCTTTTCCATGCTAAGTAAAACGCACACTCTTTTGTCCCCTTCACATTTTTTTAGAGCCTCCACCGCATTTTGCAATAGATTTCCAAGAATGATACTGATGTCTAATGAGGCAATTGGCAGGGATTCCGGTATCTTAAGTATCAGTTCTGTCGTGACTCCCATCATTTTGGCCTCATCCATATAATAATTAATGATACTGTCTACACAATCATTTCCCGTCTTTGCATATTCCCTATTTGTTACCATTACGTCTTCTAATTGTTTCAGGTAGTCTCTAATCTCATCTATCTTCTTATCATCGAGCAACTGTTTCACAACAATGACATGATTCTTGATGTCATGACGAATCGAACGGATCTGTCTGACGGATTCGCGCATCAACTCCAACTGATTCTCATATTGCCTGAGCTGTTGTCTGAGTAAAGACTGTTCCATTTCTTTTTCATACGCGCTCGTTAGCCGCTCATATAAATAAAATACTACAATATTCAATAAAATAATCCCGAATATCCCTCCTGCCTTTAGTTCCGGATTCATTTTTGTATCTATCGCCATCACCACAAATATGCTGGTGATTGGCAACATGATCAATAATAGGTTCTCATACCTTAGACGCAGATCGTTCATTCCCCTGTTAAAATGTTCCTGTAGGAAAGCCAGGATAATACAGAGCATAAAGTTAGAAAGAACCGCAATGACTGTTGCATCTGGTGTTTTAAAGAACATCATCATCAGATACCAAAACAGTTCTTCCGTGCAGTAACTTATCGTTGCAAGCAGCACTGGTACCAGTATATTTTTCCAAATAGATTCATCATAGGCGATGAAAACAATTATATAGAGGCAAATATAATCTGAAATCAATGTGATTTTATCGTTTTTAAATAAGAAATATATCTGATTGTTGATTATGTAGTAGATAAAATAAAGTAAAATACACGCTTTTACGCTGATACGCAGCCGCTTAAGCAGAATACCAAGCATCTTGTAGGTCAGGAAAATTCCAAACAGACTATTTATCAAAAAAATTACCATAGCTATTTTCTCCATTCTGTATCATGCTTTATTCCGCCATATTGTTTCTTAAATGGGATGCTGGGCATACTCATGCTGCAAAATCCACTGTTGAACTTCTTTCCATCTCGATCGGCTAACCGGTATCTCAATATCATGTTTCAAAAGAAAGTGGTCCCTTCCAAATGACTTTATATAATCTACATTCACTATATATGATTTATGGATACGCCAAAACTGTCTTTGCTCTAACTGCTGCATGGCATCTTCTAAGTTTCCATAAAACTCAATATATTGCTCCGGCTCTCCCCCATAAAGTAAATCCTGACGTCCCATTTGTCTATTTTCCGTAAAAATTTTAACCTTCTTTCTGTCGCTCTGATAATACATGATATTGTTCAGATCCATGCGAAGGGTGTGTTTTTTCTGCTGATAGATAAAATATTTCTTATTATCCTTTAACTTAACTGCATGGTAACTGGAAAGGACCTGTGCAAGCTGCTCTGTCCTGATTGGTTTTACCAGGAAGTCAAAAGGTCTTATATGAAACAGCTGCATTGCGTACTGTGTATGGGACGATACAAATACAATCTGAAGATTTTCATCCTTTAGCCCCTCTCTGATATAATCACCAATCTGTATTCCCGTCTCATCCCCAAGTTCTATATCCAGGAACAATAAATAGGGACGTTCTTTTTTTATGAATTGCCGCAGGCTTTTTCCAGAATAGCACTGTTCTATATTTACTTCGCGCTGATTTTTAAAAGCCCAATCCAATATACAGTTTTCCATGTAACCACAAAAATACTTATCGTCATCACAGATCAATATTTCAATCACAATGTTTCCCTCACTTTAGCCTAAATATTTTTAGTCCCCTACCATAACATAATGAAACGTACAAAAATTTGTTTGTAAGGGGTTATTCTGAAATAAACATGGCCTTTCATAGGTATTCACACAGATATCATCTGTTTTTTAGCCTTCACGACAAGACTTTCTATGGTCCAAAAACTAACAGGACAAGCCAAAACCGCTGATATAAAAATTACTTTTCACCTAATACCCTCTTTCATTCTATTATACCAAAAATTACTGCGTAATTTAAGATACTTATTTAATATTCACTATCAAAGTCTATATCACATTGCTTCCTATCACAAAGAAAAAGTATACAAACCCTTAAACCCATGCTCCGCTCCCGGAAGGCTCCTAATAGATCGTCTGCAAAGGTTTCGGTTATACTCCTTATCAGCCCCCGTATCTGCTCATTAAAATCCCTTTTCTTTCCCTGGATGATGTCATCAATCTTCGGCTTGGACAATCATAAATCACGCTCGGAGTTGGCTCTGGACTTAATCCGGTTGTATAAGGTGATAACTCCGTTTTCCAGGGAATCACAGATATCCATATCCGGCAGCCCGTTTTTTAGCTCCATAGTTTATGTTTTCATTCCTCGGCCGCTGGCCTTCCGGCTCCAGTTCCGTCCCAATCCCAAACAAAGTCAGAATGAAAAAACGGTCATCTTTCGTTTTATCCCTCAGTGCCGGGAGCACAGCATCCGGTACTGTAGGATTATACCCTTTGAGGTTCGTCTTTGCACCAAGCCAGAAAGTTTGATGATTCCTAACGTCCAACTAACTATTTTCTGAATCTCCATAGAAAGCAATGCCACAGATTCGGCTCAAGCCAGGAGCTGTAATCTCCATATTGATTGCCGCTCTATATGCTTTTACCAAATTTGTGATCAGCGTTATATTGCCTTTGCCCGTCCATCAACTGGTAAACCCCTCTTTGAGATTAGGGCTGTTATAGTCTATCATGCGAGAGTAGGCACATTCTTTCAGAAGCATCAGTCCGAAATTAGACATACGTTCGCTGCCAGGTTGCTCCATAAGCCCCAGAATCATCAGGAGGTGAAAACCGTAGCCGAGTTATTAAGCGATAACTACAAGGTTTTCACCTTATGAAACGATTTTATCCGATTTTTAGCGATTTCTAACAACACTTGTAAATTTTACAAATTCATGTACAATGAGAAAAAAATGAGATAGAGACAAGGGTCTAAACTGTATAAATAGCACCATCAGACGTAACGCAAACAACGAAAAAACCTCGGAAAATCAAGGTTTCCGAAGTTTTGATGAGAGGCGACAACCGGAATCGAACCGGTGATAGAGGTGTTGCAGACCTTTGCCTTACCGCTTGGCTATGTCGCCTTATAAAATTTTTCGAATAACTCCAAAAGGACTTAGATTCCTACTGTCATAGTTAAAATCCCTGACCATGGAGCAACGTTATAAAATGAAAGAAAAACTCCCCGAGTAGGACTTGAACCTACGACAGCGCGGTTAACAGCCGCGTGCTCTACCGACTGAGCTATCGAGGAATAATCGTAGCACTCACTAATTTAATATTATACAATATAATAGAAAAATCATCAAGTACTCTTTGAATATATTATATGATGTTTTTATTGTAATTATACAATCAACATACCCTGAAAACCACATATTGAACAAAAGCAACCTTTCCCAACCTCTTCCTCTCTGGATAAGCCCTCGACCGATTAGTATTAGTCAGCTCCATGCATTGCTGCACTTCCACCTCTAACCTATCTACCTTGTCGTCTTCAAGGGGTCTTACTTCCTTTCGGTT
>NZ_VUMD01000032.1 GCF_009696375.1 Clostridium porci
GCTTAAAACAATCCGCGTGATTGCTTTGATAAAATCCACATTTGTTTTGCCGTCATTGGCGACGGCTATTTTGTTATGCACATTTTTCCTGCCACAAAAAAGTGCTTGCATTATTAGCAGGTTTGCTGTCTTTGTTCTTCTTCCCCTAAAAAGCGTTCTGCCCCCAAGGAAATACCCGCAAAATCCCGGTTTTTCCGAAAACCGCACAAAAAAAGAGAGGGCGCAGCTTGCGTCCTCCCAAAAACAAAACAGAGGGTTGTCATGCACCCTCCGTTTCGTCATTCTTCTGTTGAATTTGAATGGCCCCGTCAATCGCGCCCTCGATGATCGGCAGAAATTCTTCCGGGCAGAGTTTCAGCTTGTGGCTGACCCGCTGCCGCTGTGCGCTTTCCTCCCGCATAATCTCCGGGTTAAAATACCGTTCCACGGGAAGCCCGCAGATTTTGATAAGCTGTATAATAACCGGCAGGCTGGGAATCGTGCCGTCATTTTCGATGTTGGCAAGATAGCGCCAGTCGATATTGACCTGTTCCGCCAGCGTCTTACGCGATAACTGCTTGACTTTCCGCGCCTCTTTTACATCCACGCCGAAAGTTTCAAAGCCGGGACAATCTTTGATATTTGCCATATAGCACCACCCATCTACATTGTATATTTCATATTTTCTCAATGGAATGTTGCTATATGCAGGAAGATTAAACTTTATAATTCATATTTTCTGCCTTGTACGGAAAAGCAGGCTATCCTATAATAAAGGAGAAGCACTTTTTTGAAAAAATTTGTCCGCTGTAACATTTCGCGGACATTTGCCTGTTATACTATCTGCAAAAAGCAAAGGAAGTGAGGATATGAAGCAGATTTTAATTGTCGAGGACGACAGTTTTTTGAATAAGATGTTGGACTATAACCTGACCGCAGACGGCTACGGCGTGACTTCTGCCCTAAATGCCAGAACCGCAGCCGAAGCCATCCGCCAGCGGGAATTTGATTTAGTGCTGCTGGACATCAACCTGCCGGACGGCAACGGTTTTGAACTGTGCAAGCTGATAAAGCCCCAGCACCCGGACACCATCGTAATATTCCTGACCGCCAACGATCAGGAGAGCGACCAGATACGAGGCTATGAGGTGGGCGCGGTGGACTACATTACAAAGCCTTTTGTGATCGGAGCCTTGCAGCGGAAAATCAAAGCCATGTTCGCTATGCTGGAACACCACAAACCGGCCAAGGACATTTACGACGACGGGCGGCTGTTTCTGGACTTCTCGGAGCAGACGGCTTCCTTAAACGGCAAGCCCCTGACCCTATCCCCGATGGAGTACAAAATGCTGAACCTGTTCCGCAAAAATCCCCGGCAAGTGCTGACCCGTGGGCAGCTTTTGGAAAAGCTGTGGGATATAGACGAGAGGTTTGTGGACGAACACACCCTGACAACTTCCATCAGCCGGATTCGCAGCAAAATTGAATCTGACGGCGGCGCGCCCTACATCAAGACGGTTTACGGCATGGGCTATCAATGGACGGGAGGCGAGGCAAAATGAAGTTTAAGAACCTCTCGGTAAAGCGGCTGTTTGGTCGGGTGGCGCTGGGGCTTGTCCTCTCCATGTCCGGGATAACCATAGCCCTGTTTCTTGTGACAAAACAGACGGCGGTGCTGCTGACGGGCGGGGCGCTGCTGCTGTGCGCCCTTGTGGGAATTTTTGTACTGACGCAGGCGTTTGGAAAGCGGCTGTCGCAGTTTACCGCTGACCTGTGCCAGACCTTAGATCACATGATCGCCGGAAATGAAGCACCAAAACGCCCAGAGGACAGCGAAACCCAGCTTGCCAGAATCGGACACCGGCTGGCAAGGCTTTACCAGATCATGCAGGAGAACCGCCGCCGGGTGGACGAGGAACGGCAGGAGTTACAGACCCTTGTATCGGATATTTCCCATCAAGTAAAAACGCCGGTAAGTAATCTGAAAATGGCGACGGACACCCTGCTGGAAAAGCCCATGACCGAGGCGGAGCGCACCGACTTTATCCGGGGAATCCGCAGCCAGACGGATAAGCTGGACTTTCTCTTTCAGGCCCTTGTGAAAACCTCCCGGTTGGAAACAGGCGTGATCCAGTTGGATAAGAAACCGGGCCGCCTCTTTGATACCGTGGCGCAGGCCATGAGTGGGATCGTGTATGCAGCGGAGAAAAAGGAAATCGCCGTGTCCGTGGACTGCCCGGAGGATTTGACCGTTTCCCATGACAGTAAGTGGACATCCGAAGCCCTCTTTAACCTGCTGGACAATGCGGTGAAGTACACCCCAGCAGGCGGGAAAATCGCTGTGTCGGTGGTGCAGTGGGAAATGTATGTGGAGATCAAAGTGACCGACACTGGCAAGGGCATTTCCGAAAGCAATCAGGCCGCCATTTTCCGGCGCTTCTATCGTGAGGAAGAAGTACACGAACAGCAAGGCGTGGGCATTGGCCTGTATCTGGCCCGCGAGATCGTAACGCGGCAGGGCGGCTATATCAAAGTGGTTTCGGAGCCGGGCAAGGGTTCGGAATTTTCCATTATGCTGCCTACAAAATAGAACGCGGCGGACGGTCATTTCCGGCTGCCCGCCGTAAATTTTTTTGAAATGTCCGAGCGTTGTAACATTTGACCCTGATTTTCGATGAAATTTTTTGGCCGCTGTAACATTTCGCGGACATTTGGGTTTTACAATGACCTTATCAACAAAAGCGAGGAGGCGACGCAATGGAACTGACCCCGACCTTGATTTTGAATCTGGCGCTGCTGATCGTCCCGCCCGTTGCCCTTGTGCTGGTGTTCCGGCAATGGCTGGCCCGACACATCCTCTGGACGGTTGCCTTGACTGCTCTCTGTGATGTTCTCCTGTTTTGGGATGAACTGTTCTACTATGAGAGCTTCGGCCTGTTCGCTGTGCTGATTCTGGTACAGTTGGCGGCCACCGGCACAGCAGCATTCCGCATTTACAACAAACAAAGAAAGGATTGAATTTTATGAGCATTTTGCAGACCATCGACCTGAAAAAGTATTACGGCACAGAGCCGAACATCACCCGCGCCCTTGACGGTGTGAACTTCTCCGTGGAGGACGGCGAGTTTGTGGCCGTTGTGGGAACCTCCGGCAGCGGCAAGTCTACCCTGCTTCACATGATGGGCGGGCTGGACACCCCTACTTCCGGCAATGTGATTGTCCGGGACAAAGAGCTGTCAAAAATGAACGACGAACAGCTTACCATCTTCCGTCGCCGTAACATTGGCTTTATTTTCCAGAGCTATAACCTTGTTCCCATCCTGAATGTGTATGAGAACATTGTCCTGCCGGTGGAGCTGGACGGGGACACGGTGGATCAGAAGTTTTTGGACGAGATCGTACACCTGCTGGGGCTGGAAGATAAACTGAAAAATATGCCGAACAATCTTTCCGGCGGCCAGCAGCAGCGTGTGGCGATTGCCCGCGCCCTGATTACCAAACCGGCTATTGTGCTTGCCGACGAACCGACCGGCAACCTTGACAGCAAGACCAGCGCCGAGGTGCTGGGACTTATCAAGCGTACCAGTGCGGAGTTCCGGCAAACTGTTGTGATGATTACCCACAATAACGACATTGCCCGCCTTGCAGATCGGATTGTCCGCATTGAGGACGGAAAGATTGTGGAGTAAGGAGGTGGCAGGCTATGACATGGCCTTTTGAAAATGATACCAGCGGCATTGTTAAAAAAATCTCCGAGAGCAGTATTCGTAGCAGCAAAATAAGAAATATTTTTACTGTGGTAACGATTGCTTTGGCGTCTGCGTTGTTGGCAACGGTTTTTCTTTGGACTTTTGGTACACAGACCGAACGCATTAACATGGTAAAACAAACCGCACAGATCGTTTATCGTGGTTTGTCAGAACAGCAAGGAAACCAGCTATACGATCAGGACGAAATCGAGTGGGTCGGCGAAATTTTGAATGGCCCAGCAGAACGGATCAACAATGCTACTGTTAATTTTAGTTATGGAAATGCTGAAATGTTAGCCTCACAACAGATGGAGTTCAAAGGAGAAATCCCACAAAAAGAAAATGAAATCATGCTCCCCAAATCTTTTTTGGATGTATTAGGTTATGATGATAAATTGGGGCAAAAAATCAGTCTTTCTTTTGAAGATGGTTCAACGCATGAATTTGTTTTATCAGGCATTTGGAGTTCTGTTTATGAGGTTAAGGGAACTTATTTAGCCCTTGTGTCAAAAACATATTTGGATAAAATGGCCGGTTCAGTTTTGCCGATGGATTATTTTATTGGCTTGAAAAATGCTACTACGATGTCCGAAGAAGAAGCCAGCAAGTATGCTTTAACTCTTGCAGAGAAATTAAATATTTCTGACGATCAAACGGTGGTGCGTTCAGACTATTTTATGCAGTTGGAAGATACATCAATGGGTGATGAAATGGGCTTCTTTATTGTGGTAGGGTTGCTGACCTTGCTGGGTGCCGGAATTGTCATCTATTCTATTTTCTATATCTCGATTGCAGGAAATATCCGCAGTTATGGACAGCTTCGCACGATTGGTACAACAAAAGCACAGATAAAGCGGATCGTCTACCGGGAGGGAAAACTTCTCGCTGCGGTGGGGATTCCTTTAGGCTTACTAATTGGAAATATCATCGGCTATGTTCTGTTGCCGGATGGCTGGAATTTACAAACAACGGTGCTTGTGACAGTGGGAACTGGAATCTTTGCCCTACTGATTGTGATAATTGCCATCCATACCCCAGTGAAAAAGGCGGCAAATATTTCACCCATTGAAGCAGTGCGGTATTCCCCCTATCAGGGAAAGAAAAAGGAATCTGCAAAGCTACATCGGAAGATTACACCGTTTTCTTTGGCAAGAATGAATCTGTCCAGAAACAAGGTAAAATCCATACTGACGATTCTTTCTCTTTCGATTGGTGGAGTTCTTTTGGTGACACTTTCCACGGTATTGATTTCCCACGATAGTTACGCAGAAGCAAGGGGAAATTCATTTCCTGTTGGAGAATTTAAGATCAACCTTAACGCAAATCAATCATGGGAAACTGCCGAAGTGTCTTTGGCTGGATTGCAAAGGCAAAATCTGTTGAACGATGAGTTTGTGGCACAGCTTGAAAACATTGACGGCGTAAAAGGGGTTAAGCGTTGGTATTATACGGACGCAGAATATCATGTAAATGGATCGTCAAATGACTGGATTCAAGGGTTTTGCCGGGACGAGCAGAAAAATTTGGAAGATAATCTGATTGCCGGAACCGTGGATTACGACGAGCTGATTGCTGGTAATGGCATTGTTATGATGGAAGAACGCCTGAAAGATGTCTATGAAATGGAGGCTGCTTTAGGAGATACCGTCAAAGTTGACTATGAAAATGCGGCTGGCGAGCTTGTCACAAAAAGCTATACGATCACGGGCGTTATAAGCGATTATAATTATGTAGGCTTCAAAAAATGTTTTACCCTCCCGGAACAGCTTATAAACGAAGCAACCGGAATGGATTGCACTGGTACTATTTCTGTTATTACGGATCAGGAACAATACCAAGCGGTTGAAGCAGGTTTGCGGCAACTGCTTTCTGGCAATTCAAACTTCACTCTGGAAACGATAGAAGAAAAAATTAACTCTTTGGAAAGTATGTATCAATTTGTCTATGGGGTTCTATTGATTATTGCAGTTGTGATTACCTGCTTTTCACTGATTAACCTTGTAAACACAACGATTACGAATTTTATTTCCAGAAAGCAGGAATTTGGCATTTTGCAATCCATCGGATTGACAGAAAAACAGCTACTTAAAATGCTTCAATATGAGGGATTGATTTATTCCGCGAGTGCTACGATTATAACAGTTATTTTGGGGGCAGGAATGGGCTATCTGGCGGTATGTGCTATGAAAACGGCAAATGCCTATTTCTTCTTTAACTTCCCGTGGGCGGTTGTGATCGGGTATCTGGTAGCGATCTTAATTGTGCAGGTAATTTTATCTGCTTTTACAACAAGAACGCTGAAAAAACAATCTCTTGTAGACCGCATTAAGACAATGGAATAACCATATGGGATCGGCGGAGCGGCGTGTGCTGCTCCGCTTTTTTTCATCATTTCTCAAAAAATTTTTGAAATGTCCGAGCTTTGTAACAATTCAGCCTGTTTTTGGCTAAAAATATGGCCGCCTCGGACATTTATGTAACATTTGTAGTTTATGCTTGTGGTAAATCAATATTGGGGGTGAGGACACATGAAAAAGATACTGCTGATTGACGACAGCGACACCTATACATGGTGTCTGCAAAAATACTTACAGCACCGGGGCTACCCAGTAAAAACGGCTTCCACGCTGAAAGAAGCAAGGGCCGCCATCCAAGAGGAAATGCCCCTGGTGGTCTGCTGTGATCTTGACTTGCCGGACGGTTCCGGCATGGATTTTCTGGACGAGGTGCGGGCCGCAGACAAGGAGCTGCCTTTTATTCTGGCGTCCTGCCATGATAAGGAGGACTACGAACAGGAAGCTATGCGCCGGGGCGCGACGCTGTGCATGGACAAAATGAAAGGTCTGTTGCTGCAAGATAAGCTGGTGGAATACGCTTACCGGCAGTTATCCGGCGAAACTGCCCCAACTTTTCACAAGCTGCTCTTTGTCCATGCGGAAGATACCAGCGCCGGAGTGCTGCGGGCGGCTATGCTGCAAAAGGGCTTTGACCTGATTTTGGTTTCCTTGATTGGAGAGGCCAAGCGCCGGATTTTTGAGGATAAGGAAATAGAACTGATCTTGTGTGATGTGGAACTGCCGGACGGCACAGCAATGGAGCTGTTTCATACGCTGCGGCGGGTGGCGGGGATGTTCCAAATGAAGAATCCCCCTGTCCGGCTTCTTCCGTTCTTTATCCTCACCGAGAACAACGATCTTGCCACGGAATATGAATACCGGCATGAGGGCGTGAATGACTATATCACCGCCCCGGTGAATATCCCGGAGCTGATCCGGCGGGTTCTGTTCTTTGTGGAATGAAGCGAGATACCATATTCAAACATCTGCCTCCAAAGCGGGGAAAAGAAAAAAACCGCTGGCAGGCAGATCATTTCCCATGCAAACCTACATAGCTGATACGGCGGTTTTGAGTAGATCAAGGCCGCCGTTTCTGTTTGCTTCGACGACCCCTGCACCGTGTTCTGGCATGGCGGCTTTAGGAGGGAGCCGCCATGCAATGTAAACCATATCGACAGAATCCGACAGGGATAAACCTGTCAAAAAAAGCCTGTCCCCGCCATCGGGGACAAGCGGCTATGAGTATGCACTATACCATGTAGGAAAAGAACATATTGCTTTCTGTTTCGCCCTGTGGGTCTTTGACCTGCCGGGCGAATTTTGTTATTTCCTGCGGCCTGCTATCCGGCGCAAAAAGAAATTTCAAAAAAGTGAAAAAAGGAGGCGTTTAGCGGGCAGCCAGAGAGATTCCATTCGCTCTATTGGCGGAAAGGGAGAGAACCACCACATCCCCCATAGAAAGGGGGTGAGAAGATGGAAGCGATCCCCCGCAAATACGGTGAATGGGGCCAGTTTGACCGCTATTGCAAGCTGGTTCTGTACCATGAGGCAATAGATTATCTGCGGGAAATGAAGTGCCGCCGCGACCGTGAAGTGTCGCTGGACGCTGTTTCCCCGGCTGATTGGGACAAGCTCTCGACCGTAGATCGGTATTCCTGCGACAGCTTTACATTCAGTTCGCATGGTTATGACCTACATATCGACAACGAGCTTGTGGCCGAAGCATTTGCCAGCCTGCCAAAAGACGAGCAGAGTATTTTGATTCTCCGCTTTGTTCTGGATTTGACTGACGAAGAAATTGGCCGCCTGATGGGAATGTCCCGCAGCGCAGTCCAGCGCCACAGGACAAGCACCCTGAAAGACTTGCGTATAAAATTGATGGCGTTCATGCCGGAGGGAGGTTAAACGCGGATGAAGCAATCCAGTTACAAGGGCAAAAGCCCTCTGCCTGATTTTGTGATCGACGCGGCCTGCGCCGGTAACGCCGAAGCTGTGGAGCGTGTCTTGCAGCATTACGACGGCTATATCAATAAGCTGTGTACCCGGACGCTCTATGACGGCAGCGGCCAGCCTCATATCTGCATTGACGAGTATATGAAGCGCCGATTGCAAATCAAGCTGATCCATTCCATCGTTAGTCCCATTGGCGACTGACGGTTAAGGCCCCGGCCATAGACAGGCGGCTTTCCCTTTCCCCGCCTGCCTGTTTCCCGGCGGCCCCTTTGCTCCTTGACAAATACGCCCGCAGGACAATGGCGGCGCGTCATAGGGCAGACGGATACATTCTGTCTGTGCCGAGCCGGGCGGCAGGTGCGCCAAGAGGCTTTCCCTCATTGGGGTAAGCGGAGCGATTTTACCGGGCCGTAAAGTAGGTGTGGCAGCCTGCGGGCGACGACGCGCAGACAGGACAATGATACTCCCTTGCCGTCGTAGTCCGAGCGTTTGAAGCGTCGCAGGCAACGAGCAGGGCCGCGTGAGAACCACGCGGGGGTGAGATTCCCGTGGAGCTGTGCCAGCAGCCGTCCGTTATTTTCTGCCCACTTTCACAACAAATAACTTTTGTTTTGAAAAGAAAGGGGGCCATGTTATGAGTAATAACGATGTGCCTATTTGGGAAAAATACACGCTCACCATTGAGGAAGCGTCTAAATATTTTCGGATTGGGGAAAACAAACTGCGTCGGCTTGCCGAGGAAAACCCCACCGCTGGCTGGGTGATCTTAAACGGCAACCGCATCCAGATCAAACGGAAGCAGTTTGAAAAAATTATTGATTCCCTTGACACAATATAGTGAAAAAGGGCCTTGCGCGTGTTATAATAGGTTATAAGCGTGTCAAGGCTCTTTCCGTCATGGAAAGGAGCATGACGAAATGCCAAGAAAAGAACGAGATGAAAAAAGACGGGACAACAAAGGCCGCCTTTTGAAGTCTGGAGAGAGCCAGCGATCAGATGGAAGATACGCTTACAAATACATTGACACCTTTGGAGAACCCCAGTTTGTTTACTCATGGAAGTTAGTACCCACCGACAAAGTACCTGCCGGGAAGCGGCCCTGTCTTTCCCTGCGCGAGAAAATCAAGCAGATACAGAAAGACCTTGACGACGGGATCGACACCATCGGCAAGAAAATGACCGTGTGCCAGCTTTATGAAAAGTACACCCGGCAGCGCGGGAATGTGCGGAAAGGAACCCAAAAGAGCCGCCAGCAGTTGATGAAACTTCTGTCCGAAGATAAGCTGGGCGCGGCCAGCATTGACAGCGTGAAGCTGTCCGACGCGAAAGAATGGGCCTTGCGTATGCAGGAAAAAGGCGTTGCTTACAACACCATCTGCAACAGCAAGCGTTCCTTAAAAGCCATCTTTTATATGGCCGTACAGGACGACTGCCTCCGCAAGAATCCCTTTGACTTCCCGATCAATGAGGTTATCAACGACGATACCGTACCAAAGGTGCCGCTTACCCCTACACAGGAAAACGAGCTTTTGGACTTCATGCAGAACGATCCCGTCTATGCCAAGTATTATGACGAGGTGGTGATCCTGCTGGAAACCGGGCTTCGTATTTCCGAACTCTGCGGCCTGACGCCCGCCGACCTGAATTTTGAAAAGCGCTTTGTGAATGTAGACCACCAGCTTTTGAGAAGCACCGAGGACGGCTACTATATCGAAGCGCCAAAAACAGAAAGCGGATTCCGTCAAGTGCCTATGAGCGCAGCCGCCTATGAAGCGTTTGAGCGCGTGTTGAAGAAACGCAGGGACGGCAGGTGCATTGAGGTTGACGGTTATAAGGACTTCCTGTTCCTGAACCGGGACGGCCTGCCCAAAACCGCCGTCAACTATGACGCCATGTTCAAGTGCCTTGCCAAGAAGTACAACAAGTGCCACAAGGAGCCGCTGCCCGATGTGATGACGCCGCACACCATGCGGCATACATTCTGTACCAGAATGGCAAACGCGGGCATGAACCCCAAGGCATTGCAGTACATCATGGGACACGCCAACATCGTAATGACGCTGAACTATTACGCCCACGCTACTTTCCATTCCGCACAGGAGGAAATGGAACGGCTGCAAGCCAAGGCAAAAACCACCGCAGAGGCCAAGCCGGAGCCTGCGGCGGAAAGCGCCGAGGAAACCAAGGCGGCATAAGTAGTACGCAGAATTTACTACTGCTTTTACCACTTTTGAGAGTGAAAACATGAGGGGTAATAAAAAGATTTGTGAGGTTCTTCCGATATAAAAAGTGCCGGAAAAGCCCGAAGTAACGGGCTATACCGGCATATAAGAACATCTAAAGAGATAATTAGAAATCTATTAAATGATTTATATAAAAATTATATTTATCCAATGTTTAATATAAGCTGCATAATTCTTATTTGCTTGCATTTTACATATTTGTTCCATAAATCTATCCGAAAACTCTTTATTTTCTTCCTTGCTAACATCACTTCGATCTTTATAATAAAAAGCAGGAGTTAGTGTCAAATATGAGAACTTCCAATCCATGAATAATGAAAACTGTATGCCCTGATATGCTTCAATATTTTTTCCATTTATAATATAGCCTATTTTTTTTGATTCTCTCCATATTTTGTTTCTATTATATTTACAATTGCTATGCTTTCCAATAATAATAAGCAACGTTTTTAAAAGCATACTTTTTAAAGTGCCATTGTCAAAAAAATTTTTTCTGGTCAATGGTACTAGTTCTATCGTTCCATTAACATTAGAGCCACACATGCTACTAATCGAATTTCGATTTCCCCAAGCATAAATCATTCCATTATAAGGTACTGCAACTATGTTATAATCAATCAGCTGCTTGCAATAATCCCATAGGTTCATAACTGAACTGTTTTTCACCTCAAATTGGTAACATTTATCTGGAAATTTAATTGGATAAACATTTGTATCTACAATTTTGTTTACACCCTCCTTATACGGTGAAAACGTTGTTGTTCTACACTCATACCTAGCACCCAGATCAGCTTTTAATTTTCCAACTTCTTCTTGTAGTTCCTTGTCTTCAAAACACATATGCGCAATATTAAGCATTGTTTTATCAAAACCATCTGTAGGTATATAAAACGCCTCTCGCCCATACAAATTGAGTTTCTCAATCAGCCCTCTCACTTCTGGTGCAATATTCCTACCATATCCACACCAATAAAGCCTTCCAGCACCACTTCTACAAAAGCTACGCTCTATTGCTTGCATTAGTGATTTATCTCTTCCGCTATACCCCATTACAACAAAATAACGTTTTGATGCTTCAAATGATAAGGCATCCACGAATATATGTATCTATTTTTCCTGTATTAATCTGAGTATTGCCGTCTGTATACACTTTTACAGGATGTGTTGACCCTGGTGGTATAACTTCCTCTATTTTTAGTTTACTGCCACCCTTTAAAGTGCTCTCTGCCATATCATCAAGTACATCTGCACTCCCCTTAACTGCCTTCCCAGCATCACCAGCCAGCTCTCCTCCATTGCCTGCCTTCTCTCCTATCCTGATTGCTTCATGCAGCGTATCTCCAGCCTCATCCATCAGGTTTACGTGTACCCGGAAGTCATTACTCGTTTTAATCCTGTGGATTATCCCATCTGGTGTTACATATTCCAGGACATACCTGTCCCCTCCGTTTGCCAGGTTGTCCAGGCTTTTCTGAATCCACTTCTGCAGTTCCCCCATTTCCGCCTTACGCGCCTTTACAAAAAGATCGATGTTCTCCAATGCCTTTACGGCCTTTTTGCTGCGCTTCAGCTTTGTCATATCGGCTGCTTTCAGCAGATATTTGGTTCCTTTCCCTCCTTTTGCAACCAAATCCCCCAACAGCGGGAAAACGCTGATTCCGGAAAGGGCCGCGTTCCCCCAATCCCCCTCCGTCAGGTAGACAATTGCATTAATGGCATCTGCCGGTTCCAGAAAGAACCCCACTGCATCCAGCGCTGCATGCCTTCCCTCCTTACTCAGCAGCCACTCCCCCGCCTTGTCCATGCCTGTCTTTCCATAGGTGGCGGACAGCCATTGAAAATACAGGCCGTTTTCATAGTTTTCACGGCTTGTTGGATCCATCATTCTATCCTTATAGTACGGATCCAGCGTCTCACTGTCCAGGTAGTTGACGTATTCCCCCGTTCCAAGGACGTTCTCTTCAAAATATTTCCTCAGGGCCGCGTTCCCCTCCAGCCCCCAGACACGCCCAATCACCGTCCCGTCCGGCATAAACAGCTGCAAGGGGCTTCCCCATTTCTCATTATAATACATCTCTTTCAGGGCTTCAATCGAATCCTCGCTAAAGACATTTTCCCCTTGTTCGTTCAAGGGGCTGTCCAGCTGTACCCGCGTCCCTTTCAGGTGGATTCCTTCCGGCAGAAGCGCCGCTGCGCTCATCCCACACTGGATATAAATATACTCCGCCGCCCTCAGGCTGACCTGCTTTGCACAAAGCATATCCACCTCGATCCCGTTCTTCCCTTTTAGGCCTGCTCCTCCCTTGCCGGTCAGGCTCATTCCTCCTTTTCCCATTCCAACCGCTGTCCCGGTCCCGTTCTGGAGGCGGATCCCTCCCGTGTTCAGAGACAGCCCCTGCTTTCCTGGCGTACTCCAGTTTTTATAGCCAGTCATATTGGCTGCATCCGCTTTCGGGGGTTTTCCCCCTGCCTTTTTCTGCACGGCTGCCCCCTGGTTCTCCACTCCCATAGGGAGCGGCTGGCTCTTTTCCGCTTCTTCTTCCTCCGCTGCCGTGTCATCCATGACCTGCTGTGTCACCGCATGGAGCGTTTCATAGCCCGCTCCGCCTCCCCCAAGGATCGAACGATCCTCCTCATGTTCCGTGGGAAAATACAGGTACAGGGTATCACCATTTTCCGGGCGGCCGCTGTATCCGCTCCCTCCACCGCTGTAGAAAACCGGGCGGCTGTGCCAGCTGTCCGCTGGTTCTCCCGCCGTGTCGGTGCTGAGGCTTAGCCGGGATTTCTCCGGACCGCTTTCCACCACCCTTCCCTCAACTGATGCCCCTATCAGCCCGTAATTGTAGATTGGGGCTGTCTGAAAGCCCTCCTCTCCTCGCAGAATGTACGTGTTCTTCAGATAGCCTCCTTCCAGCCGGCTTTCCTTCTCCGCTATTGCCAGACTCTTCCCACGGAACCTCACACGCTCTCCAGGATACAGCATCTGATAGCAGTCCTTTACCACATACTCCGGACCTGTACAAATGGTTCCATCTTCCAGCATGCTCCCAGGTATCCGCTTCCTCTCGTAGTAATGGTCCGCCTTTAGTTCCACCTCTCCCTGGCTGTCCGGCAGGCCGATATAGAATCCGTTTCCAGAAAACCGGGACTCTGGCAGGATTCCGTTCCCTCCAGATGATACCGCTCTCCGGATGAATTCCCAGTCTGTTTCCTCATATTGGAACAGGAAACCGCATTTCTTTTCCCCTCCCGCGCCGCTTTTCCATACAGGATATCCCTGGTATGGAGCAGTAACCTCCCCTACCAGCTCCTCATAGCTGCGCTCCTGCTTCTGGAACGAGCGGCTCCTCTTTTTCCGATCCAAAAGACTGCTCCCCGTCTCCGCTTCTATGTACACACAGCCCTGGCCTTTCTCCTTTCCGACTGTGGCTTTTTTTACTACCCCGCAGAAAACAGGGCCGCCTCCGTCCACTTCCAGGATAACCGGCATGCCGGTACGGATTCCTTCCCTCTCTCCTTCTGAAACCCATATTCCAACCTTCATCCGCCCATGGCGGTTGAAGCCCTGACTGATCCACAGATAAAACGGCGTCCCTTCGCAGGAGATTTCTGACACTCTTAACCTTCCCTGCTCTATTGCTCCCATGACGTTTTCTCCCTTCCGGCGCTTTCACATACTTTTTTGATGAAGGCATCCGCTTCCTCGTCCCCCACATAACGGGACAGGGATCTTTGAAGAATCAGCAGGTCTTTTTCCTCCTGACTCCATTCATTCCAGTGTGACAGTTTTTCCCTCTTTGCCATGATTTCATCCGGATCCCCATAGCTATCCAAAGAGACACCTGGTTCATAGTAGCTCCCATCCAGCAAATATCCCTGCTCATTCATCTGTTCATAAACAGCCCTGGCTTCCTCCGACATTTCCAGATAATCCGAATACCGTCCGCTCCCACCATATTCCGGGCTTCTATAATAATCCAGAAATTTTTCCATCGCTTCCAGCCCATTCTCTGACGGCTCCTGCCGGCATGCCTCAAGATAGCCATTATAAGCTGCCTCATCATTAAAAGCCTTTCCCACTCTGCTTAGAAGGTTCCAGCAGTTCTTAGATGACTGATTCATCGCTACCACACATCCGGTCATATAGCTCACATCAATTCTTGTTCCTGTCTGCTCATCAAAAAGGTAAATTCCACGTTCAAAATAATTGGAAAGAGATGGGTAGTTTTTTTCCATGTAAATGCCAAAATCCCATAATTCCTGGCTGACTTTTGTATCCCATGGAATAGATTCATAGCCATTCCAAAGCAATACGCTGTTTATCATATCTTGCTTGCTTTTCTTTGAAAGTCCATTTTCTTTTATATATGTCTCAACAACAGTCTCCAGCTGTTTCAGGTGTTCCTCCAGCGCTTTTACCGGATTTTCACCCTGACCGGAATTTAAAAGCGTTATAATTCCCATGCCATAGGTGCAGAATGTCCAGCTGTCTTCCATCAGGGCACGATAGCCTGCTATATAAACGTCCGCTTTCGTTTCCATCCATTGAGGTCCCGGCTGATATTGGCAAGGGAAAACCCCTGCAGAAGAAAGCTGCTGGAGACTTTTCCATCCATTTTCCAACAGGAAATCATGGAAGCCCTGTGCTGCTTCCTGGGAAATATGGGGACTGTAGCAGTTTCCAAAGCTTCCGCATCCCAGGCATGCCTTTTTATAATCTGTTTCATTCGCCACCCGGCTGCCGCTGATCTCTATATGACGGTTTCCCGGCACGATCAGCCAGCTCTGCTCTCCGTACTGGCAGCTGAGTCCCGCGTTCTCCACTACATATTTTTTTCCACGGCGTTCCCTCCTTTACGCTCACAGAAACCGTCTGAAACCCGATAATGCCTTCCCGGAGCATCTGTTCAAGTACATCCCCCGCTATGATAATATCCGTTCTGTGTTTCCCTTTTATTCCAAAAACCTTATGTATTTCCACAAGATCTTTGCAAAGACATATCTGCTCAATTTCTCCATCCTTTAAATATACCGTATCCTTATGAAGCACATTAAGCAGCCTGGGATACATAAAATAATAGGTTTCTAACTTTCTGGTTTCCACATGTCCCAACACACAGGGACGGTATCTGCCTCCTTGCTGGTATTTTTTCCATATATCCCCTATTTTTTTTGATATCAGAAATGCTCCTGACAAAATATTAGCATGGTAAAAGGGAAGAAAACTGATTTCCTTATCCTGCTTTTCTGCGTTCCCATATACCAGCAACGGCTTTTCTTCTCCCCATATTTGAGAAATTGCCGGAAATACGGGACGCAGTATGTTTCTATATTTGGTCTCCTGCGTGATTTTGAAATATTCCATCAAGCCACTCTCCTGTTTTTTTCGTTTGGCAGTTCAGAACCAGAAGTGGTTCATATTCTCCCATATAATCACTTAAATGGATTGCAATCTCCTTTTGGGAGGCTGCTCTTTGGAAAGGCTGGCCTCTCAAAATACCCAGCAGAGATTCCTGAAATATGCGCCGGATTAGCTCTTTTGTTTGAAATTGTCAGTCAAGACCATCGTCTTAGCCGGCGGCTTGCTTTGACTCTATAAAGGTCTGTTACCGGCACTGGAGTCTAAAAACTCATCAAAATCGGTTCGCCAAGCGCAACATCGTTTACCCACTAAGCTCTAAAAGGTCTATTTTATTTGTTATATTTTACTGGCTCCCCCGTAAACAGGCAATGTCGCTAACTTAAGGATTCATAAGAATTACTTTTAAGTCCAGAGATAAATATGATACTTATTCTTGTATTAGAAATAAGCTTGCTTGACTGCAAACTTCAACATATGAACTATTGGGGGCTTGTACTCACTTTTATATACACGGCTTATTGTTCATAAAGTGCTTTCGCCGTGTATACTTTTTGTGTCTTGGAAATTTTCTTCATGGACGTATTTCAGAACGATTTTTCAATGCTTCGTCTATCATTTTATTGATTAGTTTTGCTAAATTTCTAACACCAAACGTAAAAAGTGAGATAATGTTTCTTTTCATTTGATTTATAATAACATTTTTATTAGTCTGATATAATCATTTATTTTGTATTTTCTGTAAATTCAACACAAAATTCATCTCCATTAGACAGCTTAATCACAACAGCTTTAGGTGTATCAATATAACCATCATTTTCATTAAAAAACACCATCATAATAGCCTGTCAAATTATCAATCCACTCTTTAGGCAAGCTGCGTGATGCGGCCCAGAAGGTCATATTCATAGCGGGTGGTAACGCCTGCCGGGTCGGTCATGCTCCTGATACGCCCCGCCGGGTCATACTCATAGGAAACCAGACGCTTCCCGCTGGAGCGTTTCTCCTTCAAGCGGCCTTTTTCATCATACTGGTACTCATAGGAATGGCCGTCGCTGACCGCCTGCATAAGACGACCGATGCTGTCATAGCGGTAGGTCCGGATGCATGGATGCT
>NZ_VUMD01000033.1 GCF_009696375.1 Clostridium porci
CCATCATCTCTTTGATTGTGCCGCCAAGCAGATCCTTGAGAGCATCCTGAATATCCTCTGCGGACTGGATATCATACTCCTGAAGGAGCTGCTGGATGATGTTCCTTTTCCCATCTGTCATTTGTACTTTGTGTACGGGTTTCTTTTCTCTTGCCATAATAAAAGGCCTCCTATGATTTTTATTTTACCATAGAAGACCTTATAAAACATTATTTACAGAAAATCTTTCATATGCTCGGACACTCCCCTTTAATTACAGAAAAACTTTCACAAACTCTTATAAAATGCTGCCAAGATAAGCAGTTCAGCCTTCACAGCATTAAATCTTATGTGTTCGAATTCAGCATTATGTTAACTCAAATATAAAATTTGCAACATTTCTGATTCTTATTTTACAGACTTTGTTCATAGACTCTGATGCTCCAACACCTAACCTTGCCTACACGCTGCACGCAATCGTTCATAATCGCCTATCATTCAGTTATAGCTTTAATTTTTTGGCTACTGTATTACCTAACACACCGCCGGTAACTAAGAAGGCAAAGAATACCCAGCCTGATAATGAGAAGTTTGCGATAGGTGTATATAATGCACCAACGTTACATCCGTTTGCTAAACGTGTTCCCACACCCATTAATAAACCACCAATAGCGTAGAAAAATCCTTGTTTTGGTGTAATACGTAATTCTGATTTACATACTTTACTAAATGTTCCTGATGTCAATAAGAAAAATACTGTCCCTAATAAAATACCGAAGTTTTGAACACTAACCGGATGTTCAAAGAATGGTTTTACAAAGCTATCTTTTGGCATCATAGTAAATGCTGCGATTGAATCTGCATCTACACCAAATAATAGCAATACTTTACCAAACCATAAACCGTAAGGTGTACTTGCGCCCCAGCCAGCTTTTGTCACACCCATTAATAATGAGAATAAGACTGATAAAATAACAGCAGCTTTTCTTAATGACCAGGCGTTTACAAAAATACGGTCGTACCATTCCGTATTGTCATCTGCCGGTTTCAATGATTCTTTGACTTCCAGGTCTTGGACTTGTTCACCAGAGTGACCTGTGTATGTGCCAGCGTTTTTACGTGATACTTCATATTTGTGTGCGAACCAAATCACAAGGGCACATAATAAACCCGTTAAAATCATAGCGCCTAAGTAGCCTTGTAAGCCGTCAAATTTAAACAAGTCCGGGAAGTAAACCCCACCTGATAATTGGCTCCCAACTTCTGTACTAAACCATGACTCTTTAACCCAGCTTGCGCTGTTTTGAATCGGGAATGCAACAAACACGCCAAAACCAAAGAAAATTAATGTGATTAAACCGCGGGGTAAGGCTGTCACTAAATCGGTTAAAACTCCGGAAGCGCAGCAAGATGAGAAGGTCATCCCAAATCCGAATAAAATACCACCTAGTAATAATCCTACGTTAATAGGGTTTATCCACAAATCAAAGGTTGTTGCATCTTCGTTAAATAAAACAGCAATGCTCATCAATGCTGTCAGGAAAAACATCATTGCCATTGTACGCATTAAACGTGTAGAACCTGTACGATATGCTCTGTTAACACTACCGGCAAAACCTGTGTATCCGCGGCTTAATGTATACCCGAAGCCTATACCAACCATCAATCGGAAGAATAACATATCAGATGTTAAAAAATATCTCCCCCAAATAACAATACCTAAACCAAATAATAGGCCAATCATATGCTCTTTCTTGTTCATTTGTAACTTCCCTTCATTATTTGCTCTTAACTTTCATAAAATAAATAAGTCCTAATAGAATCCAGATAACTAAAATCGCCAGCGATACTGTACTCAACTGGCTTGGTGAACCTGGTATTAATAATAATCCGGCGAACACATTACTAATGCAAAAGCCAAACTGACTAAATCGTTTTTCTAACGTATGTTCAGCTACTTTAGCGCTGATATAACAAACATATGCATATGTAACAGCTGCCATCAGACTCGATAAGTCAACGATATAAATAATGACAACTCGTCCCAATAGCGGTAGCAGCATACTAATGAATGTAACAAATTTTAAAGATTTTTCTGCAACATGGTATTGATTTTCCTTCGCAAAGGATGCCGGCAATAAGCCATATGCTGCAAGAGATGCCAAAACACGGCTGCTGCCAACCATAAACCCGTTAATTCCACCTACAACGGCAGCAAATAAAGCCACACATAAGGCAAGAAAGCCTGCCCAACCAAGATATGCTAACACAGCGCTTCCACTGGCCCAGGTTTGTGAACCTGCCTCACCTGGTGTAAAGGCTAAAGCTGTAATTACGTTTAATAAATTATAAATAAGTACACCAGCACCTGTTGCAAGGACTGTAATCTTAACCGCAGATTTAGCTGGAAAACCTAAGTCGGTTAATACTTGTGGCACGATATCAAATCCAACAAATAAAAATGGAATAATTGCCACAACCTTTAAAATAGCCTGAACATCTAACTGATAATGTGCTAAATACGTTGTATTAAATTGCTCAATATTACCTTTGCAAAGCATATAAAGACTAATTGCAACGATAATTATAAAGAGCAATGAAATAATAACTTTTTGAAATACCATTGAAATGGCTATCCCTTTTCGGTTCAAGCAAAAAAAGAATAGGATGACCAACGTGGAAATCAATAAGTCAGATATATAGACAGGATACCCTGCCATTGTGTACAAATAGCCCCAGGATGCACCGGGTACGACTTCCTTTAGCACCAAGGCTACTGCTGTCGCGTTCAGCGGAATCAATGTTAAGTAGCAAAATGATAATGCCCATCCAACAATAAATCCGTGTTTTTTACCAAGATGGGTGAATGTATAAGAAAATTCTCCGCCGGTTTCTTTATGGTGATGCATCATGGTATGATATGCTACTTGTATAAAGAATATCAATCCCCAACCGATAAAAAAACCGATTGCGGTATTGATGACACCAGACTCTATTAAAAATTTTGTGCCAGGCAGATAAAATGCTCCCCAGCCGATTACAGAACCTATAACTAAAGCAATTAAATCCAATTTAGATAATTTTTTCATCATTAATTAAAGTTATAATTTGTTAAAATTGATTCTCTTCCAGTAGTCATATCATTAAAGTATTCAAAGTAGCTCAAGCCTAAGAATGATCCCTGAATATTAATAATATTATTGTATCCGTAGCCTTTGAGCGCACGAATTGCATAATAGCTATTCCAGGAAGTACGGCAGTGAATGTAAACCGGGCAATCCCTTGGAATTTCATTTATACGTTCACGAAGTTCGTCTAATGGAATGTTAACAGCCCCTTTTATATGCGCGTCATCAAATGCTTTTTTACCACGAACGTCAATAATGACCGCTTTTTGTTCAACAAGCTCTCTCACACATGTCATCGGCACTTGTTCGTAGTCCCCCTGTAAGTAGTTCATAGCAACAATACCGGCAAAGTTCACTGCGTTTTTAGCAGTTGAGAATGGAGGTGCATAGCATAATTCTAAGTCTTTCAAATCTTCCAGGTATCCCCCCATGCTGATCACAGCTGCAATTACGTTCACATGATTAACTGGGTTTCCTTTACTAATGCCTTGCGCCCCCAGGACTTTACCTGTTGGGTATTCATAGACCAACTTCAAGTGCATTGGAGAAGCGTTTGGCATCAAACCAACTCTGTCGTTTGGAATGACGAAAGCAACGCGGCAGTCAATACCATGTTGTTTACAATCTTTTTCATTTAAACCAGTTGATGCTGCATTTAAGCCAAACACACGGATGCATGAAGAACCAATCACGCCTTTATCGCTGAAACGTTTTCCAAATAATCCGTCTGCTACATTACGTGCTTGTTTTTGAGCAGGCCCTGCTAATGGTAATTTTGTTTTTTTACCTGTCAATCTATGTGTCACTTCAATGGCATCCCCAACAGCGTACACATCTGGTAAATTGGTTTTGTAATTGTGGTCAACAATCATTGCGCCTGTTTCACCCAGTTTAATTCCTGACTCAACAGCGAATTGTACGTCTGGCGTTACCCCGATGGCAAGAATTACTGCCTGAACTTTTATTTCTTTACCGCTTGATAAAACGACTTTGCTTTCCTCAATGCTTGTTACGGTATCTTCTAAAATTAAGCTAACGCCGCTGTCGTATAGTTCTTTATGCAGCATTTGTACCATGTCGTAGTCAAAAGGCGCAAGAATCTGGTTGCTGGCTTCAACAAGTGTTACTTTTCTTCCGGAACGTGTTAAGCACTCTGCTATTTCAACACCAATGAAGCCCCCTCCAATAACGACCGCCTCTTTAACCGCGTTTGTTGATAAATGCGCATCTAATTTACGGACGTCTGACACATTTTTCAACACAAAAACGTGCTCGCTGTCGATACCTTTGATCGTTTTAGGTTTGATGGCTTTAGCACCTGGTGAAAGAACTAAATAATCATATGTATCTTCAAATTCAAGGCCTGTTTCTAAATCTTTTACGATGACTTTATGCTCATCCGCAATAATTTTTACGACCTCGCATCGCGTTTTCACATCCAGATTATAGGTTTGTTTAAACGTATATGGATTGTAAAAAATTAAATCATCAATTTCTGATACTTCACCACTAAAATAGTTTGGTAAACAACAGTTGGAAAATGAAATGTCATGTCCTTTATCATAAATTTGCACATGGGCATTTTCATCAATTCTTCTGATGCGGGCTGCTACAGATGCTCCGCCTGCAACACCGCCAACAACGATAAACCTTTTTGCCATGATTTTCCTCCTAAAGTATGTGAAATTGATAGTAAAGTCCATTGTAGTGTTTGCTGGTTATTTTGTCAACAAAACGCAGGGCATTTCTTATTCCCGTTAATAGTATCAGGTATATGGAAGCTGAAAAAGACCATATTCATTACACGATAGAAACAGAGCCAGCAATGTCAATCCGTAAGGAGGCAGACGAAAGAACGCTCAAAGCCATAGATACCGGGATAAACGAAAATGGAGCTTGACAGGGTATGCAAGACGCGGCCTTTAGCTCCCCCGATACTAAGCCTGCAAAGCGGCAGACAGAGGTTTGCGAAGCAAAGGGTACAGGACGCTGGACAGAATCAGACCGCTGGCGCCCTGTATAAGGTTAGAGGGCACGCTTGCAAGGGAGGCTCCCGCTCCATAGATGAAAAGCTCGAACAGGAAGTAGCCGCCGGCTACTGCTGCTATGTCGATTACACCGCAGGCAGCCACAGATATGTAGGCATTGGAGCCCTGCTGTACCATGCTGTGATACAGGCGGCTTGCCAGATAGGCCACCATCCCTTTAATAAAAAAGGTAATGGGCACGTAGATAAAGTATCCGCCCAGAAGGTCAGCCATACAGGAGCCGGCGCCTGCTGCCAGGAAGGCGCTTACAGGGTCCAGAAAAATTCCGCACAGAATCACGACTGCATCGCCAGGATGTATGTATCCGCCTGTACCTGGAGTGGGGATACGGATTGACATGGTCGATACGCAGGCCAGGGCTGCAAACAATGCGGCTATGACCAGCTTCTTAGTTGTAAATAATTTCATAAAACGTGTTCCTCCTTAATGTCTCTTTTTTGTGTGCTTGGGGATTCACAATTCCTTCCAGGCTCCTACTATAAAAGAAAGATGGACTGAATAGAATATCCAGTTATAAATATTTTAATCAGTCCAGTTCTGATAAAAGTCTGGGAAAGAGGGGAGTATGCAAAGCACCTGCTTAAGGCAGAATCATAAATTCAGTTTCTGGCATGGCTGGATACCCACAATACATCACGATTGACAGTTTCATAGAACATACGCCGTATTTTTTCCGGCTCCCTTGTCTGACCAAGAATCCACATAAGCTTTGTAACCGCTGCCTCCAGGGTCATATCATATGCTTCTAACAGTCTGAACTCCTGCTTGATCTGCTTTCCAACCTCGTAAACTGACATGTTGCTGCCTTCGTTAGTTACCTGGGTCGTCATAACTACTGCTTTGCCAAGACTGGTCCAACGGGCTATAGCACGGTAATAATCTCCGTTTTCATAGGACGGCAGTCCGCCTACGCCAAAGGCTTCGATAATCACTCCATGGTAGTGATTTGCCATATAATCCAGAAGGGAGGCATCCGTAGAAGGAATTAGCTTCAAAAGCCCTACTTTGGAATCCAACTGGTGATAGAACCGCACCTGATTTTTATTTCTGTCCTTATCGTCCAGATAGAAGATGATACGTTTATCCTGTATCATAGCCACATTTGGGAAGTTAATGCTGGAAAAGGCATTATAGCTTTTTGTACGCTCCTTCTTTCCTCTGGTTCCTGCAATCACCTGACCGTCAAATACGATGTTTACGTCGTAAGCTTTGGAGCAGGAGGCAAAACGCAGGCTGTCTTCCAGGTTGATTCTGGCATCCGTATTTTCCATATTAATGGGCTTCTGAGAACCAGTGATTACGATTGGCTTTGGAGAGCCTTGGATCAGGTAGGAAAGTGAAGCTGCCGTATAGGCCAAGGTGTCGGTGCCATGAGTTATAACAAAGCCGTCGTAGCGGCAGTAGGCTTCCTCAATAGCAGCTGCGATGGTCAGCCAGTGGGAGGGCTGGATATTGGTGCTGTCTATATTGATAACCTGCCGGGTGTCAATTTCACAAAACTCCCTGCTGCCTGGCACATAGGATAAAAGTTCCTGGGAAGTGATAACCGGTTTTAGACCATGTTCCGTACGTTTGCAGGCAATCGTTCCGCCAGTGCCGAGCATGAGTATACGTTTCATCCTGAGGTTCCTCTTTTCCTGTATTTTTTAACTTCCTTTAGTATATCCCATTTGTTAAAACATATAATAAGAGAGTAGCTTACAATTCTATTAAGATTCTAATATATTTATAATTTTTCAATTGCTTTTAGAAAAATGTATGATAAAATGAAATAAATAAAAATTTTCTCCATATTGAAGTGGGCGGCAGATAGAAAGGCTGGGGAACCATTTTCTGAGCGCTTACAGGAAAAGGAGGTAGGAAGATGACGATAGTCTGGCTTGTTGCATTTATCGTGTTTCTGATGGCGGAAGCAGCCAGCGCGTCCCTGACCAGTATCTGGTTTGCGGGAGGAGCTCTGGCCGCTCTGGTAGTTCATCTGTGCAGAGGGCCTCTGGAGATCCAGCTGGTAATTTTTGTAGTAGTATCATTTATATTGTTTCTTATGGTCCGGCCTTTTGCTTACAAGTACCTGTACAGGCAGAAAACACATACCAATGTTGACAGCCTGACAGGCCGGAAGGCGGTTGTAAAGACCAGAATTAATAATGAGGCGGGAACAGGAAGCGCAGTCCTGTCTGGCGAAACCTGGCTTGCCAGGGCGGCAAAAGAGGGAGAGTCCTTTGAGCCTGGAGCAGTGGTGATTGTCAAAGGGGTGAGCGGGGCAAAGCTGCTGGTGGAAGCAGCTGACCCGGAGCATAATATTGAAGAAGCGTAAGGAGGAAATTCTATGTTTGGAGTAGCTGGAGGTTTGTTGGTATTTGTTGTGATAGCAGTGATTATTTTGTTTATACTGTCTGTCTGCATCAGGGTGGTTCCGCAGGCACAGGCTTTGGTAGTGGAGCGGCTTGGAGCCTATCAGGGAACCTACAGCGTAGGTATTCATTTTCTGATTCCCTTTATCGATCGGGTGGCTAAGAAGGTGAATTTAAAAGAGCAGGTAGAGGATTTTCCTCCCCAGCCGGTTATTACCAAGGATAATGTAACTATGCAGATTGATACGGTGGTATTTTTTTATATTACAGATCCCAAGATGTATGCTTATGGTGTGGAGCGTCCTCTTCTGGCAATAGAGAATCTGACAGCCACTACCCTTCGTAATATTATCGGTGATTTGGAACTGGATGAGACCCTTACCTCCAGAGAGACCATCAATGCCAAGATGCAGGAGTCTTTGGATATTGCCACCGATCCATGGGGCATTAAGGTGACAAGAGTGGAACTTAAGAATATCATTCCTCCGGCTGCTATTCAGGAAGCTATGGAGAAGCAGATGAAGGCAGAGCGTGAGCGCCGGGAGTCCATTCTCCGGGCTGAGGGCGAGAAGAAGTCTATGATCCTGGTGGCTGAGGGCAACAAGGAGTCCGCCGTTTTGAATGCGGAGGCTGAGAAGGAAGCTGCCATTCTTCGTGCAGAGGCTGAGAAAGAAAAGAAGATCAAGGAGGCCCAGGGCCAGGCAGAGGCTATTCGTACCGTACAGCAGGCCACGGCGGATGGTATCCGTTTTATTAAGGAGGCGGGTGCTGATCATGCGGTGCTTCAGCTTAAAAGCCTGGAGGCTTTCAAGGAAGCTGCCAACGGCAGGGCCAATAAGATTATTATTCCATCGGATATTCAGGGAATTGCAGGTATGGTGAAGTCCATTACGGAGATAGCCGCAAAGGATGAGAAAGCGGAGTAAATTCCAGCAGACAATCAGATGCCGCTTGGAGCTGGCAGATTGATGTTTAACCGTCTTAACCGGAGAAGGCCGAAGTCCTTTTAAAGCAGGCTTAAAGGTATAACCTCTGCAAAAATTGGAAAGACTTCCTGTATCAAAGTTTGGCCAGGAGGTGTTGAGATGACGACGAAGGAAGTTATGTTTGATTCCATTGATGATGTGAAACGATTTGTCAACCAGACGGAGCGGCTCCCGGAGGAAGTGGATGTGTGTTGCGGAAGCTGTATGGTGGATGGGAAGTCTCTCCTCGGTATATTGAGTCTGGGAATCAAGAAGAAGCTGAATGTAGTGGTTCATGATTAAAGAGAAAAAGAGGCAGCGTTTAATGGCGGCACTCATAAGACAGTATTAGAAATGTTTCGGGAAACGGCGTAGCTTACGGGCTATGCCGTTTCTCCGTTTTATAGGTCATTCAGTAAAGACGAGGGGAGTATTCCCACAAGGTCATAAGAAATATCAATCTGCTGTTCCCTATATCCCTTTGACTTATCCGGCGCATGGACGTACACCGCCTTTACCATGTCGTTTAAAACAGAGGGTGTTAATTCGTCTAAGTCAAAATATTTCCGTACTTTGCTGATGAACCTGTCAATGTTCTCTGCTTGTTCTTCCTGTTCGTTAATTTCTTCATTCAATCGCAACAGCTTTTCCCGCAGTTCTTCCTGCTCCTGTTCGTAATCGTCGGAGAGCATTTGAAATCTGCTGTCAGATAATTTCCCGTTGGCGTTGTCCTCATAAATACGCTTGAATAATCGGTCAAGTTCATCTATCCGTCGTTCCGCTTTCGTCAGTTGCCGCCGTTTCGCCGCCAGCTCCCTTTTCGCTTCGGCTTTCTGTTTCGCACCCATAGTTTTACGGAATTGTGCTTCATTGTTAGCAACACAGGCAATCGTCCATCTCATGTGAGCAAGTACGCCCTGTTCCAGTACGATCGCGCGGATAAAATGAGTAGAACAAACGTCTTTCCCTTTGAGCCTTGAAGTAGAGCAGACGAAATGGTCTTGCCGCGCTTCAAAGTTCTTGCTTGTGCAGTAATACAGCTTTTCGCCGCAGTCAGCACAACGCACAATGCCGGAAGACATATTTGTCTTTCCTGTCCTCGTCGGGCGGCGTTTGTTCTTGCGTAATTCCTGTACCCGCGCTCATGTGTCAGCGTCAATGATTGCTTCGTGGGTGTTCTCAAACACAAGCCATTTTCCCTCTGGATTGTAACAGGTTTTCTTGCTCTTATAGGACTGCTTATAGGTCTTGAAGTTTACCGTATGCCCTTGATATTCTGGACGCTCCAAAATATCGGCTATGGTATCGCCTGTCCAGTTATAGGGATTGTCCGGCGGCGCGTTCCTCGTTGTTCTGCCTATCTGCTGAAAATGGATTGTCGGCGTTATGACTTTATCCTCTTTCAGAATACGGGCAATCTGCGACGGCCCGTAACCGTCCAGACAAAGGGCGAATATCCGCTTGACTACTCCGGCGGCTTCTCCGTCTGCAATCCACCGTTTCTTGTTGTCCGAGTCTTTCGTGTAGCCATAGGACGGGTTTGTACAGAGGTGTTCTCCTGCTTCTCCTTTTGACTTCATCACAGCGCGGATTTTCTTGCTTGTGTCCTTTGCATACCATTCGTTGAACAGAGGTTATTCGGGAAAGGGAAAGGCAAACAAGCAGAAATCCAGTATTCATGCGGGTTTGCGGCGGGATGGCTCCCTGAAAGCTGAACACAAATAAGACAAGCAGCAATACAATCGCATATCGTTTCTCAGGGAGAATGTTGATTTACGTCACATTCTCCCTTTTTTATTCCAGAAACGAGGTGATTGCAAAGTGAACACGCAAATTATCGCCATCGCCAACCAGAAAGGCGGCGTTGGCAAGACAACAACTTGTGCCAACCTGGGGATCGGGCTGGCGCAGACCGGAAAGAAAGTGCTGCTGATCGACGGGGACCCGCAAGGCAGCCTGACCATCAGCCTGGGCCACCCTCAGCCGGACAAGCTGCCCTTTACCCTGTCCGACGCGATGGGCCGTATTCTGATGGATGAACCACTCAAACCCGGCGAGGGCATCCTGCACCACCCGGAGGGTGTTGACCTGATGCCTGCGGACATTCAGCTCTCCGGCATGGAGGTTTCTCTGGTGAACGCCATGAGCCGAGAGACTATCCTGCGGCAGTATCTGGACACGCTCAAGGGACAGTATTCCCATATCCTGATTGATTGTCAGCCCTCCCTGGGTATGCTCACGGTCAATGCCCTGGCAGCCGCCAACAGGGTCATAATCCCCGTTCAGGCGGAGTATCTGCCCGCCAAGGGTTTGGAACAACTGCTCCAAACAGTAAATAAGGTGAAGCGGCAGATCAACCCTAAGCTCCAGATTGACGGTATCCTGCTGACGATGGTGGATAACCGCACCAACTTTGCCAAAGAGATTGCCGCCCTGCTGCGGGAAACCTACGGCAGCAAAATCAAGGTGTTTGGCACGGAAATCCCCCATTCTGTCCGAGCAAAGGAGACCAGCGCCGAGGGCAAGAGCATTTTCGCCCATGACCCCGGCGGCAAGGTGGCTGAAAGCTACAAAAATCTGACGCAGGAGGTGACAAAACTTGAAAAGCAGCGCGAAAAAAGTAGAGCTGGCATCGGTAGATGACCTGTTTTCCACCGAGGAAAGCCGTGCCGATGCACAGCGGGAACGGGTGCTGGAAATTCCCTTGTCTGAGCTGCACCCTTTTAAGAACCATCCGTTCAAAGTCAAGGATGATGAATCCATGATGGAAACTGCGGACAGTATCCGGCAGTATGGTGTGCTGGTTCCGGCGATTGCAAGACCTGACCCGGAGGGCGGCTATGAACTGGTAGCCGGACACAGACGGCACAGGGCCAGTGAACTGGCTGAGAAAGAAACCATGCCGGTCATTGTCCGGGAGTTGGACGATGACGCTGCCACCATCATTATGGTGGATAGCAACTTGCAGCGCGAAAGCCTGCTTCCCAGCGAAAGGGCCTTTGCCTACAAGATGAAGCTGGAGGCTATGAAACGGCAGGCTGGGAGACCTTCTAAAAATTCCGCCCAACTTGGGCGGAATTTCGATGGAAAGGAATCCAGAGAAATTTTGGCAGAACAGGTCGGCCAAAGCCGCAACCAGATTTCCCGCTACATCCGCCTGACCGAACTGATTCCCGAACTGCTGGATATGGTGGATGAACGAAAAATCGCTCTCAATCCGGCCTACGAGCTGTCGTTCCTGAAAAAAGAGGAACAGACCCAGCTTTTGGACGCGATGGACAGCGAACAGGCTACCCCTTCTCTTTCTCAAGCCCAGCGGCTCAAGAAGTTCAGCCAGGAGGGGCATTTATCCATTGATGTGATGCGGGCCATTATGGGAGAGGAAAAGAAAAGCGATCTGGACAAGGTGACATTCACCTCGGACATCCTGCGGAAGTATTTTCCCAAGAGCTACACGCCCCAGCGGATGCAGGAAACCATTATCAAGCTGCTGGAACAGTGGCAGAAAAAACGCCAACAGCAACATGAACGCTGAGAAAGGAGCCGCCTATGAGGGATATTTCAGCCCGTGAGCTGAAAGGACATAACATTCTTGCCGTGGAGCGTTTTCAGGACAACACCCGCCGGATGATTGAATTTTCTGTCCTGCGTTCCTGTGCCTATGGCAGTCCCGGTGATGAAATGCGGCTGTTTTTGACCGAGGACGGCTATCAGGCCGCCCTCCTGAGCCAGCAGCATCGGGAAATCAAAATCAAGCGGTATGCCCGTGTGATTGAGGGACATATCCTCGATTTTAAGCCGGACAAGCGCCGCCGCCACTCATAAACAAATCATTACTGCGAAAGGAAAGGATTGAAATGTGTACTGTAAAGGAAATCCGGGAAGCAATCCGGGAGGATTGCCATTCCCAGCATGATATGGAATCCGGCGAGATTGACTGTGTTCTGCAAACTCTGCCATTCTCTCAGGGAAATGACCTGTTAGACAAACCGCCCATTCCCAAGCGCCCCTACCGGCGCAAAAAAAGTGAACAAAACAGCTGACTGCCACAATTCTTTTTACAGGATTGTGGCTTTTTTCATACCCTGAGAAATTTGGAAGGAGTGAGGTCAATGGCCGTATTTCGCATTGAACGAACCAGAGATTATACCGTGATGAGCAATCACCATTTACGCAACGGGAAACTGTCCCTGAAAGCCAAGGGGCTGCTTTCCATGATGCTGTCCTTACCGGAGGACTGGAACTATACCACCAGAGGGCTTGCCGCCATCTGCAAAGAGGGCGTGGACGCTATCGGCGGCGCGCTGCGGGAGCTGGAAACTGCCGGGTACATTGTCCGCCATCAGCTGCGAGACAAGCAGGGGCGGATCAGTGATACCGAGTATGTTATCTACGAGCAGCCACAGCCGAAGAACCCGGATACGCCCCAGCCGGATACGGCTTCACCAGATACGGGAAACCCGGATATGGAGAAACCGGATACGGAAAAGCCCGCAGAATTAAATATAGAGAAATCAAATACTCAAAAATCAATTACTCATGGATCAAGTACCGATTCCATTCCCTTCCGGGAAACAGCGGCGGCAAGACCGCCGGAACGGAAAGGAAGGGATGCGATGTCTGTCTCCGAGATAGAAAATTATCGGGAATTGATTTTAGAGAACATCGAGTATGACTACCTGTGCAGGGAGTTTGCTACCTATCGGGAGGATTTGGATGAGATCGTGGAGCTGATGGTGGAAACCGTCTGTGCCAGACGCAAAACCACCCGGATTGCAGGCAGCGACTTCCCCCATGAGGTGGTGCGCTCCCGGTTTTTGAAGCTGGACAGCGAACATATCCGGTTTGTCATGGACAGCTTGCAGAAAAATACCACCGAGGTCCGCAACATGAAGCAGTACCTGCTGACAGTGCTGTTTAACGCTCCCACCACCATCAGCAACCACTACACTTCACAGGTCAATCACGATATGAACGCAGGCGGCTGGTAAGGCCGTCTTTTTTCATCCCACAACAACGACTTTTACAGGAGGTTACGCTATGAACCAAATGGAAATTTTCAAAAACCCGGAGTTTGGCAGTATCCGCACTTTTGAGCAGGACGACAAGGTATTGTTTTGCGGTACAGATATAGCTGCTGCGCTGGGATATACCAATCCCCGAAAGGCTGTCCGCGACCATACAAGGGGTGGAACAAAACGTTCCATAGGGGTCCAGACAGGAAAAAAGGCCGATGGAACCCCCGCAGTACAGATGGTGGAAATGCTTTTTATCCCAGAAGGCGATGTGTACCGCCTGATCGTTCACAGCAAGCTGCCCTCTGCGGAACGATTTGAACGCTGGGTGTTTGATGAGGTGCTGCCCTCTATCCGAAAGCACGGGGCTTACATCACCAGAGAAAAGCTGTGGGAGATCGCTACCTCCCCGGAGGCTCTGATGAACCTCTGCTCCGACCTGCTGGCCGAGCGCGAGAAAAATGCGGCACTTCGTGAGGAAAACGCCATGCTGGAGGGCAAGGCAGCCTTTTATGACCTGTTTATCGACCTCAAGCACAGCACCAATCTCCGTACCACCGCCAAGGAACTGGTTGTGCCGGAGCGTCGGTTTGTCCGCTTCCTGCTGGAACAGCGGTTTGTGTACCGCGCCCCATCCGGGAATGTACTGCCTTATGCAAAACCCGCCAACGACGGCCTGTTCTGCGTCAAGGACTACTGCAACCATGGGCATACCGGCTCCTATACGCTGGTAACGCCCCAGGGCAAGCTGTATTTTGCCCAGCTGCGGGACAGCATCCTGCTGATGATATGATGACCCGCTATCTTCTGCGGCGGCTGGTGGTCCCGCCTTAGTTTTTGAACCATCCCTGCAAAATTCGTGGAAAGGAGGCGTTATCCCATGCAGGAAGAAGTGGAAAACAGGACTTTGACGCTGGTAGTCAACGGCACAAAGTTCACCGGGCGGCTGTTTAAGGCCGCCATTTGTAAATACCTTGCCCATCGCAAGGAAAAGAAGCTGAATAAGCAGAGAAGCCGGGACGCGCCTGTGAAGCCCCAGGGTAAGCAGACGGTCAAGCAGCTCATTGGTCAGAACCAGGGTGTTTCCAATATCGAGATCACCGATCCCTCCATCAAGGAGTTTGAGAAGATCGCCCGGAAATACGGTGTGGATTATGCAGTGAAGAAAGACCGCAGCAGCTCCCCACCCAAGTACCTGATCTTTTTCAAAGGTCGTGATGCGGATGCGCTGACAGCAGCCTTTACCGAGTACACCGGCAAAAAGGTCAAAAAAGCAGAGAAAACAGAGCGTCCGTCTGTGCTGGCAAAGCTGAACCAGTTCAAAGAGCTGGTCAAAAATGCCGTGGTGGACCGCACCAAGCGAAAGGAGCTGGAACGATGAAAAAGCAGCTTGACATCAAAAAGCTCCTGATTTTGAACCTGCCGTATCTCCTGATGGGCTTGTTTGCCACCAACTTCGGGGAGGCATGGCGCATGGCACAGGGCGCGGACGCTTCAGCAAAAATGCTCTCCTTCTTCTCCACGCTGCCGGTGGCTCTGGCAAGCTGGTGGCCCAGCCTGCACCCGCTGGATTTACTGGTGGGCCTGTGCTGTGGCGCTGGTCTGCGGCTGGCGGTGTATCTGAAAAGCAAAAATGCAAAGAAATACCGCCACGGCATGGAGTATGGTTCTGCCCGATGGAGTGCATAATCTTAAGTGTAAAGAACTCTACATGGACGCACAGGAGGATATGCACATGAATGATTACAACAAAATCACAGCCCTTTACTCCCGCCTTTCCGTAGGCGACGAGGACAGG
>NZ_VUMD01000034.1 GCF_009696375.1 Clostridium porci
ACAGGTTTGATTGTTTAGACAACGAAATCTACTAACCGATGGAACGCCGTGTGCGGTGAAAGTCGCATGCACGGTGTGAAGTGGGGGAAAAGCCTGAGATGATATCAGGGGCTTACCTATCACTATAAAACAGCGACTTTATCTGCCTGTTAAATCAGGCCAGCGGTGATCGGAAAATCCTTGCGGAACGGCTGAACATTTCCCCCCAGCAGCTACGGTATGTGGACAATTCCGAACCCGGCGAGGGGCTTTTGATTTATGAGAACGTGATTCTGCCGTTTAAGAACCCAATCCCGAAGAACACGCAGCTCTACCAGATCATGACGACCCGGTTAGGCGAGGGGGCCACGGTATGAGCGCCGGGCCAGATGGGAGGTGATTTACCATGAAGCGCCCCTTAAAACCCCGTGATAAAGTCACCCAGCGCATGACCCGCGACGGGCTGACGCTGGATAACCAGACCACCGGCGAGAGCGTCAACGTGTCCAGCCGGGAGGCCGAGCAGGAATATACCGCCGAGCCGGGCGGCGCGGCGGAAAAGGCACTGGAACGGGCCGACCAGCTCCACAGCCGCCATAAGGCGAAGCAGGCGGCCAAGGACGCCGGGGAGGTAGTGACGGAGGGAGGAAAAGCCCTGCACCGGCCCACCTCCCACCTGCAATTTACCGCCGAGGAACGGGCCTCCCCGGAGCTGGCCCCTTATATCAAAAAGGCCGAAAAAAGGGCCGATAAGCTGGACGCCGCCAAAGACGCCCTCCCGAAGAAGCGCGTACTTACCAAGGAAACCGTCTACGATGAAGCCAAGGGAAAGGCCAAAAGCAAACTTCACTTTGAAAAAGTGGAGAAAGACCCGCCGAAGCTCAAACCCAAGCCGGCCAGCCGCCCCGTGCAGGAGGCAGGGCTATACCTCCACGGGAAAATCCATGAGGTAGAACACGAAAACGTGGGCGTGGAGGGCGGCCACAAGGGGGAAGAACTGGCCGAGCGTCAAGCGGGCAAGGCCCTAAGAAGCGCCAGACAGCGGCATAAGCTAAAGCCCTACCGGGCCGCAGCCAAGGCCGAAAGGAAATCCATAGCCGCCAACGCCGAGTATATGTATCAAAAATCCCTGCGGGATAACCCGGAAATGGCGCAGGCGGTAAAAAACCCGGTTTCCCGCTTCTGGCAGAAGCAGAAAATCAAGCGGCAGTATGCCAAGGCAGCGCGGGCGGCGGGCCAGACGGCACAGGGCGCGGCCAGCACCGCCAAGACCACGGCCACCGCAGCCCAAAAAGCCGCCAAGGAAAGCAAAAAGGCAGCCTCCTTTGTGGCCCGTCAATGGAAAGGGGCGCTGCTGATCGGCGGCGTGGGCCTGCTTCTCCTGCTGATTATGGGCGGCCTGCAATCCTGCACCGCCATGTTCGGCAGCGCCGGGACGGGGCTTGCGGCCACCTCCTATCTGTCTGAGGACAGCGATATGCTGGGGGCCGAGGACGCCTACGCCGGGATGGAGGCCGACTTGCAGTACGAGCTTGACAACTACGAAAGCCTGCACCCCGGCTACGACGAGTACCGTTTTGATTTGGACGAAATCAGCCATGACCCCTATGTGCTGACCTCTATCCTCTCCGCGCTCCACGGCGGGGCGTTTACGCTGGATGAGGTACAGGGCGACCTTGCCATGCTCTTTGAACAGCAATACACCCTGACGCAGACCATTGAAACGGAAATCCGTTACCGCACGGAAACGAGGACAGACAGCGAGGGCAACGAATACGAGGTGGAAGTCCCCTATACCTACTATATCTGCAACGTGACACTTACCAACAACGACTTATCCCACCTGCCCGTCTATCTCATGGACGAGGAACAGTTGAGCCTGTACGCGGCCTATATGCAGACATTGGGAAACCGGCCAGACCTCTTTCCAAGTGGCAGCTATCCCCATGCCTCCACCGTCAAGGAGCCGACCTACTATGAAATCCCCCCGGAGGCTTTGGAGGATGAAACCTTTGCGGCCATGATTGCGGAGGCGGACAAATATGTGGGCTATCCCTATGTGTGGGGAGGCAGCTCTCCCAGCACCAGCTTTGATTGTTCCGGCTTTATTAGCTGGGTACTCAATCACAGCGGATGGAGCGTTGGGCGGCAGACGGCGCAGGGGCTTTATAACCTATGCACCCCCGTCACAGCGGGGCAGGCCAAGCCCGGCGATTTGGTTTTTTTCGTTGGCACCTACGACACCCCCGGCGTTTCCCATGTGGGGCTTTATGTGGGTAATTCCGTCATGCTGCACTGTGGCGACCCCATTTCTTACACAAACCTAAATTCAAGTTACTGGCAATCTTACCTATTTTGTTACGGGCGTCTACCCTGACGCCAGAAAGGAGTTTTAGACTATGGCAGCAAATAAACTTGACCGTATCGAAAATGACATTGAGAAAACCAAGGGCAAGATCGCGGAATTGCAGAAACAGCTCCGGGAGCTGGAAGCGGCAAAGACCGAACAGGAAAACTTGCAGATCGTCCAGCTTGTGCGCGGCCTGAACATGACCCCGCAGGAGTTCGCCGCCTTTGTGCGCGGCGGCGCTCTGCAAGCGCCCCCGGCCCCGCAGCCGGAGTTTGAACAGGAGGGAAACGCTGATGAAGAATAAGCTCATTCGCAGATTTACCGTGACGCTGGTCGCTGTGCTTTGCATGGCGGCTTTTTCCGTCACCGCCTACGCCGGGGGCGCTGACCCTGACCCGGAGCCGCTGCCGGAAACCACCGAGGCCCCTTTGCCGGAGGAAACGGAGGAACCCACCACCGGGGGCATAGAGATGGAGCCGGAGGGCGTACCCGTCACCCCGGAGGGCAACGCGGCGTTGGTAGATGATTTCTACGGGGATAAACAGCTTATCACCGTCACCACCAAGGCAGGGAATTATTTCTATATCCTGATTGACCGGGCCAACGAGGACAAGGAAACCTCCGTGCATTTCCTGAACCAAGTGGACGACGCCGACCTGCAAGCGTTGTTGGAGGACGGCGAACAGGAGCCGCAAGCCTGCACCTGCACGGCCAAGTGTGAGGCCGGGGCCGTCAACACGGCCTGCCCGGTTTGTAAAAATAACCTGACCGCCTGCGCCGGGCCGGAGCCGGAACCCGCAGACGAGGAAGAACCGGCAGCGCCGGAGAAAGAAAGCGGCGGCATGGGCGGCCTTATGGTGTTCCTTGTGGCAGTGCTGGCAGGCGGCGGCGCGGCCCTTTACTTCTTTAAGTTCCGCAAGCCGAAAGCGGATGTCAAGGGCGGCGACGATCTGGACGAGTACGACTTTGGCGAGGACGAGGACGACGAGGAAGAAGCCCCGGAGCCGGACGACGCCACCGATGGGAACGCCCAAGAGCCGGAGGAAGATTTGTTGATGGAGGAAGAAACAGATAAGGAGGACGAGGAATGAGTATTCAGTTAGTGATTGCAGAGAAACCAAGCGTGGCCCGCAGTATTGCGGGCGTGATCGGCGCGGATAAGAAACAGGACGGCTATTTTGAGGGAAACGGCTATCTGGTGAGCTGGTGTATCGGCCATCTGGTTTCCCTTGCCGATGCCGGGGCTTATGACGAGCGTTTCAAGAAGTGGCGCTATGACGACCTGCCGATTTTGCCGCAGGAATGGCAGTACATCATCCCGGACGAGAAGAAAAAGCAGTTTGAAGTCCTGCGTTCCCTGATGGAGCGCCCCGACGTGGACGGCCTTGTGTGCGCCACCGACGCCGGGCGCGAGGGGGAACTTATTTTCCGTTTCGTCTATCAGATGGCGGGCTGTCAAAAGCCGTTCAAGCGCCTTTGGATTTCCAGCATGGAGGACGCCGCCATCCGGGAGGGGTTTGCCAACCTGAAACCCGGCGCAGACTATGACAATCTGTATCAATCGGCCCTTTGACGGGCGCGGGCGGATTGGCTGGTAGGGATAAACGCCACAAGGCTTTTCTCCATCCTCTACCACAAGACCCTGACCGTGGGCCGGGTACAGACGCCGACCCTTAAAATGCTGGTTGACCGGGAGGCAAAAATCAGCGGTTTCAAGAAAGAGAAATACCACGTTGTCCATATCGCGGCGGGCGGCATGGAGGCGGCCAGCCGCCGTATTTCCAGCCCCGGCGAGACGGACAGCCTGAAAGCGGCTTGCGCCGGGGCGCAGGCCGTTTGCGTTTCCGTGGAAAGGGAGAAAAAGACGGAGCAGCCGCCCCGCCTCTACGACCTTACCACCTTGCAGCGGGAGGCCAACCGGCTCTTTGGCTTTACCGCCAAGCAGACCCTTGACTACGCCCAACAGCTCTATGAAAAGAAGCTGCTGTCCTACCCCCGCACGGACAGCCGGTATTTAACCGACGATATGCAGCCCATGGCGGAAAGCCTTGTGTCCGGCCTCTGGCCCCTGCTCCCCTTTGCAAAGGGGCTTGACCTCTCCCCGCAGTTTGGCCGGATTTTAGACAGCAAGAAAGTGAGCGACCACCACGCCATTCTCCCCACGATGGAGTTTATCAGCAAGGGCTTTGACGGCTTGACCGAGGGGGAGAAAAAACTTCTCTCTCTGGTGTGCTGTAAGCTGCTGTGCGCCGTGGCCGCGCCCCATGTGTATGAGGCCGTCACCGCCACATTCACCTGCGCCGGGAATGAATTTGCCGCCAAGGGCAAAACCATCCTGACGCCGGGGTGGAAAGAGATTGACCGGCGCTTTAAGGCTTCTTTCAAGACTGAGGCCGACGAGGACGCGCCGGAGCTTGCGCGGGAGCTGCCGGAGATTACCGAGGGCCAGACCTTTGACAAGGTGGAGGCTGACGCCACCGAGCATTTCACCGCCCCGCCCAAGCCCTACACCGAGGACACGCTACTGTCGGCTATGGAACGGGCCGGGGCCGAGGATATGCCGGAGGACGCCGAAAGGCAGGGCTTAGGTACACCGGCCACCCGCGCCTCCATCTTAGAAAAGCTGGTGCAGATGGGATTTATCGAGCGAAAGGGCAAGCAGCTACTTCCCACCAAGGACGGCCACAACCTTGCCTGCGTCCTACCGGATGTGCTGACCTCTCCCCAGCTTACGGCACAGTGGGAAACGGAGCTGACGGCGATTGCCAAGGGGGAGGCCGACCCGGAGGGCTTCATGCAGGGCATTGAGGAAATGACGCGGGGCCTGATTGCGAACTATTCCCAGATCAGCGAGGACGCCCAGCAGTTGTTTCAGAAAGAGCGTGTGGTTATCGGCAAATGCCCGCGCTGCGGGGAAAGCGTCTACGAGGGGAAAAAGAACTACTATTGCGGAAACCGGGCCTGCCAGTTTGTCATGTGGAAGAATGACCGATTTTTTGAGGAACGAAAGAAAGCGTTCACCCCGAAAATCGCCGCCGCGCTCCTTAAAAGCGGGAAAGTCAAGATAAAGGGCCTCTATTCCGTGAAAACGGGAAAGACCTACGACGGCACGGTACTTTTGGCTGATACGGGCGGGAAGTACGTCAACTATCGCATAGAACGGAGGGCAAAGAACTAAAAAACAGCAAGCATAGGGAGTGTAGCCACACTCCCGAAAACTCCCTGACCCGGTACACCCTGCCGGGCCGGGGAGTTTGCTTGTTGGGGAATATCCCCAAACCCCTACGCAAAACACGACCACAGAAAGGATGTGAGGAATGAATGTCGTACAGCTCTTACGACCATGACAGTTTAGAAACGGCTGAAACCATGAAGATTGAGCGCCGGATTTACTTTGAAAGTGAACAGTCCGACCTTTCCGGCCTGGCGGCCCTGCCCTTGTCGGAGCTTTTGAAGCAGCGGGAGGAAAGCGCCGCCGCCGAACAGGAAGTGTTTAACCGTCTAAAGGAGCTGGCCGCCGCATGGGAGGAACAGGCCGGAAAGACCCTTGCCCTTGATAAAACGCTGGACTATGCCCGGACGCTTCCTGTCAAGCATACCGCAAACCAATGGGAGCCGCAGGGCGATTTTCTCCGCGTCCGCAGCAACGCCGTCTATAAAATGTCCTATTCCATTACCGAGAACACTCGGTATAACAGCGCGGCGGAGAAATCCATCCCCTATTCATGGACGCTGGACTGGAATCTTTACACCAATGCGCCGGGGAATTACGGACAGGCCAGAATCGCCGGGCAAAAGAAAGTCTTTGACAGTCGGGAAGCACTGGACAAATATCTGAATGGCCGTATCAAGGCCCACCAGCATTTGTTTACGGAAATCTCCCCGGCCATCCCCAAGGAGTACGCCGACTATTTCAAGGTGAATGGCCTTTTGCTCCCCGGTTACACCATCGAGGGGGAAGCGCCCAGTCAGGCCGCCGAGCTGCCCCAGCAGACCACCAGGGCCGAAAAAGAACAGCCGGAGCCGTCCCCTGCTATCCAACCGCCTGAAAGGAGGGAACCCGTGAACGAAGTATTTTCTATCCTGATTGACAACCGCGCCGAAGCGCAGTCCGGCGGGCCGCACGGCTACTGGCTTTCCCTGCCGGCCACCGCTGAACAGGTGCAGGCCGCCATGAAAGAAATCCACATCAGCACCGACAACCCGCAGGATTTTTTCATTGACGGCATTTCTGCCCCGGAGGGCCGGGCGCTGGAATTGCCGGAGGATTTGGTACGGGCCGCCAGCGTGGACGAATTGAATTTCCTTGCCGCCCAGCTTCAAAAGCTGGACGCTGTGGAGCTTGCGGGCCTCAACGCCGCCATGCACTCTCCGGAAAAATTTCAGTCTATCGGCCAGATCATCGACTACGCCGAGAACACCGATTGTTTTATCCTGGTCAACGCCAAGGACAACCGCACACTGGGCGATTACTACTTAAACCGTTCCGGCCTGATGGTAGTCCCCGACGAGTGGAAACCGGCCATCGACACGGAACGGCTGGGCCAGTTTATCGCCAGCGAGGAAAAAGGCACGTTTACGGAGTACGGCTATCTCCTGCGAACCGGCGACGAGTGGCAGCGCGTCCACGAGGGCCAGCCCGTGCCGGAGGAATACCGGGTAATGGGCTATCCCGCGCCGGAAGCGCTGCGGGAGGAAGCAAAAGCCCAGCCAGAGCAGAAACAGGAGGCCGCAGCTCCGCCCCCGCAGCCCGTCACCCCCATTATCCTGAACAGCCAGAACAGCGCCGACCGCATGAAAGAAATCACCGACCGGCTGGAAACAGGAATACAAGAACTTTTCGAGAGTGAACGCTACAAAGCCTATCTCACCTCTATGGCGAAGTTCCACAATTACAGCTTTAACAACACGCTCCTGATCGCCATGCAGGGCGGCCAGCTTGTCGCAGGCTATAACAAGTGGCGGGATGATTTTCACCGCAACGTCAAGAAAGGCGAAAAGGCCATCAAGATACTGGCTCCAGCCCCGTTTAAGGCCAAAAAGGAAGTGCCGAAGCTGGACGCCCAGGGCAAGCAAGTGATCGGCAGGGACGGAAAGCCTGTCACCGAGGTTCAGGAGGTACAGGTTCCGGCCTTTAAGATTGTTTCCGTCTTTGACGTGAGCCAGACCGAGGGGGAGCCGCTGCCCTCTTTGGGGATGGAGGAATTGACGGGCGGCGTGGAGCAATACCAAGATTTTTTCAAGGCGCTGGAACAGACCTCCCCCGTCCCGATTGGTTTTGAGGACATCCCCGGAGGCTCTCACGGCTACTACCACCTGACGGAAAAGCGGATTGCTATTCAGGAGGGCATGAGCGAATTGCAAACCGTCAAGACGGCCATTCACGAAATCGCCCATTCCAAGCTCCACGCCATAGACCCGGAGGCCACGCCCGCAGAGCAGGCCGCCCGGCCCGACAGCCGAACCCGCGAGGTACAGGCCGAGAGCGTGGCCTATGCCGTCTGCCAGCACTACGGGCTGGACACGTCCGACTATTCCTTTGGGTATGTGGCCGGGTGGAGTTCTGGCAAAGACCTGAAAGAGCTGCGGGCGTCCCTTGAAACCATCCGCGCCACCGCCCACGAGTTGATAACCGCCATCGACGGCCACCTTGCCGAACTTCAGCAGCAGCGGCAGGCCCAGCAGGAACAGCCGGAGGCCGCCCCAATAGAGCAGGCCGCCGAGCAGCCAAACCCGGACGGCGTATTTTCCAAGCTGCCCCCGGAACAGCAGCAGGCCATGACCGATGAAGTGCGGGCCATGCTGCAAATGCTGATTGACACGGATTTGAAAATTACCGGCGAGGTATCGCAGGGGACGAAAGAGGCCATCCAGACACAGGGCTTTACGCTCTCCAAGGATGGAACGCTGGAAAAGGCCGAGGCCCGGCAGCCGCAGGCGTGGAATGGGATAGACGGGATTTTGAACGGAAAACCATTCATGCCGGAGGCGTCCCCCAATGAACGGGCCAACGCTTTGATTGACCTTGCAGAAAAGGGCGGCCAGCGGTTAGGCAACGGGGAACGCCGGTTGATTGTGGAATATGCCGAGGCGGTGGACGACACGCAAAAGGTGATGGCCCTTGTCAATGAGCTTTGCGAACAGGGCTATGAAATGCAGTACGGCGAGGTGGACAGCTTTGTGAAAAGCCGGATAGAGGGGGAAATCGCCGTGGCAAACGCCGAGCGCCAGATCACCCTTGACCCGGCAGCGGAGCCGGTTGTTACGATTCTTTGGAGTGAAAGCCCCCACCTGAAAGACGGCCAGCAAATGCCGTTACATGAAGCCGACGCCGTTTTTAAGTCACTGGACGAGGCCCAGCGCCATGACCGGGAACAGCCGGGTTATACAGGTCATTGGTACGATAAAACCAAGTTCCGCATTGATTTTACTATGCAGGGCCAGCCGGACAACTACGAGGGGCGGCAGGATTTTGGCGACGGAGACGGTTCCCTGATCGAGCATATCCAAGGGTATCACGAATACTACGCGCAGGATGAAAGCTGGAAAAACCATGTGCTGCACCACGAGGGGCCGGAGGCATGGGAGGCGGACAAGGCCCAGCGGGAAATGCTTCTCAATGAGTTTATCCCTTATATGAAGCAGCACTGTAACCTTTCCCGTATGGAGCAGGAGGCCCAGCGCCTTTTGCAATCCGGCGATTCCCTCCCGCCAGAGCAGACCGCCTATTTGACCGCCCTTGTGGACTATGTAAAGGAGTGCCGCCCGTTTCTCAATCAGGGGGAACCTTTGCCGGAGCCGCCGCAGCTTTCCGACTTTGATAAGAGCTTGCAGAACTACAAGGAGCAGGTACAGGCCGAGGTCGCGCAGGAGGCCAAGGCCGCCGGTTTGACGGTGGAGGAATATATTGCTTCTGGCTCCGATGCCCCGGCGCAGCCTAACTTTTCCATCTACCAAGTACCGCGCGGCCCGGAGGGGCGCGACTTCCGCTACCGTTCCTATGAGGGCTTGCAGGCGGACGGGCTTTCAGTAGACAGGAAAAATTACCAGCTTGTCTACACAGCCCCGTTGGATAAGAACGCCTCTCTGGACGAGATTTACCATTGCTTTAATATGGAACATCCCGCCGATTACAAGGGACGTTCCCTCTCTATGGGGGATATTGTAGTGTTCCGGCAGGACGGGAAACAGACTGCCTACTATGTGGATCGTATCGGTTATCGGGAGGTGCCGGAATTTTTCAAGGAGCAGGGACGGCAGCTTACCCCCGACAAACTGGAAACGGGCGAAACTGTTAAAACACCGAGGGGGACTTTCTATGTAACCGCCATGAGCCGGGAACAGATGGAGGCTGCCGGGTATGGATTTCACCACCAGTCGGAGGATGGCAGGTATCTCATTATGGCAAATGGTACGAGGGCCTTTGCCATCCCGGCCCAGCAGGACAGCCACATCAAAACCGCTGAAATGTCCACCGAACAGAACGAAAATATGATCGACGGCATCCTGAACAACACTCCGTCCATGGGAGAACTGGAAGCCAGAGCAAAGGCCGGAGAACAGGTTTCCCTTTCGGATGTCGCTGCGGCAGTGAAAGCAGAGGAACAAACGCAAAAACAGGCCCACAAGAATGCTAAGGCCAACCATAGCCAGAAAAAGCCCTCCATCCGGGCGCAGCTTGCAGCGGCTAAGAAGGAACAGAAAAAGAATCCCCCGCATAGGGAACAATCAAAGGAATTGGAGGTATGAGGAATGTATTTCACCGTGGAAGAAGAAAACCTGATTTGTATGTATCATAAGAGTGACCGGCGCAGGACATCGGGAGCCATCCGGGCCACCCTGTCGGATATGAGCGAGGATATGGCGGCGCTGGCCCGTCAGGCCCTTGATAAGCTGGACGCTATGGGCGATGCCGACTTTGAAGCGCAGCCGTTCCATTTCACAGACGAATAACCCAAGCAGGCAAAAGCGCCGGACGCGGGGGGCTATATGTCCCTTGCGTCCGGCGCTTTTTTTCGTGTTATACAAATCCATAGCATTTTCATAGTCAAATGTGACCTTTGGCCGTCACGCAGACTTATTCGCCTTGACGAATCATTGGCTGGCGTTCGATTTGCTGCTTCTTTGTAGTAGAAAAAGTAAATGGCTTTCCTGGGGGAAACGATATTAACACTCAGCCATACCTCCAACCAAGGGAAGCGGCCCCGATATTTCAGGGTTTCTCCCCTTTACTTTTTCTACACACACCTCCCAACATTTCAGGACACAACTGGAAATCCAAATCAATTCGTGAGCAATCGGTAAATAGTCAGAGGAATATACCATACAGCAACCACCAGACGCCAGATCAGGATGACCCCGCCGATCAGGCCGCCTACTATAAAGTTCACTGCAATAATACCAACCGAACCGCCTAAGTCATATCCATGGGGAACCAGCCAGACGAACATCCGCCGAATCCCAAAGGGAATCCCGCAACAGAGCCATACATAAAAATATTCCGTTTCGCCGTTTTTTGTAAAGGCCGACTTGAAAATCAAAAACAGGAACAGTGCGATTACCAGGGTCAAAACTGTATGTTTCAAAAAATCTTTCCAAATCTCTCCGCGTGTCATCCTATCCCTCCATCATGTGTTGTAAGTACAGTCTCTATAAATCCGTATTTTGAATCGGCACTTCTGTTCACCGTGCTTTCTCCGCCAGGAGACAAAGCCAATGTTGTTTCCGATTTACATGTGCGGCTATCCGGGAAAAGCCTGCATCCTGTAAGTATTGCATCAACTGCTCCTGTGTAAAGATACGCATTCCGTCGATAATGTCAGTCCATTTTTCGTCTGCCTGTTTTGTCCCGTCCGATTCATTCACGATCATAAATGTCCCGCCCGGTTTAAGTACCCGCCAGACTTCTTGAAAGCTCTCCACCGGCCCCGGCCAGAAATAGACCGTTTCAAAGGCTGTGATCACATCAAATGTCGCCGCTTCAAAAGGGAGACGAGACACATCCCCCTGCACAACGTTACATCTCCCAGACTGCACCTCATGCCGGTTGAACTGCTTTGTTTTATCACAAGCGACCTTGGAATAATCCAGGGCTGTGACCGTTGCAGCAGGAAAACGCTTTAAAAGCGCTGCGGTATTGCGTCCTCCGCCACATCCGAAATCTGCGATCATAGAATGAGACGCCTTCGGTACGACTGGAAAATAGGAAAGCCCCCAATCGGAAACAGCAGCATGGCCCTGATTCATACCTCTGACCATCATTTTTCCCATCCAGCCGTTCGGCTTTCTGGTGTTGTTAAAAAACTGTTTGAGAATCCCCATGGAATAACCTCCTTGCTCTTACTGAGTTCGCATTAACTAACTGATTTTATTATATAGGAACTCACTTGAAAAATCTACTGATTTTTCAAGGATATATGATTGTGGGGAAAGCCGTAGGAAAAAGAAACAGAATGGCAACGCAGAAATGAGAGCGGGATATCGGTATCACTTTGTAGAAAAAGTAAATGCCGCTTCCAGGAGAAAAGGTATTAACATACGACCACCCCTCTGACCAAAGGAAAAAGCCCTGATATTTCAGGGCCTTTTCCCATTACTTTTTCTACGCATGCTCCCGGTGTTTCCTCGCCCACAGCTTCTTGCTCTGCCGTTTGCGTTTTTTGGCACAGTCTGGACAGTAAAGGCAGTTGGGCCGCCTGGGAGAAAACAGCGTCCCGCACTCCCGGCAGCGCAACGCCTGGCTCCGCTCCATTAGTTCGGCATAAAGCGCCGTGTCCAGCGGGAGGACGGCGGCCTTGAACCACCGGCACAGCAGCGAATAGGAAATGCTCTGCACACAGACACATTCCTCCCCATCGTCCAGCAGGAGGCAGTTCCCGTCACAGTAATTGCAGCACTCATGCGTTAGCCGTCGGGACTTGCGGTATTGGCTGTAATTCATTCTTGGTCGCTTCATCGTTCCTGTGTATGCTCCTTTCCCGGTGTCACCCGCAAAATGCCATCCACATTCTGCTTTATAATGCCGTATTCTTTCAGCTCTTTCTTTACCTCGTTATACTGTTCTGACAGCCATTCCCGTTCTCCGTCCAGCTTTTTATATTCGGTTTTGAGCGCGTACAGGTTGGGGAGCTTCTTCACCCCGGCCTCTTTGAGCGCCTTTGCCGCAGCTTCATACAAAATAAGCTGGCTCTCATGCTCTCGCCGGAACGCGGCCTTGTCTTTGGCCTGCCGCAGTTCCAGCGCCACGGACCGCAGTTGCTTGTAGGTAGAAATATGCTTTATCAGCAGCGCCATGTCCCCAAGGCGGCGCTCCACCGCTTTCAGGGCAGCGGCGGCTTCGTCGTTGGCCGCGCTGATCTCGTTCAGCCTGCTTTCCAAACCCTCGTAGCTCTCAATCTGATGTTCCGTCAGGAAATTTAAGGCTTTAGCGGCCTGCTTCAAGTTGTGGACTTTCGCCCAACGCGCATAGCCCGCCGACTGCTGGGCCTTGATACTGTCCTCCAAGGCGATCCGCAGGGAGATTTCCCCGGCACTTCTTCTGCGCGGCCCCCGGTCGATGGCAATGCCCCTGATCCGCTGGGTGATCCGTTCCTCGGTGTAATCCTCCCCCAAGGTTTTGCAGCGGGTAAAGCTTTCCTGTCCGGGGGTGCGGAATGAAATGAATTTCCCGCGTTTCATCTCGTAGCCCTGCGCCTCCATGAGCCGTAAGAGGCCGTCAAAATCTCTGGCCTGCGGGATTGCCGCGTCAATGGCAATTTTCAGCTTTGCTTTCCAGCTCTTGCCCTTGCGCTTGGCGTCCCATTCGGCATAGCTCTTGCCCTTGTCCTTGCCCGGCTTCACCACGGACAAGCCGTTTTCCCTGCACAGCCGGTCACTGGTACGCCGGATATAGGCGTAGCTCTGCTTATTGGAAATGTACTTGCGCTGGTTTGCCATATCCACCGCGCAGAAAATGATGTGGTTATGCAGGTGGCCCTTGTCTATGTGGGTGGTTATCACATAGGGATATTTCCCGCCAAGCACTTCATCGGCAAGCTGCCGCCCGATTTCGTGGGCCTGCTCCGGCGTGGTTTCGCCCGGCTCAAAGGCTTGTATCAGGTGGTGGGCCAGATTGTTGCCTTTCTTAAACGCCTGATCTAACAGCATTTGAAATTCAATGTCCGCCGTTTCATAGGAACAGCCGTAGGAGGAAACAAACATCTTATCGTCGGTCTTGTCCGGGTTCTCGATATAGTCCAGCGCCTTTTTCAGATTTACCTTGATAGGATGTATCTTTGTAATTGCCATATCTGGGCCAGCGCCCCCTTGATGTCCTCCACGTCCTGCGCGTACACAGCCCCGGTACTGTTGATACGCCGTGCAATCTGGTTGACGTTGACGCCGATTTTTTGCAGCTCCGCAGTCTGCGCCCGGATGTCGCTGGTGTCCACATGGACAATATAGCTGTCAATCAGCATTTTCCGGGCGTAGGCTGAAAAATTCCTTGTGCCGAGCTGGGCCATCTTCGCTTGAATGAGCGCCCTTTCCTCCGGCGTCACGGGGACGCGCAGCACAAACTTCCGTTTTCGATTTGCCATTTCCTCACCGTCCTTTCATTCAGGGGTTTGGGGATTTCCCCAACAAGCAACCGGCTCCGGCCCGCAGGGAGGGATGGGGCCGATGTTCGGGAGTGTGGCTACACTCCCTATGCTTGCGATATACTAAATCATGGTTACAGGGGATACACCCTGTGCCGTTACTAACGCCTAAGGTATAATGGGGGTGACCGGTCTGACGGGCCTATGCATGAGATGTTACGCTCGAAGAGCAAACTGTCAGCCGACCCTCTTTGTACCGT
>NZ_VUMD01000035.1 GCF_009696375.1 Clostridium porci
TTACTGTACGGGCCTGGTTCTGATTTTGCAGCCGTTCCCGGTATTCCAGCATCTTTGCTTTTGTAATTTCCTCTCCATTTAAGAATTGAAGGAACCAAACCAGCTCATGGACATACTTTTGTATGGTCGCGTGGGATTTTTCATTTTCTGTTAAATAGAATTTGTACTCTCTCAGGATTTCATTGTAGCTGTTTCTCATCGTTTCCACCTCTGCTAACGTTTTATAAAAGTAGTATTCCTGAATCTTTTATATCGTATCCTTCATTTAGGCGAAACGAGAAAATTGGAGTTGGCGGCCCCAGACATATCGCTCTTTAGCCTTGCTTTATCTCCGGTTTTTATATTTTGTCTATACCCGCTCTTTGAGATGGGCCGTCTGTTCTTCCTTTGAGTCGTTGATCTGCGCTCGGATAGACGGCTTTTTTCGATGAGGAGATGCTTTTCTTCTCCACCTTCTTACAAAAAGTATACGTTTGTTTTATCCTCTTTCGACATTTTTTAGAAAAGCTTCGTTTTATCAATCCACCAGCCATAAATAAAGACGCCAATCTGTTCCATCGGGATGAATCCCGGCAAAAAGAAGATAGAAAAACTTTCTTAGACTATAAACTATGACCATGGTACTAAAAAGGATCGTTTCGATGTATACCAAAACGATCCTTTTTGTTATGCAATATTATACATTGAAATATTTTCTTTACACATAGGACAGTACATCCTCTGCCATGGCATTAAAATCTAAACCATTTACTTGTTCAATAAGTGTAACCTCTTTTTCCGGCAGTTCGGGATTCATTCCTCCGCATATACCGCAGCTTATTGCTCCGATTGTATCGGTATCCCATCCGATCTGTGCACAAAGTTGTGCTGCTTTCCAGGTATCCCCATTTGCAAGTTCAACGATAGCAAATACACATGGGATCGTCTCAATTGTCTCCATTCCTGTCCCAATTTCATCATATAATCTTTTCAGGATGCTTCCTTCATCTCTTTTCTCCTCATCGAGTATTTTTCTTGCCTGTTTCATCCTAAACGGCAAGGACGCTGATGGGAAATCATATCCATACTCCTGTGCTGCCGTTATTGCTGAATATGCTATATTCCAGATTTCATCAATAGAACTGCCTCCTCGTACTGTATAACTGACAGCAGCGGCAACGGCTGAAGCGCCGGCAATTGCAATTTTAGTATTATGGGTAGGCAGACAAATCTGATATACATTTTTTATCAGATTTTGCATTTCCCTATAGTCACTGACTATTCCAATCGGAGCGATCTTCATGGCAGCGCCATTTGTAGTTCCAGTTACTCCCGCTTCCTCAACCGGAACTCCTTTTGCTATCTTATCAAGGGCTTTTAATGTAGATGGGCCTGATACATAGGCTGATACACCGGAGTTTTCATTCCAATCAGACAATTCTTTTATATAGTCATCAACGCAGACCTTACCATGATTTTTTTTCAGCATATTCAAGATCATAAGCGTATTGATCGTATCATCGGTAACAGCCCCGGCTTCCAGCGTTCTCCCAAAAATATCATTTTGGCTGGCAGGATAAAGGCGGTCTATCCCTTCAGGGAATCTTTCCTTGATTTTGTCCTGAGACCAGCACTCTGTAGGCATTCCCATCGCATCACCCAATGCAGTTCCGGCAATTACACCGCGAATTCTTTTTTTCATTTTTTCCCTTCTTCCTTTCATCTGCTATATAATTTATTACTATTGATAAATTTCATTTCGACAGCGTTCTTTACTATTGCCAGTTATTTCATAGCGACGGCTCTTTGTCCCTCTCCGTTGGCAAAAGGGATAACTGTCAGAACGCTGTCCCCGGCTTTTGCCCTGTGCTTGATCTCTGGTGTAATACTGAGATAATCGCTGGTATTTGTAACAATCATGACCGTTTCTGTGCTGTAACCAGCTTCAGTGATTCTTTTCAGATCAGCTTTCAAAAGCAGATCGCCCTGTTTAACCTCCTGCCCTGTCTTTGCCAATATCTGATATGCAGTTCCACCCATTTCAACTGTGTTTATACCGATGTGGAGAAGTATCTCTGTACCGTTTTCACTGACAATTCCGATTGCATGTCCATCCGGGAAAACAGTTTCCAGTCTGCCGGAAACCGGAGCATATACATTACCGTTTTTGGGAATAATAACAATTCCATTCCCAAGCATTCTGGAAGCGAACGTGGGATCTTCGGATTCTTCCAGACGTCTGATCTCTCCTTCCATTGGTGATGCAATGGACTCAGGATGAAGCAAGGTGCTGGAGTCCTTTTTTTCTGGCTCGTCAGGTGTTTCTTCTTTATACGTAAAGAAAGTAAGACTGAAAGCAATAGCCATGGTCACGATAGTTGCAATAATTGCAATGATCAGCCCCTGTCCACTTGGGTCATTCGGATTAAGGAATGATACAAATCCCAGAATTCCGAACGAAAAAGCATACATTTTAACAGAAAACAGCGACATGATCAATGCGCCGGCAGCACCGCCCAGCATAGAAAATGCAAATCTTTTTTTGACTGGAAGGCTAAATCCGTAAATTGCAGGTTCAATAATACAAAATACACCCGAAATCATTGCCGGAACGGCAAGTGTTTTCTGTTCTTTTGATCTTGTACGAAGAAATATAGCAAGTACAACAGCTGTTTGTGCAAAATTTGCGGTAAATGACATCGGGAAGATGTAATCAGATCCCATCTGTGCCAGATTATTGATACCGATCGCTGAGAGAGGCCAATGCAGGCCAAAGATAACAAGCGGTTGGTATAGCAGAGCCACTACAACGGATGTAATTTCCGGTGAAATTGTATAAAGGTTGGAAACAAAGGCTGAGATCAGGGAACTCAATACATTTGTTACCGGTCCTATCACAAGGATCGACAGCGGGACAGTGAACAGTATCGTTAAAAAGTCATTTAAATTGTGTGCAAGAAGATCCGGTACAATCTTTTTCAGCAAATGCTCTATTTTTGATCCGATAAATGTGATAAATATAATCGGAATGACAGTGTTCTGGTATCCGTTTTCTGGGAACAGGATTGGAATTCCGAGAAAGGTTTTGTACACAGGTGTCTCAAAAATTGTACCCTGGAACAGAATATACATTGCATCGTCTGTGAGCAGATTATTCATCAGCTCTGGGATTACAAGTGTGGCGCCGAGAACCATGCCGACATACGGATTCAACTTAAACGCCTTGGCACTCGTATATCCCAGAATTACCGGGAGAAAATAAAATACAGTCTGCCCCATTGTATGCAAAACAATATAGGTACCATCCGTTGAATCCAACACTTTTGTCACCGTCAGGAGAGCCAGGACTCCCTGCAGAAGACCTGCCGCAGTCAGAATTCCAAGTATCGGCGTGATCACTTTTGTAATAATATCAACCAGGCTGTTGAGAGGACCTTTTTTCTCCTCTTTTTCTTCTTTTATCTGCACTCCGAGCGTTTTCTGCAGCACCTGAAATATATCTTCTACGTGTGTTCCGACTACTACTTGATATCTACCCGCTGCAAACTGAGCGGTCATTATTTCCGAGGATTTCAGCAGCTCCTCCTCGTTGACCAGTCCGTCATTTTTTAGTGTAAATCTAAGTCGTGTCATACAATGTGTTACACTTAGAACATTTTCTTTTCCGCCAATATTTTTCAATATAAAATCAACTAAAGCTTGATATTTTTCCATTTTTTCCCTTTCTAAAATTGAAATAAAAAAGCAACACACCGAAACAAAAGGATACAAACCACATTAGATTCTTCCTTTTAATTTCGGGTGTTGCCTGCATAACCAGTTACAATCCCAATCATTTTATTAACCTTTGCACATGTAGTATTAAATATAATCTTTCTTCCGGATATACCTCACACTGTAATTCTTCTTGCAGATAATCAACGATTATATTGACACACCGGACTGCCTCTGGACATGATTCCTCAATATGACTGAATATCTCTGGCAGAGCTTCATTTCTCGTTTCATTACTTGTAACTCTCTGCAAAAAAAATCTCAAATGAGTAACAAACCGAATATAGTTTAATGTTTTCTCATCCAGCTCAATTTTCAGACAATCTTCCACGAGCAATATCACCTTTTTCATAATGTTGGTGGTCTGCATTGTTCTGGATATATCTCCATTCTGCTCGCCATTCACAAAATGTAATGCCATAAAACCTGCTTCATCTTCTGAAAGCTTCAATCCTTCATAATAGAGAATTGTGTCAAGCGCTTTCATTCCCGCTGCAAATTCTTTTGGATAGAATTTTTTAATCTCAAACAGCATTGCATTTGTAATCATCTGTCCTTTTCTATATCTGTTCAGCGCATAACTAATATGATCCGCCAATCCGATATAAGTAATATCATCAAACGTATAGTGCAGCTCTTCTTCCGCTTCCTTTACAATTCTAGTTACCAATTCGAGATGATTAACAGGAATTTCATTTGTTAACTGAATAAATTTTTCTTTTATATCAGAGGAATCTACCGTAAATATTTTCTCAATCTGCTGATCTGATACAATATCACCTTTATGCTTTTTAAAAGCAATTCCTCTTCCAATAAGAATCCTTTCCAGTTCTTTTTCGTCACTTACCAGCACTACATTATTGTTAAATATTTTCTTTATTCGATACACCCCTCACCCCTTCCGCTCTGTCTGATATTGACGTATACGTCCAGTGCCAATATGTGTATAGTATACACCTCTGTTTTTAAATGTCAAGTACATTTTCAGGAAAGAATTCATCTCAAAAATTCAATATAAAATACATATCCGTAATGCTGGCTATATTTTGAATAAAGCTCCGTTTCATATTCATTTTGTGCAGCATACTCAATCATGGTTTCATTACCGGCATATTTTTCTAAAAGCTTGTTAATCGCCGCCTCGCGGGGAATAAAATAATTGCAGATTTTAAATGTTTTTTGAAATGTTTTCAATACCTATTGACTAGTACAGATGATGAGAGTAAAATATAAAAAATTAATATTCTAAACCGTTGATGAGGAAATAACGGCAATGATACCTTTACAAAGAGCCTGTGGTGCTGAGAATCAGGTAAGAAACAAGTTATCCAATGGATCGCTGAGGGTGCAGTCAAATGGGATCATCCCAACGTATTCTGCAACATATTGGTATACCTCAGTTGCCGGGGATATGTTGGTATCCTGCTAAACACACAGGTCATACTGTAAATCAAGGTGGCACCACGGATAAAGCTTTTTATTCGTCCTTGACAGAGAGTATATTTCTGTCAAGGGCGTTTTTGTCTTATAAAGCTCCTTTGACGAGAGATATAAATCCAAGGAGCTTTTCCTGTTTTGGGGAGATCAATAAAATGATGACAAAGCGTTGGTGGCGCTCCGAGCGCCGAACATTAGAAACGAAACAAAAAGTTAGCGTAACACCGAAACCAACTTAAAACGATTAATTGGAGGAAACAAAAAATGAAATTGAATAACATTGAATTCGATACCTATTTTAAGAACTATCCCGACGCTAACGGCTATTTTGGGAAATACGGAGGCTCCTATATCCCTCCTGAACTACAGAACGCTATGGATGAGATCAACCAGGCATACCACACCATCTGCAAGTCATCAAAGTTCATAAGCGAACTTCGCCGTATCCGCACAGAGTTTCAGGGTAGACCGACTCCTATTTCCTATTTGGAAAGACTATCCAATAAGATAGGCACAGGCGTTCAGCTTTATGTGAAGCGAGAAGATTTGAATCATACTGGCGCGCACAAGCTTAATCACTGTATGGGTGAAGTGCTGCTTGCGAAATATATGGGCAAGAAAAAGGTCATTGCCGAGACCGGCGCAGGTCAGCACGGTGTTGCTCTTGCTACCGCTGCCGCATATTTCGGTCTTGAATGCGACATCTACATGGGTGCGATTGATATTAAAAAGCAGGCTCCCAATGTGGCGAGAATGAAGATTCTCGGTGCAAAGGTAATCGAGGTCACAGATGGATTAGAAACGCTTAAGGAAGCGGTAGACGCTGCATTTATGGCATACTGCCAGGAATACAGGGACGCCATCTACTGCATCGGATCTGTTGTCGGCCCACATCCGTTCCCAATGATGGTGCGTGATTTCCAGAGTGTTGTTGGTATTGAGGCGAGAGAACAGTTCCTCTCTATGACAGGCGAACTTCCAGATGCGGTTGTTGCTTGTGTGGGCGGCGGCTCCAACGCAATGGGATTATTCGCCGGCTTCTTGAATTCCCCTGTTGACATCTACGGTGTCGAGCCCCTCGGTAGAGGCGTCAAGATGGGGGACCATGCGGCCAGCCTTACCTATGGCGAGGAAGGCATTATGCACGGCTTTAACAGTATTATGCTGAAGGACGAGAACGGCGATCCTGCTCCCGTATATTCCGTAGCAAGTGGTCTTGACTATCCTTCCTGCGGCCCGGAGCATGCCTTCCTGCATGACCTTGGCAGAGTAAAGTATGATGTAGTAACCGATGACGAAACCATCGACGCTTTCTTTGAACTCTCCAGAATGGAAGGCATCATCCCGGCGATCGAAAGTTCTCACGCCGTTGCTTACGGTATAAAGCTTGCAAAGACAATGGGACAGGGTTCCGTACTTATCAATCTATCTGGTAGAGGTGATAAGGATATGGACTATATCATTGAGAGATACGGTATCAGATAAAAGTAAACGTCAAACCATGCGCCTGGGGTTAAAATACACGCCGCTTTTTTAGCGGCGTGGTTTTCTACATTCATACATTCATCTGAAAGCTTATCTGACCAAGGCATCAGAGCATCCAGTTTCGTAGAATCTATATTTCCTTGTTCATCACAGAGATTTGGCAATTCTGTAAGAATATATTTATAAAAAATAATTGTATCTTTTATCCGATTAAGATGAAATTTTTATTCTTCTTTCTCTTAATTGCACTACGCACGTTGGTGCGACAACAGAATTAAAAGCAGAGATTTTTCTTGCAATGACATTTTCCTCATAAGAAGAAATAAAAACACTTTCACCAACAAGTTGCCGTATCGCCATCCCTGCGCTTAATACAATCATGGACACTAAATAGTAAACCGGACGTAAATCAAGCGCCAACATGAAAAAAGAGCACATCATCAATACTGCACCTAAATTTACGATCCAATTAGCCTTATATTTTTAGTTTAAATAATCAACTGCGGTAATCCTTCTTTTGGTGGTTCCATATATGGCTGTCCTCACTGTGGTAAGTTGAAATTTGTCCCTTTCCGCTATCACGGCCGCTTCTTTCCCACCTGCGGTAATCTCTATGCCATGCAGCGCACTGCCTCTATATCCTTCAAGCTTGTTAACATTGCTCATAGACATTGCGTTTTTACCATTGATGATAACCTCCGTGACTTTTTTCTTCAGGATCGTACCATGCTTGACTGCCTTTTCCATGCCGCGGCCAGTGTTGTTTCCCCATGTTCTTCAAGCTGAACAAATCCTTGAATTTCACTCCCGGTTTTATCATACTCCTCCATACCTTCGGCAGGGATTTGAAATGGAACCCTCATATCCACTGCCTCATTTCAGAAAGCGGATTCAGCGATAATGGTTTTTGGCGTAATATGAATCATTTCAACTATATCTACCTCCGTAATGCCTTCCGTACAGCACTTCTTAACGAAATGGAAGCCAAAATCGGCTCCTCCTTCAAAAAGGCAAAAGCTACCTGTTACCGCGAACACAAGGAAGGCTTCTACGTCTATGCCAGACCGAATAGATGCGATCCCAAGACCGTAGTGAACTATATTGGACGGTATCTGGGACGTCCTGTCATTGCCACTCCAAGGATCGACAGCTGCGATGGTGATCTTGTTACGTTTCACTACAACCGTCATGAGGATGATAAATACGTGGAAGAAACGCTTCCGGTCATGAAATTCATTTCCCGCCTCATCCAGCACATCCCGGAACAACCTTTCAAAATGATCCGATATGGCGGGATCTATGCCAGACACCGGGATATTGATAAAAAACTCCACCGGGCTATCTCCCGCGAAAAACACCACTTTTATCGCAGCTTTAATCAATGACGTACTGCCATTCTTTCCTCTTTCGGCTATGGAATTTGTTTCTGTTAGCGGTGCCTTTTGCCTGTATTAAATTTTCTTTCAGATGAAGTGCCCAAAATACTGCATTAGGGCAAAAAAATTCAGGCATAAATTGAATGTAACTAATATACCAAATAGTATCACTAATGTGAAATAAAAACACTTGATTTTATTGGATTTCGCTTCTTTATAACAAAAGCACCCATTAACAATCCATAATAAAAGCAACGGATTCCAGCCTAATATAGGAATTAAAAATGCTAATCCAAACGAAATTCCTGTAGATAGAATATGTCGACGATTAGAATTGAAAATCCATTTATAGAGGAACTTTTTCAGTTTCATCATACTTCAATTGTGAACTTCGACACACTAGTAGATGGCTCAAGTGTACCTGTTATATAATCGACAACAGGAATAGGGCAACTCACGGTATGAGTTGTTGTCACACTGCAAGAAGCAAATGTCTTGTTACTGCTGATAGATGGCTGTGTCGTCCTTATGCTGTCCAGACTTCCAGAGAAGAGAGCTCCTAAATCGCTGAAGGATACATTTATGATAGGTGATGGAAAGCCGATAATCTTTCCGCTTTGATAAATTCCATTATACTTTGTTAAAAAGCTAGTTGTAACGTCTGCACCGCTGGCATTGTACACTTGGCCGTTTCCGTAAAATACTTGGTCACACATCTTCTTAAAATCAGCACTGGCAACAGGAACTTCTCTGTTTTCAGAGGGTACAGCTGTACTTAAACTTAACATCAAGCACAGAGTTAAACATGTTGCAAATAATTTTTTCATTTTTGCCATAAACACGCCTCCTTATATTCTTTGGAAAAGTTTATATGCTTGTAGGAATACCATGAATAATGTTTAATATTTTCATTTTTTAATTTGAAGCAGTATTATCATTTTTATTTTCTGTCCCATTGGACCCACCTCTTTCCCGTTTTCAAAAAAGGTCGAAGTGCTATTATACCCCATTTAAATAATAACATGATTATTAAACTTCCTCAAGTTAATTTCAATGTATATTATTTTTATTTATTTTCAGCAAAAATGCTTGGTTTTTTGCCGACATGGAAGGGACAGACTCACATCCCGTTTCGTCCCACCCGGATTCCAAAATGCCCGGCAGCCTGCCGGGTGGCAACAGACTGCTTGACAGCTTCAAATACATTCAACCAAATCCTCCTGCACCGCTGAAAAGCGTTCCTTGTATTCGGCCACTTCTCCGGCAAGCTGCGTCCGTTCCGTGGTCAGCTTTTTGGCGCCGTACTTGGTTCCCTCCAAATGCACCTTGAAATAGCGGACAGCGGCATTGCAGGCGTCCAGCTCGTCCCGATGGGCGGCGGCAAACTGTTCCTTTGGTTTCTTAAATCTGATGGCGGCATATTCCGCATGAACCGGCTTGTGGGCTTCAAAGTTGGCGATATGGGAAAGCAGGGTGTCGATCTCCTTCATGCGCTTTTCCTTCGGCTTCATCTCTGCCCGGATGGAAACAGCCTGCCCGCTGACGGTATCCAGATAGGCGTCCAAACTCTCCACGGTGGACAGCTCCTTTTCCCGCAGATAGCGGATGGCGTCCATTACCTTGTTGAAGTCATTCACGCTGCCTTTGAGCTGGCCTTTGCTCGTCCAGCCGGTGCGCTCCTCCCGGCGCAGTTCCGGATATTTGCCCAGCAGCTCCGGCAGAGTGGGGTCTTTCGCTTCCTGCAAGGCTTCCAGCAGGGCAGCCTTTTTCTCCTTCAGGTCTGCGATCCAGCCTTTCAGGTGGCGTACCATCTGACGGATAGACTGCATAAGCCGGTTGGCGGCGGTAATGTCCCGGTTCAGGTTGCCGATGTTGGTCTGTATCCCTCGTTTCTCCATCTGGCTGACCGCTGGCCCCATGTGGACGGTAGGGATTTTATCAATCCCCTGCCGCTCATAGGAACGAAGGTCAAGGCGTTCCGGGCGGTCATTGGCTTCCAGATAGCGGTTAGCGGTAGCCGCCCAGCCCTGCCGCCATATCTCGCCGTACTTCTGGTCGTTCCAGTCCACGGTGTTCTCCTTGTGGCTTTTCCAGTTCCCGGACGGGAGCCGGATACGCTCGCCGTTCTCGTCAAGGTCATAAACCTTCCGGCTCTTGGGAAGCCATTTCCCAGTTTCGTCCATTGCCCGCATGGTCAGCAGGATGTGGGCGTGGGGATTTCCGTCCCCCTTATCGTGAATGACAAAATCGGCAATCATGCCTTTGGAAACAAAAAACCCCCGGCAATAGTCCCGGATCAGGCCGGCGTGCTGCGACCGGGGAATTTCCCTCGGTATGGCAAGCACGATTCTTCGGGCAAGCTGGGAGTTCCATTGTTTCTCGATGGCTTCGGCGGCGTTCCACAAGGTGTTGCGGTCTGCATACTCCGGTGGGGCGTGGGGCGGCAGCATGATTTCTGTGTGGACGATCCCTCGTTTCTCGGAATAATATTTCTGCTTCTGGTCATACTCGGAAAACAGCCGTTCGCCGCTTTGGTAAGCTGCGGCGGCTACGGCTGACTGATGGTTGCTGCGCTGGACGATTTTTATATCGTGGTGGGGACAGGGCATAATGGCTTCCTCCTTCCTGTGATTGATTGGTGGGTGGGCGTTTTGCCGCCCCATTTTGGGCAAAAGAAAAGCAGGAAACCGTTTCTGATTTCCTGCTCAGTGGTGCCGCTGGTGGGCGGCTGTATTTAGTTTTGAACGTTCGGGTCAAGCTGGCCCGATGATAAGGGGATTGTCGAACTGGGATTGTTCTAAATTTCATATCTGTATTTAACGGCTATCATAAAATTACTTTATAAATACTTATCGTATTCCCCATTTGGAAAGGGCTTTTCTAATCCTAAAACGTTAGGCCACAAACCTGTATCATCAATAATAAAACCCATGATCATCCCCATATGGCTGTGTAGATGTCTAAACTGTGCCAAAATCAATGTGAATTTGCAATATTCGCACCCTACAGGACATTCCAATAATTCCCTGTCCGTCAAACTAGAAATATATTCTTTCAGTTTTTTCTCAATACTTTTCAGATAATCATTTATTTCCTCTCTTGAAAGACTCTTCTTTGAAATAACATCTAGGTTATTCAAATCCTTTTCATGAATATCAGGCTCACAAAAGTTCTCATCTCGTGGATTGATATACCACAAATCCAAAGAATGTAGCATATGATAGATATGTTTCCAACATGGCATCTCGCAATAGTTTCTGTTCCATAATTCATCAGGAACACAGTCGATTACATTTCTTACTTCCCACAAGGCTCTAGTCGTTTGATCTTCAATAATTTCAATTAGGGTATTCTGTTTTATGCAAGAATTTATTTTTTCTGCTTTCATAATATATCAGTCCTCGCTCTGCTCAATCAATTCCAATCTTTCGTTATTTTTATTATACTTCATCAAGCCGGGTAAGTATAGGATGATTTTGCAAACTTGTCGGACGGGAACAGCTTGCAGCGCAAGGTGTTTCCGGGCGGCAAGTCCACAAAGGGGCGACTGGCGCAGAGGAGCTGCAGTTTTCCCTGTGGAGATTAGGAGCGGATTGAAAATCGGCGGAAATCATCTGCTCCCTGCAAGGGGCTTCCGGCAGGACGCAACGCACCACCTTTAGAGCGGTGTATAGCTGCGCCCTCTTTCAGAGTGGAAAACTCCGGCTTGCCGCTCTGGAAGCAATTTTCGCCGTTTCCGGCGTTCTGCTTTTACTCATTTTTCGGTTTTCTTGCAAGTACCTGTTCGATGATGTTTCGGTTTTCGTTCCAATGGAACAGCAACTTCAAAATCAAGCTGACCTGTTCATCCGTCACAAGCTCCGGGTGGGGCAGGTAGCTTTCCAGTGCCGCCCCTCTGGTACAGAGCCGGCGCGTCCGCTCACTCCGGGTTAATTGCTTCGCCCGGTTCTGCAAGATTTTCCCTCATGCTTCAACCGGCGCAGCTTCTTTTCTCCATCTTCAATCTTCTGGTTGATTTTTTCAATTATTAGATGAGGTGAATTTCTTTAGAAATAAACACTTGATGAAAAGTGCAGCAAAAGAGACAGGGCTATTAACGCCCAGGTTTGCATTAATAACTAATGTTTTCGAGTTGATTGATTTTGCAAAGTTAAATGGATTTCCTTTTATAATAAAACCAATTGACAGCGCAGGTGCGGTAGGTATTGATGTAATTAAAGATAAAAAAGACTTTGATGAATGGGTTCGTCTTAAAGAGCAGATAAGGGATGAACCAATTCAGTTCATTGTTGAAGAGTATATTTCGGCTCCGATTATTGTAGTAGATGGGCTGATGATGTCCGGAAATATAATAGTATCGACAGTAAGTTCTTATCAAGGTTCATGCCTTGATAGAGCGAAAAAACAAGTTGCATTGGGACTTTTACAAGAAAAGTACGAAAGTGAACTATATCAAAAAGCTCAGAAATATGCAAAACAGTTAATTTCAGCTATGCCTCATATTAATAGTTATAATAGTTTCCATATGGAACTATTGTCTCCAGCGGTGTTACTATTGCTGTCACCATTAGCTTCTTATATAACGGGGAGTGGGGTTGACGTAGCCGGAGGATTAAATGGATAATAAGAAGGAAATCATTCTGGTTCGACATGGCGAATGTATAGAAAAAGGCAAGAAAATTTTTGTTGGTCAAATGAATCTTGATTTAACCGCGGAAGGATATGAAAAGACAAAAAAATTAGCGGAAGAACGAGTGTGTGAAGAAAAGTCTGTAAATACGATCTTCTATGATATTAGCTGGGCTGAAAGCTCCTTTTGGGGCTTTCAGCCCTTGCTGTATTTATAACAGCAACTATCGCTGCATGTCAAGAGCAGGCGGAAAATCCGCCTGTGAAAATAAGGCAGATTCGATTATTCCGGCAGCCGGCCTTCGTACATAATACTCAGTTCACCATATACCTGTCCCCAGTTTCTGATTGGCATCGTCCACTTCTTTGTGGCTTTAAACGCAGACAGATACAGCGCTTTCAGTAGAGCAGTATCGCTTGGGAACACGCTTCTCTGACGGTTCAGCTTTCGGTAAGTGGCATTCAGGCTCTCAATGGCGTTGGTCGTATATATGACCTTTCTGACCGCTGTGGAACATTTGAAAATCGGGGAGATGGCGTCCCAGTTCTGTTTCCAGCTC
>NZ_VUMD01000036.1 GCF_009696375.1 Clostridium porci
TGTGAAGTCCCAACGCCTGTCAGATTTAATTGTTAAATGGTGTATCTGCCCTGTCAACCGGCTGGAATCCATGCAGATAATCAGTAGTGTCATATTCCTGCCATTCACCGGGAGCCGTGTATATCCTTACCTTGTGAATACGCCGCATAAGGGCGTTCCATGTCTCTGTCTGCTCCAAGCGGATATTATGATACTGGTCTTCTAACTTCCAGTTGGAAACGACATACACGAAGTTATAGCAGGCCTGCCGGTTGTTGTACCTTGCAGGGAGTTGCAGGGGGTAGATGTCCAGATAGTTCAGCATATTGCCTATGGGCAGATCGCTTCTAAATTCTTCAAAGACTATCACATCTTCCCCGGAATAGGTGTCGAATGGGTGCTTATAATCCGTTACCCGGTATACATTGGAATCGCCGTGATTATCAAGGATATATCTTGACTTTCCAAAGCCGGTTGCACCGCTCACATAAGTTACTAATAGATTCATGCGCCGTTCTGCTTTGTAGCGGCTGGACAATATTTCTAGGCGGGCTTTGTCAATGTGCTGTAGGTTCAGGAGGTTGTCAGGATTGATTTCCAGAATCTCCACATTGGAATAGCCGTCCTTAATCATCTGGTAGAGGTTGGCTAAATCACTTCTTCGCCCCTGTCCCGTTTGCGGCATGGTTCCCCATTCCTCAAAGGTATCCTTTAAATTCGTGGTTCCCTTTTCTGTATCTTCCCACTTGCCTTCTTTGCGGATATACGCCCGGTTTTCTTCTGCCGTTCCTTGCGCTTCTTCGATATGTGCAGATGGAAAGTTTTTCTTAATACTGGAAAAATAAACCGGATTCTTGAATTGTATAAACAAGTGGGTATGTGGTGCTTTTGCTACTTCATCACACATACACCAGTAAACCGTATTTTCCCATTTACCCAGTGTTTCCTTGATTTCCGGGTGGGAACAATTTTTGTGCTTTTCCGGGTTGTTAAATGTTAATTGGTATTTTCGGCTACGCCGATTATTATTTATGTTTTTCTTTTTGGTTGCCATGGTACTTCCTTTCTAGGCTCCGACACAGAGCCGACACAATCGGGGAATATGCCGGAACCATTGATTTTAAAGGATTACTTATATTTTTGACACTGACACAGAAGTTGCGGTAATACTAGCAACTTCGGTATGGGGCAGACGGCTTTACCGCCTGCCCTGCCGGGGGCTTGCACTCCGTCCGCCCCCGGCTGAATTACCGTTCCACAGCCATTTTGATATAATTGTTTAAGCGGTTCATATCGGATATGGTAGGAACTACAATAGGGGTTAAATCGGTTCCGTTTGTGAGCATATAGCCGGTTCCCTGTTTGCGGTCTGGCTTCATCTTATCTTTATAATCGCGGAACATCATTTCTTTGCCTTCCGGTGAAAGATTGCCCAATGCGATAACCTCGTTAAAATTATCACGAGCGGCATTGAAGTAAGACGCGTCTACTCTTTGTTGGCTGATTAGTACATGGACATTGAAAGAACGTCCCAGCATAAGCAGAGTGGCGAGTTTCTTCTTTTCATCTTCCGCTTTCTTCTTTTCAAGATTCAGGGTATAGCTTGCCCATTCATCAAAGAAAAGTAAAAGTAGGTTTCTGCTTTTATCTTCCCCGGACTGTCGTTTCTCAAATAAATTATAAAAATCAGACAACCCTTTTTGACAGTCGAGGAAACGGTAAAATCTGCTATCTCCTATCAGAAAGGAAAAATCCAAATCCCCCTTAAAATCGCATACAAAAAATTGCGAATCAGGAATGTGTTTAGAAATACGTCCAAGCATTAACTTTGTGGCGTAGGTTTTTCCTGTCCCGGTGGCTCCGAATATTACAATATGAGGAGCCATAGCCGGATTCCAGAGAGTATATTTCTGTATGCCGTAGTTAAGAAAATCCTCTTGCAGAAATAACCCTATTTCCATAATTAAAATTCCTTATCCTTCGGTTTGATAATGCTGGTTTGATTCATATTATTGTAAATACGCCGTTCTCTGTACTTACAGTAATATTCGCTGGCGATGGCTACATCTATCTGGACATAGGTTCCTAAGTCCTGCACGTTATCAACCATGATGGAGGGATAGACTTGACCGTTATAGAAAAAGGCGGTTTGTGTGATACCTTCCACTTCGTTATTGTTCAATCTCTGTTCAATGGCATTCTGAAGAATACCAATTATGCTGAATACATCGATCTCGTTAGACTGTTTTAACACCAAAAAATGATAAAGTACAGCGTTAGCAACCACATCATAATGATTGGGACAGTCCATCTGACTAAGACTGGCTGGCTGGCGCAATCTAGCGATATCAGCAATATCACCAATAACAGAACACAAATTTTTACGAATCATCTTATATGTAGATTCCAGTGTAATAGGGTCATACTCTATAGTACCGATATGAGGTTCTCCTTCAATAGGCCGTTGGGGTAAAAAGCTGAACAGAATCATAAAGAAACAAGCAATCGCTCCAATGGTAACAACAATTCCTTCAATGTTGTCAAGAATCAAAAAGGCAAGCTTCCCTAATAACAGTCCCATACAAACGGTGATAATAATTAATCCTAAGATTTTTAGAATTAATTTTACCCAATGCTTTTCAAGGTAATCACTTTCCAGTGAAGAAGCCACATTTGAAAATAATTTAATCATATTTTTTCCTTTCTGCTCCTGCCATTCAAGGCAGGAGCATTGTACTTTTTACACTTTATCCGCTACGATATCAACTACACGAAGAAATGAACCGTTCTTACCTGAACCATAATCTGCAATGACCGTATATGATTTATTGGCCTCTACCAAATTATATTGTTCCTGATTCAGTTTTAAAGTATCAATGACCTGTCCTTGTTCCTGCATAATGTTGATACTATAGGATAAACGTTCCACTCCATTAGAATCTGTCCAAGGTTTCTGAACTTTTGCCAGAATATGAACTTTTGCTGTAACTCTCATTTGTTTCCTCTTTTCTATTATGATTTCACTTGCTGACCGGTCGCTTGTGATGTAATCACTATAGCATTGATTCATGATGATGTCTAAGACAGTAAAAGTCCATTTTTTTGTCCTTTATTTTTTTCTGCTTTTATGTTATATGCTAATGTATAATATATTGAGGAGGAATTTTGTAATGACTGATGAAAAAATTAAGATATCAAAAGACGAGGCAGATATTATAAAAAAGAAAATTAAAGAAAAATACGGCAGTGTAGAAAATTTTATAAAATGTGAGGGAATCAACAGCAATGATATAATGAAGATATTTAAACAGAGGAGTGTTTCGGTTAAACTCATGTGTTGTTTTCATGAAAAACTATATTTACAAAATCGTGAAGAAGGACTTATCATAGACGATAAGGAATCTTTGAGGAAGTTAGTAAAAGAAAATGACACTTTGCTTGAAAATAAAAGATTTTATGAAGTTGACTCGATTTACAGAGAGATTACCGGAAATAGAGTTTCCAACGAAATGAAAAAAATTTTAAACAAAGTTTTGGAAGTGCCAAAGACTTATGGAAAAGATTTCTCGTTATCGATAAGATATGCCGCTTCACCAATCTTTGGTACAGAAGATTGTAATGAAAAACTCTTTATAATATTGGAAAAGAAAATGAAGAAGTTGTCTTATGCTCAACTCAAATTTCTAACAGAAAATATCGAAACATTTTGTCTTATGTTTAGACGTGATTGGGAATTTTTATACCTTATGCAGAGTTTAGATCCACATAATCTGAAAAGAACAAAGGATTTTATCGAAGATATCACCTTAAATAAAAGTAGTACAAAGTCACTTCAACTTATGGAAATGGTAGACAAATATCCAGACAAAAATGATAAATATCCAGACAAACATAATATAGAGAGAAAGAAATGTATAAGTAATATTAAAAATGAATTAACTAACTTTCATGATAAACCATTTAAAAGATTCGTAACTATTAATCTTTTGATTTGTGCTATACCATATATATGTTATATGGATAATTGCGATTGGGAAATGTTAAGCAAGTTTAGTCTTTTAGAAGATTGGAGCAATATTAATGATGTTTTTAAAAGACAGAAATATGTCATAACATTTATGCGGGGATTAATATACAGCAAACATATGGAACTAGTTTTCTAGTTTCAATGCTTAGTTAAAATCGGAGCCGTCACACATAATTTAATGTTGGCTCCGATTTATTGTTTATTGATTAGTTATCTAAGACAATAAATGTATTTAATTTTGTCCGAATACTAAAGTTCTTTTTGACTATAATATAAAGCCGCCATGACAAAATAATTCATAGTGGCTTTAGTAAAGTTGATTTTAATCTTACATATTGAACTTTATTTTTTCATAGTATCCACTAACTCTCTTAATAACTTTATTTGCTTTTGTGACAGACCTTCAACAGAAAGGGATAATTCTTCAGTAGTTCTATTTCTACAGAGTAGATAATCGGTTGTAGTGTGGTACAAATCAGCAAGTGAAATTAACTTTGCAGGGCTAGGCATCCGTTCATTTCTCTCGTAAGAACTGATTAAAGCAGGGGATACTTTTAGTATTTTAGCTACATCATGTTGTGAAAGTTGATACCTTTCTCGTAAATCCTTCAATCTTTCAGCAGTAGTCATTATAAGTTTACACCTCCATATACTATTAGTGTATAGACAAAATGATAACTTTAGGTGTATAATATTGATTACTAAAAGTTTATAGGAGGATTTTAAAGATGTGTAAGAAAAAGTTAGTGAAAAAGCTGTTGATAGTTTCCATGCCGGTAGTAATGGCATTATCTACTGGAAGTTTGGTATATGCTAATACACAGGCATTACCAAATGGTACAATAACCAGCCAAAACGGAGCGAAATATTTAACAGATACTACAGGCGAAAAATATTCAGGCTGGTTTATTGATTCAAAGGAAGATTGGTATTATTTCAATGAATCTGACAAGGCTATGAAAACAGGCTGGCACCATGACGATAAAGATGGATATTGGTATTATCTGAATCTGTCTGATGGAAAGATGGTGACAGGCTGGCAAGCGATAGATGGGAAAGAATATTTCTTTCAGCCTGTAAGAGATATGGGAAACTATCATTTCAATAATGAACAGGAAAGATGGTTGTATTCTGTTAATAGTAAAGTTCCATATGGCGCTATGTATGTAAGTACAACTACGCCTGACGGTTCTAAGGTAGATAATACAGGCGCAAAGGTAATTACTGAAACTACTTCCCAGATCGTACATGATAATTCTTCCTCCGTAACGAATACTGTAAAAGATGGCTGGGTATCCGAAAATGGGAGTTGGCATTATTATGAGAACGGTACATTGGCTAAAAATAAGTGGTTGAATTTAGCTGGCAAGTGGTATTACGTATTATCTGATGGTTCAATGGTTTCCAATACATGGAAAGAGATTGATGGAAAATCCTATTGCTTTGGTTCTGATGGGGCAATATATGTGAACACTACTACGCCTGACGGTAGCAAGGTTGATGGGAATGGTGTGAAAATTAATACTACGAATATCTCAATAGATTATTCCCAATATGTAGGGACGTATGGGGTAAAAGATTTTGCAAACAGTAGCGACGTAGGAATTCATGGAACAGGGGTTCTTGAAATTATTAAAATAGCAGACAATAAAATATACGGAACTTTTTACGAACATTCAGATGTAGCCGATTCAGGTTGTGAAATTGATTTTTCTAGCGGAGTTCCAATAGATGGTAATGTTTTTGTTGTTAAGGGTAAGGACTATTACCGTAAATGGGATGAGGATTACTATACAAGAGCAGATTATTCTGTTAAATTTCAGTTAGATATAATTGATGGAAGACCAATTATTGAGGGGATAGAGTGGATAGGAGGTCTTGATTATTTTGGCACAGATACTTACAACTGGGGAATTGATACATATTATAAAGTTTTAAATTAAGAGCAAAGTAAATGACAATAAATAGATAATCAAGGCTAGATTAGAGGACACTGCTTCTAATCTAGCCCTTTTCAATAATGGGGAATATTACAACCACTACAAAAAGCAGTAAAGGGGTAAAATGTATCTGCTCCGCAGACCCCTTGACAGCTTTCATCTCTGATCTCCAAGTTGTAGACAGCCTGTAGACACACCTTAGACAGTGTGCGTTCCTCCTTGATTTTAGTAGCTTTTCAGACGTTGGGAGAGTTCGAATCCCGTCTCGCGCTTTTTTATAGGCTGAAATTTCCTTATTTACAAGGGGTTTCAGCTTTTTGAGTTAGAAATTTGAACCATTTCCCAATAACCATATTAGAGCCCAGCTTCTACCAGGCTGCATTTAGCGTTTTAGCCGGCAAAAAGAAAAATGAAGCTTCCTTTGGCCAAGCAAAGCAGGATACTGGAGAAATTGACTGTAACTTGGCTCATGAATGAAGTGAAGTTTGGAAAGAAATGATATTACGATTTAAAAATTACTATGGTTGACAGGTAATTAAAGTTTCATTATACTTAGTGAGAATATAACTAACATTGCATAAATATGGGGAATAATTTGCTTATGAAAAAGAAAGAAACGGTATCTGTAAAAGTAGCGCAGGAGCGGTTAAGACAAATAGAGATAAAGCCAGGAACAGAGATAATCGGTGTATCAGAAGCATTAGGCCGGATATGCGCACAAGATGTATATGCTGTTATAAACCAGCCGCCTTTTCCTCGCTCTCCTTTAGACGGGTATGCTGTGAGGAGCCAAGATACTCAAGGAGCATCTATAAAAACCCCGGTTAAGCTGAAAGTAATAGAACATATTTGCGCTGGAATGTATCCAAGTAAGAAGGTGGAATCAGGAGAAGCGGTAAAAATTATGACTGGGGCTCCTATACCGGAGGGAGCCGATGGAATTATTAAGCAGGAACTGACTGATGAAGGGAACGAAAACGTGGAATTATATGAGTCGGTTCGAGCTTACGGAAATTATTGCTTTCAGGGAGAAGATGTAAAACAGGGAATGCTTCTCTTTGAAAAAGGTGTTCAACTTCGCTATATGCATGTGGGAATTATGGCAAGTCAGGGAATGGAAAACATAGAGGTTTATGCTGTACCCAAAATTGGAATTATGGCTACTGGGGATGAGCTGATATCTGCTGGGCAGCCACTGATACCGGGTAAAATTTATGACAGCAATGGCCCTCTCCTGGAGGCCAGGGTTTCAGAGTTAGGATGCAGTGCTCTTCGACTGAAATCCCTTAGGGACGACGCGAGAGGCTTAGCAGAAGCTGTTAAATCTGCAATCGGCCATTGTAATGCGCTTATTACAAGCGGAGGGGTTTCAGTAGGAGTCAGGGATTGTATGCCAGATGTGGCCAAGCTTTTGAACGCTGAGGTTTTATTTCATGGGATTAACGCAAAGCCAGGTTCTCCCATGATGGTTATGGTTATAGAAGGTAAACTGGTATTTTGCCTTTCTGGAAATCCTTTTGCTGCAGCTGCTACCTTTGAAGTATTGGTAAGACCTGTGTTGGAGCGAATGAGAGGAAGAGAGGAATGGAAACCTCAGCGAGTTTGGGGAAAGCTGAATACTGCATTTCAAAAGCCTTCCGCCGTTAGGAGATATGTCAGGGGCAGAATAGAGGATGGCATTGTCTGGCTGCCAGAGGGACGTCATTCATCAGGTATGCTGGCTAGCATGGCAGGGTGCAACTGCCTGGTGGATATACCGGGGGATAGTGGGAAATTGGATGCCGGGGCCAGTGTAGAGGTTATTCTTTTGTAGACATATTTGTGTGAATTACCTGAACCATCCTGAAAGTGACGGGAAAAGTACAGATTGATACAAACTTTGTGTTTAATCTGTATAAGAAAGCTTGCTGATTTGTAAAGATGGGAAAAAGATATACAGTAGAAATAACCTGTTATTTGAGAAGTAACTCCTGTTTAAGATGCTTTTAAGGGCGATCTGCAAAAATTTATAGAAAATTTTAAAAAAGCTGTTGACAATTGTCAAATCATCTGATAATATATCTCTTGCGCTGCGGTAAGAACCAATGCGCAAGAGAAAAAATAAAAAAACGATTGACAAAGCGGAATGGTTGTGATAGGATAGAGGAGTTGCCGCTGAAATGCTTTGGCGTCAATGTTGAAAGCACCTTGAAAATTGAAGATTAAACAGTATGTAAAACCCTGAAAATTCTAAGAAAACAAAGGCTGGGTTAGGGCCTTGGATTGAGAGAAATCCAGAACAGAACCAA
>NZ_VUMD01000037.1 GCF_009696375.1 Clostridium porci
ACGGTACAAAGAGGGTCGGCTGACAGTTTGCTCTTCGAGCGTAACATCTCATGCATAGGCCCGTCAGACCGGTCACCCCCATTATACCTTAGGCGTTAGTAACGGCACAGGGTGTATCCCCTGTAACTATGATTTAGTATATCGCAAGCATAGGGAGTGTAGCCACATTCCCGGCAAACGGCTTCCCGTTTGTATTTTGGGGAAGTCCCCAAACCCCTGAATGAATGGAGGTGAGAAAGTGGCAAACCGAAAACGGAAGTTTGTGCTGCGCGTTCCGGTGACGCCGGAGGAACGGGCGCTGATCCAGCAGAAGATGGCCCAGCTTGGCACAAAGAACTTTTCTGCCTACGCCCGGAAAATGCTGATCGACGGCTATATCGTCCATATCGACACCGGCCCCGTCCGGGCGCAGACCGCAGAACTGCAAAAGATCGGCGTCAACATCAACCAGATTGCAAGGCGTATCAACAGTACCGGGACTGTGTACGCGCAGGACTTGGAGGACATCAAGGGGGCGCTGGCACAGATATGGCAGTTACAAAGATCCATCCTATCAAGTCAACGCTGAAAAAGGCGCTGGACTACATCGAGAACCCGGACAAGACCGATGAAAAGCTGTTCGTTTCTTCCTATGGCTGTTCCTATGAAACGGCGGATATTGAATTTCAAATGCTGTTAGATCAGGCGTACCAAAAGGGCAACAATCTGGCCCACCACCTGATACAAGCCTTTGAACCGGGGGAAACCACGGCGGAGCAGGCCCATGAGATCGGGCGGCAGCTTGCCGATGAAGTGCTGCAAGGCAAGTACCCCTATGTGATTACCACCCACATTGACAAGGGCCACCTGCATAACCACATCATTTTCTGCGCCGTGGATATGGCGAACCAGCGCAAGTACATTTCCAACCGCCAGAGCTACGCCTTTATCCGGCGCACCAGCGACCGGCTGTGCAAGGAACACGGCCTGTCTGTGGTAAAGCCCGGCAAGGACAAGGGCAAGACCTACGCCGAGTGGGACGCACAGAAAAAGGGCAAGAGCTGGAAAGCAAAACTGAAACTTGCCATCGACGCGGCCATTCCGCAGGCCAAAGACTTTGACGGCTTTTTGCGGCTCATGGAGGCGCAGGGCTATGAAGTCAAACAGGGCAAGTTTATTTCATTCCGCGCTCCCGGACAGGAACGCTTCACCCGCTGCAAGACCTTGGGGGAGGATTACACCGAGGAACGGATCACCCAGCGAATCAAGGGCATTGCCATTGACCGGGGGCCACGCAGAAGAAGCGCCGGGGAAATCTCCCTGCGGATCGCCTTGGAGGACAGTATCAAGGCCCAGCAGTCGGCGGGCTATGCGCGATGGGCGAAGCTGCACAACTTGAAGCAGGCCGCCAATTCCTTAAACTTCATCACAGAACACCAGATCGACAGCTACGAGGGCTTGGAAAGCAGGCTGGCCGAGATCAGCGCGGCAAACGACGCGGCAGGCTCCGCCCTGAAAGACGCAGAACGCCGCCTTGGGGATATGGCGCTGCTGATAAAAAACCTCTCCGCCTACAAGCAGCTCCGGCCTGTGGCGCTGGAACTGAAAAACGCCAAAGACAAGGCCGCGTTCCGGCGGCAGCATGAAAGCCAACTGATTTTGTATGAGGCGGCGGCAAAGGCGCTCAAAGAGGCCGGGGTCACAAAGCTCCCCAACCTGTACGCCCTCAAAACCGAGTATCAAAAACTGGACGCAGAACGGGAACGGCTGTCCGCACAGTACAGCGAAGCGAAACAGAAATTGAAAGAATACGGCATTGTCAAACAGAATGTAGACAGCATTTTACGGACAGCGCCGGGAAAGGAGCATACGCAGGAACGATGAACATACCGAGAATGAGTTACCCCCAATACCGCAAGGCCCGCAGGCTCACCCATGAGTGCTGCAACTACTGTAACGGAAACTGCCTCCTGCTGGACGATGGGGAGGAATGTGTCTGTGTGCAGAGTATTTCCTATTCGCTGCTGTGTCGGTGGTTCAAGGTGGCCGTCCTGCCGCTGGACGCGGCCCTGTGCGCCGAGATCACCAAAGGCCGGGACGAGATCAAACGCTGCGCCGTTTGCGGGGCGGCGTTTACGCCCAACTCCAACCGGGCCAAATACTGCCCGGATTGTGCGGTGCAGGTGCGCCGGAAGAAAGAGGCGGAACGCCAGCGGAAAAGATACCTCCTGTCTACGCATTTAGGGCGGTAAAAGTCCACGGAAATCAAGGGTTTTTCTGCATGGTCGGCAGGCAGGTGGATAAAGTTATCCTGTTCTCCCGAAAACAGGGTTCTAAATGCGGGAAAATGGACAAAAAAGAAGCGCCGGGACAAAGACAGCTTTTTAGGTCTTTGTCCCGGCTGAATGATTTTGGCATGGACACTGATTTTGTGCAATGCTATAATTGAGTAAATTTGAATTGAGGTGTACTTATGCTTTATTATAGAACTCTGGAATTAAACCAAATAGAAGATTTTTGGAAGTTATTAAACACTTTGGACGCTGAAACAGATTATATGATGTATGAACCAAATGAGAGAACCCAGACCACAAATGTTCAAGAATTAAAAAATGATATTGAAAATAATGTGATTTGTGGAAGTGATTTTTTACAAGTGGCAATGGAAAATCAAAAAATGGTTGGCTATATTCGGGCAGAACGGGGAAAGTTTAATCGGATTCTTCATACAGCATATATTGTAGTAGGCATTTTGAAAGATTATAGAGGTAAAGGAATCGGTACATCTTTTTTTGAAATGCTGAATTGTTGGGCAAAGGAAAATGGAATTAAGAGACTGGAACTTACTGTTGAATGTTGCAATGAAACAGCAAGACACTTGTATGAAAAAAGTGGTTTTAAGATTGAGGGAACAAGGGAGAAATCCATGTTCGTCAACGGCTCCTTTGTTGATGAATTTTATATGGCAAAAATTTTGTGAAAAAGAAATGCCGGACGCAGAGGCTTTGACACCTCCGCGCCCGGCATTTTGCTTATTCGTCTGTGAAGTGGAACCGCTGCACCGCAAAGTCGGCGTCGCTCATGGTGTCCAGCTTATCGGCGGTCTGGCAGGCCAGCGCCGCCATTTCCTTGTCCATGTCCGGCAGTGCTGCCCGGAGATTCGCCGCCGTCCTGCGGCGGTCGGCATTGTGGTACAGACAGATCAGGTTTTCTTCTTCCACGGTGAAATACATTCCTCATACCTCCATTTCTTTTGATTTTTCCCGCGCCGGGGGCCTCTTTTTCTGTTCCTCCTTGGCGGCGGCAAGCTGCGCCCGGATGGACGGTTTCTTTTGTTTCTGCGTCGTCTTTCGGGTCTGCTTGGGCTTTTTGGCCTCCGCCTTGGCTGCCTCGGCCACATCCAAAAGGGAAATCTGTTCCCCGGCTTTTGCCCTTGCTTCCAGTTCCTCCATAGACGGGGCATTGTTCATCATGCCGTCGATCATGTTGTAGTTCTGCTCGGTGGACATTTCCGCCGTCTTGATATGGCTTTCTGGCTGGGCGGGGATGGCAAAGGCCCTTGTGCCGTTTGCCATAATCAGATACCTGCCGTCCTCCGACTGGTGGTGGAATCCATACCCGGCGGCCTCCATCTGCTCCCGGCTCCTGTCGGTCAGATAGAAACGGCCCCTTGGCGTCTGGATTTGTTCTCCGGTCATGCACTCGTCCGGCGTAAGCTGCTTTTCCGGCTGAGCGAAAAACTCCGGCACCTGCCGGTAGTCGGCTCCCTCGTCCACATAATAGGCGGTCTGTTTTCCATCCTGCCGGAACACTACAATATCCCCCATAGAGAGGGAATGTCCCCTGTAATCGGCGGGATGTTCCATGTTGAAGCGGCGGTAAATCTCATCCAGTGTGGTGTCTTTGTCCAGCGGCGCGGTGTAGACAAGCTGGTAATTCTTCCTGTCCACCGAAAGTCCGTCTGTCTGCAATTCCTCATAGGAACGGTAGCGGAAGTCGCGCCCCTCCGGGCCGGGCGGCACTTGGTAGATGGAAAAGTTGGGCTGCGCTGGTGCTTCATAATCAGAGGCAACATATTCCTCCACCGTCAGCCCGGCAGCGGCGGCCTCCTGTTCCAACTCTGCCTCGATCTGTTTTTTGTAGTCCTGCAAGCTCTGGTCGAAGTCGGCAAGCTGCGGCGGTTCCGGCAAGTGGTACTGTCCCTGATTGAGAAGCGGGCGGCACTCCTTTACATAGTCCAAAACCGCGTTGAAATAAGCGGTCTGTTCCGGCGTCAGGGTTTCCCCGGATCGCAGGGGACGCCGGGCCTCCTGCTCCATAGCGGACAGATTGCAATGCAGCTCCATATACGGGACAAACTCATTCAGCAGCATATCCCGCTGGGCCTTGTCCGCCTCCCATGCCTCCGGCCCCTCATGGTGCAGCACATGGTTTTTCCAGCTTTCATCCTGTGCGTAGTATTCGTGGTAGGCCCGGATATGCTGGATCAGGGAACCGTCCCCGTCGCCAAAGTCCTGCCGTCCCTCGTAGCTGTCCGGCTGGCCCTGCATGGTAAAGTCTATGCGGAACTTGGTCTTGTCGTACCAATGGCCTGTATAGCCCGGCTGCTCCCGTTCATGGCGTCTGGTGCTGTCCAGCTCTTTGAAAACGGCCTCGGCTTCATGCAGCGGCATTTGCTGGCCGTCTTTTAGATGGGGGCTTTCGCTCCAAAGGATTGTGACAACCGGCTCCGCTGCCGGATTCTGCGCGATCTGCCGCTGGGCGTTGGCAACGGCAATCTCACTTTCGATCTCGCTTTTCACAAAGGAATCCATCTGGCCCTTTTGCAACTCATAGCCCTGTTTGCACAGGCGGTTAATAAGCCCGATCACCTTGTCGGTATCACTCACAGCCTCGGCATAAGACATAATCAACTGCCGTTCCTCGCTGCCCAGACGCGGGGCGTTTTTCTCTGCCAGCTCGATCAGGGCGGCGGCCCGGTCAGCCGGGGACGCCTCCGGCATGAACAGCTTTCCATTCAAAAGGCCGTCAATCCCATTCCATGCCTGCGGCTGGGGAATGGCTTCTGCCTGTTCCAGCGTTCCATCCCCGGCAATAGTAAAGCCCTGCGCCTGCGCCGCCTCCTTGGTTCCCTGCGACACTTCGCCGGTGGATTTCAAATCTGCGTCAATGAGGGTTTGCAGCATGGCTTTTACGCTGGCGGTCATTTCCTGCTGTTGCTCCGGGGGCAGCTTGGAAAATACGCTGTCCGGGTCTGGCTGCTCGGCGGCCTGTTCCAGCGGCGCAGCCTGCGGCTGCTTCTGCTGGGCCTGCCGTTCTTTCTGAAGCTGGGCAAGGTGGCCGTCAATGGTGGTAATCAGTTCATGGGCGGTGGCCCGGATGGTTTCAAGGGAGGCTTTCAGCTCTTTCAAGTCCTTGCCGGAACTCCAACCGGCCACATAGCCAAAGGAATAATCGGAGGTGTCCAGCCCGTAGTGCTGGCAGACGGCATAGGCCACGCTTTCGGCCTGCACCTCGCGGGTGCGGCTGTCGGGACGGTCGGCCTGCTCTATGGCCGGGGCTTCCGGGTCGATGGCGTGGAGCTTGGAGTGGGCGATCTCGTGGATGGCCGTCTTTAGGGTCTGTAATTCGCTCATGCCCTCCTGAATGGCGATTCGCTTTTCCGTCAGGTGGTAGTAGCCGTGGGAACCGCCCGGAATGTCCTCAAAACCAATGGGAACCGGGGAGGTTTGTTCCAGCGCCTTGAAAAATTCCCCGTAGCGTTCCACGCTGCCGGTCAGTTCTTCCACGCCGATCGAGGGCAGCGGTTCCCCCTCGGTCTGGCTCACATCAAAAACGGAAACGATCTTAAAGGCCGGAACCTGTATTTCCTGTACTTCGGTAACAGGCTTCCCGTCCTTTCCCATCACCGGCCTGCCCTGTGCGTCCAGCTTTTGCACTTCCTTTTTCGCCTTGAACGGGGCCGGGGCCAGTATCTTGATGGCCTTTTCGCCTTTCTTTACATTGCGGTGAAAATCGTCCCGCCACTTGTTGTAGCCCGCCACAAGCTGTCCGCCCTGCATGGCGATCAGGAGGGTGTTGTTGAAGCTGTAACTGTGGAACTTGGACATGGTGGTGAGATACGCTTTGTAGCGCTCACTCTCGAAAAGCTCCTGTATGCCGGTTTCCAGACGGTCGGTGATCTCTTTCATGCGCTCGGCGCTGTTCTGGCCGTTTAAGAGAATGGGGGTGACGGACTGCGGGGTCTTTGCGGGGGCTGCCGCCTCCGGCTGCACCTTGCTTTCCTCCCGCAGAATTTCCGGCGCGGGATAGGTCATCACCCGGTATTGTTCAGGCACTGGCCGCCCCTCATGGACGCGCTGCCATTCGTCGCTGGTTCGCAGGATATAGCCGTAATCGGTAAAGGTTCCCTGTTCCTCGCTGGCGATAAAGCTCCCCGGCCGTTCGGTGTCAATGGCCGGTTTCCACGGGTCGGGGACAACAAACAGCCCGGAATCATTCAGGTAATATTCCCCCAGACTGCGGTTGTCCTTGGCGTTGATTAAGACAAAACAATCGGTGTTTTCGGCGTAGTCCAAAAGCTGCCCGATGGTCTGTATTTTCTCCGGGGACTGCATGGCGGCGTTCAGTTCCGCAAGCTCCACGGCGTCCAGCTTTTGAAGCTGGGCGGCAAGGAAGTTCAGTTCGTCCACGCTGGCAGCTTTTATCAAATCCTCCGGCAGTTCCAGCGGTTTTCCCTCCGGGGCGGAAAAGCCGCCAATGAACAAGTCCTGCTGGTTGTCGGCAGTGATATGGATTTCCTTTAGGGCTTCCTGCACCTGTTCGGCGGTAGTCGGCAGGGAAAGCCAGTACCCATGCGGCCCGCCGTTCTGCGCCTCGGCGCGGTTATCAAGAAAAATGGAAAATACTTCGTTCACGGGTTCCCTCCTTTCCGGGGTGGCTGCGGTCTGCGGCGGCTGTGCGGCGTTCTCCTGTGCGGGAAGTTCGGCGGCTTTTGCCGGTTCCTCTCCCTCGATGGTGTAACCGGGGAGCAGACAGCCGTTGACCTTAAAGCAGTCGGCGTATTTCTTTGGGATGGCCGGGGAAATTTCGGTAAAGTAATGGTCGTGGGCTTTGATCCGGCCATTTAAGTATCTGTCCAGTTCTTCCCGGCTGGCAAAGACTTTCCGATCCTGTCCGGCGATCTTTTCCATCGGATTTCCGTGGGGCGCGTTGGTATAAAGGCCCCAGCGGAGCGTCCACGAGTAGGGGACGGATGTTTGGGCGGCGCTATCATACCGGGTGTTCTCGGAAATGGAGTAACTCATCTGGTAAACCATGTTGCTGCGGATATGGCGGTATTCGTCCGGGGCCTCCCACTGGTTTGCGGTGTGGGTGACGGGAAGCGTCCGGGCATATTCAAGGGCTTTGTCCAAAAACAGAGTTTTTCCGGCCTGTTCCTCCCATGCGGCGGCCTGTTCTTTCAGGCGGTCAAACACTTCCTGTTCTGCTGCGGCGCTTTCCGCCCGCAGGGAAAGAAGCTCCGCAAGGGGCAGCTTTACCATTTCGGAAAGATCAGCCTTGCCGCTTTCAAAGTAAATCCGGCGCTCGATCCGCATGGTGCTGGCCGGTTCTAAATTGTCATGGTCGTAAGAGCTGTAAGACATTTGGGGTTCACATCCTTTCTGTGGTGGTAATCTGATACAAGGGGTTTGGGGCTTCCCCAAAGAGAAAATCCCCGGCCCGGCAGGTGCGCCGGGTCAGGGATTTTGCCGGGAGTGTGGCTACACTCCCTATGCTTGCGATATACTAAATCATGGTTACAGGGGATACACCCTGTGCCGTTACTAACGCCTAAGGTATAATGGGGGTGACCGGTCTGACGGGCCTATGCATGAGATGTTACGCTCGAAGAGCAAACTGTCAGCCGACCCTCTTTGTACCGT
>NZ_VUMD01000038.1 GCF_009696375.1 Clostridium porci
GCCCGATGGAGTGCATAATCTTAAGTGTAAAGAACTCTACATGGACGCACAGGAGGATATGCACATGAATGATTACAACAAAATCACAGCCCTTTACTCCCGCCTTTCCGTAGGCGACGAGGACAGGGACGGCGGCGAAAGCAACTCCATACAGAACCAGAAGAAGTTTTTGGAAAGCTACGCCAGACAGCTAAAATTGACGAATATCCGGCACTACATTGACGACGATGAAAGCGGCAGATTTTTCGACCGCTCCGCCTACTCCCGCATGATAGAGGACGTAGAAAACGGTAAAATCGGCGTGTGTATTATGAAAGACATGACCCGCTGGGGGCGCGACTATCTCCAAGTCGGCAACGCTATGGAGATATTCAGACGGAACAATGTGCGCTTTATCGCGGTCAACAACGGGATAGACAGCGAGAAGCCCGACACATTGGAGTTTGCGCCCTTTATCAACATCATGTCGGAGTGGTACGCAAAGGACATCAGCAAGAAAGTAAAGACCGGCATTAAGACGAAGGGCATGAGTGGAAAGCCGATTGCCACCGAAGCTCTCTATGGCTATGTCAAATCCCCGGACAACAAGGATTTTTGGATAATCGACGAGGAAGCCGCCGGAGTTGTCCGTTTGATTTTTCGCCTGTTTCTGGACGGGAAAAACCGCAACCAAATCGCCGTATATCTGACGCAGGCGCAAATCCCAACGCCCACATTCTACATGAAAGAGCGCGGGCGGGGAACGTGCAAAAACAGGGCGCTCAATGAGGATAACCGTTACAAGTGGAACAAAGCCACTTTGACCCATATCCTTACACGGCAGGAGTATTGCGGCGATGTAGTCAACTTCAAGACTACAAAGCATTTCCGGGACAAGCGGAACCACTATGTAGACCGGAGCCAATGGCAGATAACCGAAAATGTGCATGAGCCGATTATTGACCGCGCCGACTTTGAAACCGCACAGCGGATTTTGGAAAACGCGCCCGTCAGACGCCCCAACGGGGACGGGGAAATCCACCCTTTGTCGGGCTTGCTTTTCTGTAAGGATTGCGGCGCAAAAATGCACATCCGCATAGATTACAGAAACGGCGGCAAGCGGCACGTTGCCTATTGCAGCGAGTACCACAAGGGAAAAGCCAAAAACCCCAAATGCCATTCCCCGCACATCATTGACGCGGACTTGCTCATGCAGACCGTCGCGGAAGTGCTGAAGAAAATCGAGGACTATTCTATCAGCAACCGGGCGGAGTTTGAAGCCTTAGTGAAAAAGAACCTTGCCATGCAGCAGACCGACCAGACCAAAAAGCAGCAGAAGCGTATCCCACAAATCACGACGCGCCTTGAACAGATCGACAAGGTGCTGAACAAGCTCTATGAGGACAACGCCCTCGGCACTATCCCGCAAGACCGCTACGAGCAAATGTCGCAGAAGTATTCAGAAGAATACTACGCATTGAAAACGGAGCTTTCCATACTCCAAGAGCAGCTATCCGCTTATGAGAACGCGGGAGGACGGGCGCAGAAGTTTTTGAAGCTGACGGAACGCCATGCCGCCTTTACTGACCTCACCCCCGCCATTCTCAACGAGTTTATCAGCAGGATTGAAGTGCATGAGCGCGACCAGAAAAGGGCGAGATACGCAATCCAGCACATCAGCATATATTTCAACTATATCGGCAGATTTGAGAACGAAGTAACGCAGCTTGCAGAGCCGACAGAGCAGGAAATCCGGCAAATGCGGGAAGAAATCGAAGAAGCCAAAAAGGAAAAGAGCCGCGCCTACCACCGGAAGTATTCAAGGGAGTACCGGGCGCGAAACCTTGAAAAGCAGCGGGAGTATGAGCGTATCAAGGCGCGGGAATACCGGGCAAGGAGAAAGGCGCAGACCGCCGCCGCACAGCCCGCACAGTAAAACAGAATAACCGACAACCAAGAGGGATTTTCCGGCTACGGGAAGTCCCTCTTTTGTGCCCGGAGAAAGGAGCTGCCTATGGCAGAACAGACCCCCGACAGTATCATCACGACGCAGAGAAACGGGCAGACTATTGTTGCGGAGTTATTTTTCAATCACAGCAGCACAGAAACATTCCGCGACAAGCTGCTCAAGACGATACTTGCCGACAGTTCGTGTTTATCTGCGTCTGACGGTCAAGAGCCGGAAAAATCGGAAATCTTGCGATAACAGCCGCCCCGACGATACATTCCACGTCCGGGCGGTTTTTATCGTCAAAAACGCCGTTTTCTCCAAGTCAAGAGCCGGAGAAAACACCCGAAAAATGCCCCTATTGCGTAACAGGGGCACAGAAAGGAGTTTGCATGAGAACAGGGCTTACCAAGCAGGAAAAGACCACCGATATTTGGTTTGACGAGAAAGACCCCCTTATCCATATCCGCACCCACAACACCGCCTTGAAAAAGCGTCTGCTTGCATACAGCCGCCGTTATCCGGCGATCTGCCAGCAGACTGACGCAGACCCGGAAACGGGCTGCATGGAGTTTGACATTGAGAAAGGCCGCTTCTCTTTCCGTCTGACCGCCCCATACAGCGAGGAACGGCGGGAAGCGGCGCGGCGGTATGCCAGAGAGAGCAACGTCGCCGACAGGCTGAAATAGAGTTGAAATGTTCATAGTTTTGTGCTATACTTTTTCTAAAAGCAGAGTAATACTGCGGAATTGATTGGAGGACAACACAATGGTTACATTTATGAGATTAAGATAAAACCGCGAGTTATGTTGCGGTTATCCGTATTGCATAACTCGCTTATTGAAGCAGAGATGTAATTACGGAGGAAAAACAAATGAATAATAATTTATCACGCTTTGCAGACAGCAAGGTTTATTTTCAATGCCCAATTTGCACAAAATCAATGGATATACAAGGCAATAGCCTAATTTGTAGACATGGACATTGCTTTGATATTTCAAGATATGGGTATGTAAATTTGTTGTTAAAATCATCGCCCAAAACCAACTACAGCAAGCGGTCTTTTGACAACCGGCACCAAATTTTGGAGTATGGCATGTATGATGTTGTGTTGGAGAAAATCATACAGTTTATTTCTGATACGCCATCTATAAGAAACATTTTAGATGTTGGTTGCGGCGAGGGTTTCTATGCAAGGCAGATACAGCAAAGAACAGAACGAAACATCTTTGCCTTTGACTTGTCAAGGGAGGCAATACAGATTGCATCAAAAAAAGACAAGCGCAAAGCAGTGAAGTGGTTTGTTACTGACTTATCAAAAATCCCTTTGAAAGACGGAAGTATGGATTGTATTTTAGACATATTTTCGCCTGCACACTACAAAGAATTTCAGCGATTGCTATCTCCTAACGGATATGTTGTGAAAGTAATTCCTACGAAAAATCATTTGAGGGAAATCAGGACTAAAGTGCAAGCACACTTGAAAAATCCAGATTATTCAAATGAGTCTGTCGTTGAACATTTTGAGAAATATCTTAAAACCATTTCAAGAGAAACGGTTTCAGCCACCGTACAGTTGTCATCAGAACAAAGAATGTCGTTTATTGAAATGACGCCGCTTCTCTTTTGCGTTGAAAAAGATTGCGTTGATTGGCGTACTCTCACACATTTGACAATCGAAGCTGATGTTTTAATAGGAATGTATTAAAGGGCGTATTGATATTTAATATTCCCATTTATTGAGCAGAACGGAGTAAACCAAACACCCTAATCAAAAGGACAGCCGAGGAAATCGACTGTCCTTTTTCTATGCCGACAGGTAGAAAGGAGTGACCACCCATGACGAAACCGAGAGAAAAAAAACGCGAGGAATTGCAAGCCGAGATTGAGGACGGGAAGAAGAAAATCCGGCAGCTTGAAAATCGGGAAAAGGTGTTGCGGCAAAAGTTATCCCAAGAGGAACGCCGGACGCGCAGCCACCGGCTGGTCGTCCGAGGCGCAGTCTTTGAGAGCATTGTGCCGGAAGCCAAGACCATGACCGATGAGGAAGCCGCCGCCTTTCTCCGGCTTGCCCTGACGAGCGAGGAAGCGCGGGCTTATCTGAAAAAACGCACCGAGGGCGGGAAAAGCGAATAATCCCTTTGGAACAAAGGGCGCACTTATACACCCTTGCGGGCGTGTGCGCTCTGCCGAGGGCGTATCTCCGCACAGGGAACTTTCCCCGCGCTCCGATATGGCGGCTTTGCCGCAACAAGGGGCTGCACCCCTTGCGCCGCTTACGCGGCTATCCCTGCACACCCACAAAAACAGTACACCCGCCGTTGGCGTCTGTACCATTTTTGCGGGTTTGGTTATCCTATCCGGGAGGTGATACCCATAGCCATTTACCATTGTAACATCGGCATTGTGAGCCGAGGAAAAGGCAAGTCAGCCGTTGCCGCAGCCGCCTATCGAAGCGGCGAGAAAATCACAAACGAGTGGGACGGAATGACCCATGACTACACCCGCAAGCGCGGCGTTGTCCATACGGAAATCCTACTGCCGCCCCATGCCCCGCCCTCTTTCTCTGACCGTTCAACCTTGTGGAACAGCGTGGAGCTTTACGAGAAAGCCGGGAACGCCCAGCTTGCCAGAGAGATTGACGCAGCACTCCCCATAGAATTATCCAGAGAGGAACAGATCCGGCTTGTCCGTGAATACTGTTCCTCTCAATTTGTTTCAAGAGGAATGTGCGTTGATTTTGCCATTCACGACACCGACAGCGGCAACCCCCATTGTCATATCATGCTTACCATGCGCCCCCTTGACGAGCGCGGCGCATGGGCGGCGAAGTCCAAAAAGGAATATGACCTTGACGAGAACGGCGAGCGCATACGCTTACCAAGCGGCAGATACAAGACACACAAAGTTGACCTCACAGGCTGGAACGACAAGGGCAACGCGCTTTTATGGCGCAAGGCATGGGCGGATATTTCAAACGCCTACCTTGAACGCGCCGGACACCCGGAGCGTATCGACTACCGCAGCAACGCCGAGCGCGGCATTGACGAGCTGCCCACCGTCCACATGGGCGTAGCGGCCTGTCAAATGGAGAAGAAAGGCATAGCCACCGAGAAAGGCGAGCTGAACCGGAATATCCGAAAGGCAAACCGCCTTATCCGGGAAATCAGGGCGCAGATTGGAAAGCTCAAAGAATGGATTGGCGAACTGTTCAAGGCGCGGGAAACCGCCCCGGAGCAGCCCCCGCAATCCCCCGGCCTTGCAAATCTGCTGATGAAGTATTTAAGCGTTCAGAGAGAAAAGAGCCGGAAGTATTCGCAGAGTTGGCAAAGGCAGCACGCCGCCGATGAACTGAAAACCGTTGCAAAGGCGGTCAACTATCTTTCCGAGCATGGTATTTCTACCCTTGCGGAGCTGGACGCTGCCCTTTCCTCTGTCAGCGACCAAGCCGACGCTATCCGGGAGGGCATGAAAACCGCCGAGAAGCGCATGAAAGAATTGCAGAAATTGATTGAATACGGGAAGAACTACACCGAGTACAAGCCCATTCACGACGAGCTGAAAAAGCTGAAAAATGGCTGGACGAGCAAGCGTGACAAGTACGAGGAAGCCCACCGCGCCGAGCTTACGCTATGGAACGCAGCGAGCCGCTATCTCCATGCAAATCTGCCGAAAGGGACAAAGACCTTGCCTATCTCTGAATGGGAAAAAGAGTACGCCACTCTCAGCGGGCAGAGAACAGCGGAATATACCAAGCTGAAAGAAACCCGCGCCGAGGTTGCCGAGCTGCACAATATCCGCAAGTGCGTTGATATTGCACTGAAAGCCGACCAGCCGGAGCAGACCCGCGCCAAGCGGCACGACTTAGAACGATGAATGGAGTTGAGATTTTTGTACTACACCCAAGAACAGATAGACCGGGCGAATCAAGCCGACCTTGTTTCTTTCCTGCAATCACAGGGCGAGCAGCTTACCCGCGCCGGGAATGAATACCGCTGGAAACGGCACGACAGCTTGACCGTCCGGGGAAACAAATGGTACAGGCACAGCCAGAGCAAGGGCGGCGGCCCCGTTGATTTTGTTATAGAGTTTTTCGGCAAGAGCTTCACCGAAGCCGTGGAACTTCTCACAGGAGAAAAGGGAGCCGCACCGCCGCCGGACAGACCTTGCCCCGCGTCCCTTTCCGACTTCCGGCTACCACCCCCAAACAGCGACAACCGAACAGCGAGGAACTACCTCACAGCAGCCCGCCGCATTGATGAAGATGTGACGGGCTTTTTCTTTGCCCGCGGCGATATTTACGAGGACGCAGCCCACCACAACGCCGTATTTGTGGGGCGGGACGAGGACGGAATACCGCGCTACGCCCACAGCAAGGGAACGGCGGGAAACTTCCGGCTCGATGTGAAAGGCAGCGACAAAGCCTTTAATTTCTGTTACCGGGGCGAGGGCGACAGGCTTTTTGCCTTTGAAGCCCCCGTTGACCTGCTCTCTTTCCTCTGCCTGTTCAAAAAGGAATGGCAGAAGCAGAGCTATTTGTCATTGGGCGGCGTGGGAGAAAAAGCCCTATTGCGTTTCCTTTCTGACCGTCCGAACATCAAGACCGTTTACCTCTGCCTTGACAGCGACCAAGCCGGAAACGACGCTTGTAGCCGCCTTGCGGAGCTTGTGCCGGAGGGCTTGACCGTCCACCGCCTTGTGCCGCTGTTTAAGGACTGGAACGAGGTATTGCAGCACCGGGCAGAAATCACAGACGGGAAGTATATCCAGGAAGCAGTTTACGGCCTGAAAGAGCCGCCGCAGGAAGAAACCGTCGAGATTATCCGCATGAGCGAGGTTGACACGCAGACCGTTGAATGGCTATGGGAGCCGTATATCCCTTTCGGGAAAGTAACCATTGTGCAAGGCAACCCCGGCGAGGGCAAGACCACCTTTGCCCTACGCCTTGCCGCTGCCTGCACCACCGGGGGAACGCTGCCGGGAATGAAGCCCCTGCCGCCATTCCAAGTGATTTACCAGACCGCCGAGGACGGGCTGGGCGATACCGTCAAGCCCCGCTTGATAGAAGCCGAAGCCGACCTTGACCGCGTGCTTGTGATTGATGAAGCCAAGCGGGAGCTTACCCTCTCCGACGAGCGCATAGAAAAGGCAATCACGCAGAACGGGGCGCGGTTGATTATCCTTGACCCAATACAGGCGTACATGGGCGAAAAGACCGACATGAACCGGGCAAACGAAGTGCGCCCCATGTTCCGCCGTCTTGCCGATGTTGCCGAGCGTACCGGGTGCGCCGTTATCCTTATCGGACACTTGAACAAAGCTGCCGGAGGGCAGAGCGCATACCGGGGCTTAGGTTCTATCGACTTCCGCGCCGCAGCAAGGAGCGTCCTGCTGATCGGGCGCGTGAAGCGGGAGCCGAATGTGCGTGTTATCGTCCATGACAAATCTTCCCTGGCGCCGGAGGGCAAGCCCGTTGCCTTTTGCCTTGACCCGGAAACAGGCTTTTCATGGATAGGCGAATACGACATAACCGCCGACGAGCTGCTATCCGGCGCGGGCGGGAACACCGCCACCAAGACCGAACAAGCCGAGAAGCTGATACTTGACCTGCTTGCAGACGGGAAAGAGCTTGCCAGCGAGGACATTGTAAAGGCCGCAGCCGAAGCCGGAATATCCGAGAGGACGGTACAGAACGCCAAGCGCAACATGGGCAGCATTTTGGGCGCAAGGCGTGTCGGCGGTCAATGGTATAACTTCATCAAGAAGAAGCAGCCGCCCGAACCCGCAAGCTGAAAGTGCAAAACGCAGACCCTTTGCACTTTGCACTTTCGCACTTTCACAAGAATTTGCGTCAATAACTCAAAAAAGCACTTGACAAAACGCTTCATGGGG
>NZ_VUMD01000039.1 GCF_009696375.1 Clostridium porci
GTTCATTACTATAATTTTGAGCGGCCTGCGGCTGCTCTGGGCTATAAAAGCCCAGTTCAGTACAAAACCGAACTGGGCTTCTAAAAACATGGTGGTTTTCAGTGTCTACTTCTCCTTGACAGATGCACTCCAGCAGGTTATTCTCAGACAGGTAATTCATTGTCTGAGCCATTTGCTTTAGATTGAAAACCTTGGCCCAACGCGCATAGCCAGCACCTTTTCCTGCCTGTAATTTTGCCTGAATGTCCACCAGCAGATTGACCTTCGGCGGCTCTGCCTGTGCGACCACTTTCTTTCGTGGAGTATGCTCTTTCTTACCGGAAAGAACCGCCTGCAAATCTTCCAATCCATATCCTTCGCCCAGGCTGTCTATGCGGGTTGCTTTTCCCAACCGGGGAACTTCAGGCGATACGATTTCCCGCGCTTTGATACCTCACAGCCGGATTCTTGCAGCAGCTTCAGCAGCTCCTCAAAATTAGCAGGACTTTGTGATAATGCGTTGTCAATCGCCACACGAAGCAGCTCTCGATGAGAGGGCTTTGCCTGATCGCCCAGCCATTTGTTATAGCTCTTTCCATGAGGTTTCGGATTCTCTACAATAGACAGTCTGTTTTCAATGCAGATGGTGTCACTTAACCGGCGAACCGCTTTGGTGCTGCCCCAAAAGTTTCGGAATTTCCGGTCATATTCTAAGCTGACCGATGACCAGATAATGTGATTGTGAATGTGTGACTTGTCTATGTGAGTACAGACCACAAAGGCATGATCGCCCTTGGTAAAACGCTTTGCAAATTCTACGCCCAGCCGGTTCGCTTCTTCCGGGGTAATCTCGCTGGGGCGGAAGGACTGGCGCACATGATAGGCGATTACATCATCTGCGCCGCGCACTCGTCCGGTAGCGGCAATGTACTGCCACTTTGCCAGAAGAAACTCTGCATCCGCAGTCCGGCTGTCACACACATAGCCGGTGATGAGTCTGCCACTGTCTGTTTTTTGTGGATTGGCCACATAGTCGATGATGTCACGGATCGCCCGACTTTCTGTGCGGCCTTTGCCGACATGAAGTGGCATGATTTTTGTGGTTGCCATAGGTTAGACCTCCTTTCCGAAAAGAAAACGGCCTGCTGAAGCAGACCGCTTTCACTATTCTATAAAACTTTCCTCATCGAAAAATTTGAACTCATCATCTTCTAAATGTCTTGGTGGAAATCTCATTTCATATTGCTCTTGCGCCAATACACGGACATCAGGCCGCCTATCCTTTAGTCGATTTTTTAGCCAGGACAACTGCTCTTTCGATAGCCTCCATGGAAGATTCAAAAGACGATTCAGTATCATCAGTTCAGCCTGCTTTTCTGCTGGCAGCGAAGCACAGGATTTACAAATGTGGGCTGCATGACCCTTGCCTGAAAATTTTTCGTTGGCTTTGTATTCGCCACAAACTTTACAATAGTGTCCATGCTTTTTCATAGGCTGATGCCTTTCTCACAAAGAGCATATAACCTGCGAATTGCCTTCATAATCACATCCCATTCCAAATCAGAAGCATAAGAAAACTTTTTACGGTATGCCTCCCAAAGTTTTTGCATAACCGAATCCTTTTCCACTTCGTTAAAAACTTCTTCAGCCTGGTTAAGATACTTCTCAGATCCCCGTTTATGGGCAGTTGCCAGAAGTGCATCATGTAAAATATTTGGGTTCAGTGTGGTTCCATGCAGCTGCTCTAAAATGTAAATATCGTAGAAATCTCTCATGCGAGTATTGGTTGTGGTTCTGGTAATAATGGTTTCCAGTTTTTCTGCCAGCACAGTTTCTAAATTATAAGCCCAAATATCAATGGAGCGATCTTCCAACATAAGTTTGAATGAATACCGGGCCTCTCTTGGCGTAATCGCATCTCCCGTAGAAATATCAATTTTCAAAGGAGTCACTACGCCATCGAATGTTGTACTCATGCTGACACGAATCCCCGGATATTCCGCTTCATCCATAATTTCCAAAATACTTTTCAGCTGAAATTTAACACCATCATCAATCGGAACAGTTACGATTGATGAAATTAGATTCTCAATATCCTCCACATTGACATTGTCTCCTTTTATGGTTGCATCCAAATCCATCGTAGAACGGGCATCCAATCCAACCATAGCCGCTACCAACATACCACCCTTCAAGATAAACTTATCACGATACTCAGAAAGAGAAATACGCTCCAAAAAACGCTCCATCATGTAGTTCCTCATTAAAATCTGAGCATCTGCGGATTTTTCTCTGGAAAGGTTTCTTATTAAATCTTTAAGCTGCCTTGCTGTTTTTATAATAAAAGCACCTCCAAATACTGCCGTAAAATTTTTTCCACCTTGAACACCCCAGCATATTGCATTAAAGCTCGCAGGTTCTTATCTTTTCTACGGGCATACGCTTTTAGCGCTCCCTGAAAGGTCTGAATTTCAATTCTGCTGCGGCTTCTGAGCAAATCACAGATCGTTCGCTCCATATCATAAACCGGCACAGTATGCCCGAATGGAGTTTTCGCTGTCGTAAGTCCTACATCATGTAAGTCTGATTTAATCGTAAAAACTTGAATGCCTTCTGTTTTCATTTTGCTTGGATTGCATCCAGTTTTGACCGTAACTGTATATTCTATTGGTTCACGGTCTGTCAGATCGTGAAAAAATAAAGCTGTTTCATGTGAAAATACTGCTTGTTCAAATCGCAAATGAAGCAGATACATTGCATCCACCCAGGAATCTTTGGACAGATAAATCCCATGTGCAACTCTATCCAAATCTCGTGAACGCACATAATCATAAAATACCGGCTTTGAAATTCCAGAAGATACGACCTGTGATGTTCGCAGCATTCCTTTCTGTGCTGTTAGCATCTGATCCAGCTGTTCAAATTGTCCCATCATATCACTTCCTTTCGTACTAATATTATATGCAATATTAGTTCAAAAGTAAAGTCACGGATATAAAATTCCTTTTCCCAAATTTAACAGACGGTGTCTGGCATTTTTATGGTTTTGCGTATTTTATCCATAAACCAACTCATGAATCGCAAATTTCAAACTCTGCACCTTGCCCAACAGCCAGATCGCAACCAGTGGCAGCCCTATAGGACTAATCAAAAATGGCATGCCCAGCAGAATCACACCGTTTTGCAGGGAATAGGTAAGTAGCACAGCCACACCAAGCAAAAAGCCAGGGCATGAAACAGCTTATGGCGGGCGGCGGCGTTGCCCTGATCGGCATGACCCTTGTACCGCTGCTTTCCGGCCTGTTCGGATAATGACGGAGGGATAACCTATGCAAAGCATACTCGACAAGCTGGCGGAGTGGCTCAAAGAGCTGCTCATCAGCGGAATACTCGGTAACCTGTCGGGGATGTTTGACACGGTAAATACCAAAGTGGGCGAGATCGCCGGGGAGGTTGGCATGACGCCGTCGGCATGGAACGGCGGCGTTTTCAACCTCATCCGGTCTCTGTCTGAAACAGTCATTATCCCCATAGCCGGTATCATTTTAACCTTTGTGATGTGCTACGAGCTCATCCAGCTTGTGATTGAAAAAAACAATCTGCATGATGTAGACACATGGATTTTCTTCAAGTGGATATTCAAGACCTTTGTGGCCGTATTCTTAGTCACCAACACCTGGAATATCGTTATGGCGATATTTGATGTTGCCCAGAACGTGGTGGGTCAAAGCGGAGGTATCATCAGCGGTTCTACCAGCATTGACCTCTCCACCGCTATCCCCGATATGGAGGCCCAGCTTGAGGCTATGGACTTAGGGCCTCTTTTAGGGCTGTGGTTCCAGAGCATGGTGGTGGGGCTCACCATGAATATCCTCTCCATCTGTATCTTCCTGGTGGTCTATGGCCGTATGATCGAGATTTACCTTGTGACCTCCGTGGGGCCTATCCCCTTTGCTACCATGAGCAACCGGGAATGGTCCGGCGTGGGGCAGAACTACTTAAAGTCTCTGATCGCTTTAGGCTTCCAGGCGTTTCTCATTATGATATGCGTCGGCATTTATGCGGTCCTCATCCAGGAAATCTCCACCGCCGACAACATATCCGCTGCTATCTGGGGCTGCATGGGATACACGGTCCTCTTATGCTTTACCCTCTTTAAGACCGGCAGCATGGCAAAGGGTATTTTCAGCGCCCATTAAAGGAGGTGTATGCTGATTGGCTTATGTGACCGTACCGAAAGACCTTTCCAAAATCAAAACAAAGGTATTTTTCGGACTGACAAAAAGGCAGCTTGTCTGCTTTACCCCGGCGGTGCTTTTAGGAGTGCCGCTTTTCTTTTTACTCAAAGAGTCTTCCGGGAACTCCACGGCGACCCTTTGCATGATGATGGTTATGCTGCCGTTCTTTCTGCTTGCCATGTATGAGAAAAACGGGCAGCCCTTAGAGGTGATCTTAAAGCAGATGATCGAAACAAAATTCATCCGCCCGAAGAACCGCCCCTATCAGACCAACAACTTCTACGAGGCCCTGGCAAGGCAGCGTGATCTGGAAATGGAGGTGAAACGGATTGTCCAGAACAGAAAAAACGGCGGGAAAGGTAAAACTCACCGCCAGAGAGAAAAAGGCCGTGGATAAGGCCATCCGGCAGGCTAAGGGGGACGGAAAGCCCCATACTGCCCAGGACAGTATCCCTTTTGAGGTGATATACCCGGACGGTATCTGCAAGCTGCCGGGCAAATCCTATTCCAAAAGCCTTGCTTTTGACGATATAAATTACCAGCTCGCCCAGGCGGATGATAAGACAGCCACCTTTGAAAACCTGTGCGATCTGTATAACTACTTTGACGCTTCCGTGGGAGTGCAGCTCTCCCTTATCAGCCAGTATGTAGGCCGGGAGGAATTTGAACGCTCCATCGAGATCAGCGACCAGGGGGACAGCTTTGACAGTATCCGAAAGGAATATGCCCTCATGTTAAAGAACCAGCTTTCCCGCGGCAACAACGGCCTGGTGAAACGGAAATATCTGACTCTCACCATCGAGGCGGAGGACTTAAAGACAGCAAGGGCAAGGCTCTCCCGTATTGAAATGGATGTACTCAATCTCTTTAAGGTGATCGGTGCGGCAGCAAAACCTTTGAACGGCAAAGAACTCCTGCAGGTCCTCCACGGGCTCATGCACCCGGATGGGGAGTCGTTTTCCTTTGAATGGGACTGGCTTCCTAAAACCGGCCTCTCTGTCAAGGATTATATTGCTCCGTCCTCATTCCAGTTTGGAAACACAAGGATATTCCGCATGGGAAAGAAACTGGGAGCAGCCTCTTTCCTGCAAATCCTGGCGCCGGAACTCAATGACCGTATGCTGGCGGATTTCATGGAGGCTCAGGACGGCCTCATGGTAACGCTGCATATCCGCAGTATCGACCACAACGAGGCAATCAAAACCATCAAGCGGAAGATCACCGATCTGGACGCCATGAAGATCGCCGAACAGAAAAAAGCAGTCCGGGCAGGTTATGACATGGATATAATCCCCTCTGACCTTGCCACTTATGGCGGCGAGGCAAAAAATCTCCTGCGTGATCTGCAGAGCAGAAATGAAAGGATGTTCCTGCTCACATTCCTGGTGGTGAACCTTGCGGATACCAGACAGAAACTTGAAAACAATGTGTTCCAGTCGGCGGGCGTGGCTCAGAAATATAACTGTGCTCTGACCCGCCTTGATTTCTGCCAGGAACAGGGGCTTATGTCCTCTCTCCCTTTGGGATTGAACCAGGTAAATATCAAGCGGAGTCTCACCACTTCCAGCACCGCCATCTTCGTGCCGTTTACCACCCAGGAACTTTTCCAGGGCGGCGAGGCGTTGTACTACGGGCTCAATGCCCTTTCCGGCAACATGATTATGGCAGACCGAAAGCAGCTCAAAAATCCCAACGGCCTTATCTTAGGCACACCGGGCAGCGGCAAGTCCTTCTCCGCAAAAAGAGAGATCACCAATGTATTCCTGGTGGCAAGTAAGAAAGATACCATCATTGTCTGTGATCCGGAGGCAGAATACGCTCCCCTGGTGAACCGTCTGGGCGGGCAGGTAGTGAAGATTTCCCCTACCAGTAAGGACTATGTAAACCCTATGGATTTGAACCTGAACTACTCCGAGGATGAAAGCCCCCTGGCCTTAAAGAGCGACTTCATCCTTTCCCTCTGCGAGCTGATCGTGGGAGGCAAGGATGGATTGCAGCCCATTGAAAAGACCATCATTGACCGGGCTGTTACCACAGTGTACCGCGGGTATCTGGCTGACCCCAGACCTGAAAATATGCCTGTTCTCGGCGACCTCTATGAGGAAATCCAGAGGCAGCCAGAGCTGGAAGCCGCTCGTATCGCCGCCGCTCTGGAGCTCTATGTGACAGGCAGCCTCAACATTTTCAACCACCGTACCAATGTGGATATTCAGAACCGCCTTGTGTGCTTTGACATTAAGGAACTGGGGAAACAGCTTAAAAAGCTGGGTATGCTCATCATCCAGGACCAGGTCTGGGGCAGAGTTACCGAAAACCGGGAACTTCACGCCAACACCTGGTTCTACTGTGACGAGTTCCATCTGCTCTTAAAAGAGGAACAGACCGCCGCCTACTCTGTGGAGATCTGGAAACGCTTTCGTAAATGGGGCGGCGTCCCGACAGGTGCCACCCAGAACGTGAAAGACCTCCTTTCCTCCCCGGAAATCGAGAACATCTTTGGTGCGACACGTTGACGCACAAACATCACGCTATGAGGGTAATACTTCATAGACTTATGGCCATGTGATGCTAAAAGCGTCGGGCTTATCTCGGCAGGGATGAGCAACAACTGATAACCCGATAGGT
>NZ_VUMD01000004.1 GCF_009696375.1 Clostridium porci
GGGCTCAGCGGCATCAAAGAGGCAATCGCCGCAGCGTATCCAAAGACCGAATATCAACGCTGTATCGTGCATCAGGTGCGTAATACCATGAAATACGTGTCAGACAAAGACAGGAAGCCCTTCTGTGAGGATCTTAAAACAATCTACCAGGCGGCAGCGGAAGAAAAAGCGCTGGCCGCCCTGGAACGGGTCACGGAAAAATGGAGTGAAAGATATCCCAATTCCATGAGGAGCTGGAAACAGAACTGGGACGCCATCTCCCCGATTTTCAAATGTTCCACAGCGGTCAGAAAGGTCATATATACGACCAACGCCATTGAGAGCCTGAATGCCACTTACCGAAAGCTGAACCGTCAGGGAAGCGTGTTCCCAAGCGATACTGCTCTGCTGAAAGCGCTGTACCTGTCTACGTTCGAAGCCACAAAGAAATGGACGATGCCAATCAGAAACTGGGGACAGGTATATGGTGAACTGAGCATTATGTACGAAGGCCGGCTACCGGAATAAGAGAATTCACCTTAGTTTCACAGGCGGATTTTCCGCCTGCTCTTGACATGCAGCGATAGTTGTTGTTATAAATAAAACAAGGGCTGAACATCCCAAAAGGTACTTTCAGCCCAGTTATATCATAGAAGATCGTATTTACAGACTTTTCTTCACACACTCGGGCTGCCCAGGCAACCCGCCAGCTGCCCTTCACTGCTTATAATCAGGACAATCGTTCTTCAAAAAATATTTCCAGTTGGGAATGGATCTGCCCCCAATCCTGACGGTGCCCCGTCCATTTCTTCGTGATATCCATCATTGCAAGATACAGCATTTTTAATAGGCTGTCATCGGATAGGAATACCGTCTTCGATTTGGTCACTTTTCTCAGCTGACGGTTAAATCCTTCAATGGTATTTGTCGTATATATCAGGCGTCTGACTGCCTCTGGATACTTAAAATAGGTGGATAGATTTACCCAGTTATCACGCCAGGACTGGCGATTTTAGGATATGTTCCACTCCATTTTTCATCAAAACTGTCCAATTCCGATAGGGCGGTTTCCTCAGTCGGTGCCGCATACACTTTCTTTAAATCAGCCATCAGTGGTTTGATCTCTTTGCAGGAGACAAAACGGGTGGTGTTGCGGATCTGATGGATGATGCACTGCTGGATTTCTGTCTGGGGATAAACGGCTTCTATCGCCTGTGGGAAACCGGAAAGCCCATCGACACACGCAATCAGGATATCCTCCACACCCCGGTTCTTTAATCCGTTCAGAATGGAAAGCCAGAACTTGGCGCTTTCATTCTGCCCTACAAACATACCCAGGACATCCTTCCTCCCGGACATATCAATCCCTATGGCGATATACACGGCCTGCTTTACAATACGTCCCTCGTTGCGTACATGGAAGTGGACGGCATCCAGGAACACCACTGCGTAAATCTCTTCCAATGGCCGTTCCTGCCATTCCTTTACGATAGGCAGGATCTTGTCCGTGATACGGCTGATGGTACTGTCTAAGATATCGATGTCGTATAGTTCCCGCATATGGCTCTCGATATCATTGGTGGTCATGCCCTTGGCGTACATGGAGAGGATCTTTTCCTCCATGTCCTGGGTGACGGTATTCTGATATTTTTTGACCACCTGAGGTTCGTATTCCCCCTTTCTGTCCCGTGGGATATCAATCTCCATGTCTCCGTAGCTGGTGTGCATTCTCTTCTGGGAATGGCCGTTTCTGCTGTTGTCTGTTTCTTTGTTACGGTAATCATACTTGGAGTATCCAAGCTCCTCATTCATTTCCTCATCGAGGGCACCCTCCAATATGACACTCATCATGTCACACATAATCGCATTGACATCTGTGCCATCTTTGATCTTGACGTTGTTCTGTTTGAGGTAACCGCTCATGAGTTCCCGCATTGCCGCTTTCTGTGGTGTGTCATTTTTCCTTGCCATAATAAAACCTCCAAACTGAGTAATTCTATCTGACATCAGTTTAGAGGTTTACACAATCTTTGGGATACTCCCGATATTTAATGTGGTAATATATATTTTGTATTTTTGCCTTGTCTGATTTGTAAAATCAAGTTCGTTTGAACCATCTTGCTTAATAGGCGTCCGGCAGCCGTTTGATTTATCGCTGCAACGGTTTCAACTTCTTTACGTGTGATTGAGCCGTGGTTCTGGATGAACTCCAATACCGATTGCTCCAGTTCATTGCCTGCGTCCGGCAAAGGCAGTATATAATTACCCTCGTTCAAATTGGGCAATACGATTTTAAAGGCATTATCCGTCGTTTCGATTGCCGGCTTATGACTGCTGTTTTCATACGCCCGCATAATCTTCATCATGCCGGTCCCATACGCCTCAATCAGTTGCAATCGGTAGAACACATTTGCCAGCTTCTGGTTGCGACAGACAGATAATCCAAGCATTATATCATTTAGGGAAATACCGTCCGGAAGACCGCCGATGCTCGTAAACTCAATCCTATCATCATATACACTAATCAATGTGCTGGCGCTGAAAGAATAGTCACGATGGACCAGAGAGTTAAGCAGCGCCTCACGGATTGCCACTTCCGGATAATCCCTCGTGTCAATTCTACGCAGTTTGTCAAAAGTAGCCTTAACTTGATTTCGGCGGTCGATATACTCATAGACTTCATTCAACTGCTGAAGGAGAGATCCGGTAAACTCCTGCCGATCCCGAAAGACGCTTTGATCGGTTCCTTCAAACACCGCCCCTTTCACTGTATGCGTACATTGTTCAGACAGCAGCAATCCTAAATTTGTATAAATACCATCGGTATTGAGAAGCCCCAGCGTTTTCATCTGGGCAGACCCAAACTCAATTTTCCGTAACTGAAACTCTTTTGTGGCGGCCTCAAAGGTCAGGGTTTGCTCCAAAGACCGCATCGCTTCAAAGCTGTCGCCGTCCGTATCTTTTATCATCCTGCGGATTGCCGTAGTGGTTGCTGGGACAGAAGAAGTCCCTTGACGGACATATACTCCCTCTGGGCGCAGTCCCTTTTTTGCCAGATAATATGGACGCTCTGTTCCTCGCTGAACTTCCACGGCAATAACCTGTTTGCCCTCCGCCTCCTTTGTATCGTAGCGGGTAAACATCGTAACATCCGGTTTGATGCCGTCACGAACCATGTTGGAAATCTGTTGTGTTGCCATATCCGGGTTATCCACACCCACCACACTGCCATTATCAGAAATGCCGACATACAGTGTCCCTCCGGCGCTGTTGGCAAAAGCTATAATTTCTTTCTTTATATCTTCCACAACAATTTCTTTCAGCTCAACGGTTTCACTTTCTTGAAAAGCCATACAATCGCCCCCTTAATATAGTACTACTCACATTCTAACGCTTCTAATCGTTCTTGTCAACAAATATGATTAGAATTGAAAAGAAATGACAAGATTTTATCCAAAATGAGAACCTTCTATCCGATTTCGACAAAGACACTTTGGAGTCATTTCTCTATCAACTATCTAAGGGTTCGCCCCAAAAAAGCACTGCACAAAAAGCTATTGATGTTCTGAGTAAATTTTTACCATTTACAACCGCAATAATAAATATGATAAAAGCAGTTACTTTTTAACACAAAAAGCCATTAGCTATGAGTTTCTATCCACAGTTAATGGCTTTCTTAAATAATATGGCTCTGAACGCTTTGTTGTACAACCGCCTGACAATCATTCTCTAACCATAAAACCACTGGATTACAAGAATAATGGCTCTTATACAACTGTTATCAATTTGTTATCAAAAGGCTTTTGAAAGTGCCGCAAACCCGCATAAACACTGGGTTTCTTCAACTTCCCACCTTATTCGAACTCCTCAGCGGATAAATTGCACTGGCTACTTTTCTATATTTTTTAATGATTTTATTATTCCCATTTTTCAAAATTTCTTCTCGTATTTGTGCCGGTTCAAATTTTTAGAGCCAAAATAGAGCCAGTTAGAACCGCTATCTGGGCTCCTTCAGTTTCTTCAATATCGCTATAACATCTGGCTGCGTTGGCGTGAATTTAACACCACGTTTCAGCATTCCCATAACTTTTCCCGCTTTTTGCTCAATCTCTCTGGCGGTATGCTCACTGGTCAACATCAAATGATTTCCAACAATTGTGTATTTCCGTTCTATGTATTCGTCTATTATCGGAAACATATCCTGTATCAGAAATGCGCTTTCTCAACTGTCATCCAACTTCTCAATATGAAGAATATCTCAAGGTTTCCCTTCTTCTCCATAATTCGTCTGTATTTGTCAATACGACCGAACGATGGTATCATCCAATATATTCCGGTACTTGCATCCTCAAAGCAGTAATAATGCAGTCTGTTGCATACTTTATTCCCTTTGAGGTATGGAACTAGCATATACTCAAAAAAGTTATCTTTGATAATATAAAGCACTCACCAAATTGAAAAATATAATAATAGTCTCCCATTATTCTTTGGATTAAAAAGACACAGAAATTTAATTTCTGTGCCTCCAAATATTGTACTCTATTTTAATAGAAATCTACTTTTATCTACCACATATAGAATAACTTCTAAAATTTTGATTAACTAAACCCGATTTTACGAATGTATTTATTTCCTTTTGAACAAATTCAGGAGATAAATCTAAATTATATTGATGTAATTCGTCTACCAATTGAGCTACTGTAAATCTGTATGTATCTTTCGAAAAAAGATGATTATAAATTATAAACTCAATATTTCCAACGGAATCCTTCATTACTACTTTGCACATAATTCTCCCTCCATTTGTTCAATCTGCGATTTCAGCACTCCTACTATTTTTTCTTTAAGCCTAAGTCCAACTTTTTTACCTATACTCGCCAAAAGTTCTTCTCTTTTTTCTCTAACTACAGAGTCTCCATCTTTTATTAAAGTATAGATATAAAACACAGGCAAATAGTCAGAATCCAATCGCAAAATATTAGAAATACCGCTAATTTCATCCAGTGTATATATTTTTCCGTTGTAATCATAAAAAAATATCGGGCTATCTAAGCCAATAGAAATGTTTTTAAATACGACTATAGTATCATAAAATTTTGTATTTGTAAACGCATTTTTCGTTTCTTGCTCAACTATCTCTTTTATAAAACTCTTGAACGAATCTATCTGAATAGCTTTATAACGTCTAGAAACAAACGACAGCACAAAACCTTTTGGTGTCTTAGTAGTATTACTCAATATTTCTTCAATAAAATCTAAAGTCCCTTTAATATCGATGGTTGTTCCTTCTGATACTGTTGTCAAATTTAGAGATGATGATAATTCATTGGTTTTCTTAACCAAATTTTCAATTTCTTCCCTATTTTCTGCAAGCACTGCTTTAACAGCATCATCTATCACCTTAAAATTTTCACTACGTTTTATCAATGAATAGTAACATTTGTTATTACGTAAAAGCTCAGATAACCTTTGTTTCAAAATATATTCAGCTGTTCCACTCTTTATAGTTCTATTTCTATAATATTCTGTATAATAGATTTGTTTCAAAACTGTCATTAACCATGAATCATTCCATTGAGATAAAGCATTGGATTTTTCAGATGTTGTACCTTCTCTCAAAGGAAACCATAAACCCGATATATCAAACGGAATTAAAACCCTATTGTTATGAAGTTCACTATCTGATGAACCTTGTAAATATTTTTTTACCAAATCCCTTACTGTGTATTCCAACAAATAATCAGTTTTAATTACCCTATGATGGTATATTATATCTTTATATATGTTATAACGCCGTTTTATAAAATCTTCTACAGAATTAACTGCTTTCAAGGGAACACAAAAAAAGACTTCTTTTTCATCTACAATAAGCTGCATATCATTAATAATTCTATTATAATCAATTTTCCCTGAATCCATCCCAGAATTCAAAGAATCACGTGTCACATAATCTAAACGATCTCCATCTAAACTACTGTCAATAATGCGATGTAAATAAGAAAATGGCTTTTCCTCTCCAAAAATTTTTTTTACGCTTTCTAACACAAGAACTTCAAACAAATTTTCATTATAGCCTTCATCTTCATCGCTAATTGTATGAATGATTTCTCTTAATATACTATCGCTAATTTCATCCCCCATTTGTTCATGTAATTTTTTATTATCTTCAAAATATTTAGCCATCGTATCCAGAAATATCTTTAATTTCGTTCCTTCTTCTGGCTGCATTTTCTTATTTTCTTCATATACTGCCTTTAATGCATATTCCACAATATGACTAAATGGTGGATGACCGATGTCGTGTAACAACGCCGCTGCCCTTATTGATTGTATTAAAAGCAAATGTAATGTTTGATACCTTTCCGGTACATTATGAGGAATTAAAGAATGGCGGAATTTATCAAACTCTATCTGAGGCATTTTATCTGGGGTTCTTCCGCCTAATTTCTGTTCACAAAAGCCATGCTCTTTTGCAATCTTACTTATTATATTTTCATATTCCTTCAAAAAGAACTTATAAAATTCATTCAAACTTTCCGGAGTTGCATTCAATACTAAATTAAAAAACATATCCGAACACAACTTCATTGTTCCAATTGAATGTTCAAATCGTTTGGTTCTATTTGTTGGAAACGTAAGATATACTGTTGAATTTTGATAGACGTCATGCAAACGATTAAATCCTACACTCGAAATAATTCTTTTTTCATATTCTGACAAAGGAATTAGGCCATGAATAGAGTCATTTAAATATATTCCCTTTTTCAATATTATCCCTCCCTCATAATTTATTTAATTATAATTCTTTTTTCTTCAAAAATCTACAATTTTCAGCAAGAAAAACAGAATTTAAAATGTTTCTTCATCTCTCCCCTCTGTCTATCTTCCTTTTCTGCCCCTTCTTTTGCATTCTCTGTGCTTCTTCCAGACTTTTCTCCTTCTGAACAATCGTTTCAACTGTATCTCGTCCTAATGCCCGTTCTACCCTGCCAAAGTCTCCCAAACGTTCCCTCAGGGCTCTGTTTTCATTCTAAAGTTCTTCTACACGGGCAGTAAGAGAATTAACCTTACTCCACGCCTTCTCATAAGATTTCTGCATATCACTGAATCTTCTGGACAAGTCAAGATAAGCCCGATAAGCTGACCGCAACACTGTCACAATCTTTTTAATCAGCGGCTTTACTTTCTTTTTTCGGTAGGATTTCCCCGTTTCCAGCGTTCCCGCCTCCGGCATCACTTCCTCTGGATCACCAGAATATTTCTCTGCGAACCGCTCCATATCTTTTACCATAGGCGCAATTTCCGTCAGTTTTTTCTCATATTGTGATGCCTTTTTCTTTGCCTGTTCTGCCTGCTTATCAGCCTTTTCCCTGTTTTCCTGCGCTGAAAATATTTCCTTCTCAATATTCTCCAACTGGTCAAGCCATTTTTCATTGACTTCCTGCATAGTAGCATTACGTTCTTCCAGTTCCGCTTTCTGTGCTTCAAGCACAGCCACTTCTTTTACCCTCTCCTGTTTTTCAAAATCCAACAAGGACAAGTGCTTTTCATGTGTACCTTTCTGTTCCCATTCAATTCCATGCTCCAGCATAATTGAAGCAAGCTGCTGCTTTTCAGCCGACACCCACTGATTTAATTCTGTTTCCCTTCTCGTTCCTCCTTTGAAGCCAAAGGCTGTCAACGCCTGTTTTAGAGACACCCTTGTATCAAGCCCCCGTTTGCTCCCTGTAATATAAGGCACGAAATCTATGTGCAGATGTGGCGTTGCTTCGTCCATGTGGAGATGTGCCGAGAACACTCTTAATGTTGGATTTCTTCTCTGGAAATCCTGCATGTATTCGTCCAGTATCTTTGCCGCAAGCTGTCCTTCTTCTGTTTCTGCTCCCATTGTATCCTTATCCCCGATCTGCAGGATAATTTCATGGAATGGCTTTTCCTGTTTCCCAGAGCGGATTTTTTCGTAATAATCGTCAATCCGACGGTCATTCCTTGTCTGTTTTTCATTATAACGGGATAATGCTTCATCAAATAATTCGCGATAGACGTCTTTGATATTTTCATTGCAGTATTCCACATTCAGATAACTTCTCTCTGGATCTGTATTTTTTGCACGGAATTTCCTGCTGTTATGGTTGACAGAACCTTTTCCTGTCATAAAACTGATCGTTCTCTTCAATAACTCTCCTCTCTCCCTTTTCGGGCAGTAATCAGCGCCGGATACGGCGCAAAGCTTTGTTACTTTCGCCGAAAGTAACGCAAAAGCACTTTTGACAGCCGTTCCGTCCATCAAAAGCTGCCTTTGCGCCCTGCCGGGGGCTTTTCCGTCCTATGGACGGAGCGGCTGTTCCTGCCGCTCTGCTTCCGCCGCTATCGCTTTTCGTACTGCGGATACCATATTTGCCACTGTGCTTTCCTCCCAGCCTGCAAGCCATACCAACGTCCGCATTTCTCTCTTTGTCAGATCTACATCCCCAAAGATTTCATTTAGCATAGCGATCTGTCTCATCTCCATCTCGTAAAAGTTCTCATTTACATTCCGTGATGCACGTTCTGGTTGAATCATCATATAACTCCTCCTTCTGCCTTGTCTGATATCACAGGAGCGTGACACGCTCCTGTCTCATATCATCAAAGAAAACATTACCAGCGAAAGCTGTCAGGTATCCCCCGCCTATCCAGATACTCCTTCCGGGCTTTTTCCCTTTCAGCCTCCGTCGGTGCAGTCTTAGACTTTCCATACAGTTGACGCAATACCATTGCATCCAGTTTCTTCCCCAGTTCTATCTTTATCTCATCCACAAGGCTGACATCATTCATCAAATGATAGCGGATCAGCAGCACAAACAATTCCTGTGGTATCTGTATCTGTTTCATTCAAATCTCCTTTCAAGGTAGCAACATTACCTGTTCCTAAAGAAATGGTAATCTTGCCATGTTAATTTATTATTCCGGCAACATCCATGACCAATGGTCACCCGTCTTTTTTGACTGGACACCAAGAGCCTTCTTCGCATTCCAAAGCGTTTTTCCTTTAATCCCACGACTCTCCGATTCCTTAATGATTACATTCTGTTCAACTGCCTCATCTGCCAATATCTCAAGTAGGAACTCTTTCGCTTCTTTTATCTTCTGTCCACGGTTATTGCCGCTCAGCAGATCATCCGCATTGATGTCATATTCCCCGATCCATTCAAATCCGTTGTATTTGTCCAACCGGAAAGCAATTGATTTTCCTTCTGACGCAAGAGAACTTTTCACATGGCAAATTACTCTGATTTCCGGCTTATTCTTTACTCTCCCTACAATCAGGACGCTCCTTGCCGCCGCCTGAAAGTCAATAGATCCAAGTCCTCTGTATGAAGATTTTCCGGTGCTGTTCTTGTTCATATGACCGATCAGGATAATCGCACAGCGATACTTTTCCGCCAGTACAGATACCCGTTTCATCAGCGGACGGATTTCATTTGCCCGGTGCATATCTACATCTGCTCCAAGAAAACTCTGAATTGGATCTAACACCACAAATCGTGAATTAGTCTGCTGGATTGCCTACTCCAATCGTTCATCTAACATGGTCAAAGACTGTTCACTGTCGTCAATGACAAGCACTTTGGAACAATCTGCCCCAGCTGCCAGAAGACGGGGCTTTATGGTATCCACCAGCCCGTCTTTTGCTGTCTGGTAGATCACGTTGACTGGCTCGCCTGCCTGTTCTACGGGTTCTTCCTCTCCGTCCATTACTGGCAGCACAGGCTCACCTTTTGTCAGTTTTGCTATGAGCTGTAACACCATTGTTGTTTTCCCCTCCCCGGGATCTCCCTGTATGATTATCACTTTCCCATAGGGGATGAACGGATAGAGCAACCATTCCACCTGCTCTACCGCTACGTTCTCCATGTTAATCAATCGCAGTTCAGTCTTTAATTTTCTATTCTGCATTTCAGCCTCCCATTGTAAAAAAAGATTGTCACAAATGGGAAACTCTGTTATACTCGCATTGTGATAGTTGATAACAGAAATTTCCCAGTTATCACAGCCCTAACAGTTGCCGCTGTCGGGGCTTTTTTCTTTATCCTGCCACAGATAACTTGCGCTATCCAGCAGCCAAATAATTGCTTTCAACATATCCATACAGTCATTTTTCATATCCTGCAGTCCTTCTTCTGACAGTGTTCTTTCTGCCTGTTCAAGCTGTTCTGTCACTTCACGAATATTTGTCTGCATGATCTTTAATTCCTCTACCAACTGATAGATCAATTCTTTCTTTCCAACTACGCATACCCGATTATAAATACAGGAGTGTACAAAATAATCTCTTTTTGACATTCCACTTGCTAAAATCTTTGCTTCAATTTCTTCCCTTTCTCTGGGTGAAATCCGAAAGCTGATTGTCGGATACTTATGAACTCCGCTCATTCCTCGTCCTCCCTGTTATTTTCAATTTCCAGCCTGTCCGCAAGCTCTCCCTGTTTGTTGGGATATAAATGCGAATAGGTGTTTAACGTGGTTTCAATTTTCTCATGCCCCAGCCGATCCGCAATCGCCAATGGAGTAAATCCCATTTCCACAAGTAGAGAAGCATGCGAGTGCCCTTACGGTATAATTACGACAAACCGGAAAAGCCCCGTATTTCAAGGGTTTTCGGTTATCAGGCAAGGTTTTTCATCCTTTTCCAACCCGAAAAATCAAGCCGCGAAGTAGTTATATCGTAGGAGGTGTTATATTAACGACAAAAACTAAATACCGTTTGGGCGGGCTGTCTGCCTGCCCAAGAAATCAGGACATTTCCTCTGAAAAGAAGAAATGTCCTTTTTTTGTACCCAAAATCCAATACCGATAGGAGGAAAACAATGCCGGAGAAAACCACGCAGAAAGAGCATGGTAAAAAGACCGCGCCTCCCTCGGAAAAGGAAGTACAACCGGAAGTCGTTATCCAAATCCCACTTGCCGAACTGCATCCTTTTCCAGATCACCCATTTCAGGTGAGGGATGATGATTCCATGAGGGAAACCGCAGAAAGCGTCAAGGCGTATGGCGTACTCGTCCCCGCGATTGTCCGTCCACGGGAAGAAGGTGGATATGAAATCATTGCCGGACACCGCCGCAAACACGCCTGTGAACTGGCAGAGCTGGCTACCATGCCTGCCATCGTCCGAAACATGGACAGGGACACCGCAACCATCATCATGGTGGACAGCAACCTTCAGCGCGAAAACATCCTGCCCTCTGAACGCGCCAAAGCATACAAGATGAAAATGGATGCCATCAAACGGCAGGGCGCACGGACGGATTTAACTTCGCCGAATATTTCGGCTAAGTTCCGAAGCGACGATGAAATCGGACAGGAAGCCGGTGTGAGCGGTGATACCATCCGCAACTATATCTCCCTGACGCAGTTAGTCCCGGAGCTTCAGCAGATGGTGGATGAAAAGAAAATCGCCCTTACTCCCGCGTATCAGCTTGCGGCGCTTACCCCCAAGGAACAAACCCTGCTGCTTGAAACCATCGACAGCGAACAGGCCACGCCCTCGCTGTCCCAGGCGCAGAGAATGAAGAAACTCAGTCAGAGCGGCGAACTGAATGAGGACACCATGCTCTCGATTATGATGGAGCAGAAGAAACCCGAAGTGTGGAATTTGACCATTCCCATGGACAAGATCAAAAAATACTTCCCGCGCTCCTACACGCCGCAGCGCATGGAGGAAGTCATATTCAAGTTACTGGACGCATGGCAGAAAAAGCGCCAGCGCGACCAAAGCCGATGATCGGACGAGCCTTTATGCTTGTCCGATATTTTTTATGCCCGGAAGGAGGAACCCATGTATATCAATACTTTCAAATACAGCCCGGAGGATGTTAGCTGCCATCTTTGCACCGAGTATGTGAAAAAAGTGGGCTGTACCGCTCTGCGCTGCCCTTGGCTGGCAGAACGCATCGAAGCCGGTGTGGTAGGCTACCGCGAAGCGATCATGGAAACCTTTTCTTATGACCGCCGCCTGTTCTACCGCTTCAAGCTGCTTATCAAGCATTTCCACGGAAGTCTGTGGAGCAACGAACAGCATGAGCGCAGGATGCACTTTGAACGCGCCATCCAGAAGTATCGCCGCTCCCGCGATACCAATGCCTACCATGCGGCGATGTATCTGCTGACTGCCAATGATGACATTCACCGCCGCACGGCGAACTGCTTCTGCAAGCATGGCATTGAGTTTGGCTATGCCGTACTTCGCAACATCTCTCCCCATAACTACGCCCTGTTCATGGCGGCGCGTGACCTGTACTCCAAAACGGAATCTGTCACCGTAGAGGACTTGTCAGACCCGGAGATCATCGACCTGGAAGCGCTGCGCCTGATCGTCAATGCCACCCTTATCGCAAGATATGGCCTTGCCGCCTTTCAGATCAAAGCGCGTGGTGCTGAGTATGGGAGCTGATGCTGACTTCATCGGCGGTCACGACATCCTCGCGCTGGAACGCTTCATGGATGAAACCCGCCACATGATTATTTTTGATGTGCTGACCGCGGAATCCCCTGTGGGTGATAAAGGTGAGCGGCTGCGGCTGTTCCTCTCCGATAAGGGGTACGAAAAAGCCCTGGCATCCGAAAAACGCGGTGAAATCAAAATCCGCAAACACGCCGCCATTATCGAGGGACATATCCTCGCTGACCGGAAAAAGCGGCGTCACTAAAAAGATTGGAGGGATTTACCTTGAACAAAGTAACAGAACTGGAAAATGCGCTGACCGAGCTTTTCCGCAAAGGTACAGAAGTCGGCTATTCCGAAACGGAGATCGACGAGTTTCTGGAGGACATAGACTACGATACCCTGCTGCAAGCGGTCTGGAACAATGCCGAAACGGTCTACTCCTACCGCGCTGACGGTGAGCATGAGTTCAGTATGGACTATCGCGGCACTGAGTTGTTTAAGCAGAGAGCAACCCTGCTGTATGAGGATATGGGTGAGGGCTTCGCCGGTGCGGTAGTTGCCGCCCGTTCTATGGAGCTGTGGCTGCTTGAAGATATGGGCTTTGCCATCGTTGCGAACTTCTATGTTGAAGTGGGCAACGGCGAGTACATCACCGAGTACCGTGTTTACAAGGGCAGCGATTGGACGGACAGCGACCTTGATCTGGATTTGGAGGACTTGGTTGCCGAGCTTGCCGCCATGTGCGAACCCTACTACGACCATACCCAGCCTATCTATGAGCTGTAAAAGCGGAAAGGAGTGAAAACAGAGGGGCTTCCCCATGCGGGAAACCATTCAGAACAATACTGAAAAACAATTTCATGCGGTCAGCCTGTCGGGTGGAAAAGACAGTACCGCTATGCTTCTGCTGATGATCGAGCGCGGTATGCCCATCGACATGGTACTGTCTGCGGATACCGGCATGGAGTTCCCGGAAATGTATGAGCATCTTGCCAAGCTGGATGACCACCTGTGCCGGGAGCGCGGTCTGCATATCACCACCCTGCGCCATCCCAAAGGCTTTGAATACTGTATGTTCGATGAACCGAAGCAGAAACCGAAAAGTCTGGAAAACCGTGCAAGGCTGGGCATCCCTCCTTACGGCAATGGCTGGCCGGGAATCCGTGTGCGCTGGTGTACCGGGCAGCTCAAAACCCACCTTATCAGCAAGGAAGTCAACCGGCTCAAAGGCGAATTGGGTGCGCTTCACTATGTCGGCATTGCCGCAGATGAAGCGTGGCGCTGCAAGGATGAACAATATCCTCTTGTGGATTGGGGCATCACGGAAGCACAGGCGCTTCAAGCCTGTTATGACCGGGGATTTGATTTCGGCGGGCTGTATGAGATTTATAACCGTGCATCCTGCTGGTGCTGCCCGTTCCAGAGGATCGGTGAGCTTCGGAAACTGAGAAAACATCACCCGGAGCTGTGGGCGAAGCTGCTGGAAATGGACAACCGCGCAAGGGCGCAGTTCGGCCCCGGCCCGCTGGGACAGTTCAAAAAGGACTGGAGCGTTGAGCGGCTGGAAGTACGATTCGCCAAGGAGGACGAACAGGAAGCCTGACCGCAGTACGGAAAGGAAATAAACTGCCATGGCTGTATTTCGCGTTGAACGGACGCGGGATTATACGGTGATGTGCAACCATCACCTGAAAGACAGCAACCTTTCCCTCAAAGCAAAGGGACTGCTATCCATGATGCTGTCCCTGCCTGATGAGTGGAACTACACTACGCGAGGGCTGGCGGCAATCTGCAAGGAGGGTGTAGATGCCATAGGCAAAACGCTCAAAGAGCTGGAACAGGCAGGCTACATCATACGCCAACGGCTTCGCGGCAAGGATGGGCGGATCTCCGACACGGAATACACCATCTTTGAGAAACCCCGGAAACCGAAAAACTCTGCACCGGATACGACCCCACCAGATACGGAAAACCCGTATATGGTAAATCCAGATATGGAGGAATCAGATGCGGAGAAACCGGATACGGATAATCCCGCGCAATTAAATACTAAGAAATCAAATACTCAAAAAACAATTACTGATCTATCAAATACTCATTCATTCTTTCCTTCTGCTGCGCCTACGGCAGACAGACTGACGGACGGATTTGATAAAAGAGCAGAAATCAAGGAGCAGATAGAGTATGACTGTATCTGCCAGCAGCATGACCGTATGCAGCTTGACGAGCTTGTGGAAATCATGCTGGAGGTTGCCATGAACCGAAGTCCCACCATCAAGATCGGGCGGGATGCGGAATACCCCACGGGATTTGTCCAACAGCGGTTTGAGAAGATAACCTCCATGCACATCGAAAAGGTTATGGACGGTATCCGGGAAAACACTACCCGCGTCTGGAACACAAAAGCCTATCTCATGGCAGCGTTGTTCAACTCCGTTTCCACCATCGACAACCACTACACCATGCTGGTCAATCACGATTTTCACAGCGGCCTGTAAAGGGTCGCTATTTTCATGCCCGAAACGGAAGAAAGGAGTTTGATACCCATGAAACGCCCTATTGCCTACATCACCGCCCCCTGGGGCGAGAACGAATTTGAAAACACCGAAAATGCCGCCAAGTATTGCAGGGCTGTCTATGACGCTGGCTTCTCGCCTATCTGTCCCATGCTGTTCCTGCCCCTGTTCCTGAGTGATGAAATCCCCCAGGAGCATAAGGACGGTATCGACATGGCGCGTGAATATCTGCGCCGCTCCCATGTGCTTGTTGTCTGCGGCAATACCGTGGACGAAAGCATGAAGAACGACATTGCCGTTGCGGAACGCCTGCGGATCACCGCTACCACGCTGGACGGCATCCTGACCGTTAAGGGACAGGGACGCGCAGAAGGAGGACACCGCCGTGAATAAGAACGATGAAAAGAAACGGGCAGAGTACTATCTGCGCGTATCCAAAATCCTGCGGGAAGCATCCATCAAAATGGGGCTTCGCTCTGCGCTGGGGTATGTATTCACATCCGAGGAACGAAAAGCCCTGTCGGATATTCAACAGATATTCTTCCCGGAGCAGGAAGCTTCAACGGATGTGGATTACACCGTTCTCAATAAGGCTTCCGGTATTCTGATCGACGCATGGGCTGGTGTTCCCGTTGCATATCTGCCGCCCGCCAACAAACTGCGGATTGCCGAGAATACGGCAAAGCAGCTTCGCAACCAGCCGGTACATTTCGGAGAAAGGAGAAGCAAATGAGGATTATCTATCTTCGCCGTTTGGTGGTTCCACCTTAGTGCCTGCCCGTTCTCCCTGCAAATCTGAGGAAAGGAGCGTGATAAGTCGTGCAGGAAGAAGTTGAACAGAAAGTAGTTTCGCTGATCGTAGACTGCGGAAAGCTGGGCGAACAGGAATTGCGAAAAGCCCTTGCCAAACTGGTGGAGCAGATGAAAGCAAGCCATCAGAAGCATCAGTACAACAAGGAAAATCCCCACGGCAAGATGACCGTCAAGCAGCTTGCCGCCAAGGATAAGGGCTTGCAGAGCATCGAGGTCACGGATAAGAACATCGGCTCATTCAACCGCGTTGCCCGGAAGTACGGCATTGACTTCGCTCCGTTCAAGGTCAAGGGTGAAAACCGGTATTTGGTGTTCTTCAAAGCACCGGATGCCGATGCCATGACTGCCGCGTTCAAGGAATACACCGCCAAACAGGTCAAAAAAGCGGAGCGCCCCTCCGTACTGGAAAAGCTCCAGCATTTCAAGGCGCTTATTAAATCGGCTGTGGTGGACAGGACGAAACGGAAGGAGCTGGAACGATGAAACAGATCAATTACAAAAAGCTCATTCTTCCGAACATCCCGTATGTGTTCATCGCGCTGCTTATTACCAAAATGAGCGAAGCGGCGCGGCTGGCTCCCGGCGCAGACATTTCCGGGAAGCTGCTGAACATTATGACCGGCATGCGTACCGCGTTCCAGTCCATCATGCCCAGCTTCCATCCCATTGACCTGTGCGTAGGCATTGCCGCCGCCGTTATCATTCGGCTGGTGGTCTACTTCAAGGGCAAGAACGCCAAGAAGTTCCGCAAAAATCTGGAATACGGCAGCGCCCGTTGGGGTACAGCCGAGGACATCAAGCCCTATATAGACCCCGTGTTTGAGAACAATATCATACTCACGCAGACGGAGTGCCTGACCATGAACAACCGCCCGAAAGACCCGAAAACGGCGCGGAATAAGAATGTTTTAATCATCGGGGGAAGCGGCTCCGGTAAGACCCGCTTCTGGTTGAAACCCAATTTGCTTCAATGCACATCCAAAACCTATCCGGTCAGCTTCGTGGTCACAGACCCCAAGGGCAGTATCGTGACGGAGTGCGGAAATGCGCTGCGGCGTAATCAGTACCGCATCAAAATCATGAACACCATCAATTTCAAGAAAAGTCACCACTACAACCCCTTTGCCTATATCCATTCGGAAAAGGACATTTTGAAGCTGGTCACGACCCTGATCGCCAACACCAAGGGAGAGGGCAAGGCCGGGGATGATTTTTGGGTGAAAGCGGAAACCCTGCTCTATACCGCGCTCATCGGCTACATCCACTATGAAGCGCCGGTGGAGGAACAGAATTTCTCCACCCTCATTGAGTTTATCAATGCCATGGAAGTCCGGGAGGATGATGAAGAATTTCAGAATCCCGTTGACCTGATGTTTGCCGAGCTGAAGGAGCGCAAACCCAACCACTTTGCAGTCCGTCAGTATGCCAAGTACAAATTAGCTGCCGGCAAAACCGCAAAAAGCATCTTGATTAGCTGCGGTGCGCGCCTTGCGCCCTTTGATATTCAGGAGCTTCGGGAGCTGACAGCTTATGACGAACTTCAACTGGACACCCTGGGCGATAGAAAAACCGCCCTGTTCATCATCATGTCCGATACGGACGATACCTTTAACTTTCTCATTTCCATGTGTTACACCCAGCTCTTTAATCTGCTCTGCGAAAAAGCAGACGATGTGTACGGTGGGCGTTTGCCTGTCCATGTGCGCTGCCTGATCGACGAGGCGGCGAATATCGGGCAGATACCCCGTCTGGAAAAGCTGGTGGCAACGATCCGTTCCAGAGAGATTTCCTGTTGTCTTGTCTTGCAGGCGCAAAGCCAGCTAAAAGCCTTATATAAGGACAGCGCAGACACGATTGTGGGAAACATGGATTGCTCCATCTTCCTGGGCGGAAAAGAACCCGGTACGCTGAAAGAACTGGCGGCGGCGCTGGGTAAGGAAACCATCGACAGCTACAACACTGGCGAAAGCCGAGGACGCGAGGTTTCCCATTCCCTCAATTATCAGAAATTGGGTAAGGAGCTTATGAGTGTGGACGAGCTTGCCGTTTTGGACGGTGGCAAGTGCATCCTTCAGCTCCGTGGTGTGCGCCCGTTTCTGTCCAACAAATATGATCTCACCAAACATCCCCTCTATCGCTATACATCGGATTATGACAAGAAAAACGCCTTTGACATAGAGCGTTTTATGTCCCACCGCCTCAAACTCAAGCCGGATGATGCTTTCGAGGTGTATCGCGTAGACCTTTCCGGTGAACCTGTTGCCTGATGGCAGCATCCTAACTTTTTAACGAACCAGTGAAAAATCGTGGAATGAATGTACCTTCCAAAATCTAAATCAAAAAATTATTTTTTCGGAGGTACTTTTATGGCTTTCTTTAACTCTGCTGTTGGTGTTCTTCAGACCCTCGTTGTTGCTCTCGGCGCTGGCCTCGGTATCTGGGGCGCGATCAATCTGCTGGAGGGCTATGGTAACGATAACCCCGGTGCCAATGCTCATGTACGGTAAGGAAGCAAGCAACCGAAAACAAGAGATAGACCGCCAGCACTACACTATTCCGAACCAAAGACCAAAAGATAAGCATTGTGGGAAAATCTAAACTTTTGGATTTTCCTACAATGCCAACTACGGCGGAATCCCTCCCACTCCTTATATCTTTCTGTATACATTGAATTTGTATTTAGTAAAATGCAGACAACACCACGGATCGGCTTTTGGTTGGACAATTCCAACCAAACACCACAGCAGACAGCAGAAAACATTCTGAACGCTAGGAAGCCGGTATGATTGTTACATATAAGGGGAAGAAAAATTTCTTTTAGGTACTTGCTTTCCTAAAACTGATGTGATACAATGATTTAATCCAGAAAAGGAGTAAAAAATATGCGGCAAGGTATTCTTAAATAAAACTATAATCAAATAGTGGGAACAAAGGATTATGATAGCTCCTTTTGTAGGGGCTTAGTTTTTTGTACCCAATTTAAGAATACTTTTGCCTTATCAATTTTGACATATCCCCAAAAACAGCAATCACAAACAGGTGTATGCTGTATATGTGTATGTCCGCAACTTATAATCCCCAGTGGTAAAAGTATTTTACTGCTGGGGATTTTTATGCCCTTTGGGGCTGTAAAGGGAGGACAATCACATGAAAATAATCAATATTGGAATTCTTGCCCATGTAGACGCTGGAAAGACGACCTTGACGGAGAGCCTGCTATATGCCAGCGGAGCCATTTCAGAACCGGGGAGCGTCGAAAAAGGGACAACGAGGACGGACACCATGTTTTTGGAGCGGCAGCGTGGGATTACCATTCAAGCGGCAGTCACTTCCTTCCAGTGGCACAGATGTAAAGTTAACATTGTGGATACGCCCGGCCACATGGATTTTTTGGCGGAGGTGTACCGCTCTTTGGCTGTTTTAGATGGGGCCATCTTGGTGATCTCCGCTAAAGATGGCGTGCAGGCCCAGACCCGTATTCTGTTCCATGCCCTGCGGAAAATGAACATTCCCACCGTTATCTTTATCAACAAGATCGACCAGGCTGGCGTTGATTTGCAGAGCGTGGTTCAGTCTGTTCGGGATAAGCTCTCCGCCGATATTATCATCAAGCAGACGGTGTCGCTGTCCCCGGAAATAGTCCTGGAGGAAAATACCGACATAGAAGCATGGGATGCGGTCATCGAAAATAACGATGAATTATTGGAAAAGTATATCGCAGGAGAACCAATCAGCCGGGAAAAACTTGCGCGGGAGGAACAGCAGCGGGTTCAAGACGCCTCCCTGTTCCCAGTCTATCATGGCAGCGCCAAAAATGGCCTTGGCATTCAACCGTTGATGGATGCGGTGACAGGGCTGTTCCAACCGATTGGGGAACAGGGGGGCGCCGCCCTATGCGGCAGCGTTTTCAAGGTTGAGTACATCGATTGCGGCCAGCGGCGTGTCTATCTACGGTTATACAGCGGAACGCTGCGCCTGCGGGATACGGTGGCCCTGGCCGGGAGAGAAAAGCTGAAAATCACAGAGATGCGTATTCCATCCAAAGGGGAAATTGTTCGGACAGACACCGCTTATCAGGGTGAAATTGTTATCCTTCCCAGCGACAGCGTGAGGTTAAACGATGTATTAGGGGACCAAACCCGGCTCCCTCGTAAAAGGTGGCGCGAGGACCCCCTCCCCATGCTGCGGACGACGATTGCGCCGAAAACGGCAGCGCAAAGAGAACGGCTGCTGGACGCTCTTACGCAACTTGCGGATACTGACCCGCTTTTGCGTTGCGAAGTGGATTCCATCACCCATGAGATCATTCTTTCTTTTTTGGGCCGGGTGCAGTTGGAGGTTGTTTCCGCTTTGCTGTCGGAAAAATACAAGCTTGAAACAGTGGTAAAGGAACCCTCCGTCATTTATATGGAGCGGCCGCTCAAAGCAGCCAGCCACACCATCCATATCGAGGTGCCGCCCAACCCGTTTTGGGCATCCATAGGACTGTCTGTTACACCACTCTCGCTTGGCTCCGGTGTACAATACGAGAGCCGGGTTTCGCTGGGATACTTGAACCAGAGTTTTCAAAACGCTGTCAGGGATGGTATCCGTTACGGGCTGGAGCAGGGCTTGTTCGGCTGGAACGTAACGGACTGTAAGATTTGCTTTGAATACGGGCTTTATTACAGTCCGGTCAGCACGCCGGCGGACTTCCGCTCATTGGCCCCGATTGTATTGGAACAGGCATTGAAGGAATCGGGGACGCAGCTGCTGGAACCTTATCTCTCCTTCATCCTCTATGCGCCCCAGGAATACCTTTCCAGGGCTTATCATGATGCACCGAAATACTGTGCCACCATCGAAACGGCCCAGGTAAAAAAGGATGAAGTTGTCTTTACTGGCGAGATTCCCGCCCGCTGTATACAGGCATACCGTACTGATCTGGCCTTTTACACCAACGGGCGGAGCGTATGCCTTACAGAGCTGAAAGGATATCAGGCCGCTGTCGGTCAGCCGGTCATCCAGCCCCGCCGTCCAAACAGCCGCCTGGACAAGGTGCGCCATATGTTTCAGAAGGTAATGTAAAGATACATAATCGTCAAGACGGCAACAATCAGAAGTTATGGAGGGTAACAATGGAATATAGTAAGGAAGATTTAATGGAAGCAAAAAAGCAAATTTGGGGAGTGGGAGAGAACATGGGAACAGAGGAAAGTAAAAAAATCTGGGAGGAGAACGCACAATTTTGGGATAATGCAATGGGTGACGAATCTAATGAATTTCACAGAGAGGTAGTGCGTCCCAAAGTAACGGAACTTCTATCTCCTAATCCTGCGGATTACATTTTGGATATTGCGTGTGGCAATGGAAATTATTCTTCGTATCTTGCACAAAGAGGCGCTTCGGTTGTCGCTTTTGATTACAGCAAAAAAATGATAGAATTGGCTAAAAGACGGCAATCACAATATGCAAAACAAATTGAATTTTGTGTGGCGGATGCGACCGATAGAAAAAGTATATTAGAATTAAAAAGAAATCGAGCCTTTACGAAAGCAGTTTCTAATATGGCAATTATGGATATTACGGATATTGAACCACTTCTTATGGCTGTTTATGAACTGTTGCAGGAAAGCGGAATTTTTGTCTTTGCAACGCAACACCCTTGTTTTGTCACGTTGACTGAAAAATATATGACACCGCACAGTTACTATGATATAGCGATTGAAGGGCAACCGAAAGAGCAGATTTATTATCATCGTTCCATACAAGATATTTTTAACCTTTGTTTTAGAGCTGGATTTGTCATTGATGGATTTTATGAAGAATGTTTTAAAACCAACAAAGAAATTCCTATGGTAATGATAGTAAGGCTTAAGAAGGTAAAACGTGATAGCTTAAAATAAATTCAAGTTTGTCGGGTAAATAGCAAACCCAGCCGAGCCAGTCAACGGTCAAGATGAACGGCGCATATGCGCAGCCGTTGACAGCCCCGCCCGCCTTTGCTGGTAGGCAATCAAGGGGCGACAGCAAGAAGTGCCACCGCCCCGCACTATTATTCAGAAAGGGGAATTTCCATGACCGACCAGATAGCCTATCAAGAATATATCCAGCGCAGGTACAACGCCTTTTGCAAGACTGTTATCCGCTGTGCCGCCTTGGACAAGATTTTGAAGCTTAAACGGCAATGGGAACGGCAAGTTTCCCTTGACTATCTGATGAACGAGAAGTTTGTCCAGTTTGCCGCGTCGGAGCCGGACGAGGAATACCCATTTACCGTCTGCGGTCAGACCGTCCTGCTCTGCAACGCCGCCCTTGCCGACGCGATCTCTGTTTTGCCGGAGCAGACGCGGGAAGAAATCCTGCGCTATTACTTTCTGCGCCAGCCGCAGCGCGTGATCGGCGCGTGTATTGGCCGGTCACGCAGCACAGCGGGGCGGCATATCCAGCTTGCCTTGCAGCGGCTACGCGAAGAAATGGGGGTGAGCCGGTATGAGTAGACTTCTCCCCTATGAAACAATCCTCAAAGCCCGTGAGGGCGACCCAGAAGCCGTGAACGCTGTCCTGCTCCACTACGCCGGATATATCCGCTATTTCTCAAAAGTGAACGGGCAGGTCAACGCCGAGGTGGAGGACTATGTAAAGCAGCGGTTAATTGACTGTCAATTCAAGTTCCGGCTTGACGAACCACCGGACAAGTCATAAAAACTGAATACCAGCCGCCACCGACGCGGCCAGCGAAAGCAGTAAGTCTTGAAAAAGATTTACTGCTTTTTTTGTTGTCCGGCTCCGCTCCCGGCCATTTTGCCCCCTGCCGGTTGTAGTAGTAAGCGAGGAGGGAATTTTTCTGCCCTGGTGTTTGGCATTTGGAGCATTTACCCGTAGTAGAGGGCAAAGAGAAAGGATTTCTCCAACACCGGGTAGAAACCACTGCGTCCGGTGTCATTTTAGCGAAAGCGGGCAGGAATGCCCTTTACAGGATTAGTAGTAGCAGAAAAAGAGAAACAAACTTTTGTGGTTGCAGTTTTCCAAAAAAGTGGCGGACGGAAGTGAGAGAAAGTTTGCAGTCACGGAGAGCAAGTTTCTACCACGGTGCCAAAATCCGCAATTCTGCAGTTTTGCCCCTCGCGGGAAACTTGTTGGGGAGTGCCTTCCCCAAACCCTGCTCATGCGCCCTTACGGGCGAGAAAGGAGGTCACACCATGCGAAAGAAATACAACACGCCCCACCGCAGCCGCGTTGTGAAAACCCGGCTGTCCGAAGATGAGTATGCCGACTTCACAGCGCGGCTTGCGCCCTATGGTATCAGCCAGTCCGAATTTCTCCGGCAGGCGATACGGCGGGCGACCATACGCCCGGTTGTCCATGTGTCGTCGGTCAATGACGAGTTGCTTTCCGCTGTCGGGAAGCTGACAGCCGAGTACGGCAGGATCGGCGGCAACCTCAATCAGATTGCCCGGTATCTGAACGAATACGGCGTACCCTACAACACCCTTTCCGGCGAGGTACGCGCCGCCATATCCGACCTTGCCGTCCTCAAGTATGAAGTCCTCAAGAAAGTAGGTGACGCGGTTGGCAACACTCAAGCATATCAACTCTAAAAACGCCGACTACGGAGCCGCCGAGCAATATCTTCTCTTTGAGCATGACGAGTTTACCATGAAGCCCGTCCTTGATGAAACCGGCAGGCTTATCCCCCGCGAGGACTACCGGCTGTCCACGCTGAACTGCGACGGGGAGGATTTTGCCGTTGCGTGTATGCGGGCCAATCTCCGCTATCAGAAAAACCAGCGGCGGGAAGATGTGAAAAGCCACCACTACATCATCAGCTTTGACCCGCGGGACGGGCCGGACAACGGCCTGACCGTAGACCGGGCGCAGGCGTTGGGGGAACAATTCTGTAAAGAGCATTTTCCCGGCCACCAGGCCCTTGTCTGCACCCACCCGGACGGGCATAACCACAGCGGCAACATTCATGTGCATATCGTCATAAACAGCCTGCGGATTGAGGAAGTGCCGTTCCTGCCCTACATGGACAGGCCGGCCGATACGAAAGTCGGCTGCAAGCACCGATGTACCGACGCTGCCCTGCGCTACTTCAAATCCGAAGTCATGGAGATGTGCCACCGGGAGGGGCTTTATCAAATCGACCTCTTGAACGGCAGCAAGAACCGCGTCACCGACCGGGAGTATTGGGCGCAGAAAAAGGGACAGGCCGCGCTGGACAAGCAGAACGCCCCCATGATTGCCGATAGTATCACGCCCCGGCAGACCAAGTTTGAAACGAACAAGGAGAAGCTGCGGCAGACCCTACGGAAAGCCCTTGCCACCGCCGCCAGCTTTGACGAGTTTTCCTCTCTGTTGCTGCAGGAGGGTGTGACCGTCAAGGAGAGCCGGGGGCGGCTTTCCTACCTCACGCCGGACAGGACAAAGCCAATTACCGCCCGGAAGCTGGGCGACGATTTTGACCGCGCCGCTGTCTTTGCCGTTTTAGAGCAAAACGCCGCCAGAGCAGCCGAAGCGCCAGCCAGATCCCCCGATCCCCCACGCACCATAAAAGACCGCTTGCAGGTTGCCAGAGCCGAGATAGCCGCCCCGAAACAGGACGGAGTGCAGCGGCTTGTGGACATTGAGCAGAAAATGGCCGAGGGCAAAGGCCGGGGCTATGAACGCTGGGCGAAGATACACAATCTGAAGCAGGCCGCCAAAACGCTGTCCGTCTACCAGCAATACGGCTTTACTTCCCCGGAGCAGTTAGAAGCCGCCGTTGACACCGCCTATCAGAAAATGCGCCAGACCAGCGGCGAACTGAAAGCACTGGAAACGAAGCTGCAAGGGAAAAAGAAGTTGCAGCGGCAGGTGTTGGCCTACGCCCAGACCAAGGCCGCCCGCGACGGGCTGCGGGCACAGAAATCCGAGAAAGCCCGCGCCGCATACCGGCAGGCCCATGAGAGCGATTTTATCATAGCCGACGCAGCAGCCCGGTATTTCAAGGCGCATGGCATTACCAAGCTGCCCGCCCGGAAAGCGTTGCAGGCCGAGATCGAGCAGCTTATCTCCGAGAAAGACGGCCTGTATAACACCTATCACGAACAGAAACAGCGGTTCAAGGAGTTGCAGACCGTCAAGCGGAACATCGACCAGATTTTGCGCCGGGACGAGCCGCACCGCAGAAAGGAGCAGAGCCATGAGCGATAACCTGCCCCACATGGACTACCGCCAGCACCGGCGGGCGCGGCGGCTGGTACATGAGTGCTGTAACTACGATGAGGGGAACTGCCTGCTATTGGACGACGGGGAGCCTTGCGTGTGCGTCCAGAGCATTTCCTTTTCCCTCATGTGCCACTGGTTCCGTGTGGCTGTCCTGCCCCTTGACGGGGAGCTGGCCGCAGCCCTCTTGTGCCGGGGAAGCCGGAAACGGTGTGCCGTCTGCGGGGCGGCCTTTGTCCCCAAATCCAACCGGGGAAAATACTGCCCCGACTGCGCCGGGCGCATGAAGAAAATCAAAGCCGCCGAGAGAAAGCGGAAACAAAGGCAGAGATGTCACGCTTTAGAGCCTTTCAAACCCGCATAAATCAAGGCTTTTTTCGTGGGTGTCAAAGGGTACGCGATACATTTATCCTTTTCCCCCGGAAACGGCGTTTTAATGCGTGACAATACGCCAAAATCAACCCGAACACAGGGAGGTGATCCTATCGCTGATTATATCAGGGCAGACACGCGGCTGCCCGCCTATCTGCCGTATCCCCGTTTCCTGCTGAAAATGGAGATTTCACAGACCGCCAAGCTGCTGTATTCGCTGCTGTTAGACCGTTCCACCCTCTCCCAGAAAAACAAGTGGCTGGACGACGAGGGCAGGATTTATATTATCTATCCCATCGCGGAGATAGCAGAAATACTGGATAAAGGCAGCACCACCATCAAGGGGGCGCTTAATGAACTGGACACGGCGGGGCTGTTGGAACGGGAACGGGGCGGCTTCTCCGCACCGAACCGGCTTTATGTCAAAGTACCGCCAGTGCCACAGGTACAGTTTTCAGACCAACTGATGGCCGGAAGTCCGCCCCTCATAGAGCCGGAAAACCGTCCTACTGATGGTCAGAAAACCGACCTTATGATGGTCGGAAAACCGTCCCCTAACCAAACTACTATAAACAACCTTACAGAGAGCCAAACAAAGGGAGTGAGTGGGGGGCCGTCCGCGCCCTATGGCCGATATGGAAATATTTTTCTGTCACAGACCGAATACGACGAGTTGCAGGCAGAGTACCCTGACAGGCTGGAACGGTTCATCGAGGAAATGAGCCGCTACCTTGCCGCCAACGGGAAAAGCTACCAGAACTATGCCGCCGCCCTGCGGATATGGGCGGGGAACGACAAAAAGGAAGCCCCTAAAAAGGGCATACCAGACTACTCATGCAAGGAGGGCGAGAGTTTATGAAGAATGAAATCAACGCGGTTTTGGAGAATATGACGACCACCATCCCGGAGCCGGAGGACTACACCGGCGAGGACGGTTTACTGTACTGCGGCAAGTGCCGCAAGCCGAAAGAAGCCTATTTTGCGCCGGATAAGGCCGCTATCTTCGGGCGCGACCGCCACCCGGCAGAGTGCGACTGCCAGAGAACCGCCCGCGAGGAACGGGAAGCCGCCGAAAAGCGGCGCAGACACCTTGACACCGTGGAAGAACTGAAACGCCGGGGCTTTACCGACCCCACCATGCGGGACTGGACTTTCGAGAACGACAACGGCAGGAACCCGCAGACCGGGCTTGCCCGCCGGTATGTGGAGCATTGGGAAGATATGCGGACAGACAATATCGGCTGCCTGTTCTGGGGCGGCGTAGGCACCGGCAAAAGCTACCTTGCAGGCTGTATCGCAAACGCCCTCATGGAGAAAGAAATCCCCGTCCGCATGACGAACTTTGCTCTTATCCTCAATGACCTTGCCGCCAGCTTTGAGGGGCGCAACGAGTACATTTCCCGCCTTTGTCGTTATCCGCTGCTGATCCTTGACGACTTCGGCATGGAACGCGGGACGGAATACGGGCTGGAACAGGTGTTCAATGTGATTGACAGCCGTTACCGCAGCGGCAAGCCGCTGATCGTCACGACCAACCTTACGCTGGACGACCTGCACAACCCGGAGGACACCGCCCATTCCCGGATTTATGACCGCCTGCTTTCCATGTGCGTCCCGGTACGCTTTACCGGCGACAACTTCCGGCAGGAAACCGCCAAGCGGAAAATGGAGAGCATGAAGAAACTGATTACCGACTGAAAGGAGTATTGCCTATGGCAGATAACAAGCAGCACGACACCCGCACCACCCGCCGCCCTGACTGTGTGACGGAAATCCGCATGGGCAATTCCGTCCTTGTCGTGTCCGGCTATTTCAAGAAAGACACCACAACCACAGCCGCCGACAAAATGGCGCGGGTACTGGAAGCGGAAGCCGCTGCTACACAGGAGCCGACTTATCCGGCGTGAACCGGGGCATGGAAAAGCGGCCATGCCAGGGAGCATGACCGCTGGAACGAAAATCGGAAGTGCTTTAGCAATTCTTAATCTCATTCTCTATAAAATAATTTGCAATTTCAAAGGCTTTTATTCTTCTCTTTGCCAATGTGATTTGTGATTTATAACGCTCGGAATTATCCTTTGATTCAAATGTTTTTACTGTTTCTCTTAGCTTGTGCAGAGTTGAATCAATTTGCCTTTTGGCCGCGGTTAATTCATCTATTGTATACTTCATGTTTTCTCCTTTAACTTCTGATTTTTTTGTTAAATCAGAGTATACCACGGAGTTATGAACTTTTCTACTGCAAATATGGGACGACAACCCATACCATAAAAATCGGAAAATTGAAAAGCTGTAAAGAAGCAAATTTAACGCTTTTGCCGCTGTACAGCCCCCGCCGTTCCGTGGTACAATGAAACCACGGAATAGTGGGGCTGGCTGTCGGAAACGGAGGATTTTATGTTAAGACAAGCCACCCAAAACCTCATTACCGCCCTTTATCCGAGATTGTCCCACGAGGATGAATTGCAAGGCGAGAGTAATTCCATATCGAACCAAAAAAGGATACTCGAAACCTACGCAAAACAGAACGGCTTTACCAATCTGCGCTGGTACACCGACGACGGTTTTTCCGGCGCGAACTTCCAGCGGCCCGGATTTCAAGCCATGCTTGCGGACATTGAAGCCGGGAAAGTGGGTACGGTCATCGTCAAGGACATGAGCCGGTTAGGGCGAAACTACTTGCAGGTAGGGTTTTACACGGAAATGCTGTTCCCTCAAAAGGGTGTGCGTTTTATCGCTGTCAACGATAATGTGGACAGTGCCAGCGAGGGCATGGACAACGATTTTACCCCGCTGCGAAATCTGTTCAATGAATGGCTGGTGAGAGATACGAGCAAGAAAATCAAGGCAGTGAAAAAGTCAAAAGGCATGAGCGGCAAGCCTGTTACCAGCAAGCCGGTTTACGGCTATGTGATGGACGAGGACGAGAATTTTATTATAGACGAGGAAGCCGCCCCGGTGGTGCAGCAGATTTACCAGCTTTGCCTTGCCGGGAACGGCCCGACCAAGATTGCCCGTATGCTGACGGAGCAGCAAATCCCCACGCCGGGGACGCTGGAATATCAGCGGACAGGCAGCACCCGCCGTTATCACCCAGGCTATGAGTGCAAATGGGCGACCAACACCGTCGTTCATATCCTCGAAAACCGAGAGTACACCGGATGTCTGGTGAACTTCAAAACGGAAAAGCCTTCTTATAAGGTCAAGCACAGCATAGAGAACCCCGTCGAGAAGCAGGCCATTTTCGAGAACCACCATGAGCCGATCATCGACAAGGAAACATGGGAACGGGTGCAGGAGTTACGCAAACAGCGCAAACGCCCGAACCGCTACGATGAAGTGGGGCTGTTCTCCGGGATTTTGTTCTGCGCCGACTGCGGCCATGTGCTGTATCAGCAGCGGTATCAGAACAAAGACCGCAAACAGGACTGCTACATCTGCGGCAGCTACAAGAAGCGCACCCGCAACTGTACGGCGCACTTTATCCGCACCGATCTGTTGACCGCTGGTGTCCTGGCAAATCTCCGGCAAGTGACCGAATACGCAGCCAAGCATGAGAGCCGGTTTGTGAAACTACTTGTCCAGCAGAACGAGATCGGCGGCAAGCGAAAGACCGCCGCAGCCATCAAGCAGCTTGAACAGGCGCAGGAACGCATTTCTGAAATCAGCCGCATTATCAAGCGGCTGTATGAGGACAATGTAAACGGCAAAATCAGCGATGAGCGTTTCATGGAACTGTCGGCTGACTACGAAGCCGAGCAAGCGGAGCTGAAAAAGAGAGCCGCCGCCCTGCAAGCCGAACTGGACAAGTCACAGGCAGCTACCGTCAACGCCGAGAAATTTATGGGCATTGTCCGCAAGCACCTTGCCTTTGAAGAACTGACCCCCACTCTCTTGCGGGAAATGATCGAGAAAATTGTGGTGCATGAGTGCAGCTATGATGAGAACGGCACCCGCAGGCAGGACATTGAGATTTATTACAGCTTTGTCGGCAAGATTGACTTGCCCGAATAACCGCCCGACCTATCCGACACAATGGCCAAGTGTCGGATAGGAACGGCAAAATTTTTTGCACTTCTATTGCTTCTTTATCACACATAAGCAAAGTCCCAGGGCATGAAGCAGCTCATGGCTGGCGGCGGCGTTGCCCTCATCGGCATCACTCTGGTTCCCCTGCTCTCCGGTCTGTTCGGTTAATCGGCGTTTCGTTTGTTACCCATAAATCCCCGGAGGGTGCCGCCTCAGGGCGGCATCCTCCTGAAAGGAGGGCAACCCTATGGATTTCTTATGGGATAAGATCACGGAATGGCTGAAAGAAATGCTCGTTGGCGGTATCGTGAGCAATCTGTCCGGGATGTTCGATGCGACCAATCAGAAGGTTGCCGAGATCTCCGGTCAGGTGGGCTTAACGCCGCAGGCGTGGAATGGCAGTATCTTCAATATGGTACAAAGCCTGTCGGAAACCGTGATTGTCCCCATTGCAGGCGCAATTCTCGCTTTCGTTATGACGCTGGAGCTGATCCAGCTCATTACCGATAAAAACAACTTGAACCATGTAGACACATGGATGTTCTTCAAATGGGCGTTCAAGTCTGCTGCCGCTGTCCTCATTGTGACAAATACATGGACGATTGTGATGGGTGTGTTCGACGCAGCCCAAAGCGTAGTTGCCAGCGCGTCCGGTGTCATCGTTGGCGATGCCAGCATCGACATATCCACGGTCATGGTGGATATGGAAGCGCGGCTGATAGAAATGGAGCTGGGGCCGCTGTTCGGCTTGTGGTTCCAATCCCTGTTTGTCGGCATTACCATGTGGGCGCTGACGATTTGTATTTTTATCGTCATTTATGGGCGCATGATCGAAATATACCTTGTGACCTCAATCGCCCCCATCCCCATGGCAACCATGATGGGCAAGGAATGGGGCGGCATGGGACAGAACTACATCCGCTCTCTGCTGGCGCTGGGTTTCCAGGCGTTCCTGATTATCGTCTGTGTGGCGATCTATGCCGTGCTGGTACAGAATATCGCCGTTGTGGATGACATCAGCAATGCCATCTGGACTTGTATGGGCTACACGGTGCTTTTGTGTTTCTGCCTGTTCAAGACGAGCAGCCTTGCCAAGTCCGTGTTTAATGCCCATTAAGGCCGGAAAGGAGTGCAGCTATGGCCTATGTCAATGTCCCGAAGGACTTAACCAAAGTAAAAACCAAAGTGCTGTTCAATCTCACGAAAAGACAGCTCATCTGCTTCGGCTGCGGCGCGCTGATCGGCGTACCGCTTTTCTTTTTGCTCAAAGGTAGTATCGGCACCAGCCCTGCCGCCATGGTGATGATGGTGGTAATGATACCGGCAATGTTGTTTGCCATGTACGAAAAGAACGGTCAGCCGCTGGAGGTAGTCATCCGCAATATCTATCGCGTGTGTTTCCAAAGGCCGAAGCAGCGACCCTATAAGACCAACAATTTCTATGCCGTCCTGGAGCGGCAAAACCAATTAGACCGGGAGGTGTATCGAATTGTCCACAAAAAAGAAACTGACCCGCGCCGAAAGAAAACAGATCGAGGCCGCCATCGCAAGGGCGAACAGGACAGATAAGAAAGAGAAATCGGCGCAGGACAGCATCCCATATCAGCGTATGTGGCCTGACGGTATCTGCCGTGTGACCGATACGCGCTACACCAAGACCATCCAGTATCAGGACATCAACTACCAGCTTTCGCAGAACGAGGATAAGACCGCAATCTTTGAATCGTGGTGCGATTTTCTGAATTACTTTGACAGCTCTGTGCAGTTCCAGCTCTCATTTGTCAACCTGTCGGCATCACAGGAAACCTTTGCCCGAAGCATCACCATCCCGCCCTGCGGTGATGAGTTTGACGCCATCCGAGCCGAGTATGCCGAGATGCTGCAAAACCAGCTTGCACGCGGTAACAACGGTCTGATTAAGACCAAGTACCTGACCTTCGGCATCGAAGCAGACAACCTTCGCACTGCAAAGCCCCGTCTGGAACGCATTGAAACCGACCTTCTCAACAACTTCAAGCGGCTGGGCGTTGTGGCTGCACCGCTGAATGGGTATGACCGCCTGCGCGTCATGCACGACATTCTCCGCATGGATGAACAGGAACCGTTCCGCTTTTCGTGGGATTGGCTGGCTCCCTCCGGGCTGTCCACCAAGGACTTTATCGCGCCCAGCTCCTTTGAGTTCAAGACCGGCAGGATGTTCCGCATGGGCAAAAAGCTGGGCGCGGTCAGCTTCGTGCAGATTTTAGCACCGGAGCTGAATGACCGTATGCTGGCAGACTTTCTTGATATGGAGAGCAGCATCATCGTCAATCTCCATGTGCAGTCCATGGATCAGGTCAATGCCATTAAGACGGTCAAGCGCAAGATCACCGATTTGGATAAATCCAAAATCGAGGAACAGAAAAAAGCTGTTCGCGCCGGTTACGACATGGACATCATCCCGTCCGACCTTGCCACCTACGGCGCGGAGGCTAAGAAGCTGTTGCAGGATTTGCAGTCCCGCAACGAGAGAATGTTCTTGCTGACATTCCTCATTATGAATACGGCGGATACGCCCCGTCAGCTTGACAACAACATCTTCCAGACTTCCAGTATCGCGCAGAAATATAACTGTGCGCTGACCCGTCTGGACTTCCAGCAGGAAGAAGGGCTTATGAGCAGCCTGCCCCTGGGCATGAATCAGATCGAGATTCAGCGCGGTCTGACCACTTCCAGCGTGGCGATCTTTGTTCCCTTTACCACGCAGGAGTTGTTCCAGAGTGGCATGGAAGCCCTGTACTACGGCATCAATGCCCTTTCCAACAACCTTATCATGGTAGACCGCAAGCTGCTGAAAAACCCGAATGGGCTGATACTCGGCACCCCCGGCAGCGGCAAGTCCTTCTCCGCAAAGCGTGAGATCACCAATGCGTTTCTGATTTGCCCCAAGGATGACATTATTATCTGCGACCCGGAGGGTGAATACACGCCGCTGGTGGAGCGCCTGTCGGGGCAGGTCATCAAGCTGTCACCCACCGGCAAGGGCTATGACGGTCTTCCTTGCTACATTAACCCTATGGACTTGAATCTGGATTACAGTGATGACGATAACCCGCTGTCGCTGAAATCCGACTTTATCCTGTCGCTGTGCGAACTGATCGTTGGCGGCAAGGATGGGCTTGCTCCGGTAGAAAAAACCATCATTGACCGCTGTGTGCGTATCGTCTACCGGGACTACCTCAACGACCCAAAACCGGAGAATATGCCGATTTTGGAGGACTTGTATAACGCCCTCCGCGCCCAGGATGAAAAGGAAGCGCAGTACATCGCCACCGCACTTGAAATCTATGTCACCGGCTCCCTCAATGTGTTCAATCACCATACTAATGTGGATGTGAACAGCCGCATTGTCTGCTACGACATCAAGGAGTTGGGCAAGCAGCTCAAAAAAATCGGGATGCTGGTGGTACAGGATCAGGTGTGGAATCGCGTTACCATCAACCGCGCCGCACATAAGACCACAAGATACTACCTGGACGAGTTCCATCTGCTTTTGAAAGAGGAACAGACCGCTTCGTACAGCGTGGAGATCTGGAAGCGTTATCGAAAATGGGGCGGCATCCCCACCGGAATCACGCAGAATGTCAAAGACCTGTTATCCTCCCGCGAGGTTGAGAACATTTTTGAAAACAGCGATTTCATCTATATGCTCAATCAGGCGGCGGGCGACAGACAAATCCTTGCAAAGCAGCTCAACATTTCGCCCCATCAGCTTTCCTATGTGACCCATTCCGGTGAGGGCGAAGGACTGTTGTTCTACGGCAACACCATCCTGCCCTTCGTTGACCACTTCCCGAAGGACACTGAGCTGTATCGGGTGATGACCACCAAGCCGCAAGAGGTGGCGAAGGAATGAAAAGAGAACCCCGCTTGCACTTCTCCGATGCCGACCTTGCCGAGCCAAAGCTGAAAAAGCCCATCAAGAGGGTGGAAAAAGCGGCGGCAAAGGCAGATAAGGCACAGGCGAAAATCCCCAAGAAAACCGTTGTCAAAAAAGAGCGTGGTTTTGACCCTGCCACCGGCAAGGTGAAAACACACCTCCGATTTGAGGAAGTGGACAAGAAAAAACCTCCCTCCAAGCTGACCCATGCGGCACAGGATGCGCCTGCAAACCTTGTTCTTTCTCAGTTCCATCGGGAAGTCCAGCAGAGCGAGGACGATAATGTGGGCGTGGAATCCGCACACAAGCTGGAGGGCGCAGCCGAGAGCGGCGGGCGGTTGATACAATCCGCCCATCGTTCCCATCAACTCAAACCCTACCGTGCTGCCGCCAGAGCGGAAACCCGGCTGGAAAAGGCAAATGTTGATGCGCTCCAAAAGAAAGCGCAGATAGAACACCCCACCAGCAACCCCGTTTCCAAGTGGCAGCAGAAACAGGCTATCAAGAAGCAGTATGTCGCCGCCAAGTACGGCAAGACCGCAAAGAATACGGCAAAGACCACGGAGAACACCACAAAGGCGGCGAAAAAAGCCGCTGAGAAAACCAAGCAGGCAGGTCAGTTTGTATGGCGGCACAAAAAAGGCTTTGCCATCGCCGCCGCGCTGTTTCTGATGCTGGCGTTCTTCCTAAACGGTCTGTCCTCCTGTTCTGTGCTGTTGGAAGGCGCGGGTTCCGGTATTGTTGCAAGCACCTATCCCTCACAGGATGCGGATATGCGCGGTGCGGAAGCAGCCTACTGGGATATGGAAGCCGAGCTGCAAGAGTATCTGGACAACTATGAGCGTACCCACGACTACGACGAGTATCACTTCGATCTGGACGATATTGAACATGACCCCTATGTGCTGATCTCTATTCTCACGGCACTGCATCAGGGCGAATGGACGCTGGATGAAGTACAGGGAACGCTTCAAATGCTGTTCGAGAAGCAGTACATCCTCACGGAAGATGTCGTAGTGGAAACCCGCTACCGGACGGAAACCCGGACAGGCAGCTACACCGTCACCGACCCGGAAACCGGAGAAACCAGCACCGAGGAATATGAATACGAGGTTCAGGTTCCCTATGACTATTACATCTGCACGGTCACGCTGGAAAACTTCAATCTGAGCCATGTTCCCGTCTACATCATGGGCGAAGAACAGCTTGGGATGTATGCCACCTACATGGCAACCCTGGGCAACCGTCCAGACCTGTTCCCCGGTTCGGAGTATATCGGGAAATATGCCGAGGGCAGCTATACCGATTACGAAATTCCCCCGGAAGCTCTGGAAGATGAAGTGTTCGCCGCCATCATCACGGAAGCGGAGAAATACCTTGGCTATCCCTATGTCTGGGGCGGCAGCAGCCCGTCCACTTCTTTTGACTGTTCGGGCTTTGTCAGTTGGGTCATCAATCATTCCGGCTGGGATGTTGGCAGATTGGGCGCACAGGGACTTTGCAACATCTGTACCCGCGTATCCTCTGCCAATGTGCAACCCGGTGATTTGGTGTTTTTCACCGGAACCTACGATACCCCCGGTGTCAGTCATGTAGGTATCTATGTGGGAAATGGAATGATGATCCATTGCGGCGACCCGATTTCCTACGCAAACCTAAATTCAAGCTACTGGCAGTCCCATTTCTACTGTTATGGGCGCTTGCCGTAAAGGAGAGTGAAATATGAATCCCAAAATCACGAAGCTCCGCACGGAGTTTGAAAAGAACAAGAGAAAGATTTCCGATCTGCAAGGGCGCAACCGCGAACTGGAAAAGCAGATTCGTGAACTGGAGGATACCGACATCATCGGTATGGTGCGTGAAAACGGCATGACGATGGAGCAGTTTGCCGAACTGTTCCGCCGTATGCAGGGCGCGCCTGCCCCGATCACTTCTGAACAGGAGGAACCGAGCCATGAGTAAGACGAAACCCCGTATTCTTCTCAGCCTTTTGGCTGTGATTCTCTGCATCAGCATTTTCCCCGTTACCGCATTTGCCAGCGGCGGCGATTACCACGACTATGAGCTGCCCCCTCCCGAAAGCACCGAGGCGGAAAAGACGGAGGAAGCCGAAACCGAGTACACCGGCACCGTGACCACCAACGGCGGCAACCTCAATGTCCGTACCGGTGCAGGGATGGATAACAAAGCATTTACCCAGCTTGCCAACGGCACGGTGGTGGAAGTCATCGGCACAGATGGCGATTGGATCAAGATTCTTCTGCCGGAGCGTGTCGGCTATGTTCATGGAAAATACCTGACCATCAGCAGCACCGAGAAAAAGCCGACTGACACAGGCGAAACGACCACCCCGGAGCCTACGGAACCCTCCACCGTGCAGGGCGAGCCTTTCAGCGAAGATTCGGACATTTCTACCCGTGACCTTCTGTATGACAAGGAAACCAACAAGCAGTTCATCACCGTACAGGACAGGGATGGAAACACCTTCTACATCATCATTGATTACGATTCTCCCGTGGGTGAGGAAGAAGAACAGTATAAAACCTACTTCCTGAACCCGGTTGACCTTGCTGATATGGAAGGACTGGCAGAGGATGGCGGCGAAACGGAAACGCCCACCTGTGTCTGTGCCAATAAGTGCGCGGCAGGAAGTGTCAATACCGGCTGCGAGGTGTGCGCGGTCAACATGACCGAGTGCATGGGCAAGGAACCCGAACCGGAAGTGCCTGACGAGCCTACCGAGCCTGTGGAGGAACCGGAGGAAAAAGGCGGCATGGGAGGCATTATCGCATTTGTGCTGATCGCAACTTTGGGCGGCGGCGCGGCGTTCTACTTCCTCAAAGTGAAAAAGGGCAAGCCGCAGACCAAGGGCAGCTCCAATCTGGATGATTACGACTACGGCGAGGACGATGAATACGAGTTTGAGCAGTATGATGAAGAATCCGATGCGGAGGATGAAACGGAGGACGAGGACGCATGAGATACTTCACCAATAACCCGCTGGAACGGATGATGATGCAGAAACCCAAACCCATGCGGGAGGAACCCCCTCCCGCAGCCCCCAAGGGGCATCCCTGTTACGGGTGCAGGCGTTTCGGAGAGGAATGTGTCCGTCCCTGCTACCGTGATATTCAGAGGATGGAGGTGGTGCCATGCGCCTTGTAATCGCTGAAAAACCCTCTGTGGCGCAGAGTATCGCCGCAGTCCTGAACGCAAAGAAACGGCATGACGGATATTTGGAGGGCGGCGGATATTTGGTGTCCTGGTGCTTTGGGCATCTGGCGGAACTGGCAGATGCCGCCGCATACAACGCCGACTATGCCAAGTGGACGATGAAAGACCTCCCCATCGTGCCGACAAGCTACCGCTTTACAATCCGCGAGGACAAGCGCAAGCAGTTTGATATTCTGCGCGGCCTGCTCCGCCGTGAGGATGTGTCCGAGGTGGTCAACGCCTGTGATGCAGGGCGCGAGGGTGAGTTGATTTTTCGTACTGTCTACTGCCTTGCGGGATGTTCCAAACCCATTTTGCGGCTGTGGATCTCATCCATGGAAGATGATGCAATCCACGCCGGTTTCAAACAGCTAAAGTCCGGGCGCGACTATGAGGGGCTGCATCAGTCAGCACTATGCCGTGCAAAGGCCGATTGGCTGGTAGGCATCAATGCTACCCGGTACTTCTCCCTTACTTACGGACGCACCTTGAATATCGGGCGTGTCATGTCCCCAACGCTGGCGCTGCTGGTACAGCGGGAAGCGGATATTTCCGCATTTGTCCCGGAACCGTTCTACACGGTACAGCTTGATTGCGGCTTTATCGCCGCGACAGACAGAATGAAGGACAGAAAAACCGCAGACAGCATTGCCAACGCCTGCAAGGGTAAAACGGCAACCGTGAAATCCGTGGAGCGAAAGGAAAAGGCAGAAAAAGCCCCGGCGCTCTACGATCTGACCGCGCTCCAGCGTGATGCAAACCGCATCCTGGGCTACACCGCCCAGCAGACCCTTGATTATCTCCAAGCCCTCTATGAAAAGAAGCTCTGTACCTACCCCCGTACAGACAGCCGCTTTCTGACCGAGGATATGGAGGACAGCATCAGCGGCCTTGTTTCTTCTGCCGCCGCTGTCTGTGGTATGGCATCGCCCACGACCATCCATGCAAAACAGGTGTGCAACAACAATAAAGTGACCGACCACCACGCCATCGTCCCCACCGTAAGCGCAGGAAAAACCGATTTGATGTCGCTGCCCCTGGGGGAACGCGAAGTGCTGAAGCTGGCGGCAAAAGGTTTGCTCCGCGCCATCAGCGAGGCACACCGCTATGCGGAAACGGTCATTACGGTGGAATGTGCCGGTCACAGCTTCACCGCCAAGGGCAAGACCGTCCTTGTCCCCGGCTGGAAGTCCTACGAACAGGAACAGACGGAAGCGGCATCCACCCTCCCGGAAGTTGCGGAGCATCAGTCCCTTTCCGTATCGGCTGCAACGGTCAAGACCGGCAAGCCCACGCCTCCCAAGCATTTCACCGAAGATACGCTGCTGTCAGCGATGGAAAGCGCGGGAAAAGAGGATATGCCCGACGATGCGGAGCGCAAGGGCATCGGAACCCCGGCAACCCGTTCCGGTATCATTGAAAAGCTGGTGTCCTCCGATTTTGTGGAACGCAAAAAGTCCAAGAAGGTGGTCAACCTCCTGCCCACATCCACCGGCACGGCGCTTATCACCGTATTGCCCGAACAGCTCCAGTCCCCACAGCTTACCGCAGAATGGGAACACCGCTTGAAAGAGATCGAGCGCGGAGAAATTGTCCCGGACAGCTTCATGGACGGAATCACCGCCATGCTGGGTGAGCTGATGCAGACTTATAAACCCATCCCCGGTGCGGAAGTCCTGTTCCCCTCCGGGCGCGAGGTGGTAGGAAAATGCCCCCGATGCAAAGCGGATGTGACGGAAACGCCCAAGGGATTTTTCTGCGAAAACCGCGCCTGCTCCTTCGCCTTGTGGAAAAACAGCAAGTTCTTTACCGCAAAAAAAAGACCCTGACAAAAACCCTTGCCGCCACGCTGCTGAAAGATGGTCGCGCCCCGCTGAAAGGCTGTTATTCGGAAAAGACAGGAAAGACCTATGATGCCGTGGTGGTATTGGAAGATGACGGAACAAAAACAGCCTACCGGCTGGAATTTGAAAGAAGGTGAACATGAATGGAAAACAGCATCAATAAAATCCGCGCCGCTCATTTGATTCTGTCTGCGATCCCCAAAGCATTGACCGCCAATGCCAGCGCCTTTATGGAGTGCTGCGACAGGCACGATAATCTGACCGCCGCTGTGATTGCCGCCTTTGCGGATTTGGACTATCGGGAGCAGAGGGTCATCGGTATGCGCCTGGGGTTTGATGCACGGGCAGGCTTTGCCCCTGCGCCGGTCTGCCGGTATCGGGAGATTGCAACAGCCTTTGAACTGACCTGTGATGCAACCGCCAGCAAAATCTTCCGTCGCGCCTGCCGCAAAATTGCCGCTTCCATCATGGGGGCGGTATGAGCGGTCTGCCGCGAATGGACGAGAAGCAGCTACGCCGTGCCAGAAAGCTCATCCGGTCACAATGCTGCAATTACGACCACGGCAACTGCATCCTTCTGGATGACGGGGAACCTTGCGTATGTGTGCAGGGCATTTCCTATTCGGTGTTGTGCAAATGGTTCAGAAATGCAGTCCTGCCCGCTGACTGTGAGCTGTATGCAGATGTCATGCGGAACAGGCCGGAAAAGAGCTGCCTTGTCTGCGGCAAGCCTATCTTCTCCACCTCCAACCGCGCCAAGTATTGCCCATCCTGCGCCAAGCGGGAGCGCAGGAAACAGGACGCGAAAAGGAAGCGCGAACACTACTGGAACCTCCGCAAATAGAGGGCATAAAAGCCCCTGTTTGCAAGGGTTTTCCGGCACGGAAATCCAAGGGGCTGATAGTTTACACCCGTAAGAGCAAAACCGGGTTCTATATGCGGAGAATTGCCCCTGTGCAGGATGTGTTTTCACCTGTGCAGGGGCGCTATTTTTTTATCTGAAAGGAGATCGTCATGGCTGAGAAACAGACCAGCAAAGACCGGATGCGGGAAATCGTAGACAGTATCGAAACCGGCATCAAGGAACTGTTTGAAAGCGACAAGTACAGGCAATACCTGTCCACCATGAGCCGCTTCCACCGCTATTCGGTCAACAACACCATGCTCATTTATATGCAGCGCCCCGATGCCACCCATGTGGCAGGTTTCAACAAGTGGCGCGACCAGTTTGGGCGCAATGTGATGAAAGGCGAAAAAGGTATCAAGATCATCGCGCCTACGCCCTACAAGAAAAAGATTGAGGAAGTTAAGCTCGACCCCGACACCAAAGCGCCGATGCTGGATGCAGACGGTAAGGTTGTCATGGAGGAAAAGGAAGTCAAAATCCCCATGTATAAGGTGGTATCCGTCTTTGATGTGTCGCAGACCGAGGGAAAGCCCCTGCCGCAGCTTGCTTCCGACCTGAACGGCAATGTCCAGCAGTATGAGGTTTTTATGGAAGCGCTGCGCCGTTCCTCTCCCGTACCGATGGAGATAAAGCCCATTGAGCGCGACACGGATGGTTATTTTAACTCCACCAATCAGAGCATCACCATCCGGGACGGTATGAGCGAGGTGCAGACGGTGTGCGCCGCTGTCCATGAGATTGCCCATGCCAAGCTCCACAACTACGAAAAGGAGCGCGGAACCGCTGCCGCCGGGGATGAAACTGCCGAAAAGGTAAAGCCCAAAGACCGGCACACCGAGGAAGTGGAAGCAGAAAGCATTTCCTATGCGGTCTGCCAGTATTACGGCATCGAAACCGCTGAAAACAGCTTCGGCTATATCGCCACATGGTCACAGGGCAAGGAACTGAAAGAACTCCGCGCCAGTCTGGAAACCATCAGCAAGACCGCTTCCGGGCTTATCTCCGATATTGACCGCCACTTTGCGGAAATCTGCAAAGAGCGCGGCATCACTCCGCAAATCCAGGGACAGACGGAAATCCCCGAACAGGCAGCGGAGCCGGTTTCTCCGTTTTTAACACAGGAGGAAATCACGGCATTTTCCAATGACTTCGCCGCCTTTATGGTAAAGGTCAATGAGGTTGAACCCGGTCAGAGCATCCCTGCTGCAGATGAAGCAGGGATAGCGGCATGGGCAGATGAAAGAATTAAAACCCATGATCTGCGTCCCCTTTCCGATGCGCTGCTGGATGTATATAAAATCATCGGTGAGGATGGACAACCCCGCTTTACCGAGCAGGGTGCGCTTATGGATAGGTTGGCACAGCTCAACCAGCGGGAATTTATCCCCACCGTTCCCGAACAGGAAACAAATCAGCCTGTTCCCGCACGGTTTGAGTACAAGCTGCACAGCAATTTCAACCGCACTACTCCCGATGATAACACCTATATTCAGCAGTACACGGTCACAAAGGATTTTGCCCTTGTCCCCGGCGATGTGCTTTATGTGGGCGCATACGAAAAGTGTCTGGAATTACAGGAAGCGTTAAAGTCCGGCACCATGACCCCCGAACAGGTCAAGGGACTGGAACAGTCCGAAAAGCTCTACCTTGTATCGGACAGCACCTATCTCCACATACAGAGAAGCAATGAAGGGTTTGACTACACCCTTTATGACAAAGAAACCATGCGTCTGCTGGACGGAGGGCAGCTTGACAACCCCAATATTCTGCTTTCCACCGCCTGCATGGAAATCTGCAAACTGCACGATCTGGATACCTACGCCGTGCGGCTTGCTTCGCTGGATATGCTGGAAACCTTACAGGAAGCGCAGAAAGCCCCTACGCCAGTTGTCGGTGAGGATATGGACAGCGGCGCGGATGACGGTGCGGCAGCAGCACCGGAAACCATGCTCCCGGATGCGCCCGAACAGGCCATGGACGAACCGCTCCCTGATCCTGCGGTCACGCCGCAGATGATGGAAAGTTTCGGTTATCTTGACAGCGATATGCTTCCACTCTCCAAAGAACGCGCCATGGAACTGACGGAACGGGATATAACCGTCTATATGCTTTTCTCCGACAATACCGAAGCGATGGTGTTCGATACCGATGATGTGGAAAACCATGATGGGCTGTTTGGCATTGCCCGTGAGGACTGGCACAACACACCGGAGTATTCTGACTACCAGCAGACAGCAAAAAAGGAAGCAAGTGCCGACAACATTGCTTTACCCAACGATGCCGTGTTATCCTCTCATCGCCCGGAGCGAACTATGGTGCAGGCCCCGGAAAGCCATTTGAAAGCCGCTGAAATGTCTATGGAAGATGATTACGGCATGATTGACGGTATCATCAACAACGGGAAAGCGGCTGACCATGATCGCAAGGAAAACAAACCTTCCGTTTTGGAACAGCTCAGAAACCAGCCCGTCCAGGAACGGACACACAAGACAGCGCCGAAAAAGAGCGCGGAAAGGGAGATATAACATGAACATCACTTTTGACGAGCAGCAGCTTATGAGCCTTTACAATCCCGGCACACGGGAGGGGCTGATTGCGGCGCTGACAGAAATGCGCGGCTACCTTGCCGCCGATGAAGCGGAGCTGCGTGAGCTGACGGACAGCGCCATTGCGAAACTGAACGGGATGACCGATGCGGAGTTTGAAACTCTGGACTTATTCCCGGATTTTGAAAAGGAGGACATGGATGCCGAGTAAATTACAGTTCTACGCACAGATGGCAGACCACACGGCGGGGCAGATCACGGGAAGCTACCAAAAGTGGACGGCGTTTCTGACCACCGCTGCAAGGCTGTATAAGTACCCCTACAATGAACAGCTTATGATTTTCGCCCAGCGCCCGGAAGCTACGGCCTGTGCGGAATATGACCTCTGGAACAAACAGATGCGCCGGTATGTACGGCGCGGCAGCAAGGGTATTGCCCTCATTGACACTACCGGAGATAATCCCAAGCTGAGATATGTATTCGATGTATCCGACACAGGCGGCGAGAACTCTCGCCGCCCTTACTTTTGGGAATATCAGCCGGAGCATCGGGATGTGGTGTCTGCGGCGCTGGAACGCCGTTTTGATATTTCCGGTGAAAACGGTCTTGCCGATCAGTTGGAGCGTGTCGCGGCGCAGCTTGTGGATGAATACTGGAACAACCACGGGCGCGACATCCTCGGCATCGTTGACGATTCCTTTCTGGAAGAGTATGATGATTTCAACATCGGAGTGGCTTTTCGGAACGCCGCCGTGGTCAGCACCACCTACGCATTGCTGTCCCGCTGCGGCATGGAGCCGGGAGATTACTTCGAGCATGAAGATTTTCTGAATGTCTTTGATTTCAATACCCCTCAGACCGTTGCCGCCCTGGGTACGGCTATCAGCCAGTCCAGCGAACAGGTATTGCGGCAGATCGAAGTTACGATTAAAAACTATGAGCGCGAGAAAATCGCGGAAAGGAGCGAAAACCATGAGCGAACTGACTTACACGCGCAGCGGGGATTATCTGATTCCCAATCTGAGCCTGAGCGAACAGCCGCAGACCACGTTGGGCAAGTACGGGAGGATGCGGAAGAATTATCTGAAGGAGCATCGTCCGGTGCTGTGGAACAGCCTGCTGCTGTCGGAGAAGCTGTACCCCCATCTGCGGGAGATCGAGGAAGCAGCGAACAACCGTCTGGAACTGATGATGCCCGAACTGATGAAGTCGGCGGGCGTGACGGAGGAACTGAAAGCCAGCGACCCGATGAAGTGGGCGGGACTGATGAACACCCTCAAAGCACAGGCCGAGGAAGTGATCCTCGCGGAGCTGGTGTTCAGCTAAGCATCTTTGATGCCCCCGGCGGCGGGCAGCTATCCTTCTTCCCCACGGAAGCAGAACAAATCCAATACATCGCACAAGCGGAGAGCGTAACAAAAACGCCCTTCGCTTTTTCTTTTGCCCAGGATGAAATCGACCATTTCCTGCGCCTTGGAAGCAATGCAGACCACCACCGCAAAAAGATTGCCGCAGAGTTTTCCAAGCAGAAGTCCGTGGAAGAAAATGCGGAATACCTCAAAAATCTGTTTTATGGCGGCAACGGCATCAAAATCGGTGATAAGAGCATCAGCGCGTGGTATGCCGAAGATGGCATCCATCTGGCAAAAGGCAACACCGCCCGGTACTCTGCCACTGCACAGGTCATTTCATGGCAGGAAGCCGCCGAGCGTATCGGTCAGCTCTTGGATGCCGGTCAGTATGCCACCAATGTGGAACTGGAGGAAGCCCACGGGCATGAACGCGACCTGATTGCAAGCGCCCTTTGGCATCTGCGCGGAGATCTCAGCGAGGATGCACGGGAACAAGGGTATCTGTCCTGTTTGCAGGAATACCGCAGGGGCGGCTATCCCGAAGCTACCGCAAGACTATCCGAAGCTCTCAAAAACCCCGCTTTCAGACAGACCCTTTTAGATGAATATGCCGCCTTTTGGACTGCATACAGCCAGGATCGGAGTCTGATGCGTTTCCACTTCCATAAAACACAGGAAATCTGGAACAATCTGAAAGACCTGTCCCTGCCGCGCCGCGAGTTTTCCACCGCTATGACGGAGCTGCCCGAAACAAAGCAGTTTATCACCGAGGACGAAATCAACGCAGCCCTGTCCGGTGGAAGCAGCTTTTCCGGTGGGAAAGGCCGTATCTATGACTTCTTCCGGGAACCCCACACCCCAAAGGAACAGACGGACTTCTTGAAAAAGGAGTATGGCATCGGCGGTCATTCCCATGCCCTTTCCCGTGCAACGGGAAGCCATGAAGATCACGATGGTAAAGGTCTGCGCTACAACAAGCGGGATTGCGCCGATGTAAAGCTGAACTGGAATCAGGTTGCCAAGCGCATTGACGAGCTGATCCGCAAGGGGCGGTACTTCACCCCGGAAGTTCTTGAAAAGTACGAAGCGGAAAAGGCAGCAAAGGCACAGGAAGAAGCGGGTAAAATTGCGGAAGAAACCGCCGAACAGCCGCAGGAAACTGTTTCTCCATCCCCGGCTTTTCTGGACTACAACGACATCAAGCATGACCATCGGGACGATATTGTTCTGTATCAGGTGGGTGATTTCTTTGAGATGTACGGCGAAGATGCAAAAACCACAGCCGAAAAGCTGGATTTGCATTTGACTACACGCCCCATCCCCGGAGCAGGCCGCGTGGAAATGTGCGGTGTTCCCGCACACGCGCTGGAACAGTATGTGGAGCGCCTACGGGATGATTACGATGTGACCATTGCTTCGTTGAACCGTGACAGCGGCGAAAGGAATATCTACACCTTGCTTTCTGTTGACCATGAAGCAGAGCGGGCAATCGACGTCCATGAAGCAGAGTTTGGTGCAGACGGTACAAGGGTATTCCATAACCCTGCCTCTGATCAGCAGCCTACCGTAAAGGAACTGTTTGAGCAGTACAAGTTATCCGTTGGTAATACGCTGGTTGCAGACCCCGCCTATATCAACGCCTGCCGCAACTCTGACCGGGAAAACGCTTATATCGAGGGCGCAGCCGCTATCCAGCGAATTGTCACAGAATCCGGTGATCTCCAACTTACAAAGCTCTATTTTGATATGCCGACCTTCCATAACCGTCTGCATCAGGAGCTTTTGGAAGAAACCTATCCCGCACTGGCAACTACGGTAACACCTTCACCGTATAAAGTCACACAGGCAGATATTGACGCGGCCTTGCAGGAATGGAACGGCAATATCGAAAGCAAACGCGCTGTCATGCGCTATATGAAAGAGCATGGGCGGGAAAAGGACACCGCCGCATGGCTGGCACAGGAATATGGCATGGGCGATACAGCCCTGCCGTTGCAAATCTCCGTTGGCAATTCGGAGCCTGCGGTACTGCCGTGGGCAAAGGTACAGCGGCGTATCGCACAGCTCATCAAAGAGGATAAATTCTATACCGAAGCGGAGTATGACCGTCTGGACGATGTTGACCCCATTGCCATCCGTGAAAACCTTGCCCAACGCGGCATTGTAAACGGCGAAGTAGTTGACCCCGAAAAGCTTGACAATGACCCGTTCATCCGTCAGGTGATGAATGATGTGGAGCAGATCGCCGCACAGGAAAAGGCAATGGATGCCCCTGACCGCTATTCCATCCGTCTGCTGCCTTATGAGGGCGGCATTACCGGCATTTGGGATGATGCTATCAAGAAGTATTACGGCGAGGGCGGCCAACTGCTTCGCTTTGCGGAACAGGCAAATGCGATTGACTATCTTGCCGCTATCCAGCGCACCCAGGGCATCCCGGAATCTGTGATTTTCACCACGCCAAACGGAAACGCCTACCACCCCGGCGATCATCTGCTTGCATCCTTTGATGCTGACACAAAGGTTTCCATGGTCATTGACCGTGTGGACGAGGATGATGTTTGGTACACCATGCCAAGCGTACCGGAGCAGGAAGCTGTCAGCATGGAGCGAACCGACTTTGAGCGGTACATGGATCAGGGCAATATTATTGTTGTCCCTGCGGAACAGGCGATTGCGGCAGAAAAACCGGAGCCGGTTGCCGAAACGCCTGCGGCGGTATATACCGAAACACCCTACAAGGTGGGCGATACTGTCTATTTGGATGACACCCTCTTTGAGATCACCGAAGTAGGGGACTACAATGTGCAGCTCCGTGACCCGGCGCTGGCCTATCCCATCTTCCGTGCGGAAAGCAAGGCGCAGTTTGAGCGGCTGTTGCAGCAGGACTACCGCAACGGCGGTATCACAGAATTTCTCCCTGCGGAGCTGGATATTACCGACACGGATTTGCAGGATGTGTTGACCGGCGAAGGCGGTCTGCTGGATGCAAGGGATAAGGAAATCATCTCCAAGTGGTTCCGCAACGGTGAGGGCAATAAGAAAATCAGTCACCGTATGTCCGAAACCTACGCGGGAACCGTAGAAACCATGAACCTTCTCAGTGGCGAGGAAGCTGACTTCCGTGCTACCACCGTGGGGCTGGAAATTGAAATCCAGGACAAATTTAATACCAAGCTGTCTTTCAAATGGGACGAAATCGTGCCTGTTCTCCGCGCCATGTATCAGCAGGAACGCGATGGTTTCTATCACGAACCTGTTTCACGGGAGCCGATCACGCTGGAGGGCGTTCCGTCCTACAAAGTGGGCGATACCGTGGTCGTGCCGTACCCTGACCGCGACATCAAGGGGACAATCGGCTACATCGGAGAGATTGATGTGCGGATCGACACCGGCCCGTATAGCTGGAGCCATCAAGCCATCAACCGGGAAATGTTCGAGGACTACATCCGCAGGGATGAGCGCAACGCGCATCTGTTCACACCGGAAGTAAGGGAAACAGGACAGCCGCAGATCACCACCGAACCCGTGGCATTTTATTCCGGCGAGAAAAACAATCTTCCCTATGACATTGTGGTAGAGCGGCTGCGGGTGGACGAACCGGAACATGACCCGCCTGCACAGACTATTTCTGCTGACCGGGAACCCGATTTGGAGGAAGTGCTGGACGGAAATCCCGTATCTGTTCGGATTGATGGTGAGTGGCGCACCTTCCCCAACACCGCCGCTGCCGAGGAAGCTATGTATGAGGAATCCAAGGCGGAGATCCGCAGGAACGCGCAGAATTTCCATATCACGGACGATAACCTGGGCGTGGGCGGCGCAAAAGCGAAGTATCAGGCGAACATCAATGCCATTAAGCTGCTGAAATCTCTGGAAGCGGATGGCAGACAGGCAATCCCTGAACAGCAGGAAGTGTTGTCCCGTTATGTGGGCTGGGGCGGTCTTGCAGATGCCTTTGACCCCACAAAGGAAAACTGGCGCAACGAATACACCGAACTGAAACAACTGCTGACCCCGGAGGAATATGAAGCGGCAAGAGCTTCCACCCTGAACGCTCACTACACCAGTCCCACCGTTATCAAGGCGATCTATGAAGCGGTTGGCAACATGGGCTTCCAGACCGGCAACATTCTGGAGCCGTCTATGGGTGTGGGCAACTTCTTCGGGCTTCTCCCGGAGGAAATGCGAAACAGCCGCCTGTATGGTGTGGAGCTGGACAGCATCACCGGACGCATTGCACAGCAGCTTTACCCCAAGGCCGACATTACCGTGGCTGGCTTTGAAACCACAGACCGGCGCGACTTCTTCGACCTTGCCATCGGCAATGTGCCTTTCGGACAATATCAGGTAAATGACCGGGCTTATAACAAGCTCGGTTTTTCCATTCACGATTACTTTTTCGCTAAAACGCTCGATCAGGTGCGTCCGGGCGGCATTGTTGCTTTCGTAACCTCCCGCTATACCATGGATAAGCAATCCCCCGAAGTACGCAAGTACATCGCGGAACGGGCGGAGCTGCTGGGCGCGATCCGTCTGCCGAACAATGCTTTTAAGGCAAACGCCGGTACGGAAGTGGTATCGGACATTATCTTCCTCCAGAAGCGTGACCGTTCTATTGACATTGAACCGGAGTGGGTACATCTGGGGCAGAACGAGGACGGGTTTGCCATCAACAGCTATTTCATCGACCACCCGGAGATGATCTTAGGCAGACAGACCTCAGAAAGCACCCAATATGGCAGACAGGACTTTACCGTTGCTCCCATTGAGGGACTGGAACTTGCTGACCAGCTTCACGATGCCGTGAAGTACATTCGCGGCAAATATCAGGAAGCGGAGCTGCCGGAGCTGGGCGAAGGTGAAGAAATCGACACCTCTATCCCCGCTGACCCCAATGTAAAAAATTACTCCTATACCGTGGTGGATGGCGAAGTGTACTACCGGGAAAACAGCCGCATGGTAAAACCGGAGCTGAATGCCACCGCCGCAGAGCGTGTCAAAGGCATGGTTGGCCTGCGGGATTGCGTGAATGAGCTGATCGACCTTCAGATGGACGAATACAGCCCGGAAAGCGCCATCCGTGAGAAACAGGCAGAGTTAAACAGCCTGTATGATGCGTTCTCTGCAAAATACGGTCTGCTCAATGACCGTGCAAACCGTCTTGCGTTCTCGGACGATTCCTCTTACTACCTCCTGTGTTCTCTGGAAGTGCTGGATGATGACGGGAAGCTGAAACGCAAAGCGGATATGTTCCATAAGCGAACCATCAAGCAGCAGACCCGTGTTGAAACCGTAGACACCGCCAGCGAAGCACTTGCAGTCTGCATCGGAGAAAAAGCCTGCGTAGATCTCGGCTTCATGGCCTCCCTTATGGGCGGCAGCGATAAAATCCCGCAGATCGTAGAGGACTTGAAAGGCGTAATCTACAAAGACCCCACCACCGGCGCGTTTGACTTGGAAGATGGCGGCACGAAATGGAGCAAGGGATGGCAGACCGCCGATGAATACCTCTCCGGTAATGTGCGCCAGAAACTCCGCACCGCACAGCGGGCGGCGGAGCGTGACCCGTTCTTTGCCGGGAATGTGGATGCCCTGATCGCCGCGCAGCCCAAAGATTTGGAAGCCAGCGAAATTGAAGTGCGCCTGGGCGCGACATGGATTGACAAGAAGTACATTCAGCAGTTCATGCACGAAACCTTTGAAACGCCCCGGTATCTGCGTGGAACCATCGAGGTCAACTATGTGCCTTATACGGCAGAGTGGCAGGTATCCGGCAAAAACTCCGTGCGCTACAACGATGTGGCGGCATACACCACCTACGGTACAGACCGTGCCAATGCCTACCGTCTGCTGGAAGATGCCCTAAATCTCCGCGACATCCGTATCTATGATACCGTGGAGGATGCAGACGGGCGGGAACGGCGCGTACTTAATGCCAAGGAAACCACCCTTGCGGCGCAGAAGCAGCAACTTATCAAGGATGCGTTCAAGGATTGGATTTGGAAAGACCCGGAGCGCCGTGAAACGCTGGTGCGCCAGTACAACGAGGAAATGAACAGCACCCGCCCCCGCGAGTATGACGGAAGCCATATCGTATTCTCCGGCATGAACCCCGAAATCACCCTGCGGGAGCATCAGAAAAACGCCATTGCCCATGTACTGTACGGCGGCAATACCCTGTTGGCACACGAAGTAGGCGCAGGCAAAACCTTTGAAATGGTTGCCGCCGCTATGGAAAGCAAGCGGCTGGGCTTGTGCCAGAAATCCATCTTTGTTGTGCCGAACCACCTGACCGACCAATGGGCGGCAGAGTTTTTACGCCTTTACCCCTCCGCGAACATCCTTGTCACCACCAAAAAGGACTTTGAAACCCGTAACCGAAAGAAGTTCTGCGCCCGAATTGCCACCGGCGATTATGATGCCGTTATCATCGGTCATTCGCAGTTTGAGAAAATCCCCATCAGCCCGGAGCGGCAGGAGCGTTTGCTGCGCCAGCAGATCGAGGAAATCACCGAAGGTATCAGCGAAGTCAAGGCAAACAGAGGCGAGAACTTCACCATCAAGAGTTTGGAGCGCACGAAAAAGGGACTGGAAGCGCGGCTGAAAAAGCTGCAAGACACCAGCCGCAAGGACGATGTAATCACCTTTGAACAGCTCGGCGTGGACAGGATGTTCGTGGATGAATCGGATAATTACAAAAACCTGTTCCTCTATACCAAGATGCGGAATGTGGCGGGACTATCCACAACAGACGCGCAGAAATCCTCGGATATGTTCTCCAAGTGCCGCTACATGGACGAGTTGACCGGAGGGCGCGGCATTGTGTTCGCCACCGGCACCCCTGTTTCCAACTCCATGACAGAGCTTTACACCATCCAGCGTTACTTACAGTATGACCGTCTGCAAGAGATGGGCATGGGACACTTTGACTGCTGGGCAAGCCGCTTCGGTGAAACTACCACCGCTCTGGAGCTTGCCCCGGAGGGAACCGGCTACCGGGCAAGAACGCGCTTTGCCAAGTTCTTCAACCTCCCGGAACTGATGAATATGTTCAAAGAGGTTGCCGACATCAAGACCGCAGACCAGCTCAACTTGCCGACCCCGGAGGTGGAGTACCACACCATTGCTACCAAGCCTACGGAAATTCAGCAGGAAATGGTGAAAGCTCTCTCGGAGCGCGCCACCAAGGTACACAGCGGTCAGGTCAAGCCCGAAGTGGACAATATGCTCAAAATCACCTCGGACGGGCGCAAGCTGGGACTTGACCAGCGCATTATCAATCCCATGCTCCCCGATGAGGAAACCACCAAAGTCAACCAATGTGTCGCAAATGTCCTGCAATACTGGCGCGACGGTGAAGCGGATAAGCTGACCCAGCTTGTGTTCTGCGACATATCCACCCCCAAGACCGCTCCATCCCAAAGGGCGGCAAAGGCAGCTCCCGGCAATCTGGACAGCCCGGAAATCCGTGCGTTGGAGGATGCCATCCCTCTGGACGATGAAAAGGATGAATCTCCCTTTACGGTTTATGAGGATGTGCGCCAAAAGCTCATTGCCGGTGGTATGCCCCCGGAGCAGATCGCCTTTATCCACGATGCCAATACGGAAGTCAAAAAGCGCGAACTGTTTGCCAAAGTCCGAAGCGGTCAGGTGCGTGTCCTGATGGGCAGTACCGCCAAGATGGGCGCGGGAACCAATGTGCAGGATCGCTTGATTGCCCTACATGATTTGGATTGTCCGTGGCGACCCCGTGACCTTACCCAGCGAAAAGGCCGTATTGAACGACAGGGCAACCAAAACGAAAAAGTCCATGTATGCCGCTATGTCACCGAAGGAACCTTTGATGCCTACCTCTGGCAGACCGTGGAGAACAAGCAGCGGTTCATCTCGCAGATTATGACCTCGAAATCCCCGGTACGCTCCTGTGAGGATGTGGATGCCACGGCGCTGTCTTTTGCGGAAATCAAAGCGCTGTGTGCCGGTGATCCGCGCATAAAAGAGCGTATGGATTTGGATGTGGAGGTTGCCAAGCTCAAAATTATGAAAGCAGACCACCAAAGCAAGCAGTTCCGGTTGGAGGACAATCTGCTGAAATACTTCCCGGAGAAGATTGAAGAAAGCAAGGGCTTTATCCGTGGACTGGAAGCAGATATGCAGACCCTCGCGGCGCACCCGCTCCCGGTGGAGGGCTTCATCGGCATGGAAATCCGTGGCGATAAGCTCACCGATAAGGAAAACGCCGGTGCCGCCCTGCTGGATGCCTGCAAGGAGGTAAAGGGCAAAGACCCGGTGCAGATCGGCAGCTATCGCGGTTTTGCCATGTCCGTTGCCTTTGATTCCTTCCAACAGGAATACACGCTGACACTCAGAGGGCAGATGACCCACCGTATCGAACTCGGCACAGATGCAAGGGGCAACCTTGTCCGTATCGAAAATGCGCTGGAGAAAATGCCAGAGCGTTTGCGGAATGTGCAGGATCAGCTTGAAAACCTCTATAACCAGCAGGCGGCGGCAAAGGCCGAAGTCGGCAAACCGTTCCCCCAGGAACGGGAGCTGGCGGAGAAAACGGCGCGGCTCATTGAGTTGGATATGGAATTGAATCTGGACAGCAAGGGACAGGCACAGCCCGAACAGATCGTGGCAAAGTCTGCCCGTCCTTCCGTCCTCGACAAGCTGAAAGCACCGCCGGTACGCGGCACACAGGATAAGCCCCACAAGAAAGAAATGGAGGTACGATGATGAAAGATGTTCCCGTTTACAAATACCCTGCGTCCCATGCACAGGAGCATGACGAGCTGAACGCCTACCGTGCTTCCAACAAGGCGAACATGGCCTGCAAGGAAGCCATTGAAGCGGCGATCCGCGACCATTACCGCGATAACCGCCTTGGCAGCGATGCCGTGAAACAGGTGGTGGAGCAGTTTGGATATGACCGTGTTTTCCATGTGCTTGCCGTAACCGTCCAGCAGAAGGATTGGGATGGTCGCATTTCGCAGGACAACAAGGCATGGGCAAAAACCGTTCCCATCTTTGAAAATCCCGATGCCTGGGGGACTGACCGCAACTGCTATCTTGTGGTAAGCAGCCATCCCGGTCTGACCGACCTGTTTCTCTCACAGGCAAGGAAAACACACGCCCAGGAACAGCAGAAATCCTCTGTCCGTGATAAGCTGAAAAAGCAGTCAGAAGCAACTTCGCCGAAACTTTCGGCTAAGTCCAAAGGGCAGGAGCGTTAAGCCATGGCGAAGCGGAAAAGGGATATTCAACTTAAATTTCGCGTGACCCCACAGGAACGGGAAATGATCGAAACCAAAATGGTGCAGTTCGGCACTACCAATATGGCAGCATATCTCCGCAAGATGGCGATTGACGGTTATGTGGTGAAGCTGGACTTGCCGGAGCTGCGGGAGCTGGTGTCCCTGCTTCGCTATTCCAGCAACAATCTCAACCAGCTCACCAAGCGCGCCCACGAAACAGGCCGTATCTATGAAGCCGATCTGGAGGACATTCAACAGAATCAGGAACGGATATGGACAGCGGCGGAGCAAATCGTTTCCGCACTGGCGGCGCTCAAATAACATCAGAAGGGCGGCGGCATTTTCGCCGCTGCCCCTCTTTTGCCATATCATTGCAAAAAAAGCCGATACTCGGTATGCTTATATCGTAACAAAAAACAAGGCCGCGAAGAAAGGAGATGCGGAGCGTATGCTGACAAATGAAATCGTCCTGACCGTATTCGCTGACTATCTCAGCCGCGATGCGGATTTTGAAGTCATCCTCACCAGCCGGGGGTACACGGTCATGGGCTGGGATAAATACCGCGAGGACTGGAACACCGTGGAATACTGCCCCACACCGGAAACCCTGCGGGATGCGCTGCTGGATGCCTACACCAGCTTTCGGGAAATGGAACTCACCGATGGGGAGCGCGATATGACCGCCGCCGAAAAAGCGAAGGTCAAAACGGAGTGTGATGCGCTCACGGAACAATGTGAAAAGGAGGCCGCGATATGTTCCTCTTGAAAATTCTCTTTGCGCCGGTATCGTTGGCACTGACCCTGTTCACCTGGCTGTGTGCCGGTCTGATCTCCTGCTCCGCCTTTGTGTTCAAGCTGGCAAGTGCGCTGCTCTCCCTGCTTGCCGTAGCGGTGCTGATTACCTACTCCGTGAAGAACGGCATCATCCTCCTGGTGATTGCATTTCTCATAAGTCCCCTCGGATTGCCGATGCTGGCGGTCTGGATGCTGGGCAAGCTGCAAGGTGCAAATGCGGCAATGAAAAACTTTTTATATGGATAAACAGCAGGCCGGGGCAAAATTGCTCCGGCTTGTTTCAAAATCGCTGTTTACTTTCTTGCTAATCTCGATTATAATATTAGCAAAAAAGGAGTGAGCGCATGACAACCTTTGAACAGCTTGACTTGCTCTTTGAGCAAAATCACGGCATTGTCAAAACCGCACAGGTTTTGGAACATGGCATTGCGAAGCATACGCTTTACGCTTACGCAAAAAAGAACGGCATTGAGCAGGCCGCGCATGGGATTTACATTGCTCCCGATGCCTGGACGGATGCCATGTATATCCTTCATCTCCGCTGCGCCCAGGGCGTATTCTCCCATGAATCCGCTCTGTTTCTTCACGACTTGACAGACCGGGAACCGAGCGAGTATTCCATCACCGTAAAAACCGGATACAATCCTGCCAGTCTGAAAGCAGATGGTATTAAGGTCTACACAATCAAAAAGGAATTGCACGGTGTTGGTGTGATTGAAATGAACACGCCTTTTGGCCATGCGGTTCCGGTATATGATGCGGAGCGCACCATCTGCGATATTATCCGCAGCCGAAGCGGTATTGAGATGCAGACTTTTCAGGATGCACTCAAACAGTATGCAGCCCGGAGACAAAAGGATTTACGGAAGCTGATGCAATATGCGCAGATGTTCCATGTAGAAAAAATGCTACGACAGTATATGGAGGTACTTCTATGATAAAGACAGCAAGACAGCTTAAAGATCTGATTCGCAATCTGTCAAAGACCAAATCTGCGGATGCACAGATTTTAATGCGGAACTATATGATGGAGCGTTTTCTGGAACGCATATCCCTTTCGGAGTACAAGGACAAATTTATCTTAAAAGGCGGTATGCTGGTAGCTGCTATGGTTGGCCTGGATGCCCGTTCCACCATGGACATTGATGCAACCGTCAAAGGCACAACTGTCGGCATTGAGGAAGTGGAGAATATGATTGCCGCCATCATTTCTGTTCCGATAGACGATGGTGTAGATTTCCGGGTAAAGCGTATTTCCGAGATCATGGATGAAGCGGAATATCCCGGCATCCGCGTCAGTATGGAAACAGAGTTTGACCGTGTGATTACGCCGCTGAAGATCGACATTTCCACCGGCGATGCTATTACTCCGCGAGAAGTCCGGTACAGCTTCAAGCTCATGCTGGAGGATCGCACGATTGAAATATGGGCGTACAATCTGGAAACAGTTCTGGCCGAGAAGCTGGAAACTGTTGTTTCCCGCGCTACTGCCAACACCCGTATGAGGGATTTTTACGATCTGCACATTCTGAATCAGCTCCACGGACACAGCATCTCCGCCGCTGATTTGAGTGCCGCTCTGATTGCTACCGCTACAAAGCGCGGAACAGAAAAGTACCTTGCAAATGCAATGGAGGTATGCGACGAAGTGGAAAATAGTCCGGTCATGGAAAAGCTATGGGCGGCATATCAGAAGAAATTTTCCTATGCTTCCGACTTGCCCTGGCACACAGTCATGGATTCCATCCGCAGCTTGTATGAGTTGGCACAGGTAAAATAACGATGGGCGCGAGTAATAAGATCTGTCCCAACTGCGGCAGAAAAATGAAGCAGCAATTCATCGGCTTACAGCATTGCAAATGTGGTGTAAGCTGGAAAAAGGACGAGGGATATTTTCAAAGAACTTCCGATATGGTTTTTGCTCTGGAACGCCGGAAAGTAGGAAAAAAGACAAAACAGTTCCCTGTTGTACGCTACAAATCCGATAAACAATAAAATGAAACGGTCTGCTTCGGCAGGCCGTTTTGTTCTGTTGGGAGGTGAACACTCTATGGCAACCACACGCCTGATGCCCCTGCACACCGGCAAAGGCCGCACCGTAGGACAGGCAATCAGTGACATCATCGACTACTCCAAAAATCCACAAAAGACGGATAATGGCAGACTGATTACGAGCTGGCAATGTGACAGCAGGATCGCGGATGCTGAATTTCTTTTTACCAAGAACCAGTACATCCAAAAGACCGGCAGAGTGCGCGGCGAGGATGATGTGATCGCCTACCATTTGCGGCAATCTTTTGTCCCCGGCGAGATCACCCCGGAGGAAGCAAACCGCCTGGGCTGTAAGCTTGCCAAGCGGTTTACCAAGGGCAACCACGCCTATATCGTCTGCACCCATATCGACAAAGAGCATATCCATAATCATGTGATTTGGAACTCCACCGCGCTGGATCAGACACGGAAGTTCCGCAACTTTTGGGGCAGCACCCGCGCTGTGCGGCGGCTCAATGACACCATCTGCATTGAGAACGGATACTCCATCGTGGAGAATCCGAAGCGTCACGGCAAGAGCTATAATAAGTGGCTGGGCGATAAGAAAAAGCCCTCCCACCGTGAGCGGATTTGCGCCGCCATTGATGATGCGCTGGCGCAAAAGCCCGAAAGTCTTGAAGCTCTGCTGGAACTGCTGCAGCAGGCCGGTTATGAAATCAAGGGAAAGAAAGTCCCGTCCCTGTTCGGCGGTGAACAGCAATATTCCATTCGCATGGACACCCTGGGCGCAGGCTATACGCCCGAAGATCTCCGCGCGGTGATTGCCGGGGAAAAGGAACACAAGCCCCGGAAACGCTGGACAGGAACAGCGACACCGGAGAAGCGCAGCGGGAATCTGCTGGTGGACATTCAAGCAAAATTGCAGGAGGGCAAAGGTGTCGGTTATGCGCGTTGGGCTACTCTGTTTAATCTGAAACAGATGGCGCAGACGGTAGCCTATCTGCAAGATCACGAGCTTATAGATTACAGCGTTCTCTCAGAAAAAGCGGCGGCAGCTTCCACCAGGTTCAATGAACTTTCTGCGAAAATCAAATCCGCAGAAGCGCGTATGGCGGAGATTGCCGTGATGCGAACTCATATCATCAACTATGCCAAGACCCGCGATACCTATGTTGCCTATCGCAAGGCCGGTTACTCCAAGAAGTTTCTTGCGGAGCATGAAAGTGAGGTCACACTCCATAAGGCGGCAAAGAAGTTTTTCGATGACCAGGGCATCCAGAAACTCCCCACTGTCAAGAGTTTGCAGGCCGAATACGCCGCGCTGATGACAGAGAAAAAAGCGGCATACGCCGAGTACCGGAAAGCCCGCGAGGATATGAAGGAGCTGCTGACCGCCAAGGCGAATATTGACCGCATTTTGGAGCTGGAAGAAGTACGGGAGGAACCGAATGTGCAAAAAGAGAAAGAGGCGGAGCAGCGTTAAGCTGCCTGCATCCAGCGATTTGAAAAATCGCGTAGCCGCAGGATTTATCCTGCGTTCCAGAACACAACTTTTGTGTTCTGCGGGGATTGGGGCGGAGCCTCAACAAGCATGAAACGGTCGGTTTCCGCAAAAGCGGAAATTGGCAGTTTTCGCAAAGTGGGTACCGCTTTGCATTGCTTGCCGCTTTCTTTCCTTCCCGTTTTCCCTCTCCGCAACGGCTTGCCACACAAAGAAAAATAGAGGCCGCTCTAACTATTCGTAAAGCGACCTCTATTCGTCGTCCAGCTTGATTGCACCGTCAATGGTTGCCTCGATAATCGGCAGATATTTTTCCGGGCAGAGCCGCAATTTGTGTGATACGCGCTGCCGTTCATCGCTGATGCCAGCCACGGTTTCAGGATTGAAATACCGTGCAAAGGGCAGCTTGCAAATTTTGATGAGCTGTATTACCACGGGCATACTCGGTATATCTCCGCTTAATTCTATATTTGCAAGATAGCGCGGGTCGATATTCACCTGCTCAGCCAGCGCCCTGCGGGACAGGCCGATGGCTTCCCGTGCCATTACAATATCGCGTCCAAAGGTTTCAAAGCCGGGACAGTCTTTCACTTTTGCCATACGAATCACCTCCAACACTTACATTGTATAGTTCATAGTCTGCGCTGGGAATGATGGCGTATGCGCTTTATCTACATTTTATAATTCACAATCCCCAACTTGCTTTCTTCGAGCAAAAGAAATATAATATTGGGTGTTGGAGGTATGCTTATGGATTACATGACGCTGAAAGAAGCAAGCGAGAAATGGGGTATCTCTGCCCGGATGATAAATTACTACTGCGCCGATGGGCGTATCCCCGGTGCTGTGAAAATGGCTACTGTCTGGCTGATACCAAAAACTGCGGAGAAGCCAGTTGATGGTCGGACAAAACAAGGAAAGGAACTAAAACATGAATAGAATATTGCTATTGGAGGATGATGTAAGTCTGATAGATGGCTTGGTCTACTCTTTGAAAAAGAATGAATTTGAAGTTGAAATTGCCCGTACAGTATGTGAAGCAAAACAAAGCCTATCTGAACTCGACCGATACGATTTATTGATTTTGGATGTTACTCTGCCAGATGGAACAGGATTTGATGTATGCGAAAGAGTAAGAAAAGAAAATCAGCAGATACCGATTATCTTCCTGACTGCATCGGATGAAGAAATCAGTATAATCCGTGGATTAGACAGCGGTGGGGACGATTATATCACCAAGCCTTTCAAACTGGGGGAATTGTGTTCCCGCATCCGGGCGTTGCTGCGTCGGGCCGGAGTTTCCAAAAACGAAAAAAACGCTTCTATGGAATGTGGCGACATTACCATTGATCTGTTTGGTAGCCGTGCAACCTTAAAGGGAAAAGCACTGGATTTGACAAGCGCCGAATATCGTTTGCTTTGTCTGCTGGTGAGAAATGCAAATCGCGTTGTGACAAGGGACATCATTCTGAATGAGTTGTGGGATGACACAGGAAATTTTGTGGATGATAACACCCTGTCCGTCTATGTACGGCGGCTTCGTGAGAAAGTGGAAACCGATCCGTCCCATCCAGAACACCTCATAACCATCCGGGGATTTGGCTACCAATGGAAAGAGGTGTCTGTATGAGCTTGTACCAAGATAGACAGATGAAAGGCTTCCTGATATTTTTAATTTTGTTTTCCCTGTTGTTTGTAGGGACCGGAACTGTTTTGACTATTTATCAGGTGAACGATGTGGAAGTCCTGTGGCTCAAACACGATGAAGCGATTTCGTCCTCACTTTTGGAACAGGGGGTTTCTAAAGAAGTGATAGCAGTTGCCTTTACGAATACGAACATTTGTGAAGGCGGCAGGTCATTATTAACGGCTGCGGGTTTGGGAAAACAGGCAGAAAGCAGTATGCGGCCTTATTTCAATCAATTTCAGCGTTCCGTTTTCTGCACCATGCTATGCACTGTGTTATTTTTTCTCTTTGTGCTTACCATAGGAGTATTCGTTTTTTTCTGGAAAAGGAAGCGATTGTACCAACAGGCCGACAAAATATTATCAAATTACATAAATGGAGATTATTCTTGTCATTTACCGCAGAATTACGAGGGCGCAATCTATCAGGTGTTTTCTTCGATAGAACAGCTTGCAACCATGCTCCAATCCAAAAATGAAACAGAATATAAAGCAAAAGAGTTTTTGAAAGACACCATATCCGACATATCTCACCAGCTCAAAACGCCTCTGGCAGCCCTCACTATGTATCAGGAGATCATTGAAAGTGAGCCGGAAAATGCGGAAACGGTCAAGCAGTTTGCGGCGAAGATGGGGATTTCTCTAAAGCGTATGGAGCAGCTAATCTTATCCATGCTGAAAATAACCCGGCTGGATACGGGAAACATTGTTTTTGAGAAAAAAAGCTGCCGTGTGTCCGAGTTGATAGCTCATTCCGTCAATGAACTAACCACAAGGGCTAAAAGCGAAAACAAGCAGATTCAGATAGATGGTGATGGTGAACAACAGCTTATCTGTGATATGGAATGGACAGGCGAAGCAATTGGAAATATTGTAAAAAATGCGCTGGATCACACACAAGCTGGCGGCATTGTCTATATAACATGGGATCGCACTCCTGCCATGTTTCGGATTTTCATTTCTGATAATGGAAACGGCATAGCCCCGGAAGATATTCACCATATTTTCAAACGCTTTTATCGCAGCAAACATTCCATTGATACACAAGGAATCGGGCTGGGGCTTCCCCTTGCCAAGTCCATTATTGAAGGGCAAGGCGGTGTTATCTCCGTACAAAGTGAATCTGGAAAAGGTACGCGGTTTACACTTTCTTTCCTTACGGAACTGTAAGGTCAAATTCACCTGCTTGTAAGCTGCTTTTGCTATCCTTTTGAGAAAGGAGGTACTGATGACTATGGAAATATTGAAAGTACAAGATTTATGTAAAACTTATGGCAAGGGTGAGGCGAAAGTCGAAGCATTAAAAAAGGTTTCCTTTTCGCTGGACAAGGGTGAATTTGCTGCCGTTGTGGGAGAATCCGGCTCTGGCAAAAGCACACTACTGAACTGTATTGGAGCTTTGGACACTCCTACTTCCGGCCACATTTTGGTAGATGGACAAGACCTGTTTTCCATGAAAGAGGAACAGCGCACGATTTTCCGCCGTCGTAATATCGGTTTTATCTTCCAATCCTTTCAGTTGGTTTCCGAGCTGAATGTGGAGCAGAATATCATGTTTCCGCTTCTCTTGGACTATCGCAAGCCAGACCCGGCAGCGATAGAAGAAATTTTGGAACTCTTGGGGCTTACTGAGCGTCGGCATCATCTGCCGAGCCAACTTTCCGGCGGACAGCAGCAGCGTGTTGCCATTGGTCGAGCGTTGATCACAAAACCCAAACTGATTCTGGCGGATGAACCTACTGGCAATCTGGACAGCAAGAATAGTCAGGATGTTATTACCTTGCTTACACAGGCGTCCCGTCGCTACCAGCAAACAATCTTGATGATTACCCACAATAAGAATCTGACTGCATCCGTTGATCGGGTGTTCCGGGTATCCGATGGTGTTTTGACGGATTTGGGAGGAAAAACAAATGAAGCATTATCTTGACCTTGTTCCCATATCCTCAAAAATCCACAAGAAGCAAAGCAGAATGTCTATATTTTGCATTGTGCTGGCGGTCTTTCTGGTTACAACTATTTTTGGAATGGCAGATATGTTCATCCGCAGCCAGATTTTACAGGCACAGCAGGAGTCTGGAAATTGGCATATTGCCATTCGGAATATCAGCAATGAGGAAGCAGCAATTATCGCTTCACGGCCTGATATAGAAGTGTTTTCACCGTATGGTGTTCTCAACTATCGTGGAAATTTAGGCTATACTTTGGGCGGAAAAAATGTAGCAATATGCGGTTGTGATGAGAGCTATATAACTGAAATCTGGACTGACCAACTTGAAGAAGGTGTTTTTCCGCAGACAAGCAATGAAGCGTTGGTGACTGAAAATGCAAAGCAGATAATGGGGGTTGTGATTGGTGATCCCATTGCCGTAGAAACGCCTGATGGCGATAAACTGAATTTTACCATATCAGGATTTATGAATAATACCGCCTCGATCATGAGTGGTGACTCCTACGGCATCATTTTGAACACAGAGGATTACTGCACTATTTATCCGAATGTATCAGCCGGGGAACCGAATGATTATGGCATCATGTTTTATGCCCGATTTGCAAATACAAGAAATATACAAGGGAAAATTGCAGATTTGAAAGAACAATGCAATTTATCGGATGAACAAATATCTTCCAACAATAATCTGCTTGGATTGCTTGGACAAAGCCGTGTTCCCTTTTTATTACAGGTTTATTTGGCTGCGGCTGTATTGTTTGTACTGGTAATGTTAGCTGGCATTATGATGATTGCAAGCAGCCTGAACAGCAATGTAGCCCAGCGTACAGAATTTTTCGGACTTATGCGCTGTATCGGTGCAACACCAAAACAGGTTATGCGCTTAGTACGGAAAGAGGCGCTTAGTTGGTGCCGTTTGGCAATCCCTGTGGGTATTTCCGTCGGTGTAGTTGTCATTTGGATCTTATGTGCGATTTTGCGTTTCCTAAGTCCAGAATTTTTCAAAGCGATGCCTACATTCGGCTTTAGCGTACCAAGTATTCTTGCAGGAATCGTTGTGGGTTTGGTAACGGTTTTGTTCGCCGCCTATTCTCCGGCAAAGAAAGCAGCAAAAGTATCTCCGTTGGCAGCGGTTTCCGGTAATGCAAACGACTTGGAGCCTGCAAAAAATGCCGCTAATACACGACTGTTTAAGATTGATACAGCACTTGGGATTTATCATGCAAAAGCAAATCGAAAAAATTTGTTTTTGATGACAAGCTCATTTGCTCTTAGTATTATCCTTTTCCTTTCATTCTCTGTGACAGTGGAGTTCATGCAGCATACCTTAACACCGCTCCAACCTTGGACGGCAGATGTATCTATCATAAGTCCCGAAAACTCCTGCGCTATTGACAAAACAACACTCGATAGTCTAAAGGAAACTCCTGTTGTGGATTTAGCGTATGGAAGAAAATTTGCATACGAGGTTCCGTCTGTCACAAACGGCATTGAAAAAAAGATGGATTTGATCTCCTATGAGCAGTATCAATTTGATTGGGCAAAGGATTATTTATTGGAGGGTTCTCTGGAATCTGTGCAAATGGATGCAGGGACGGGGTTGATTGTTTATAATTCGCAGAACACAATAGAAACCGGCGATACGGTATCCCTGGATATAGACGGAAAAAGCAAAGAAATTCAAATTGTTGGAATACTGTCCAACTGTCCGTTTTATAGTGCCGCCGGTGTTGGAACAATTATCTGTTCAGAGGATACATTTGAACAACTTACTGGCGAATCGAAATATACGGTTATTGATGTGCAGTTAGCAAAAGAGGCAACAGACGAAGATGTTTATGCGATCCGCCAAATGGTAGATTCCTCATTTACTTTCGCTGATGAACGCATGGGTAACAACAGTACCATGGGAACTTACTATTGTTTCTGGCTGTTCATCTATGGATTCCTCGTCCTAATTGCAATGATCACAATTTTTAACATAATCAATAGTATTTCAATGAGTGTGTCTGCGCGGTTAAAACAGTATGGCGCTTTCCGCGCGATTGGCGTTAGCGTGGGACAGCTAAGTAAAATGATCGTTGCAGAAGCCTTTACCTATACCATAATCGGAGGTGTAGTTGGTACGGTGTTGGGACTGCTTTGTAATAAGTTATTGTTTGGAATGTTGATAAGTTATAGATGGGGAGATGCTTGGACTACTCCATTACCAGAGGTAGCCGTTATTCTGTTGATTGTTGTAATCTCTATAATTTTGGCTGTGCAAGGGCCAATCAAGAGAATACGCAATATGTCTATTGTTGATACAATCAGCGCACAATAAATTCAAATCGTATATAAGCAGGTGGGTTTTTAATTAAGCCCACCTGCTATTATTGAGCTTACAGTTTCGTAAGTCAAAATTCACCTGTTTGTAAGCTGGAACCGTTATCATTAAAGCAGAAATTGAAAATACATATCTGCCGCACGACGGCAAAAGAAAAAAAGCCGTCGTACAGCAGCCCTTTTGACACGCCCGTTTGAAGCGGCGGCTTTGAGAAATCAGAGCCGCCGTTTCCTTTCGTCTATCTAAAATGAACGACGACCCTAACATCATGTAAAGGCACGGCGGCACATAGGAGGATGCCGCCGTGCTTATTTTTTGTTTTCTACACAATACCCATGAGCTGCACCAGCTAAAAAAAGCGCAGCTCCCCCTCCGGGTAAGTCCGGCATTGAGTATGAACTATACTGTGTAGCATCCTGCGGTTTTGCATCACCGTGCGCCCGATTGGTCTTTGACCTGTCGGGCGCTTTTTGTCGTTTATACAGCTTTTCTGTCGGCTGTCGTTCTCCGCCGTTTTGGGTTCGGTTCACCACCCACCCAAAACGAAACGGAGGACAAAGTATGTTCAACAGAAAAAGCAGCTATGCGCTGAATAAGAAAGATGCCAACGCCATTGTTTACATAGACGCCAACGGAAATATCATCCGGTTGACCCACGAGGACTTCGCCAGCGAGGAAGAATTTCAAAAGTGGAAGTCCTGGTCGGATAAAAACTACCACACCGAGGACAACCGGGATGTGGCAGAGGGTAAGCACAATACGCCCATTGATGATCTGTCTGAAGCTGCGCTTGCCATTCCTGCCATTGATGTGGTTATGGAACGCCGGCATGAAAAAGCCGAGCGGCGCAGACAGGCTTCTGCAATGGTTTCCCAGATCCGGGACAAGCTGACGGAAACACAGTTCCGCAGGCTTTGGATGTACTTCGTTGACGGAATGACCATTGATGAGATTGGAGAGATCGAGGGTGTCAGCCATCAGAATATTTCCAAGAGCATCGGTTCCGCAATGAAGAAAATCAAAAAAATATTTCCGTAAGCTCAAAAACAGGGTGCAAAATCGCCCTGAAAAAGATGATAAGTGAAGGGACATTCTCCACGAAACCTTTCACTGATCGTTGACAACTGAATAGACCATGATGCAGGCACAAAACCCGCGTGATAGCGGCATAAGGCGCGCCGCCATGACGATAGCTTTAAGGAGGTGATTCTGGACAAGCTATCTGAGCGATCTACGCAGCCTTAGACCCGGTTCGGCAAATCGGGCGCGATGACAGCGCGGCGGATAATGAAACTTGCTCACGCCCTCCCACAGACTTGAGGGGGAACCCTGCGGTATGCGCCAGTCCTTTGGACAGCGGTATCGCGGAGTTATGACAGCCCTGCCAGGGGCGGCCTGCATCATGCCTGCCATCCGGGGTGCGTGGCAAACAGGATGGATGATCTCAAAAAACGAACAGGACAGCCGCGCCGTTTTCTGCCTATGTTATGTGGCTCCAACCATACCGGCGCGGCTATTCCTTGAAGTCAGATACCCTGCGCTGACGGTTTTGCCGTCAGCGTATTCATGTGACTTTAAGGAAAACCCATAGACCAAGGAAAGGAGATCACCATGATGCAATCGACACAGGATGAATTAAGAAACCATGCGGACGAGCTGGTGGACATTCGTGAAATTTCGGTAGACAAAGACTTGCCGAAGGAAGAACGCATTGCCGCCTTTATCCGCCAGATCAAAAACCCTTACCGCTTCCGCTGCGGCGAATTTGTGGTGAACGCCTGCTTCGCCGGCAATGGGGTAACATTAGAAGAATGTCTGCAAGGCATTTTGCGGTAAACGACAACCTCGCATTTTTCCGCAGAGAGTGCTACAATAGGTGTGGAAAAGGATGAAAACTTAATAGACCTGATAACCACTCTTTTCATGCGGGAGCAATCCGGGAGAAAGGAGTGCTTTTTCATGCCTAAATTCAAAGCAACAGCTTATATTCGTCTGTCTTACACAGATGACCGCTCCAGCGAGAGCGACAGCGTTTCCAATCAGCGCAGGCTCATTGAAAACTTTGTGGAGCGCAACCCGGATATTGAGGTTGTGTCCGAAAAGATTGACGATGGTTACAGCGGTATTATTTTTGACCGTCCAGCGTTCAAGGAAATGATGCAAGACATCACCGATGGCAACATCAACTGTGTTATCGTGAAAGACCTCTCCCGCCTGGGGCGCGAGTACATCGAAACAGGCCGCTATCTGCGCCGGGTGTTCCCGGCCTACGGTGTGCGCTTCATCGCTATCACCGACAACATCGACACCGCCCATGACAGCAGCGGCGATGATCTTACCGTATCGGTAAAAAACATAATGAACGAAGCCTACTGCCGTGATATTTCCATCAAGACCCGCAGCTCTTTGGATGTAAAGCGGCGCAACGGCGATTTCGTCGGAGCGTTCACGGTCTATGGCTATATGAAGTCCGAGGATAACAAGAATCAGCTTGTTCCCGATCCTTACGCTTCCCGCGTTGTCCGTGATATTTTCCGTATGCGGCTGGAGGGCGCAAGTGCTTCCAAGATCGCGGCGGAGCTGAACCGGCTGGGTATTCTCTCCCCGCTGGCCTACAAGAAAAACAACGGTCTGCCCTATGCAAAAAAGGGCTACGCCGACAAAGCCGATTGCAAATGGTCGGCAACTACCATCATCCGCATTTTGCAGGATGAAACCTATACCGGAACTTTGGTACAGGGCAAACAGGGTACGCCCCACTACAAAATCAAGCAGATGGAACAGCGCCCCGCTTCTGAATGGGTGCGTGTACCGGAAGCCCACGAACCGCTGATTGCCCGTCAGGACTTTGAACTGGTGCAGCGTATCAAGGGGCTGGACACCCGGACTTCTCCCAAGGAAGATACCGTGTATCTGTTCTCCGGCATCCTGATATGCGGCTGCTGCGGCAGTCGTATGACCCGCAAGACCAATCGTGCAGGCGGCAAGGAGTACCACTACTATTATTGCCCTACCGGAAAGAAAAAGGGCTGTACCCATCCGGTTATGCTCAAAGAAAGCAGTCTGATCGCCTGTGTGCGGGACAGCTTGAAAGCCTACATTGACAATGTAGCATCTCTGGAAACGCTGCTTGCCGACATTGACCAAGCAAGCATCAACCAAGCCCTTGCTAAAGAATACAGCGACCACATCACCGACAACGAGCGCCGTTTGGAACAGGTTTTGGAGTTCAAGGCGCGGCTTTACGAAAGCCTTGTGGGTGGTATGCTCACCAAGGAAGAATACGCTTCCTATAAAGCCAAGTACACCAAGCAGGCAGAGGACATCAAGGAAAGTATCCGTGTCCTCAAAGAAAAGCTGACCGATGTGCTGGAAAACAGAAGTGAGCGAAACCGCTGGATTTCTCAGTTTACGCAGTTTGCCACTCTGGAAACCTTAGACCGCAGGGCACTCATCCACATGGTACAGAGCATCCGTGTCCAGGGAAAGAAAGAACTGGCGATTGCCTTTACCTACGAGGACGAATACAAAAAGGCGTTGCAGCTCATTAAGCTGGCGGCGCAGAATCAGCAGGCCGAAGAATTTGAACATAGAAAGGCGGGTTAAGTATGGCAAGAAAAAGCAGAAAAGAAACGGTTGCCGTTATCGCACCGGAAGTCGATAACACTTGCCGCGCCGCTATCTATGTCCGTCTTTCAGTAGAAGATTCCCATACCCGCAGCGCATCCATTGAAACACAGCAGTTGATTATCGCCCGGTTTCTGGAACAGAACCCGGAGATCACTGTTTACAATACCTACATCGACAACGGAGCTACGGGAACAAACTTCCACCGTCCCGGCTTCCAGCAGATGCTCTCCGATATTGAAGCCGGTCATGTAAACTGCGTGATTGTCAAAGACCTTTCCCGTTTGGGACGGAACACCATCGACACCGGCTATTATATCGAGCAGTATTTCCGTATTAGAAATATCCGCTTTATCGCAGTCAACGAGAACTACGACACCGCTGCCCCGGAAGATGCCCACTCAGGTATCATCATCCCTCTGCGGAACATGATAAACGAAGCCTATGCTTTGGATATTGGGCGCAAGATCAGGGCGCAGCAGCGGCAGGCCATGAAGGACGGAAAGTTTATCGGAGCGCGTACTCCTTACGGTTATCTAAAAGCCAAGGACGATTGCCACCAGCTTATTATCGACCCTGTTGCCGCCGTTGTAGTGCAGAAGATGTTCCAATGGGCGTATGAGGGCGCAGGGCTGAATACCATCGCCGTGCGGCTGAATGAGGAAGGTTTCTTACCTCCGAGCCACTACAAAAAAATTCAGGGAACAATTACCCATGAAAATCTGCTGGGCAACGGCAAATGGCAGACCCGGACAGTCGGCGTAATTCTTCGCTCCGAAGTTTACACCGGAGATCTCGTCCAGGGGCAGACCAAAACCGTAGACCACAGACAAGTCAAGGCAGATGCCGATGAATGGACGATTGTTCGCGGCACTCACGAAGCAATCATCAGCCGGGAACAGTTTGACGCGGTACAGAAAATCCTCGACCAAACCGCACAGCGCGCCAAGGCACGGGAAGTCAAATCCTATACCCCGAACATTCTGAAAGGCAAGGTGTTCTGTTCTCATTGCGGCGGCAGCTTACACAGACAGAGAAACATCCGTAAGAAATCCGATGATGTTTACCTGTACCATTGTCTGAGCAGAAGCAGAATCAGCAAAGATTCCTGCCCCGGCGCAACCATCCGTGAGGATGCGCTGCTGGATATGCTGGCAGATATGCTTCAGGAAGCACTCAATACCGCATTGGGTAAATACACCCTGTCATTGGCAGAACAGCCCCAGCAGGCCGCTGAACGGGCGGAGCCGCGGGACAAAATCACCAGCCGCAAGCAGGAAATCCAAAGGTTGCGCGGCATCGTGCGGAGCCTTTATGAAAACCTTATCCAAGGTGTTCTCACCAAGGACGAATACTTTGACTACAAGGAAAAGTACGAAAGCAAGATTGCTGACATTGCTCTGGAAGTTGAGCAGTTGGAAGAAGGTCTGCGAACTATGGACGAGCAGATCGAGCAGTACCGGGCGTTGGCACGGGATGCAGAAAGTATCAAAGCTGACCGGGAACTGACCGCCGCCCTGATTGAAAGACTGATTGACCGTATCGAGGTATCCCACGACAAGCAGATCACGGTTTGCTATCGGTTCCAGAGTGAATTTGAAAACTATGTGGAGGTGTTGAAACAATGCAGAAATATGTAATCGCCCTCTACATCCGCCTGTCCATTGAGGACTACAAGTATGATAGTCTGAGCATTGAAAACCAGCTCCTTGTTCTCAACGAGTATGCGGCGGCAATGCCCGAATATCTGAACGCTGAAATCTCGGAGTTCATCGACAACGGTTACAGCGGCACGAACTTTGAACGCCCCCAGGTGCAGAAGCTGATTGAAATGGTAAGGGCAAATCGAATTGACTGCATCATCGTCAAGGATTTCTCCCGCTTCGGACGAAACAGCATTGAAACCGGCTATTTCATTGAGCGTGTGTTTCCTCTGTTCCATACCCGTTTTATCTCCATCAGCGACGATTTTGACACCAACAATTTCAAAGGCGATACCGGCGGCATGGATGTCGCTTTTAAGTATCTTATCAGCGAGTATTACAGCCGCGATATGTCCATCAAGACCAAGAGCGCGAAATACGCCAAGATGCAGCGCGGTGAGTATCAGAGTAAAATCTGTCCTTATGGCTACCGTAAAAGCGCCGATGGCAGAATGGAGCCTGACCCGGAAGCCGCTGCCGTTGTGCAGCTTATCTTCCAGCTTGCCGCAGAGGGCAATAATGGCACCGCTATCGCCAGAGAACTATTCCGCAGGGATATTCCTACCCCCGGCGAATACAAGGCCGCACGGGGCAACCACACCCACGACATATCCCGTACCCGTGGGATATGGAGTCCGTCAACGGTTCTCCGTATTCTGGAGGATGAAAGATACATTGGTTCCTATGTGATCGGCAAACGAGCTGTCCTTGAAGTGGGCGGCACTCGGAGCCGTATGAAGAACAGGGACAAGTGGTATATCATCCCCGACCATCACCCGGCAATCGTTGAGAAATCCGTGTTTGAAAAGGTGCAGACCAGCCAGCTCCGGTTTTCTCAGCCCAACAAAAAGAAACGGGACTATCCGCTGAAAGGCAAGGCGTTTTGTGGATGCTGCGGTCATGCGCTGTCCCGCACGATGCAGAAAACATCGTATTACTACTGCCGCCATTCCGAAGCCGACGAAGCCAGCAGATGCCATAAGATGAGGATCAATGCTGCGGAATTGGAAAAGGCAGTATTTATCACGCTGAAAAAGCAGATGGAAGCTGCCGCATCCCTTAACCCCGATGGCACTGTCCGTCTGGAAGCTGCCGCCCCGGAACGGTCTGAATATGAGCAGCAGATCGAAGAACTCCAGGATGGCAAGCGGTTACTGTATGAACGGTATCTCTTGGGAGAAATCGACCTTGATACCTATAAGGCAGAAAAAGCGGCGTGTGATGAACTGCTTTTGAAAACAAAAAATGCCTATGCCGTAGTATTGGCACAGGCGAAGCAGAAGCAGGAAGAACAGGTACGGCATGACAACCGACAGGAAGCCGCAAGAGCGGTTTTCAATTCCGAAGGTCTGACTGCCGAACTGACCGATCTTCTCATTGACAGGGTGCTTGTGTACCCCGATAACCGCATTGAAATCGCGTATAAAATCAAAGACATTTTCGATTGAGGTATTGACCATGAAAATTGCTTTTTATTGCAGGATCGGAGGAAAGGGTTATGGTTTCCTCCTTCCCGAAGATGCAGAAAAGCTCCGCGAGTTTTTCGCAGAGCATCAGGAACCGACTGCGCTTGAAAAAACTTCAAGCGCATTATAGACCAATCTATGAAAATCGACATTTTATGCTATAATATCCGTAGAAGCTATGTGATGTAGTAACCGACAAAACGGAGGGCTTTTATGGAAAAACGAACATTTGAAGATGTTAAAAAATATGTCGAGTGGCAAAGCCAAGGCAAATGTACTGTGTTAAGCGCCAAGCCAGAACAACATTTTGATGATTTGGGTGTTGATGTCTGTGTCTGGAATGTCAAAACCGATACCGATGGTGATTGGTGGGTAGTAGAAGGCGATGGCGTTCCAATGAACTTATATCCTCAAAGCGCCTACTACTTTGGAACCGATGAGGTGTACTCATTTCACATGGGGTTAATGCAAAGAATGAGTGCAGCTCACGATGAGTACCATCCCGAAGATTTTGTGAACGGTGTTACTCTCGGAACAGAAATTGCCCCTCAACTATTTCGGAAATTAAAAAGTGTGGCTACATTGATTGATACTGCTAAGGAGACGGAAGATTTTCAAGCGATAGGCGTTCAATGTAGGGAAACACTAATTGAACTCGGCAACCATATTTACAAGCCCATGATGGCAGGGGCTGAGGAACAGCCCCAAGCATCAAATTTTAAGCGCAAAGCGGAATTGTTTGTTCAGTTTTACTTGAAGGGATCGGAAAATTCCGACTACCGTAGTATCATTAAGAAACTGACAGAGGCGACCTGGGATTATGCAAATAAAATCACACATTCGCGAAGTGCTACATACTACGAAGCATCAACTTGTGTTACTGTGTGCATCTCTCTCGTTGGCACTTACGAAAACATTCTTCAGAAAATATTTGACCCTCTCGCACAATATCATTGTTCAGTATGCAAGAGTAAGAAGCTCAGTATAGATGGCGATGATTCGGATGACGATGGTATGGTTGAAAAACTTTATCTACACTGCGAAGAATGTGGCGCAATAACCGAAGTCGTTTTTGAGAAAAACAGTAGCGATAGTCCATCATACATTACTGGCAAGGTTATAGAATGAGACATAGAAACAGAAACCCCAGACTATCAATAGGCGTTGGTAGTTTGGGATTTCTGCTTTTGCAGAGCTATATTTTTTTGTCGTGTGCTTGACATACGGGTGTCTAATTCATGGAACTCGATTTTTAATTTATATTGCACTATTTCTAGATTTTTTGAAATAAATTGAAGAAATAGTACTTTTCTTATTTCAACATTGATGATATACTGAAAATAGATTTTTATATTGAGGTATATGAGATGCTTCCCTATACAGGAGATTACACTGAGCATATTGATAGCACCACAAATAACTTCAAATACTATACTTTTACACCTCGTCCTCTAATGAACGGGAACATGTATCAGATGGACGATGAATTAGCAGCATTGTTAACTGAAGCTCACCGTAATATTGGCTTTCTGGAAGGGCTTATTAAGTTCGCTCCGAATAGAGACTCATTTACAGAGCTGATGCTGCTGAAAGAGTGTACCTATTCCCGTATGATTGACTGCAACGGTCCTGATTTCAAAGACGTGCTTACCAGCTGCGGCACTGGTAAAGGTGATATATCGCCAATCATGAATCTGGAGTCGGCATATAGAACAGCGATGAATATGGAAATCGCAGCTCCTGACTTGAGCCGTATTTGTGGAATTGCCCTTTATGGAGGTGCAGAAGCAATCTCAATAGATGTTAGGGATCATCAAACTTTCTGGCTGGACGCAAAAACAAATTTGAGAGGATACAACCCTACTGCACCTAACGCTGTGTTGCCGGCACTGGCCGATATTTCTGCTTATCTCTATGACAGTGAGGATGATCCCCTGATTCAAGCTGCGCTGGTACACTATCAGTTTGAAATGATACACCCATTCGAGAAGTATAATGGGGTTGTTGGACGTATCCTGATATTCATGGTTCTGCAAAAAATTGTAGGCAAAGCGTTGTCCGGGCTGTGTTTCTCTGAATACCTGTTCTTCAATAAAAACGAGTATTTTGATATGCTCCGAACAACACAATACAGTGGTGGTTATGTACGTTGGATTAAGTTTTTTTTACGGATTATCAACGAAGCTGCCAGAAACAGCGTAGCACTACTCAAAAAATACGAAGAAAAAATTAAGCTGGATGAGGAAAGGTTAAGATCTGCAATACCGCAAACAAGAAGTTTTTGGAGCGTGTATGAGTACCTTAAGGCTTTTCCTGTTACAAGTATTCCTATTGCGGCAAAGCATCTTAGCTTATCGTACAATTCTGTTTCTAAAGCGTTTTCTACCTTGCATGAGAACAAGCTTATTATGCAAAGAAGTAATACCACAAGGAATCGAATTTGGGAATACTCCAATCTTGATTTTATATTTACATTACCAAGCATCAATGAAACAACATGTGATTAGATTTGAAAATAATTAATGTGGGGGCAGAAATATGAGTGAGTTACTAAATGGCATATTTGAATGCCTTGATATAAACAGCAGTACCGGTTTGGCTTCAGAAGACAGTTTGCGGAGCATGAGCCCCTTTCAAAGACTATTCTATACACAAGTTCATGAAAAGATAGGAATTGATGCCGTGTATTTTCTTCGCGATGCAAATGGGATTGCCAAAGTTCCGCTTATCTATTTTTCCATTATCCAGAAATATGATGCAAAGGAAGTTGCAGAATTGCATCGTCTTTCGTGGAATCTCGGAGAGGCTCCGCTGCTATTTGTAGTGACTCCGGATGAGATTTTGATTTATAACAACTACGAGGCGCCTCGAGCCGTTGAGGACGGAAACCTTGACCCCACCGCAGGAATAATTGAAACATTGAGCCTGACCGATGGATTGGCTTCACAGCGACTTGCACTACAGAAATATCATCGCTCATTGCTTGAAAGTGGCGAATATTGGCGGCAAAGCATGACTAGATTTGACGCTCAAGGCCGGGTGGATGCCACATTGATGTCAAATTTGAGAATAATGCGAAGAACGCTTATCAATCAAATCAGCAAAAGGTGTGATAAGAGTAAGGAAACAATCACGAGCGTAGTTCACTCTTTGCTCAGTCGGTCGATTTTTATTAAGTACCTGGAAGAACGAAAAGATTCAAACGGAGAAACAGTATTTCCGCAAGGTTTTTATTCCAATTTTTTGGAGTCAGCGAAACAGTATACCGATGTGCTAAACAGTAAAGAGGCAACTTATAGCTTGTTTAGAACACTTAAAGAGAAGTTTAATGGTGATACACTGCAAGTCTCAGAAGTTGAAATAGAGATTATTACTCAAAATGACTTGGATGAGCTTCGCACATTTATTCTAGGTGATAGCGAATTAGAGAGCAAACAACTCGCGTTATGGCCATTTTATAGTTTTGACATTATCCCCATTCAATTGATCAGCAGTATCTATGAGCTGTTTTTTCACCTGTCAGACGAAGATGATGAGAAGGGCACGTATTATACACCTCTCCATCTTGTCAACTTGGTCATGGATGAAGTGTATCCGTGGGAAGGCGAGTATAAAGATACATCCTTTTTTGATCCATCATGCGGTTCGGGTATTTTCTTGGTTGAAGCATACAGAAGACTTGTTTGCAGATGGATGTCCCAAAATGACGTTCATACGATCACCTGTGATCAACTGAATCTTCTCTTGAAAAACAGTATTTTCGGTGTAGATATTAATGAAGAAGCTATTCGAGTTGCCTCGTTTAGCCTTAGCTTAGCTATGTGTGATTTCCTCGATCCACGAAGCATCTGGGATAAGCTTTCATTTCCGCGTCTACTAGATAACAACTTGATTTCAAGTGATTTTTTCGAAGAGGATAAATCTTTTAATAACAGAAGATATGATGTCATTGTCGGCAATCCGCCTTGGCAGAGTAACATTACTGGAAAAACGAAAGAGTACTTGAAAAAAGCAAATCGCGTCATAGGTGACAAGCAAATTGCGCAAGCATTTTCTATCAAGTGCTCAGAGTTGTGCAAGCAAAACGGAATTATTTGTCTCCTTATGCCTAGCAAAGGATTGCTTTTTAATAGATCAGATAAAAGTAGGACGTATAGGGCAAATCTGTTTTCCGATAACAACGTCCTAGCGATTATTAATCTATCAGTATATAGAAAATTCTTGTTTGATCACGCTAGTGGACCTGCTGCTGCCATTATCTATACTCCTAAAAAGGAAGAGATCAATCAGCCAATCGTTTATTGTACGCCAAAGCCAATTTACACAATTGAAGATATCAGGAAGTTTTCTATTGATCCTACCGATATATGTAGAATACCCCGTGACATTATTGATGACGATAGGATCTGGAAAATTGCAATGTGGGGAGCACCTAGAGATCTTGAATTAATAGGAAAAATGCAAAGTACTTTTGCACCTATGGCATCATTTATTGAAGAAAATCACATGACAACTGCCGAGGGGTTCAAAAGAGGAAACAGGAAACACCAATGTTATGACTTCAAAGGTCTTCCATTGGTGGAAGCCAAATCCTTTAAACCATACTATGTTTCATCCGATGAGCTTCCGATAGTTGATTTCGATGATTTTGAGTGCATTGTTAAAAATGCCAGAGAAATTTTTGCAGCCCCACACTTGATAATTAAACAGAGCCATAAAAATGGAACATTTCTTTCAGAAGTGCTGGATTATGATGCTGTGTTTAACCATAGTCTTTTAGGAGTACACGGCAACATAAATAAGCTTAAATACTTGAGCGTGATAATTGGCTCGAGAGTTTTTTCGTACTATCATATTCTTACAAATAGGAAATGGCTTGTAGAAAGAGATGAGTTAGAAGCAGGAGATATTTGGCAAACACCTATCCCCAGCCCAAGCGATGCAGAAATTGCTGAAGCATGCGGAATATTTGATGAATTGGCGGTCTCACCAGCGAAAAAGGAAAAAGCAGAACAATTTGTGCGCCATATGTATCGGCTAAAAGAATATGAGAGCTATCAGATAGACGATGTAATTGATTATGTATACGACTATTTCAAAAAAAAGCAGCATTCAGTATCCTTTGAACGGCCGAACACCGATGCTTACAAACTGTATTATGATTCCATTAGCGAGGTGCTGACGAACACATTTGGAGCAAGTACAGGGTTAACTGGAGATCTATATTTTGGCGATGCTCCACTGTCTGTGCTTATTTTAAATGTTGGACAACAAAACGATACGGATCTAAATTTTGTAAAAAACAATGATAGATTGAATGAAATACTCCTGAGCTTGGACAGTGCATTGGCCGATAACCAGAAAATGGTATTCATTAGGCGAAATCTCCGAATTTACCAGCCGAATAGGATATTTATCATTAAGCCGTCCCAACGTAAATATTGGACATATTCCGCTGCCTGCAGGGATGCAGACGAGATATTCGAAGATGTTTCTAAGGCGTGGAGGTGATACAATGAGCAGTATAAGAAATATAACAGCATCCACAGCTGTTCCGGATGATTTAGCAAAGCGGCTTGGCCCTTCTGGGGTTAATGAGATTTTATTGACCCTGTGGCAGGGATATCATGATTTAATAGCAGATACGAACATAACTATCTCCGAAACCGCTAAGGAAGATGATATCACCTTGGAATGGTATGGGAAAATATCGCAGCGCTGGGCCAACGAGAATCGGGCCACCACTCTGAGAATAAATAACATTGGACCTGTTCATCAGTACCCAGACCCCACGTTAAAAAAGGGCCGTGGATATAAACCTACGATTGATTTTTGTTTTCGTGATTGGGATACTTCAAACAGTTATTTTGGCGCAGAATGCAAGAATCTCTATAATCACAAGAAAGATAAAATTAAAAGATATGTCGATACAGGAGTGAAAAACTACACGTCAGGACGCTATGGATCACAGTCATCAGAATCCTCAATCATCGGGTATGTATTAAGCGGAAAGATTCCGGAAATTGTAATGGAACTGATTACTGAAATCGCAACAGTTGTGCCAATAAGCAATCTGTCCCGGGAATTACGTTTCAAAGAACCGCAGTACGCCTCACAACACAAGAGATCCACAGATGAAAGTGAAATTACATTGCATCACTTGTTTTTTGATTTTACACATTAAGAAAACTAAACCGTTCGTATGAAACATGCTGACTGCCGAATTAGTGCCAAGACGATCTGCATTAACATATTTATCAGTTTGTTTTCAAAAATATTTATCCCGATAGTCAAAATCAAAAATAGAAAGGCTGGTGGAAATGCGTATATCTTTTTCAATGGACGGCATTAGAAGCATGGATCAGCTATATACCTATACGACAGAACATCATCCAGGATTTGGGGAGGGACATGTAGAGCATTATTATGGTGATAATTACTGTGAAAATGTAATTACTGACGTGTTAAATGCCCTTACACCTTCAGACTGGGCAGGGCAAAAATATCTTGGTTCTCGTGATCGCATAGCAAATGAGACATTTATGCTCTCATCAACTGCTGGTTCAGAGTACAATATATCATTTGCCGTCAACACATATAATCGAGAAGCAGCCCGTTTAGAAATTACCATCACAGCGCCAGAAACCGAAGGTTACGACCATAGACTCGAAAAACTGAAAATTGCGTTGAAAAACCGGCTTCTCCCAGATTGGCACCAATGTACATGGCTTGTGGATGAGCAGGCGGCTGCGTTGTGTAAAAACGCATATGAGAAGACATTTGTAATCGAAAACAATCTAAGAGCTTTTGCAAGCAAAGTACTAATTCACTTTCTTGGTGTAGATTGGATTAAAAAAGCTGGCTTGGAAAAAGAAGCTGAATCGGTAGACACTCTGAAAGAAAAGTTTATCCAGCGTGTTTCGGATTTTGACAACATTAATACAGACTTTCTCTCTATGACCCTCGAGACTTTGGTTGGGGTAATGTTCAAAGGGGTTACATACATGGATGATGTTATTCTGAGCCGACAAGACTATACAAAGGTTCAAGCGATGGGAGCTAGACAAAAGACCACAGGGAACAATATAGCTGAGTATATTAAAAATCTGAGAACTGTGGATAAACGAATTTGGGATGATCTTTTTGTTCCATATATTGATGATCCAAGCGCTTTCAAAACTGCTGTCCACAATTTTATTGAAGATCGTAATCATGTTGCACATAGTAAGGTGCTCTCTTGGAGTGCCTATCAAGTAATTCTTCAAGATTTTGAGAAAATGGACTCCCTAATTTTGTCAGCAGATGTCAAGTTCGAGCATGAAGAGACAGCAGATGAAGTCATCCAAACATGGCAAGTAGAACAGGAAAATGATGAATATGAGCAAGAATACTATCGTGATCGGCTAGCAGATGAAACTGGGATGGACATCCTGAATGAAAATGAGATAAAAAACTGGTTTGAGGAAGTCCTGCATGAACTTTTCGATTTGGTCTATCAACAGTACCATTTGGATGTTTGTTATGATATTTCCGATTTGACTACACCCAATGAAGATGAAGTCGCGTTCACAATATCCTGCCCGGCCGTTGAGGATGGCAGTGCAAAAATAGATATTGTTGCGGAATATTCTATTGATGATGGCCTCGGCGAAGATAGTGTTTGCTATATTATCGCCAAAGACGGAGCTGGAAGAGAAATCGGCAAAGCAGAAGTTCGCTTTCACAATGGGAATGGTTGTGAAAGTGAAGAAGGAATTATGGAAGCTACTGATAATTCTGAGTATGATACTTCTGAACTGGATGGGTTTCAAGATGATCTTCTTGCTGCCATTGAGTCTTTGAATCCGTATCCGGAAAAATTGAACGCGCTTTCCTATGAAAACAAGGGTGCCGTGCAGTTCGTTGCTGACTTCCCTTGTGAGCAGTGCGGGAAGTTTGGCATATCCATCGATGAAACCTTTCTGACTATAGGTAGATGTTGTTATTGTGGCTATGAAAATGAACTAGCGAAATGTGAACGATGTGGTGAAATGGTAAATGTAGATATTCTTGAGCATGGCTTATGCCCATCATGCGCTGCCTATATAGACAATCAGTAAATAAAAAGCAGAAACCCCAGACTATCAATACTTTGGTAGTTTGGGATTTCTGCTTTTGCAGGATATATTTTTTGTCGTGTGCTTGACATACGGGTGGCGTAAATCATGCAGCCTTATCCTCTTTACACCGGAATCCTTAATCCCTCTGATAATCTCATGTTCCATATAAGATTTTGTAAATCGGAATATTCTCTCATCCGCCATAATCCCGTATAAATGAGACATATAATCCCGTAATTCTTCTGCAAGAAATGGCGGTATCGTCACGATACGTTTGCTTTTTGGAGTCTTGGGTGGTGTAATAATATCCCTGCCATCCAGACGCTGATATGATTTATTGATTGAAATTGTGCGTTTTTCTAAGTCAATATCGTTATAGGTCAACGCAAGCAATTCTCCAATCCTCATGCCTGTCCAGTAAAGGAGCAAGAAAGCCATCCTTGCCTCTGGTTTGTCTTCTACAGTCACAAGAAATTGCTTAAATTCCTGCTTCGTCCAGAACTGTCTTTCTCCGGCATGGCTTTTCCCTATGCTTCCAGCTTTTCTGCATGGATTATCCCGCAGATCATAATATTTTACTGCATAGTTAAAAATGGCGGACAACTGATTGTTTACAGTTTTCAGATAGGTCTGTGAATAGCCCTTTTTCATAAGAGCATTCTGCCATGCTCGTATATCCGAAACCTTAATTTCATTCATCTTCTTATTCCTGAAATAAGGAATAATTTTCAGATCAATGATAAACTTCTTTGTCCGCATGGTATTTTCACGCAGCCGGTGTTCCATATCTTCGTAATAAATCTGAACAAAGTTTTCAAAATTGATGTCCAGATTGCGCTGCTGTTGCTGAAGGAAATCTCGCTCCCACTGTTCTGCTTCCGCTTTTGTTCTAAAGCCTCTCTTGTTTTTCTTATGGCTCACTCCCTGCCAGTCTTTGTAATAAAACTGACTGCGCCACATCTTACCGTCTCATGTTGCCGACATAAACTCCCTCCTCTCTGCATTGTCACGGTCAAGCCGTAAAACTTTTCTTCAAAATACTTCGTTGGAACTTTACCACAGATTGTCCGATACCCTTTTTCTTTCAATTCTTCATTTAATCCCCGGATAATCTTATAGGCATAACCTGTTGACACGCCAAGTATTTCCGCCGCTTCTTCTGCTGTTACATACATTTTTCTTGTTTTCTCCATAGCATTGTCCTCCTTGTTATTTATAAGGCACATTTATGCCTTATTTTGTATTTTCATTATATAGGCTCTTTTGTTCCTTATCAATATAGTTTTCAAATTTTTCTTCCCTATTTCATTTGAATATGTCAGAATACAAATGTGCCTATTATTTATATTCACTCTGAAAGGAGTCACCTTATGACTGTAGGAGAAAAGATTAAAACGTTCCGAAATATCCGAGGAATTTCACAAAATATGTTAGGTAAGCTTGCTGGCATAGACGGAACCACAATCCGTAAATATGAACTTGGCAGCCGTAATCCCAAGCCCGACCAGCTTTTAAAAATTGCAAACGCTTTAGGCGTAAGTATCAATGTTTTTACGGATTTTGATATAGAAACTGCTTCTGATGTACTTACCTTACTTTTTAAAATGGACGATCAGATAGATATGGAGATTGACGGAGATAAAGATGAGGATGGAAATCTCATTCTAGAGACAATCTATATCCGTTTTAAGCACCCGGCAATCAATGACCGGCTGGCTAAGTTTGCTAAAACAAAGAAATGGCAGGAAAATCTGCTTGCCTCCAAAGACGCATTTCCAAGCGAAGAAGCGTTCCATCAAGAAGTAACACAGATGAACGAAACCTGTGAACAAATCAAACAGCATTTAGTTGATACGAACATTGTCGTCAAAAAAGGCGTTTCTGGAATAGCTGTCAAAGTATTTCCCCAATAATTTATCGCCTCGCCAAAAATACATTCTCTTTTCTGAAAGGAGCAAAATGGAAATGGAGAAATCGACATTGAAGATTTTATTATTATTGGTTTACAGACCCCCGGCATTAAAGTAAACCGAAAAGATTTTCTGCAAAAAGAATTGATGAAAAATTATCCGCAAGAGACTATTGACAACGCAATTGCTCACACTCCTGCCTATGCCCAAATTCCAGTTAATGAAATTGATAAGATTGCTGATGAGGTAATTAAATTTGAACGGAATTGCGTATCTGGAATTTCTGCTGCCCTGGGTGCACCTGGCGGAGTAGCTATGGTCGCCACTATCCCTGCTGATTTAGCTCAGTATTATGGCTACATGCTACGAGCAGCTCAAAAACTTATGTATTTGTATGGTTTTCCAGAAATTGATACTACAGATAAGGGGCATAAATTTGATTCCGAAACCATGAATCTGTTAATTGTTTGCCTCGGCGTTATGTATGGCGTACAAGGTACCAATACCGCTCTCAAGGCAATGGCGACAGCTTTAGGAAAAGGTGTAGAGAAAAAATTGATGAGAACCGCCCTCACTAAAGGAACAATCTACCCCATTGTAAAAAGTGTATCAAAATGGTTTGGCGTAAATATGACAAAGCAAGTATTTGCCGGGTTCTTCAAAAAAGCCATCCCAGTTGTAGGCGGTGTCATTGGAGGAGGTATTACATATCTATCCTTTAAACCATGTTGCGACAAATTAAAAGCTTCACTACAAGATACTTTATTAAGTAATCCTGAACATCATACTACAGAAGAGGAATCTTTGGTTATTGACGCCATTGAAGCAGAAGAAATTCAAACTTATTATTCTCAACAATTAGAGCCATTTTAGAGCCAAACGCCAAAATACAACGCCGGAAATGCCCATTCTATCAGCATTCCCGGCGTTTCGTCCGTTATTCAAACTCTATCGTAGCCGGCGGCTTCCCCGTACAATCATACAGTACCCGGTTAACCCCTTTCACCTCATTCACAATCCGGCTGGTTACTTTCCCCAACACCTCCCAAGGCAACTGTGCAGACTCTGCTGTCATAAAATCAGAAGTCGACACTGCCCTTAATGCCACCGCATAATCATAGGTCCTCTCATCGCCCATGCAGCCTACGGAACGCATATTGGTCAATGCCGCAAAATACTGCCCAAGTCCCTTATTCACTCCGGCTTTCGCAATCTCCTCACGGTAAATTGCATCAGCATCCTGTACAATCCTCACCTTCTCAGCAGTAATTTCACCTACAATCCTTACTCCAAGACCTGGGCCTGGAAATGGCTGTCTGTACACCAGATATTCAGGAATCCCCAGCTCCATACCAACCTTCCTTACCTCATCCTTAAACAGCAGGCGCAAAGGTTCAACCAGCTCCTTAAAATCTACATGCTCTGGCAGGCCGCCAACATTATGATGTGATTTAATCACTGCAGATTTTCCTAATCCTGACTCAATCACATCAGGATAGATAGTCCCCTGAACCAGATAGTCCACAGTACCAATTTTCTTAGCCTCTTCCTCAAATACACGGATAAATTCCTCTCCGATAATTTTTCTCTTAGTCTCTGGTTCTTCTACTCCCTTCAGTCTGGCATAGAATCGCTCCTGGGCGTTAATACGGATAAAATTCAGGTCATATTGCCCCTCAGGCCCAAATATAGCCTCTACCTCATCTCCTTCGTTTTTGCGAAGCAGCCCATGATCCACAAATACGCAGGTCAGCTGCTTTCCAATGGCTTTGGACAGCAAAACTGCTGCAACAGATGAATCTACACCGCCGGACAGCGCGCAAAGCACTTTACCGCCGCCAATCTTTTCACGAAGAGACTTAATAGCAGTATCTACAAAAGAGTCCATCTTCCAATCCCCAGAACAACCGCAGACATTGTACACAAAATTGGACAGCATTCTAGTTCCTTCCTTGGTGTGAACCACCTCCGGGTGAAATTGTACCGCATATAAATTCTTTTCAGACCATTCCATTCCAGCCACTGGACAAGAATTCGTGCGGGCAGTTACACGAAAGCCAGCTGGAATTTCCGCAATATACACCCCATGACTCATCCAACAAACAGTTTTTGGAGAAACTCCCTCAAACAGCTTGGAAGCCGTATCTATCTCTACCTCTGTATAGCCATACTCACTGACAACCGCTTTCTTAACCACACCACCCATCAGATAACTCATCAGCTGCGCACCGTAACAGATTCCCAGAACCGGTATACCCAGCTCAAATATCTCACTGGAACACCGGGGCGCTCCTTCTTCAAATACTGCATCAGGGCCACCCGTGAAAATTATCCCCTTGGGCTTCATCTCCTTAATTCTCTCCAGGCTCATATTATAGGGATGCACTTCGCAGTATACATTACACTCACGTACACGGCGGGCGATCAACTGATTATACTGACCGCCAAAATCCAATACAATGATCATCTCTCTCTCCATGAAATGTTTTCCTCCACATTCTTCTGAAATATATTGTTTCAATTTATGCTATGTTAAAGAAATACTTCCATAATTCTACTCAGGAAAGAATTCGACCTGAAAACCTCCCTCGTCAAGCGGAGCCTTTTGTAACCACGACAAAGGCATGAATGGACAAACTGTAACTGAATCTGAATTCGGATTTGAAAATTCCTCATGCCCCTCTGCCACATAAGGCCTACAGCATTCCCCTTCTTATACGAATAATTTATAAACCCGCTCCATATAATAACCGATTTATCGGCAAATATCAATTTCTCCATAAATTGAAAGAGATTGTACCCATCAGTACAATCTCTCTTTTATCTTTCGTGTGCTCTTATTATATAATATATAAATCAAAATAGCAAGCAATTTCGACAAAATTTTTATATTTTTTCTGTTACTATAAAATCTCCCCGAAGCATTTTTCAGCCTACTGCAGGTACCTCTTTACATATTTGCCTGTATAAGATATTGGATTCTCAGCCACTTCCTCCGGTGTGCCCTTTGCGATGACCGTACCTCCCTTATCTCCGCCTTCAGGCCCAATATCTATGATATAATCCGCAGTCTTAATCACATCCAGGTTATGCTCAATTACCACAACGGTATTGCCGCCCTCTGATAACCTTCTGAGAATATCAATCAGTTTATGAACATCCGCAAAATGCAGTCCTGTGGTAGGCTCATCTAATATATAGATGGTTTTCCCCGTGCCGCGCTTGGACAGCTCCGCAGCCAGCTTAATACGCTGGGCCTCACCACCTGACAGCTCTGTAGACGGCTGCCCCAAACGGATATATCCCAGTCCTACATCATATAAGGTCTGTATTTTTCTGATAACAGAGGGTACATTCTCAAAAAATTTAAGGGCATCCTCAACCGTCATATTCAGAACATCGAAAATGCTCTTTCCTTTGTACTTTACATCCAAGGTCTCACGGTTATACCGCTTTCCACCACAGACCTCGCAGGGGACATACACATCAGGCAGAAAATGCATTTCTATCTTGATAATACCGTCACCGCTGCAGGCCTCGCACCGTCCCCCCTTTACGTTAAAGCTGAAGCGTCCTTTGGAATATCCCTTTGCTTTGGCGTCGGAGGTGGCTGCAAACAGATCGCGTATCAAATCGAACACTCCCGTATAGGTGGCAGGATTGGATCTTGGCGTACGGCCAATCGGCGACTGATCGATGGTGATAATTTTATCCAGCTGTTCCGTCCCTTCGATGCACTTGTGCTTTCCCGGAATGGTTCTTGCCCGGTTCAACTTCCTGGCCAAAGCCTTATAAAGAATTTCATTAACCAATGAGCTTTTACCAGAACCAGACACCCCGGTAACGCAGGTCATCACACCCAAGGGGAAATCCACATCAATATTTTTCAGATTATTCTCCGCAGCCTTACGAACTGTAATCCAGCCGGCAGGCTTTCTTCGCACTGAAGGTACCGGAATTTGTATCCTTCCGCTAAGATAGGCACCCGTAATGGAAGCCTCGTTTTCCATAATCTCCTGCGCAGTTCCCATGGCAATCACTTCACCGCCATGCTCTCCTGCGCCAGGACCAATATCCACAATGCAGTCTGCTGCCCGCATAGTATCCTCATCATGTTCCACTACCAGCACGCTGTTGCCCAGATCCCGCAGATGAAGCAACGTCTTTAACAGCTTATCATTATCCCTCTGATGAAGTCCAATACTGGGCTCGTCCAGAATATATGCCACTCCCACCAGACCGGAACCAATCTGGGTAGCCAGACGGATTCTCTGAGCCTCGCCGCCGGATAAAGTACCTGTCGCTCTGGACATGGACAGATAGTCCAATCCCACATCAATTAAAAAGCAGATCCTGGCTCGGATCTCCTTCAAAATAGAATCTCCGATGGTCTGATGCATCTGCGACAGCTTCAGCCCGTCTATAAACTCCTTAAATTTCACTATAGACATATTAGTAGCTTCGTAGATATTCAGATCACCCACTGTAACTGCCAAGGATTCCCTCTTTAGCCTCTGACCCTTGCACACCGGACAGGGAGTTATCCGCATATAAGACTCATATTCAGCTTTGGAGCTCTCGGAAAAGGTTTCCTTGTAGCGGCGGTTTACATTTTCTATCAATCCCTCAAAGGCTACATCGTAGACTCCCTCTCCTCTCTGGCTCTTGTAATGAACCTTTACCTCCCTGCCGTCTGTGCCATAAATCAAAATGTGGTGAATCTCCTCCGGATAATCCTGGAAAGGAGTATCCAGCCGAAAGTTATACTCCTTTGCCAAAGCCTCCAGCACAGCCCTTGTATAGCTTCCCTTATCGGTGCAGGACTGCCATCCCAGCACTACAATGGCTCCCTCGTCAATGGACAGAGATTTATCAGGGATCATCAAGTCCTCATCAAACTTCATCTTATATCCAAGTCCGAAGCACTCAGGGCAGGCTCCGAAGGGATTATTGAAGGAAAAGCTTCTGGGCTCCACCTCATCTACGCTGACACCGCAGTCAGGACATGAAAAGCTCTGGCTGAAGTTCACCGGCTGTCCGTCGGTCACATCTACCATCATCAGGCCGTTGCTCAGCTCCATCACTGTCTCAATGGAACCGGTCAGGCGCTTCTCAATTCCTTCCTTCACTATGAGACGATCCACTACAATCTCGATATTATGCTTGATATTCTTCTCAAGCTTAATTTCCTCGGAAAGCTCATACAGGTTCCCGTCGATACGGACACGGACATAGCCACTTTTCCTTGCATGCTCCAAAAGCTTAGCGTGTTCGCCCTTCCGTCCCCGGACTACCGGAGCCAGAAGCTGGATCTTAGTGCGCTCCGGCATAGCCATAATCTGATCCACCATCTGATCGATGGTCTGCTTGTGGATTTCCTTGCCGCACTTGGGGCAGTGGGGGATACCGATTCTGGCATAGAGAAGCCTCATATAATCGTAAATTTCCGTTACTGTTCCCACAGTAGAACGAGGGTTGCGGTTGGTTGATTTCTGATCAATGGAAATAGCAGGTGACAGGCCCTCAATGCTCTCTACATCTGGCTTCTCCATCTGCCCCAAAAACTGCCGGGCATAGGATGAGAGAGATTCCATATAGCGTCTCTGTCCCTCTGCATAGATGGTGTCAAAGGCCAGAGATGACTTTCCGGATCCAGAAAGTCCGGTGAGAACCACTAACTGGTTTCTGGGTATATCCACAGAAATATTTTTCAAATTATGCTCATTAGCCCCGCGGATTTTGATATATTGCTTTGACATTAAAAATGCTCCTTATCTCTTATAAGTAAAAGTGCTAATATCTATATGGCGCCGGCGCAATATCTACTCCCTGTTTCTGTACACATCCTCTGTCCCGGTATCCTGAACGGGAAAATACATAGTCCCATAGTATTTTTCAATGCTTCATTTGCTGCTGAAAGGGAGCAGTGCCATATCTGGTGTTATTATACCATATCCTCCGGCTATGGTATCCCTCCGGGGGATGCACATGGTTCGGATCGGTGCTCTGCCACGCATTCGCGTGTCACCGAACCAGCGCGGTACAATATCTAGCGATATTATACCACACCTCTCACGATTTTTCAAACATTTGTTCGATTAAATAACACCGCTTAATAAAATCTTAAATTCCCCTCCAGGATCAAATACTGGTATTTCCATTTGCACTCATTAAATTCAATGCTCACACTGAACGCCATATTACTCCTCAAAATCCTGCCGTTTGAACATTACCAAAAAAACCAGGCACAAAAACCAACGAATGGAAGGAAATAAAGCAGCCATTGCCCCGGCAAAAGCAATAGAACCGCACATTTATGTTATGGATACACACCCCCAACCACAAAAATCAAAATCCCAAGCAATCGGCAAGGAATCAACAAAACGATCTAGCCATAGCATAAAAACTAAAACGGAATCCACTGACATACCAACAATCCCCCCTTATAATCTGAATCTATACCTATATTTCACGCCTGCTTTCGGCTATTTTCATAAAACACTTCACACATCAGCCCTGCCCCAATGCGAAAGCCATCGCCGAAGGTCTGGGTCTTTTCCATATAAGTGAGCTCCAGATAATGTTCCATCAGCCCGTCAAATTCCTCCCTCATATCCACATCCAGCTTCTTGGAGAAACGTTCAATTTCTTCCAGTGATTCCCTGCACAAAGCCTTGTATTCCTCATTGTCACATGAAATCCGCTCGCATGGCTGTATCTCTCCTGCATATAGTTGCTCCAGTAACTTTCCCATATTCTTACCTGCCTTTCATCTCTGTAGTTTTCACAGCGATGGGGGTAATTTTTCTCTGTATCCCGCCTCCCAGCCTTCTACCGTCTCTCCGCTTCCCTATTTCTCTCCGCTTCCCTATCTCTCTCCACTGTATCCCGGGGCTGTCATACGCCGCCGCAGTACTGCTTCTCTTTTCGCATCCAAATATATCTTAATCTCATGGCGCAGACCAGGAGCATTTTCAAAGATCCCCCACCCTTGTACGCCTTTAAGAATAGCATAGCCCCGGAGCAAATGCAATCGAACAAATCCTTACAATTACATTTTCCCAAAGACAGGTCTTTCTGTAAGTATTCTCTATTCTTCCGCATCTCCTGCTGTCTTGGAAGTCCCGTTAAATATCTTCATAAACTCATCCCCTGTAATAGTTTCTTTTTCCAGAAGGTATCCAGCTATTTCATGCAGTTTTCCTTCCTGTTCCCTCAAAATATCCAGAGCCTTCTCATGCTGCTCCTTCACAATTCTCACTACCTGCTCGTCAATCCTCTTTGCTGTCTCCGGAGCGCAGCAAAGGGTCGTATCCCCTCCCAGATACTGGTTGTTTACCGTCTCCATGGCAACCATATCAAACTCATCTGTCATTCCGTACCTTGTTACCATAGCCCTGGCAATCCGGGTAGCCTGCTCTATATCGTTGGAGGCCCCCGTTGTTATGGAATGAAAGATCAATTCCTCTGCTGCCCGGCCTCCTGTGAAGGTGGCAATTTTATTCAAAGCCTCCTCCTTGCTCATGAGGTATTTCTCCCCTTCATCCACTTGCATGGTGTATCCCAACGCACCGGAGGTTCTGGGAATAATGGTAATTTTCTGTACAGGAGCCGAATGGCTCTGGCAGGCGGCTACCAGAGCATGCCCCACCTCATGGTATGCCACAATTCTCCGCTCGTTTTGGGAAATGACCGCATTTTTCTTCTGATAACCTGCGATTACCGTTTCCACACTTTCCTCTAAGTCAGCCTGCGTTACCGCCGTCCTTCCAAACCGCACTGCTCTCAAAGCAGCTTCATTAATTATATTGGCCAGCTCTGCTCCGCTGGCTCCTGCCGTAGACCTGGCAATGGCATTATAGTCCACATCATCAGACATCTTCACCTTTCGGCCATGTACCTTTAAAATGGCCTCACGGCCCTGCAAATCCGGCAACTCCACCGGCACGCGCCGGTCAAAACGTCCCGGTCTCAAAAGAGCCTTATCCAGTGATTCCGGGCGGTTGGTAGCCGCAAGAATAACAACCCCCTTCTTGCCGTCAAAGCCGTCCATTTCTGTCAGAAGCTGGTTTAAAGTCTGTTCCCGCTCGTCGTTGCCTCCCATTCCCCCATTATCACGTTTTTTTCCAATCGTATCAATCTCATCAATAAATACGATGCAGGGAGCTTTCTCATTGGCCTGCTTAAACAAATCGCGAACCTTGGAAGCTCCCATACCTACAAACATTTCCACAAACTCAGAACCAGAGATGGAAAAAAACGGCACATGAGCTTCCCCTGCAACTGCTCTGGCAAGCAATGTCTTACCTGTTCCAGGAGGACCTACCAAGAGGGCTCCCTTGGGCAGGTTCGCGCCGATATCTCCATACTTTTTAGGGTTATGGAGAAAGTCCACAATCTCTTTCAACGCGTCCTTGGCTTCCTCCTCGCCTGCAACATCCGCAAAGGTAATCCCGGTTTCGCTTTCCGCATATATCTTAGCATTGGACTTGCCAAAGGTCATGGCATTGCTTCCGCCCATACGCTTGGATATCATACGGCCCATAATCTGGCCGACAATGACAAACATCAGGATAGGGGCCACCCAGGACATAAGAAAGCTTAAAAGCGGAGAGGCTTGAGTGGCAATTTCACTGCCATAATTCTCTACCCCCGCCTTTTCCAGCCTGTCCGCCAGATTATCTCCTGGGAAAGGGGCCGTTTTATAGGTAATATTCCATTGCTGCCCCTTCTGGGTGAACTGTATTTCCGTATTGGAGCTATTTACATAAACATCCTCAACACTTCCTGCCTCCAGCTCCTTTACGAACTGGCTGTAAGGCACTTCCACAGAACGCTCCATCATAGGAAATACCAGAGCATTCAGAACCATTACCACCAGCAACACAATAAAATAATAATAAATAAATGGTTTTTTACTTGGAACATGGCTCCCGGAGCTTCTCCGGTCATTTTCTTTTGGGCCCATATTGCTTCTCCTTTTCATAATCATCCGTTTCCATTATTCATTTGTAAGATAATACTCCAGGAAACTTTTGTCAATATATTATTATAATATTTTATTTACTTTTACTTTTTGTTAATATTTGACATTTGGTAATTATTATGATACAACAAAACATAAGAAGTCAAAGGGAGGTTAGAACCTATGAGCCAATACTCTGATGACTGCCAAAGTGCAGGAGAACAATTTTTAAGCTTTACTATCCGTTTTTTCAATCTGATAAAGGCAAGCTACCAGCAGCATAATCAGATCAAAGCCAATACAGTAGCGTTCCATGCTATGGTGCGTCTCAATCAGCCAGATACCCAAGCGCCCACTATGTCGGAGCTGGCCAAAGAATTGGATATCCCTAAACAGCAGCTAACCAAACTTGTCAATGGCCTAGAAAGCAAGGGCCTGGTGAAGCGCCAACACGATTCCGTAAATCGCCGTCAGGTACATTTATACATAACCCCCTCTGGATCTGCCATTATGCACCAGCTGAAACAGGCTATGCTGGACTGCACTGTAACAGGGCTTACCTCGTTTTCCAAGGAGGAGCTATATGATCTGACCTGCTGCCTGGAGCGTCTTTCACAATTACTAAAGAAATTCCGACCGGAACCACCAGATGAAACTGCCTACAGGAATTTTCCCAATCTATAATCTGTTCCCACATACTGTTTTATCTTTACCAGCTAATCACGTTACAGCAAAAGAGTGTCCCAAAGGTCATTGAGTCTAAAGCGACATCTGGGACACTCTCCTGCTCCACCTACAGCACTTTGCTGAGGAATAATTTCAAACGCTCATTCTTGGGCTTTCCAAAAAATTCCTCTGGCGGCGCCTCCTCCAAAAAATATCCATCATCCATAAACATAACCCGGGTAGCAACCTCCTTTGCAAAGCCCATCTCATGGGTAACCACCACCATAGTCATTTTTTCCTTTGCCAGATCACGCATAACCCCCAGTACCTCTCCAACCATCTCCGGATCCAGAGCAGAGGTTGGCTCGTCAAAGAGCATCACGTCAGGCTTCATGCACAGGGCTCTGACAATGGCAATACGCTGCTTCTGTCCTCCAGAAAGCTGGCTTGGATATGCATGGGCCCTGTCAGCCAGTCCTACACGCTCCAAAAGGGTTATAGCTTCCTTTTCAGCCTCCCTTTGAGGCTTTCCCTGGAGCTTCATAGGAGCAATGGTCAGGTTCTTCATAATATCCATATGAGGAAACAGGTTAAACTGCTGAAACACCATCCCCATTTTCTGGCGGTGTTTGTCAATATCTGTTTTAGAATCGGTAATATCTGTTCCCTCAAAAAATATATGACCCTCAGTGGGCTCCTCCAAACGGTTTAAGCAGCGAAGGAAGGTGCTTTTTCCAGAGCCGGAAGGCCCTACTACAAATACTACATCACCCTTATTAATATCCACATTAATTCCTTTTAATACATGGATATGGCCAAAGCTTTTCCCAAGATTCTGAACCCGGATCAGGGTCTCCTTCTTCACATCAGCGCTCATTCTGTCTCAGCCTCCTCTCCAGAATCTGAATCAGCTTTGTAAATATCATTACGATTATAAGATAAATAAGTGCAACTGCAATCAAAGGCATAAAGGCGCTGTATGTCCTGCTTCGGATAATATCTCCTCCCTTTGTCAAGTCCTGAATCGCAATATACCCGGATACAGAAGTTTCCTTCAGCAGAGAGATAAACTCATTGCACAGGGTGGGAAGGACTGTCTTGAACGCCTGGGGCATAATAATATACCACATAGTCTGAATATAGTTAAAGCCCAGACTTCGCCCTGCCTCCATCTGCCCCGGATCAATGGACATAATCCCACTTCGGAATATTTCTGCCACATAAGCGCCCGAATTAATTCCAAAGGCCAAAACAGCCACAAACACCTTGTCAATTCTGGCGCTTCCAAATACGACAAAGTAAATGATCAGAAGCTGTACCAGTACGGGTGTGCCGCGGATAACTGTAAGATACACTTTACAGATAGCGTTCAACACCTTCAATTTCCCGGTTTTCTCATACGTAGAGCGGATCATACCCACTACAAAGCCCAGTACAATGCCCATCAGGCAGGCAAAAAATGTAATTATTAAGGTTGTCTTAAAGCCCTCGGTCAGATACCGCCAGCGGTTATCATCCATAAAGTTGAGGTAAAACGCATCCGTAAAGGTTTTCCACATGCTTATCATCCTCTGCCCTTTCTTACTAATCGTTTCTTCATAACGTGCTTGCAGTTTAAACCAAGACTTTGGAATCCAGCCAAACTGTAAGTACTAAAAAACTGCCTCAGGCCTCCTGGAACATTGCCTTTCCCAATCTCAGCCTGTGGCAGTCACATTTACTGAATTATTCTGCTGTGATGTATTTTGCTACTATCTCATCCAAGGTTCCGTTTTCCCTCAGAGTCTTTAATGCAGCATTAATCTTATCCAGAAGCTCAGTATTTCCCTTCTTAACCGCAATGGCATACTCCTCATCTGTAAAGGACTCTTCCAGAATCTTCAGTCCTTCAATCTGGGAAACAAAGGTCTTGGCAGGCTCTCCGTCGATAACCACCGCGTCAATCTTGCCCTGACTCAATGCCTGAACAGCCTCAAAGCCCTTATTGTAGCGCTCTACGGTGGTTCCCTCTGCCTCCAGATCCGACACATAGATATCGCCAGTTGTTCCTAGCTGTACGCCAACAATCACACCTGCCAGCTCGTCAGGGCCGGCAAGTTTGCTGTCCTCTTTAACGATAATCTTCTGGGAGGCTGCCGCATAGGTATCAGAGAAATCCACATTCTGCTTGCGCTCATCTGTTACCGTTATACCCGCCAGTCCCATATCAGCCTTTCCTGATACAAGCTCAGGAATAATGGAATCAAAGGCAATGTCCTCGATCTCCAGCTCCATCCCCAGCTCGCCGGCAATAGCCTGGGCGATCTCCACATCAATGCCTACAATCTTATCTCCGTCATGAAACTCATAGGGTGGAAACTCTGCGTTGGTTGCCATAACCAGCTTGCCGCCTGTTGCCTCCGTACTGGACTTATCAGCCTCTGCCCCAGTTGTTCCATCAGCTGCTTCAGTCTTGTCTGCCGCAACTGTATCTGAAACCGCCGCCGTAGTTACATTGGAAGCGCCGCCGCAGGCAGTCAGGGAAGCTGCCATAAGAGCCGCCATGGTCACTGCTAAAACTCTCTTTTTCATAATTACTCTCCTCTTTTCTTTATGCACAAAAATGCATAACTATAAAAACCTTAACGTTTAATATTATAAATCATTTTTTCTTTTTAGCAAGAGGAAAATCAGGGAATTTCCCTTGTTTTTATCTTTTTTAGCCATTTTATACTTTCTGGGCCAAACCTGCGGCTCTTACCAGATGCTTCGCCAGAACCGCTGTGGTAACTGCTCCGACGCCACCAGGTACCGGAGTAGCCATGGAAGCAATTTCTGTTATAGAGTCGAAGTCCACATCTCCGCAAAGTCTCCCCTTCTCATCCACATTGATTCCCACATCAATGACCACCGCATCCTTTCCCACAAAGCTTTGGTCTATCATTCCAGCCTTTCCGGCTGCCGCTACCAGAATCTCAGCGCTGCGGCAGGCGCCTGCCAGCTCCCGGGTTCTAGTGTGGCAGATCGTGACAGTGGCATTTTCCTGTAAAAGGAGCATTGACAAGGGACGCCCTACTACCATGCTTCGCCCTACGATGGTGATTCTCTTTCCTGATATGGAAATGCCGGCAGCCTTCAGCATCTCCACCACAGCCTCAGCCGTACAGGGAGCAAAGCCGGTGCTGTCGCCTGCGAATACCTTAGCGATATTAGCCGGTGAAATGCCGTCCAAATCCTTTGCGGGGTCAATCATATTTTCAATCTGCTTTTCCGAGATCTGCCCAGGAAGGGGACGCAAAAGAAGGATGCCTGCCACATCCGGATCTTCATTTATCGTTCTGAATTCTTTCTCAAAATCCTCATGGCTGATCTTCTCTGGGTATACATAAGACTGAACTCTCAGGCCGAAGCTCTCCATCCGCTTGACGGCCCCCCGCTCATAGGATTTGTCATCAGCCCTCTCCCCCACTCGGATAATCCCCAGCTTAGGAACCTTCCCCTTCAACCTTTCCAGTCCCTCTGCAACCTGTATTTTTATCGCCGCAGAAGCATCTGCGCCCTTCAAGATTCTCATGGTTTTTCTAGTCTCCTTCCCTCTATTTCAGCTGTGTCAGCACCTTTTCGTAAATAGCATCAGCCCGCCTGGTCCCATCCTCCGTCAGCTCTCTGGCCTCCTGATTTAGTTCCTCTGCCTTCTCCCTATTCCTCATGGAACTGGTATTGATATACACATTCATCACAGCACCCAAAATGGCGGTTCTGATAAACTGGACTCCTACGCCCACATCGCTGACAGCCAGACGGCTTCCCTTCTCTGCAAGGAAATCCAACATTCCCAGCATTTCTACTGCCTTTTCCATAATCTCCAGGGGAACCAGGCTTGCGGCCACCAGACATTCCTCCATTACTTTGTCCTTGTAGGCCCTTTCCTCCTCTGTAAATGAGGGCAGGCCGTAGCAGCGGGCCAGGGGCGCAAAAACCTGCGCATCTCTGTCCGCCAGATACAAAAACTGCTCCTGAAGCCCCTCCATCTGTACAAGAAGCTCCTGCACCTGCCCTTCCACCTGGGCGTACTTTTTCTTTCCAATGGTCAAATTGGCCACCATCTGCCCCAGAGCATTGCCCAAAGCTCCTGCCAAAGCTGAAGCGCCTCCGCCTCCAGGCACCGGCTCCCTGGATGATAATGCTTTAAGAAACGTGTTTATGGTTGACTGTTCCAGCATATGTGCCTCCTTAATCTTTATTTTGTTGGGTTCCGAAACTGAAAATTTATGTTTACAGGATTTTCACGCCCATCAGCTTTGCCAGCTCCGCTGCCTGAAAGAGATTTACCTTTACTCCGGCCAGCTCCTTAAACTGATCCGAAACCAGTATCCCCTCAATGGTACAATCAGACAAATCCAACCCCTTCAAAGCAGTTTTGAAAAAATCAGTCCCTGATAAATCCGACTTTGAAAATATAGTCTTTTTAAGCTTCATCTGAGACATAAAGGCTTCCCTGATATGACAGCCGGTAATTTCGCAAAACTCCCAGCAGGCCATTGAAAAGTTGGCATAATTGAACTGACAGTTCCCAAGCGTTACCCACTTAAAGGATGAATTTGAAAACTGGCTTCCCTCTGCCTTACACTCTCTGACGTTCGTATTCTTCCAGTAATTATCAGAAAACGTGCAGTTGGAAAAATCACAATTATCAAAGGTTACATTGCAGAAGGACGCGCCTGAAAAATCGCACTTTGAAAGCCTGCACCTGTGAAATACTACCGTATCCAGCTCAACCCTTCCCACAATCTGGTCTGTTACTATCTCATCTGAAAATTCCTGCCCCGCGATCAGGCTCTCCTCCATGACCGCAGTCTTAAGCATCTGCTCCAGCATACTGTTCTCTCCTGTCATCCTTACTCTAAAAGCCTGTTATCCCTCTCCATTACAGCTGCTCCTTTAACCGCTACGAAAGCTGAATACCAGCCCGGCTGCCTCCGTTTCGCTCCTTCACCACTACAATCTGACGCTCAATCCGCGTCTTAAGCTCCGACACGTGGGAAATGATTCCTACCAGACGCCTGCCTTCCGCCAAATCATCCAATGCCTTGATAGCCAGATTCAAGGCATCCTCATCCAGAGAGCCAAAGCCCTCATCCACAAACATGGCGTCCAAACGGATTCCTCCTGCCTGAGCCTGAATCTCATCAGACAGCCCCAGTGCAAGGGAAAGGGATGCCTGAAAGGACTCTCCTCCGGACAGGGTTTTTACGCTTCGCTCTGTTCCGTTGTAGTGATCGACCACGCTAAGTCCCAGGCCGCTCTTCCCCCGGTTATCCTCCTCGGTGCATCGCTTCAGTTCATACTGGCCTCCGCTCATAACCATAAACCGGGTGTTGGCCCGGGCAATGATACGCTCGAAATAAGCCATCTGCACATAGGTTTCCAGTGTAATCTTCTCCTTCCCTGCCACCTCTCCCGATGCAGTATCAGAAAGGCCCTTCACCCAGCTCCACTGCTGCTGCAGCTCCTCCATGGAAGCCTTTTGCTTTAATATATTAGCCCTTGCCCTGAGATTTGTTTCCAGTCGGAGGTGAACCCTGTTTTTTTGTTTCTCCAGCTCTTCCAACTCCGTTTTCGCCTCCTGCTGCCGAATGGTTAATTGCTCCGCTCGAGCTTTCGCAGCTTCCCGCCGGCGAACCAGATCGTCCTCGCTTCTGCTGTCCGTCTCCCAAAAGCCGGCCCGTACGTTCCTGACTTTGCAAGCATCCTCCCAGCTTGTTGCCGCTAACTCTGACGCAGCAGTCCTTCCCGGCTCCTCCCTTGCCTCCAGACGTTTATCCAAGGCCTCCAGCTTAGCCCTGGCTCCGTCCGCCATACGATTTACAGCTTCATATCTGTCCTGGGCCGCTTTAAAAGCTTCCTCTCTCTCCCGCAGCCGCTGCCGCAGCTTGACCAGCGCTTCCCCGGCTGCCTCTCGGTTTTCATAGGGCAGTCTTCCAGCCCTATCCTGTATCTGCCTTCCCAGTTCCTCCAGACGGGTTTTAGCCTGTATGCAGCGCTCCTGGGACTGCTGCTGCTTCCTTCCTGCCCCCTCAACAGCATGCTGCGCAGACAGCCTTTTTTCTTCCAGCTCCTTCTTCCGCTCCACCTGCTTCTTAAGATAGTCCAATCGTTCCAGGCTCTTACCCTCCTGAACCTCTAGGTAGACCTTGAGCTTCTCAAGCATTTCCCCCCAGATTGCAAGGAAACGCTCCCTGGCCGCCTCTCCCTCCTGCCTCTCCCCCTCTGCCGCTAAAAGCTTTTCCCTCCAGCTTTCCTTCCAGGTGCCAACTTCCCCGTCAATCTGCTCTCTCATTCTGGCATACTGGTTTTCTAGGCTTCCGGCCAGGGTTCCTGCCTCCAGGCTTAAAGCTTCTGCTGTCCGTCTTTCCTGTTCCGCAATCTTAGCCGCCTTATCCACCTGCTCCTTTGTAATATCTTTGCCATCCTCCCTTCGGCATGCAGGGGCAGGATGCTCCTTTGAGCCACACACCGGACAGGGCCTTCCCTTCACCAGCTCACTTGCCAAAATGCCTGCCTGATTATCCAGAAACCGCTGATACAGCTCCCTATATATTCCTTCTGCAAGCCTCCGTTTTTCATCTCCTCTCCGGTAAGCTTCCTGGGCCTTCTTCAATCTGGCAAGCTCTCTCTTATATGTCTCTAATTCCCGGCCCAGAACCATGACCCGCTCCCGGTACTCTGACAGCTTCTGGCAGGCAGCAATGGCAGCCTGATGCTCCTCGCCGGAGCTCTTTAATTCCTCCAGCTCCTTCTCATATCTAAAAAGCCGCTCCCTCCACAGAGCCTCCTCTTTAACAGCCGCCTCCAGCTCCCTCCCCCATCGGTTCGTTTCCCTACGGCAGATGCTCTCCCCCTTTATCAGCTCATCCAGCTGCCCGTAGGCCTCAAGAGACTCTTCCATCCTGGCGATTGAGGAAATGAGCTTGTCCCGCTCCTGCTGCCTGTCCTTCTCCTTCTGGAACAGCAGTTCTGCCTCTCTGCTTATCGGAGCCAGCTCGTTTAAACGCCGGATGGTCTCAGCCATATCCGTTAAAATTCCATCTTCCGTCTGAGCCTTGCCAAGATCGATCCCAAGGTTAGACAACTCCTCTCTATGGGCCTTCATTTCTCCATCTAAGGCTCTGTCCTGCTCCTTATCTGCATCTATCATCTGACTCAGAAACCCCAGAGCTGTCTCCAGGTCTCCCTTAGAAGCCTCCTTCCATTGAAGCCCCAGCTCTACCCGGCTCTCATCTGTCAATACCCCATCTATATACTGCTCTATCCTCCTTAGGCTGTCACAGTACTGTCCGTACAGGACTCTGGCTCTCTCCTTCAGTCGTTCCTGGAACTGCTGATAGGGTCTGGTCTTAAATATTTCCCGAAAGATGGCGCTACGATCCTCTGTTTTCCCTGACAGAAGCTTAGAAAAGCTTCCCTGGGCCAGCATCGCTATCTGGGAAAACTGCTCTCTGTCCAGACCCAGCAGAGCTTCTATCTCTTTAGTAACGGCTTTATCGCCTGTAACCAGGCGTCCTCCCGGCATATGAAGCTCACCGTCGCTCCGTTCCTTGGTCTCCCCTTCTCCCCTTTGCTTGACCCGCATATACTCAGGACTCCGCCTTACGGTGTACTCCTGTTCGTTATAGAGGAATTTCATTTCCACAAAGGTTTTTGTATCAGCCGCCGCGTATTTGCTGCGAAGCATCTTCGGCTTTCTGCCGTCGCCGCTGGCATTTCCGTAGAGCGCAAAGGTTATAGCGTCAAAAATAGTCGTCTTTCCTGCGCCTGTATCGCCGGTAATCAAATACAGTCCCCGATCCCCCAGGGCCTCCAGCTTTAACCTCATCTCACCGGCGTAAGGCCCAAATGCAGAAATTGTAAGCTCTGTCGGTCTCACTCCTTATCCTCCCATATCTCTTCCATAAGGCCCGCTGCAAGCTCCCGCTGCTTTTGGCTCATAGGCCGGTTATTCTGATGCTGGTAAAGCTCTTCCAACAGCTCCATAGGAGACTTCCCTTCCTCCTTTACATGAGCTGCAGCGCCTCCTTCTCTGGTTCTCCGGTTGTCATAGTCCAGCTTCATTATATTTGGATAAATGGCTCGAAGCTTGCCCATGGCATCCAGGACATCTTCCTCGTCGGTGAGAGTGATATGTAAAAAATCGTCCACAGCAGTACCCTGATAAAATTTTCTGCCGGCTACCTCCTCATAGGCTCCCCGTATTTCCCGCATATCACGCAGAGGCGTCAGAGGACGAACCCTAACGCATACATGCCCCTTCTCGAAAAGCTCTGCTACAGTTACCGACTTTTTGTGAGTTACCTCCGAAAAAGAATATTTTAAAGGTGTACCGCAGTAGCGCACGGTCTCCCGCCCGATCCGCTGAGGGCCGTGAATATGCCCCAGAGCCACATAGTCAAAATCGTCAAATATATCTGCGCCAACCTGATCTAAGCCTCCGACAGACAGCTCCTCCGAATCACAGCAGGACGCGCCCGCTACAAACTGATGCGCCACCAGAATATTCCTGGCGCTCCTGTCAAAGCTTTGTCCGGCCGCAGACCCATCCAGAAAATCCGCATCTGTCCCGTCTTTGCGCCGGCCTGTCATATGACTCACCGCACAGCGCACTCCATCCTCGAAGCTCTCTATCTCTTCCTCCGGAAAGCATCTTCTCACTATGCCCGGTTTCACAAAGGGCAGCATATAAACAAATACACTGCCGTACTCATCCCTCAGCCTCACCGGCGCCACACAGCCTTCATAGACCGGGGCCAGATACACCTTCTTTCCCTCCATAAGGTGCCTGCCAAATGCCAGACGCTCCGGGCTGTCATGGTTACCGCTGATGACAAACACAGAAGCCCCGCTATCTGCCAGCCTTGTGAGGAACCAGTCGAATACCTGGACAGCCTCCGCTCCAGGCACCTGCTTATCATATACATCTCCTGCAATCAGAATCCCATCCGGTTTTTCCTCGTCTATAATTTCAAGTATTTTCTTTAGTATATACTTCTGATCCTCCAGCATGGAAAACTCATTCACCCGTTTTCCAATGTGAAGATCCGATAAATGGATAAATTTCATATATGTTCCTTCCTGATATGCGGGTAGCGTCAAGCATGCGGCCACTGGACCAAGCTTGCTATATCATACCATGCAGAAGGCTTGATTAGCAACCCTGCATTGGCAGGCTAACGAGGGAATGATATGAAGGTCATAGGTCTGTTTCAGCATGGAGCTGGCAAAAAACCTTAAAGGCCGCCTCAAAAATAGGCATATCTGCGGAAAGGACGGTGATTTCCTGCTCCTCTGCCTTCTTGCTGGCAGCCTCGTCCAGAACCGCGCCCTCTGCCAGTATAATGCAGGCGGCATCTGTTAAAGCAGCCACTGCCAGCGTATTTATATTTCCTATAACCGTCACCCAGGCGCAGCCTTCTGGCGCGCGAACCATGGCAATGCTTAAAAGATCGCAGCAGAAGGGCGTCGTTATCTTCTTTAACCTCCCCTTCCCCAAATTCACAACATGAAATATCCCCTTATCAATTAATCCCTGTACTGTCATTTCTCACCCTCCGTATCCAGCTCATCTTCAGACTGCCATATTCATTTCATCCCAGTTAAGAGCCCCTTGCGGAGCGCCCCAGGGACAATGTCCGTCTGCTTTAATTTCCGTGTCACATCACTGTCAGCCTCCCTGCCCTGATATATGGCTCCCTCCGTGCATTTCAGACTTTGGGCTGCATTTGTACAGCATACCATTCATTTTGTCGATTTTCAACACACGCTTGATTTTAACATGTTTTTATCGTTAGATTTTTCACATAAAAGGTAGATTTTTTTCCATTTTCATGATAAAATATCGATACATTGCACAATGTATAACTATGAGGAGGAAATAAAAAGATGGCTTGCAAAAAACAAACCGTTCCCTTTCAGGGAACACCTGAGCAGGAAGCAGCGCTGAAATCAGTGATTGCCGAGCTTAAGGATCAGCCTGGCGCTCTGATGCCGGTTATGCAAAAGGCCCAGGACATTTATGGTTATCTTCCTATCGAAGTGCAGACCATGATATCCGACGAGATGGGTATTCCGCTGGAAAAAGTCTACGGAGTATCCACATTTTATGCCCAGTTCGCTTTACAGCCAAAGGGTAAATACAAGATATCCGTCTGTCTCGGTACGGCATGTTACGTGAAAGGTTCCGGTGATATCTTCAGCAAACTGGAAGAATTGCTGGGCATCACCAATGGTGAATGTACAGCAGATGGCAAATTCTCTCTGGATTCCTGTCGATGCGTCGGCGCCTGCGGACTCGCTCCCGTCATGATGATTAACAGCGAGGTATACGGCAGACTGACAGTTGATGATATACCGGGCATTTTAGCTAAGTACAACTAAGCCTATGATGACAGAAATTTCCCTTCATGTACTGGATATAGCTGAGAACTCCATAAGGGCAGGAGCGTCTGTCGTGTCCATTCTGGTGACGGCTGACGCCGCTCATGACAACCTGACGATTGTCATAGCAGATGACGGCTGCGGAATGACTGCCGAACAGGCGGCCCACGTAACCGATCCTTTTTTTACCACCCGAACTACGAGAAGGGTAGGCCTGGGAGTTCCGTTTTTCAAGATGGCTGCGGAATGCACCGGCGGAGGCTTCCGCCTTGAATCAGAGCACGGGAAGGGTACCACGGTTACAGCAGTCTTTGCATTGTCTCACATCAACCGGATACCTCTCGGAGATATGAACGTGACGATTCATAATCTGATCGTATATCATCCTGATACAGATTTTATCTATACATACACGTATAATAGAGCATCCTTTACCCTGGATACGCGAAAAATGCGGGAAATCATAGGAGCAATCCCCCTAAACAGCCCGGAAATATCCGCTTACATACTGGAATATCTGACAGAAAATCAAAGAGAAACTGATGGCGGCGCCCCAATTTGAAAGGGATGTGCCATCTGACGTGTATCACACGTAAGCTCATAACGAGCAACTGTACTAAGCGGTCATAAGACAACCACTAAGTACCAGTTTCATGTTTCGCGCGTAAGAGACCAAAATACGGTCTCTAAGCGCTCATAACGAGCAACTGTACTAAGCGGTCATAAGACAACCGCTAAGTACCAGTTTCATGTTTCGCGCGTAAGAGACCAAAATACGGTCTCTAAGCGCTCATAACGAGCAACTGTACTAAGCGGTCATAAGACAACCGCTAAGTACCAGTTTCATGTTTCGCGCACAAGAGACTCAAATTCGGTCTCTGAGCGCTCATAACAAGGAGGATAATCGCACATGAAAACTCTTGCTGAATTACAGGCAATCAGAGAAAAAATGAAGAGTCAGGTTAACCTTCGCGCCGAAGACCACAGGCATACCCGAGTTGTAGTGGGAATGGCTACCTGCGGCATTGCCGCCGGCGCAAGACCTGTTCTGAATACACTGGCGCAGGAAATACAGAGACGAGGCCTGACTGATAAAATCACCGTAACCCAGACCGGCTGCATCGGTTTATGCCAGTACGAGCCCATTGTCGAGGTTGCAGAGCCTGGCAAGGAAAAAGTTACTTATGTAAAAATGAATACCGGCAAAGCCCTTGAGGTCATAGAGCGTCATTTAATAGGCGGCCATCCCGTTGAGGAGTATACCATGGGCGCTGCAAGGTCTTAAATAAAGGAGGAAAATGCCATGTATCGTTCACACGTATTAGTCTGCGGTGGTACCGGTTGTACTTCCTCTGGAAGTCCAAAGATTATAGAAACCCTGCAGTATGAAATTAAAAAACAGGGACTGGAGGATGAAATAGCGGTGGTTGAGACAGGTTGTCACGGCCTCTGCGCTTTAGGACCCATTATGATTGTGTATCCGGAAGCTACCTTCTATTCCATGATACAGCCGGAAGATATCGCTGAGATCGTAGCCGAACACTTTTTAAAGGGCCGCGTGGTGACACGCCTTCTCTATCAGGAGACCGTAAGCCCCGGAGGCGGCATCAAGGCTTTATGCGATACCGCTTTTTATAAGAAGCAGCACCGCATCGCCCTTCGCAACTGCGGCGTTATTAACCCTGAGAATATTGAGGAGTATATCGGCACAGGCGGCTACCAGGCCCTCGGTAAGGTCTTAACAGAAATGACGCCTGACCAGGTTATTCAGATCCTGCTGGATTCAGGTCTGAGGGGCCGTGGCGGCGCCGGCTTCCCAACCGGCTTAAAGTGGAAGCTTTGCAAGCAGAATGACGCAGACCAAAAGTATGTCTGTTGCAATGCCGACGAGGGAGATCCCGGAGCATTTATGGATCGTTCCGTATTGGAGGGAGACCCTCATGCTCTTCTGGAGGCTATGGCGATTGCAGGCTATGCGATTGGCTCTAGCCAAGGCTACATTTATGTTCGCGCAGAGTACCCCATTGCCGTTGAGCGTCTGAGAATCGCTATCGATCAGGCCCGTGAGATGGAGCTTTTAGGAAAAGACATTTTCGGAACCGGCTTTGATTTTGATATTGACCTCCGTCTTGGAGCAGGAGCATTTGTCTGCGGTGAGGAAACTGCCCTTATGACCTCCATTGAGGGCAAGAGAGGCGAGCCAAGGCCAAGGCCTCCCTTCCCTGCCCAAAAAGGTCTGTTTGGAAAGCCAAGTATTCTAAACAACGTTGAGACTTACGCCAACATTCCTCAAATCATCTTAAATGGTCCTGAGTGGTTTGCCTCCATGGGTACTGAGAAATCCAAGGGAACCAAGGTATTCGCACTGGGCGGCAAGATTAACAATACCGGCTTGGTAGAGGTTCCTATGGGCACTACCCTCCGCACCGTTATCGAGGAGATTGGCGGGGGTATTCCAAACGGGAAAAAATTTAAGGCGGCGCAGACTGGCGGTCCCTCCGGCGGATGTATTCCTGCCCAGCATTTCGACATCCCCATCGACTATGATAACCTGCTTTCCATCGGCTCCATGATGGGCTCTGGAGGCCTCATCGTAATGGATGAGGATGACTGTATGGTAGATATCGCGAAATTCTTTCTGGAGTTCACAGTGGAAGAATCCTGCGGCAAGTGTACAGCCTGCCGTATCGGTACAAAACGCATGCTGGAAATCCTGGAAAAAATCACCAAAGGCCAGGCTGAGCTTCAGGATCTTGAAAAGCTGGAAGATCTCTGCAACTACGTAAAAGCCAACTCCCTGTGCGGTCTGGGACAGACTGCGCCAAACCCTGTACTGTCCACCCTTCATTTCTTCCGCGATGAGTACGAAGCGCACATAAAGGAAAAACGCTGCCCTGCCGGTGTATGCAAGGCGCTTCTGTCTTATGTAATCGACCGTGACAAGTGCCGCGGATGTACATTATGCGCACGTACCTGTCCTGCCGGAGCTATCGTTGGAAGCGTTAAGAACCCCCACGTCATCGATCTTAACAAGTGTATCAAATGCGGCGCTTGTATGGAAAAGTGTAAATTCGGCGCAATCTACAAAAAATAAGGGAGGGAGAATAGACAATGGAGACAATTAATCTTAAAATAAACGGCATTGCAGTTACCGCTCCCAAAGGTTCCACGATCCTGGAAGCAGCTAGACTGGCCCATATTGAAATTCCTACGCTGTGCTTTTTAAAGGAAATCAACGAAATCGGCGCCTGCCGTATCTGTATCGTAGAATTAAAAAACGGTAAACTGGTAACTTCCTGTGTTTTTCCAGCAGAGGAGGGCATGGAGGTATTTACCAACACCCCAAAGGTTTTGGATTCCAGAAAGAAAACAATTCAGCTTTTATTGTCCAACCATAACCGTTCCTGCTTATCCTGTGTCCGCAGCGGACATTGCGAGCTTCAGGAGCTGGCTTATGAGCTTGGCGTTGACGATGAAGAATATTACGACGGTGAAAAGACCCCCTCAGAAATCGACTACTCTGCCGCCCATATGATTCGCGATAACAGCAAATGCGTCCTCTGCCGCCGCTGTGTGGCTGTCTGTGAAAATGTACAGAGCATTGGTGTTATCGGCGCAAACCACCGCGGCTTTGCAACAGACATAGGCTCCGCATTTGAGATGGGTCTGGGAGAAACCTCCTGTGTATCCTGCGGACAATGTATTGCCGTATGTCCTACCGGTGCATTAACAGAAAAGGATTACACGGACGACGTTTTTGCAGCCCTTGCAGATCCGGCCAAGCATGTAATCGTACAGACTGCTCCTGCCGTACGTGCAGCTCTGGGAGAAGCCTTTGGCCTGCCTATCGGCACCGATGTGGAAGGCAAGATGGCGGCAGCTCTGCGCCGTCTGGGCTTTGACAAGGTTTTCGATACCAATTTCTCCGCTGACTTAACCATCATGGAGGAAGCCCACGAGTTCGTTGAGCGTGTAAAAAATGGCGGCGTGCTGCCTATGATTACTTCCTGTTCACCTGGATGGGTTAAATACTGCGAGCACTACTTCCCTGATATGACGGAGAACCTGTCCTCCTGCAAGTCTCCTCAGCAGATGTTTGGCGCAATCGCCAAATCCTACTACGCAAAAAAGGCAGGCATTGATCCTAAAAATATTGTCAGTGTAAGCGTAATGCCTTGTACAGCCAAAAAGTTCGAGATTGGCCGTGATGACCAGGATGCCAACGGCGTACCTGACGTGGATATTTCCATCACTACCAGAGAGCTGGCCCGCATGATTAAGAAAGCTGGTATCCGTTTCTTAAATCTTCCGGAAGAGCCGTTTGACGAGCCTCTGGGCCTTAGTACAGGCGCAGGCGTTATTTTCGGCGCTACGGGCGGCGTTATGGAAGCGGCCTTGAGAACCGCTGTGGAGACATTGACCGGCGAGGAGCTTCCTAAGCTGGACTTTGAGGATGTTCGCGGCATTCAGGGCATCAAGGAGGCTACCTACAATGTGGCAGGTATGGATGTGAAGGTTGCGGTAGCATCTGGTCTAGGAAATGCCAAGAAATTGCTGGAAAAGGTGAAGTCAGGAGAAGCCAGCTATCACTTCATCGAAATCATGGGCTGCCCCGGCGGCTGTGTTAACGGGGGCGGACAGCCTCAACAGCCTGGGCATGTGCGCAATACCACAGATATCCGCAGCCTGCGCGCAAAGGTATTATACGAGATTGATTCCAGCAATCCCATCCGCAAGTCCCACGAGAATCCCGCAATCAAGGAGCTCTATGCATCCTTCCTGGGAGCGCCCGGAAGCCAGAAGGCTCATCACCTGCTTCATACCACATATGTAAAGAGATCCATTAACCAGCATTAATGGTCCGTGATCCTTAGAGGAGAGGGTTCTAAGTGGCTTTTACAGCTACCGGAACCGTGGTACCCAAATTGTAAAGATACAGTTTGAGACCCTTTCTCAGAAAAATAAAACCGCTGCAACTTCCATCCTAAGCGGGGATGAAAATTGCAGCGGTTTTTCTATTGCCCGTTAATGCTTATACAGCTTCGCAATGATTAAACCAGCGCCAAGAATCAGTACAGATATGGAGAGCCATATCCAGTTGGCGCTGCTTGAAGCGTTATTACCCATACCGTTCACATTGAAATTTAAATCGCCGCTGGGCATCTGCCAGGGATCGAAGCCTTCCTTCATTTCAGGCATTCCTTCTGATACAGATATTCCCTGATTGTTCAATCCAGAAGATGCATTTGCATCTGTATCGGGCCTTGTGTTTTTTTCAGTATCTTCGGAAGTTGTACCGCCCGGCGATCCACGACCACCAAAGCCAACTTTGCTTCCACCCATGTCCGGCATACCTCCGTCACCAAAGCCGCCACCCCTTCCCATGGAACCCATGTCGGACAAGGTAAGGCCGGAAGCATCTACATAGCTCACAGCGCTTGTGGTTTCACCGTTTGCAAGCTGCATGGAAATGCTTTCAGAACGCATGCTGCAGAACTGACGCATGGTTTCAACACCTGCTTCAAATTTTTCGTAGGTATAAAACGCTGTAGGGTCTTTTTCTACATAGGATTGGATCAGACTGTAGGCGTTGTCGATGATGCCGCCAATATCCACCGTGTTCAAAAATTCTGCAAAATACTTATGATACAGCTCAGTATAGGTTTCATCAGACAGAATCCAGTTCCACATGGGACGGTCTTCACCAGAGCCACCGGACACGGGAGAATCAATGGGTTCGTTGACCGTGCTCTGCGCATTTCCACCTTGGAAAGTACCAAATGCCAGATTGTAGTCCCACGGTATCATTGCCATCTGTCCGTTTTCTTCGTACAGATAGTAGTTGTGAATCATAGAGCCGGTGTAGCTGTCTCTGTTGCAGACATAGTTGTGAACAACGAAATAACGGATAACCTGCTCAATATCCACCACAGATTCGATCTGTTCACTGTTTGACAATTTTCTCAGAGATTCAATGAGCCGTGTCTGATCGGCCGTAGTAATACCGGTCTTGGCATTGTTCCAGATGTTAGTGTAGCTGCCGGCATTATCATCGACATACTGCAGCTTCACATCAGAAGATCCCTCACGCTTCATAAAATCATTCAGTTTGAAATCTTTTCCGTTTCCTCGACCACCGCCAAAGCTCATGCTGTCTGGCTTGTACAGTTCACCGCAATTTGAGCCGTAATTCCGTTCAAGGAAACTGTCTTCCACGCCTTCTACTGCCAGATACAGCCCCCAATCCTCTCCATTGACGGTGATATACACGAAGCTGCATAGGGGAGCTGTCACACTAAATTCCTTCATCATGGTGTAGGTCAGATAGTCCTTCATCATGGTGGAATCCTGAATCAGATTGTTTAAGCTCAGTTTATCAAGACCGTGATAGGTAATGGAACTGTCGTAGTGATCGAACTCCACCTTGAAGCTATAGCGGTTGCTGTTCATGGTAGAAACCGTGGAAAGAGATGTATTTCCTTTCCCACGAATGCCCACGTTCTTATAGGCTTCTCCGTCAATCACCACAGCAGCTGTATAGTATTCTTCGCTCGTAGCATTGTCAATAAATTTGTCCCAATCGTTCATGACAATATCAATGGTATGCACCCAGGTATTGTCGAACAAACGGTTTTCATATCCCATGGTATGCTCCATAGCCTCAAGACCAAGGGCGCCGCCATTCATAAACAGAATGGTAATGACCAATAGTAAGGCTGTGACTGTCCATGCAATTTTGTCCAAATGTTTACTTACCACCATTGCCTTACCCCATGTAATCGCCATTATAGGAGACGATTACTGCGCTGTTCACACCGGGCATTTCGGAGAGAAGATTGATAAAATCGGTATCGCCCTCCTTCAGACGGACTTCAATGTTCATTTCAATCGCACCCTTTACAGCAGATTTGCTTTTGACCGTGGTGCGGGTTACATTCTTTGCAAGAAATTCCTTGGCTTTCACTTCCGCATCATGATTTACGCAGTTTAGCACGACCATGTAAGGATGGGTATAGGATTTCTGATTGACAAATACCAGCAAAATCAGACCGATGCAGACGCTGCCGATGATTACCAGAGGGATCATGCCTGCTGCAAGGATAATACCTGCACCGATCGCCCAAAACAAAAAGGCAATATCCAGAGGATCTTTGATGGCAGTACGGAAACGAACAATAGAGAGCGCACCGACCATACCGAGAGACAGAACTACATTAGAGGTTACTGCGAGAATAACGATGGATGTAATCATAGTCAGAGCAACGAGCGTTGTGCCAAAACCTGCGGAATACATCACACCACGGTAGGTTTTCTTATAGACGAGGAAGATAAACAGACCAATGCCAAAGGACAGCACAATGGTCAACAGCATATCAAAAATTCTGATAGAAGATACATTTTCCAGAAAACTGGACTTGAAAATATCGTTGAAAGTCATGATTACTCCTTTATAGTTGTTAGAATTGTTTCTTAATCGTACATACGGCAAGCGGCATATTTAGAAAAAGCCGCACTGTGCCTGCCGTCAAGCTGTATCACATCCCGAATCACATCGGGAAGATAGTTGTCCCACTTCACTTCGAGGATACAGGGAGAATCCGTGATGGGGACAGTCACACAATCCGGATTCAGAAAATCCGTGCAGCTCATGCCCGTGCGAATATTATAATCCAACGTCACGCGAACGTTGCCGGGAGCGAGCACAAAAGGCTCACGGATATAATCCACAATGACTTTGGCTTTTAGTCCTTCGCTTTTGATGCGGGTATAAAAGCCGAGAATCACTTCATCCGTACTTTCAGCCATCCAACTGACATCCCCTCTGGAAATCGCCTGTGCCTGTTCCGATGTCAAATTGGCAAAGTCCTTATAACCAAGTCCTCCGTGTTTGAACTTCCGCTCCAAATGGATACTAGAATGATCGTTGTTATACAAGCGAATGCGGTATTTTTCACGGATATTCACGCCGTTCAGCTTCTCTCTGAGAGCTTTATCGTCAAGATTGTCAAAATATAAACTGCGTATTTCATATTGTCCGTTTACAGCATGTCTGTCCGGTTTCATCACGGCTCGTAATCTCTGCCGCAGGATCAGCATATCGTGATTGCTGATTTCATGCTTAACCTCATGTCTGAATTGCAAACAGCACTCCTCCTTTCTATGCCAATATTATAAAAAACGAACCTATGATTTGCATAAGAAAAACCTTCCCATGTGTGAAGAAACACGGGAAGGTTTGTGAACATTTATTGAATTCTCAAAATCTGGCGGTGAAACGGATACTTCCGGCAGAAGGGTATCCCGCTGTCAGCTTTCCACCAAAATTCTCACAGATAGCACGGGCAGCGGACAGCCCGATTCCATAGCCAGAGGACTCCTTACTCTGTGTTCGTGCGGCGTCTCCACGGTAAAACCGTTCAAACAATCGCTCCGGATCTGGCTCAAAGGATGGATCGCAGGTGTTTTCTTCGATGATTTGAGTATGTCTGCCGTTTCTTGTCAGCGACAAATGAATATACCCATGATCGGGAGTATACTTCAGAGCGTTATCAAGCAGAATCGTCAGCATTTGACGAAAACTATCTCTATTGGTCTGTATGGTAATATCCGGCTCGATCTGCATATTGAAATGAAGATTTCGCGCCTGCGCATCCTCTTGATAAACGGGCAATAGCTCATTTGTAAGATCACTGATGTTTACCGATTCCGTTGGCAGAGGGATTTCCTCATCCAGCTTGGCAAGGGTCAGCAGATTTGACATCAGCACATTCAGCCGTTTAGTCTGTGCACGGATATGCACATTGTACTTATTCTCTCCGTGGATGAGTGCCATCGTGTCGTTATTCGATTGAATAATCGCCAGCGGTGTTTTCATCTCGTGTCCGGCATTGGTGATGAACTGCTTTTGCTTTTCCATACCTGTAAGCACAGGGCGAATCACCTTGCCCGAAAGCAGGATAACAATAATCAGTAGAATCAGCCAGCAAAGCGCTGATATCGCTCCCGAAGCAAACAAGACCCTATAGAAACTCTCGCTCTGCCCCGATGTATCAATAAAGAAAGTGAGCCGATTAGCTCCCATCTGTTTAACCGCAAATTTGTAGCCCTCCATTCTTCCAAATTCTTTTCCAGACTCCCAAACTGTCAAGGCATAACTTTTAGCCGTCTCATAATCTATCGAGGATATTTGATCGGTATTCACATCCATGATATTGCCATTCGCATCACTTCGGACAATAAAGAATCGTGAAGAACGCATTCTGTCCATATCCAGCGGGTGTGAAAACGGTGGGGGACGGTTAAAATCCATTTTATGAAATGCACCGCCGGAGTCTACAAGTATATCAAGTACCGTATCGGACTGACGCTCCAGCATTATCCAGTTCAGTCCGTTAATTGCAAGTACAATGAATATCAAAAGACAGGTAACTGCCGCCATGGTGAAGATAATAAATCGTCTTTTTAATGTCTTCGTCATGATTGCAGCTCCAATTTATAACCGATATTCCGTTTTGAGACGATCTCCACCTTGGAGTTCATTGCTAAAAGCCGTTTTCGCAAATAGGAAATATACAGCCAAACGCTGTTTATGTCCGTTTCTGTATTATATCCCCATGCCTTTACAAGTAAATCCTCCGTGGACAGATACATCGAATGATTCAGCATAAGCTGCTCCATTAGGCGATATTCCTGCTTGGGTAACTGGAAAGACATATCTCCCAAGTGGATCGCTCCAGACTGCATATTTAACGTCAAGTCACCAAAGCAGATCAGATCGGGGTGAAACTCTTCCCGGCGTCTTAACATGGCACGGATTCTGGCAATCAGTTCACCCATGTCGAACGGTTTGGGGAGATAGTCATCCGCACCGGTATCCAAACCACGAATACGATCTTCTACCTGCGTTTTTGCTGTCAATAGAAGTACAGGCGTTCTGCATCCCTTTTTGCGCAGCGCAGAAAGCACCTCCAAGCCATCCCGTTTTGGCATCATAATATCAAGAATAATTCCATCATATTCACCAGGAATGGCGTAATCATAAGCATCTGCGCCATCATATACGGCGTCAACGATATATTTATGATATGTAAGATAATCAACAACCGCTTCGGAAAGAGCCGGTTCATCTTCAGCGTATAGCAGCTTCATCGCAACCTCCTTAAAATTGGATTGGGATATATTTTAATAATTATAACACGCAAATGTGACGAATTCTTCAACACTGCGTATGAATGGCAAGAAATATATTTATAATTATATCATGTGAAACTTAGACGAACATAGGAAACCACGAAAAACATCTGATCAATAACAAAGCCACGACCTCAGTTCAAATCGAAACCTCAGTCGAGGCGCAATTTCAGTCTAAGGGTTTATACTCTGTAACAGTTCTCAGGTTTATTGTATCTTTTTCCTGCTCCGTTTCTGCCCTGACTGGCTCCTCTTTAGATCCTTCATCTTCCATTCTCTCCTCATCCGCCCATTTTTCAAACTCTTGAAATTCTGGTTCTTTACGTTTTTCCTTCCATCGGATTACCACCCGAAATAGGTCGTCCTCCACCTCGATATCCATGCTTCCTTCCTGAGCCTCTACAAAGCCTCTTGCAATAGCAAGCCCCAATCCTGAGCCTTCTGTGTTTCTGGAGGCATCTCCCCTCACAAACCGCTCGCTTAGCTCCTCAGGAGACACTTTCAGCTCTTCGGCCGACACGTTGCGCATAGAAATAACCACGCTGCCCTCCTGATCCCGGAATACCTGAACATAGGCCCTTGTCCCCGGCATTCCATATTTGATAATATTCACCATCAAATTTTCAAATATACGATAGGTCTTTTGACTGTCCAGATACAGTATCACCCGTTCCTCAGGCAAATGGAAGCGAAATTCGATGCCGCTTTCTTCAATCTTATCTGCCAGTTCAAATCTTACCTGCTTTAAAAGGCTGATTATATCCACATTCTCAGGGTGGAGCGAAACAGTCCCGCAGCTGGCTTTGCTAACCTCGAACAAATCCTCTATCAGCACCTTTAAGCGCATCGCCTTCTGATCCAGCACCTGAATGTAGGCAGCCCGTTCCTCATCTGTAATATGTTCCTGTTTCAACAGGTTTACATACGTTATAATTGCGGTTAGAGGCGTCTTTAAATCGTGGGACACATTTGTAATAAGCTCTGACTTGGTATGCTCGCTCTTCACCTCCTGGGCCACCGCCTTCTTGAAGCCTGTTTGAATTCGGGCCAGCTGTTTCTTAAATGAATTAAATACTCCTAAATCCTCGTCAATCTCTATATCCAGATTTCCCTCTGCCATAGAGTTAATTCCTTCCAGCAGCCTGTTATATTTTTCCTGCATCTGTCCCCAGTATTTTTGGATAAGGAAGAATAGAACCACAGAGTAAATAATCAGAGCTCCGATCCCCCAAAACCACAGGCAGGATATCAGAGTCAGGATCATAAAATTGGCAATGACCGCCTTCCCAATCATCCTTGTAGAACGGCTTTCCCAATCTGTCTCGTCGAACACATTGAACATCTTTACAAGCCATCTTTGGCTAAAGCACAGGAACCGTCCCAGCCAGGTTCTCTCTTTACAGTACCTCCAGAATCCCAGTGAGAAGATAGCCCGGTAACAGGTAATACCCCAGTAAAAAAAGCCATAAACCACAGACCAGAACAGTATATTAATAAGCACAGCCATCGCCTTTGCCGATACAGGCAGTAAGCCAGCTTTCAGCAATTCCTCGCCCAGTCTTCCGTCCATAGTGCCTGCTATCATTGAGGCGGGCAGTCCTCCAGATCCCATAATAGCCATCCATACCGCGCCCATACAGCTTAAAGGCTCAAATGACAGTCTGCATAGCGCGCTGCGGCCAATTTCAAAGCGTTTTACTGCGGGCAGGGCCAGAGCCAGCACTAGAAGGAAGAAGCATATACTGCCGATGACAGGATAATAGCTGCTGTCAATATAGGACTGGTAATCCATTCCGGCTTTTCCGTCCATATTTAATGCTTGATTCGTTACCTTGTCCGGAAAGCACCGGAACTGAACCGTCATATTCCTGGGACCAAGGAACCGGACGCCACTATATGGATATGACTCATCTGTCCTGGATACCAGAGGATCATAAAATTCATATCGATTCATAGCCTGTAAAAATGTGAACCAATCACTATCATCACCTTTAAAATCTGTTACCTTCATACTTCCGGAGGAGGAAAATTGTACTGTGAATACAAACTCCCTCTCCTTGTCGCTGAGAGGCTTCCCAAAACATTCATCAGGACGGTTTACATTGCTTCGAAGCGTTTCACCATTGGCTCCAACTACCCTGTAAAACAAATTGGAGCTATACCTGCGATAGTAATTCTCCCAATCATTCCCCGCTTTATTCATCTGATTCCGAAGATCGTTGTAGTAATCCACATCGTAGGGACCAGATCCCAACTCTTCGGCATAGCTGCTATAGTCTGAATCATTCCCATCTCCGGTTTTCCCAGTCTCATTACCTGCGGCGGCAGGCTCGCCCTGGAGCTGCTGAGCCTGTTTTGTCCGCTGAAGCTCCCGCAGCTTTTCATCAAGTCCCGGCAGATAGGTTTCAGAGTAGGTCATAATACGACCTGCCTCCTCCTGCTTTTGCTGATGCCAGATTACATAGCTAAAGTTCATTACCTGGGTTGATAAATCACTGTAGTCACGGATTTTCTCCTTTATTCTGGAGGTCCGGTATGCTTCATAGTCACGGGCTTTATTTGTCATATAGGGGTAGAGCTTCACCGTGGCTGCCGCTGCCCCTAAGACTGCCAATATAATAATTAAAACGCCCCATTTATGGCTGCTTTTCGATTTTATATCCAACTCCCCACACCACCTTTATGTACTTGGGCTCCTTAGGATTTACCTCAAGCTTTTCCCTAAGATTACGGATATGCACCATAACGGTATCCGTATTAATAGCTCTCTCATTCCAAACCCTCTGGTAAATTTCCTCTGCTGGAAAAACCCGGCCTGGATTCTGTATTAACAGTAACAAAATCTTAAATTCAATCGGTGTCACCTTCACTAGGCGATCATCTACCAACACCTCCACCGTCTCCTCATTCACCTCCAGCCCACCCACACGATGAATCCTAGAATTCTCATTCTGGCTGGAATTGAGCCGATCCAAAAATCGGTGATACCTCCGAAGATGGGAATTCACCCTTGCAAGAAGCTCCATAGGAGTAAATGGTTTTGTAACATAATCATCGGCTCCCATATTAAGCCCCAGTATCTTATCCACCTCCTCAGACTTAGCAGACAGGAAGATAACGGGAAAATCATACTTCTCCCTGAGCTTTGCGGTCATAGTAATTCCATCCATACGGGGCATCATCACATCTACAATAGCCAGCTGAATCTCCCTTTCCTCCAGTATCCTTAGACCCTCCAGTCCGTCAGCTGCCTGATATACTACATAGCCCTGACTCTTTAAAAATATCTCCACTCCCTCTCTAATATCTTTATCATCCTCCACCAGCAAAATCCGGTCCCCATTCATCATTTCTTCCTCCTTGTGCATATCATTCTAACAGGCAAAACAAAAATCTGCCTGTATAAAAAACAAAAGAATTTCTAAAATCCTATTGTATCATTCATAAAGCCGATCTTCAACGGAAGGATGCTCCTGGGTATCCTTTTCAGAAACCGTCGCCTTATATGTATTTTACGGCACAATAAAGCAGATAAGAAATCTTCGAAAAATTATCAGACTTCTTATCTGCCGTCACTTTCATACAGCTATGAACAGATTATTATCAGCATTTGTACCCGCTGGCTTTACTGGTCAGAAGCCCGCTTCTCTCTGTCATATGCCTGTATATACACGAAGTTGTCATTATTCCGCTCCATTCTGTATTTAGGCTCCAGTATAGCCTTTATAAATTCCCGTCCTCCTGGCTCTACGGCAACTAATGCCATTTCCAGCTCCCTTTCAACATCCTTCACTGTCAAATCATCCAGAAAAACCTGCTCCCCCATTCGAAGCATATTGGACGGAATCTGCAATACATTTCCCAAATCCTCCCCCCCTTCCTTTCGGGCCCTCAACTGCTTGATTAAATCCTGACCTGTAATGAGTCCGGACACCGTGATTGTCTCCCCGAAAAAATCATTCCTGATAAAGAAAACATGAATTGTAAGTAAGGGAAAGGCCTCCATCAGCTGTTCTGCAAACCTGTAGATTGTAGGATAAGCCAGCTTTCCGGTTGCAACTGTCAGAGTCCGGTTCACCGTCCCTTTCAGCTTTTCATATTCTGGGCCTCCTATTATTTCCTTTAGCGCCTCCTCAAACTCATTGATAAACAGACGCATCATGCCCACGCCATTCTCCAGTTGAATATAGCCGTCATACCGCTCTTCTTCTGGAAAGCTCCTTCCTGCAGTTATATACCACTCATCACTAGCATGAATAAAATGAAGACCATACCTTTCATAGTATTCCTTTTGATAGCCTTCTATCATATCAATAATGGCTCCTGCCTCCTCTTTTGTGTAGAGTTCAAGGGGAAACAGTCTGTCCCTGTATTTTGTAATCCCTGCCGGAACCACGGAAACACTCCTTAAAAAAGGCAGATACTGCGCCAGGTCATTGATGGATCGCTCCAGCTCCTTACCATCATTAACATTCTTACAGCATACAATCTGCCCGTTCATTTCCACATGTCCCTCATACAGCATCTTCAAGTATTTCAGCTTCTCCCCGGCAAAGCGGTTGTGAAGCATTTTACATCTGAGATCCGGATTCGTAGTCTGTATAGAAATATTAATGGGAGCCAGCTGCATTCGGATAATTCTCTCTATGTCCCGTTCCTTCATGTTGGTCAAGGTAATGTAATTCCCCTGGAGAAAGGAAAGGCGTGAATCATCATCCTTAAAATACAGCGTTTCTCTCATTCCAGGAGGCATCTGATCTATAAAGCAGAACATACATTTATTGCTGCAGGAACGATAGTCACTCATCAGGCCGTTTTCAAACTCCACACCTAAATCATCATCATATTCCTTATCGATTTCAAGCAGCCATTCCTCTCCATCCTGTTTTCTTATGAGAACCTCAATATATTCATCCTTAACCAGATATCTGTAATCCAATACATCCCCAATCTCTTCATTATTGATAGACAAAAGCACATCTCCCGGTTTAATCTCCATTTCCTCTGCTATGGAACCAGGATATACCTCTTTTATCACATGTTCATTCTTCTTCATTCCATTCTTCTCCCTGATTCCATCCGACGAAGCCTTTGCCACTCTATGAAGAAAATCCTGTTCACGGCATTACAGCTTGTCCGCCGATTGACCTCAATCTCCTGAATCCTTCAAATAATCCCCGTATCCCATTTATTTCATACGGAAAGCGGCCATTTTTACTATAACATCTTAGCCCTTGCCATTTTCCAATCTTCGCCTGTGCTGAGATAAAAGAGCCCTTTCAAGGGCTTGTCTCTCCGTGAGGCTCCTGTCTCTATCATCCGTTTCTTACCCGCCCTTATATTTGAGGCGGACTATCTAGTTTTTATTCGCCTGCTCATCACAGAGGCTTCCTGCTATGGTTATTCGTATCCGAATATAGCAAAACAGATAATGTCTGTCAAGAATATTATAGCTTGAGTTTCCGCAGCTAATCCTCTTTCATGTAAATTTAAACTGTCTAACAAGACCCCTACCCCCGCATACAGAAGCTGTGGCAGATGACCTTTGTTTATGTGGGTGGTTATCCCATAAGGGCAAAATCTTATGAGCGTTTTACAGACCATTGACCTAAAAAATGCATTACACGCATCATTGCCGTTACTGCTGTGGATTTACGTTTTTTCCGAAAAAATTGTGAACGTGGCAGCAATTACACTTATTAATCTCTATTATCACAACCTCAAAAAGCCCCAGGAGAAAGCAACTCCCAGGGCCAAGGCATCTATTTCTATCGACCTGAAAAGCCATCACGTTCAGGCTGCAATTTCACTTAATTTTCCTTCAAAAGCCACCATATCTTCTGGTTCTACCGTTTCTCTTCAAAAACCACAAGTGTCATCTAAACTACCGTAGCTTAATGCCGGTGCATGGAAAACTTATCCATCGGATACTTCTTCAGATTATCCAGAACATTCCGTTCCTCAGCAGATCCGATGAGATGATCTCTGGCTTTCTTGGCCTCCATTTCTGTCTTGTGGCTGCTGGGACCGCCCACGCAGCCTCCTACGCAGGCCATACCCTCCACAAAATCCTCAGGCAATCTGCCTGCCTTCATAAGCATCAGCGCCTTCTTACATTCTGCGGCTCCATTGCAACGGGCTACCTTAATATCTGTGTTCTCATCCATTTCCTTCAGGCATTGAAGCACAGCCGCCGCAACGCCGCCTCCGTTGCCAAAGCGTTTTCCAAATATAGAGCTTTCCTGATAGTCGTTCTCTGCAGGCTGAAGCTCCACTCCCTTAGCCCGCATCATGGCTCGGATTTCGCCGAAGGTCATGGCATAGTCTGCATTTCCTTCTATATTCAAGTCCAGGCTTTCACTCTTCTTGGCTATACAAGGCCCGATAAACACCGTGATTGTCTCTGGACGCTCGTACTTAATCATTCTGGAAACGCCGCACATGGGTGAGACTGTAGTGGACATATTCTCTAACAGCATCGGAAAATGCTGCTTAATCATATTTACAAAGGCGGGACAGCAGGAGGTTGTCATTTTCTTTCCCTCCTTGTAGGCTTCAGCCCACTCTTCCGCTTCCGAGGCAGCCGTCATATCTCCTCCCAGACCAACCTCCACCATATCCGCAAATCCCAGCTGCTTTAGGGCAATCTTCCAGCTGGCCATGGTAATATCAGCGCCGAACTGCCCTTCCGTAGAAGGAGCGACCATAGCCACCACCCGCTTACCTGCCTGAATCAGCCGTATCACATCCACCATAAAGGTTTTGGAGCCAATGGCGCCAAAGGGGCAGCTGTGAATACAGGCACCGCACTGAATACACTTTTTTTCATCTATTACACAAATTCCATACTCGTCATATGTAATAGCATCCACAGGACAGGCTTTCTTACAGGGACGTTCCAGGTGAGCTATTGCATTGTAAGGACAGGCATTGGAGCATTTTCCGCACTCCTTGCACTTGGCAGGGTCAATATAGGCACGCTCATAGCCCATACTGATAGCCCCGAAGTGACATGAGTTCTGACAGGCCTTCCCCATGCATTTGCGGCAATTATCTGTCACGATATAGGAGGCGATAGGACATTCCTCACAAGCAGCATTGATGACCTGAACCACATTGGAGGAATCTCTGCCGGCAGGGCATTTCCCTTCTGCCAGACGGACTCTCTGTTTGATGATCTCTCTTTCTTTATAAATGCAGCAGCGGTAAGTTGCCTGGGGTCCAGGAATCATCTTAAATGGAATTTGATCCCGCTGTTCCTCCAAACTTTCTTCCCATGCAGCCTTGGCCACTTCATAAAGAACATCATGCTTAAGGCGCAGGATTGTCGCATCGTTGGTTACCATTATTATTTCCTCCTTTAAGTTTTAGACAGTGTCAAGTATTTTGCTGTTCAGCCAGGTCTCAGCACTGGATTGTTAAGTTTATGACAATATATGAATCTACTATATCCTATAGAAAAATGCAAGTTTAAAATAAGGTACAAAGGCTGAATGCGAGTATTCCATCACTTTTTACATTTAGTAGTAGGAAACTGCTACCGTTTTTCCCATCTCCTCAATCACATGCTTTAGCTGCTCTACCAGATTCTGACGGATGCCCAAATCAAAGGGCAGGCCCGGATTCTGGTATGCGCTGTTAATCGCTTTTCCCACATAGAGATGGACCTCCGTGCAATCCTCAATCAGCACCTTGGCTACCATGGAACCGCCATTGGGTTTATCCAGCTCCTGAAAAAACTCCTCTGAAACCGTCTCATTCTTCACATACCGGCGAAGGAGCTGAAGCACCCGGTTCAAAGTGAGAACCCCCTCTGTCACCAGATCTACACCTTCCATATAAGCAATCGGAGGAATCTCCGGATCCACATAGTCCAGAGATACGTCCAGCTTCCGGTTCAGCACCCGTGATACGATTGTAGCGCTGGTACCGCCGCAGACAATGGTCTTGGCATAAGGATCTCCCATAAAATCATGAACCATACGAACATCATCCTCCGGATTTCTGGCAGGACCTGTCATAAGGTGGACAGGCTTACTGTCAATAATCCTCATGCAGGCAACGGTAGTATCGTCACCCGGTCTAAACTGGTACAGTTCGTCGCAGGCTCTGCTGATGGCAGCAGCCAAACGCATAGCGGACACAGTCAGCTGGTACTGACGCACCGCATAATCTGCAATGTCCTGCCAAAGCCATCCAAAGTTTAAAAGCTCTCCTACCCCTGCATGTATGGTTCCATCGCTCATAAGAATCAGAGCGTCGCCCTTTTGCACCTTAAACCGGTATTCATTAATGGACTTGCCCTGTATGATTCGTGTGTTCCTTGGAATCTCCATCAGCCTTCCGTCCCGTATGAAAATACAGCCCGGATTGTCATATTCAACCAGGTAGGCATCCCCATTGTGGTACACCTGGAGAATACTGAAGGTGGAATAAGCCACCTGGCGGATCTGACAGATGGGCAGAGTCTCGCTGATTGTATCGACACATTCCTCCAGAGTAGCTCCATTTAAGAACATGGTTCCCAGGATCTTAGAGGTAAGGGTGGACAGGATGTTGGCCTTCACACCGCTGCCCATACCGTCTGCCAGAATCATGATATTCGAATCCTCTGTCTGAAGCAGCTCCACCTTGTCGCCACAGAGTATCTCGGAAAACTTATTCAGGCTTTTATATGCAACATCAACCGTAATTCCCATTATTTACCTCCGCCGCCTCCTGGCCTGTGCAGTTCGTCACTGTTTAAACGGACATAGCCTGTTTTTCCAGAGCCTGAGGACTGGGGGCTTCCAATATGAACATAGCCCCTGGAACCGGTTTCCTTGGGCTTCTCCTTAGGCGTCATCACTCCCCTTAAGGGCACCGCTCCGCTACCCAAATGAACCTCAGCTATCTCCCGTTCCTCATCCCCGCCTGCGTATCCGCCATCGCTTCCATCCTCCAGCAAGGAATGGCACAGCTTGGTCAGGGTCGTCTTTGTCTCTGCCGTTGTCTCCCCTAACAGGCCGGCAATCTCCTGGGCCACCATCATTTGCTTATGAATAATCTTCTGTGCCAGATCAATGGTTTCCAGCTTCTTCTCATACTCCTCCCTAGCCTGCTCCTCCTCCCTGGTAATGTCGATAAAGGTGGCTAGAACCGCATTTTCACGCTCTATGTATACAATATTTTGCAGAGTGGAAAGCTTATACTCCGGATAGCTCACCCGCTTGCCGTGAATATTTTGGTGCGTATCGAATACCCACTGGAAGTTCACCGGATCGATAAGCTCATATAGATACATCTGAAGAGCTTCGGATCGGGTTTTCCCAAAGTATTTCTCCCCTACATCAGAATACTCCAGAATCCGCATATCTTCTCCCACAATAAGCACAATGTTAGGGGACGTTTCCATTACCAGATTAGCCATAGACTCCGCCTTTTCATGCATAAAGGGAATACACATACTCACTTCCGCCTTATGCTGAAATACGGCAATGGCCTTCTCCCGGCAGGTGGGATAACCACATGCGCCGCAATTTAATTCATCCTCAGGCTTTGTCTTATTGGTCATACGGAGGATGTCCCGAATCTGAGCCTCTGTAGGCTGAGTTTCTCTGGGCGAACGATCCTCAAAGATCTTATCAAATGCCATCTTTTCCCATACAGGAGCCATCTGCTCTTTTTCAGCAGGCACACGCCCTATGGTTTCCTCCATATCCAGCTTCACCTTGAATCTGGATATAGACTCGTCATTTACAGCCGGCCCCTTGATACAGCCGCCAGAGCACATATTCATCTCAATGAAGCAGCCGCTTATCTCTCCTCTAGCCATGCTCTTGCACAGATCAATGCAGTTTGACACGCCATGAACATAAAACTTACGATAGCTGTCTCCTTCCTCCGCGGTAGCCAATACAGAGTTGACGATACCATTGGTTACCGGATAAAGTCGATTAACCTTCGGATCAAAACGGACAAACGGCTTGTCCTCGCAGTCCTCGATCACAATATCTTCTTCCTTCAGCCACTGATTGATATCCTTAAAATTAAGAACACCGTCAATGCAGTCATCATGTCTCGTATCCTTAGATTCCTTTTTCTTGGCGATACAGGGCCCCAGAAATACCACCTTAACGTCTCTGCCCAGTTCTTCCTTTAAAAGCTTTCCATGGGCAATCATAGGCGATACTACGGGAGCCAGGTTCGGAATCAGCTGGGGGTAATATACTTCCACCAGATCATTGACGCTGGGACAGCAGGTTGTAATAATATTCTCCATCCTGTGCTCTTTCAGCAGCTTCGTATACTCGGCCGTAACAAAGGCAGCCCCCTCCGAGGTCTCCCTTACATCTTCAAAGCCCAGACGCATCAACGCGGTACGAACCTGTCCTATGGTCTTATATTTTAACAGCCCCATATAAGCCGGAGCTATGGAAACCACCACCCTCTGCCCTTCCCGGATAAGGCCCTTTACCATATCCAGATCGCTCTTTAAGGTCTTTGCGGATTGGGGACAGATTTTCAGGCAATGGCCGCAGAGCACGCACTTATCAGGCATAATCACCGCGCGTTCATCCTTCACCTGAATCGCCTTAACCTCACAGTAGCGGACACACTTATAGCAATGCTTACATTTTGTGGCTTTGAAGTCAATGATTTCCATGCCCATGGCTATAGTCTCCCCTTAATTTCATTTTCAAAGAATACTTCCGTATCCTCAGGCTTTAAAGAATAGAGCTCTTTCTCTACCGTTACACACACACCATGGTCACAGTTGCCGGAGCAAAATGCGCCATTTAAATCTACTTGTTCGGAAAGTCCATTGGCAGCCACCAGTTTCTGCAGCTTTTCAATAATTTCCCTGGAACCTTTCAAATGACAGGCACTTCCAATACAAATCGTAACTTTCATCCCTTCGTCCTCCACCTTACACGTGTATTCGCTGGTCACCCCAAACGTTAACATCATTATCTCATATCATGATGCCTATATCAATAATTTTTCTCAAATATTTTATGGAATTGGCAGATACTTTATGTTATACTGTGAGCACTTGACATGGTCTTTTCCTGTCTGGCAAGAACGGCCTATCCTTTAGCGGATGGCCTAATGAATCTGGTGTCTTATCATCCGAGAGGATGCTGCTCCGGGTCGATGACGGCATCAGGCCGGTCACATAAGAAACACTTCCCATAGCCAGAGGATATGGCAGCCTATCCGGGCATAGTCCCAACTCCCGGACGGGCGCATTGGACAGTGAGGCCGTCTGGTTTACCCTCCTCACAAACCATGCCTTAAGTCCCCTGGAAAAATACCATGTCTAACTAGAAGGTTCATAGCAGTAATTATCTATAAAAGGTTTAAAATGTTTAAAAAGGAGATAGTTATGAAAAAATCAATTTCTTACATGATGGCTGCCTGTTTGGGAATCTCTCTGCTGCTAAGCGGATGCGCAGGAAGCGGACAAGCGCCACAAAAGCCAGCAGCGGAATCTTCCTCTGAATCCGGCAGCGCTGCCAAAACTTCCTCTGCTTTACAGGAAAAAACCACCGTAAGTCAGGATTCTGCTGACTCAGGCAAGGCTTCCGATTCAGCAGGTGTGGATGGAATTCGCGTCGGCTCTCTCAAGGGGCCTACTTCCATGGGGCTGGCATCGCTCATAGACAAGGCATCCAAGGGAGAGACGGAAAACTCTTATGAATTTACAATGTCAGGCACGGCCGACGAGCTGGTTGGCAAAATTGCAAACGCAGATCTGGATATCGCTCTTTTACCTGCTAATATAGCCAGCGTCCTCTATGCCAAAACCCAGGGACAGGTTACAGCTATAGACATCAATACTCTGGGGGTGCTCTATGTAGTGGCTTCTGACGATTCCATTCAAACTATGAACGATTTAAAGGGCCGTACCATTTATATGACAGGGAAAGGCACTACCCCCGAATATGTTATGAACTATCTTTTAAGCCAAAACGGCCTTTCCATATCCAACGTTGATCTTCAATTTAAATCAGAGGCTGCAGAGGTTGCTTCTATCCTGAAGGAGGACTCCACAGCCATTGGCGTGCTGCCCCAGCCCTTTGCAGCGGCTGCCTGTATCCAGAACGAGGCATTAAAAACTGTACTGGATTTGACCGAGCAGTGGAATCTGCTGAATCAGGAAAGCAAAAGCATGCTGGTAACAGGCGTAACCGTTATCCGAAGTGATTTTCTCCGCGAAAATAAAGCGGCTGCTGAGCTGTTCCTAAAGGATCATCAGGCATCTGCTGCTTTTGCGGCAGAGCATGTGGAGGAAGCAGCAGAGCTTATCGCGGCTCAGGGCATTGTGGAAAAGGCTCCTATTGCTAAGAAAGCACTGCCCCTGTGCAATATTGTATGTCTTACTGGCGAAGAGATGAAAGCCGCGCTTTCCGGCTATCTGTCCGTACTCTATGAACAGGATGCCAAATCCATTGGCGGCGCTATGCCCGGAGATGATTTCTACTACATTCCATAATCGAAGATAACTTCTTTTTGCTTACCACAGGGTTTTGTCCTCTCTGCAGCCACCGGATGAACATCCCGGTTTCCACAGGGGATGGCTGCAAAAAAGAGGCGGCGCAATATCTGCGCTGCCATTTTACCATATCTAAAACAGGGAGCGTCAAATGCAATGAAATACAGCCATCCCTTACGAACATGTTTTATATGGCTTTTCTGGCTTGGAGTCTGGCAGGGAGCAAGCCTGCTCATCAATAACAATATTCTGTTTGTGGGACCTGTGGAAATGGCTGCCTCCCTCTGGGGACAGCTTGATCAGACATCCTTCTGGCTTACCATACTCTGCTCCTTTTCCAGAATCAGCCTGGGCTTTCTGGGCGCGTTCCTCTGCGGGATTCTTCTGGGAAGCCTGGCTTACATTTCTCCTCTTATAAGAGAATTGATTGAACCAGTGATGCTTCTGATCAAGGCTGTACCTGTAGCCTCCTTTGTTATACTGGCATTAATTTGGGTCGGTTCCGGGAACCTTGCTGTGTTTATCTCCTTTCTGGTTGTAGTGCCTATGATTTATATAAATACGCTCTCAGGGCTTGGCAGTACAGACCGTAAGCTTTTGGAGATGGCTAGGGTATTCCGTATTCCTCTTCGGAAACGGATTCATTATATATACATCCCTGCCCTTCTGCCCTATCTGATCAGCGGCTGCAAAACGGCTTTGGGAATGAGCTGGAAGTCAGGAATCGCAGCAGAGGTTATCGGTATTCCCAGGGGGTCTGTGGGGGAGCAGCTATACTATTCCAAGCTTTATTTAGATACAGCGGGACTTTTTACGTGGACCTTTGTGATTGTTGTAATCAGCGCATTGTTTGAACAGCTCTTTTTGTTTATGCTGAGGAAAATCCAAAGGTAGAAAGGTGACTGTTATGATAATCCTGAACAATATAACAAAAACCTATGGGACTCTTACTGTGCTGAAGCATTTGTCCCTGACTCTGGAAAAAGGAAAACGCTACTGCCTTATGAGTCCCTCCGGTTCTGGAAAGACCACACTGCTGCGCATTCTTATGAGGCTGGAGAAGCCAGATTTCGGGAGTATTTCCACGGCATCAGGAATACCCTTTGAGGAGCTGGTGATTTCTCCTGTCTTTCAGGAGGATCGGCTTTTTGAAGCCTTCTCCCCTGTTGAAAACGTGAGCATAAGCGCAGGCCGCTTCAGGAAATCGGCCCAAATTAAAGAGGAGCTTGAACGGCTGCTGCCAAAGGAATGTCTTACCCGGCCCGTATCTACCTTAAGCGGAGGTATGAAGCGGCGAGTAGCCATTCTGCGGGCACTCCTTACTCCGTCGGACATTCTTTTGATGGATGAGCCCTTTACCGGATTGGATGAAGAAATAAAGCAAAGAGTGATAGAATATATAAAGGAAAAACAGGAGGGAAGGCTTCTTGTGCTTACTACTCACCAGGATGAGGACATTGCCCTTCTGGAAGGAACATTGATCCGTCTTTCTTTTTAAGACTGGATTATCTTTTCAAGATGAGGTAGAATAAAGAACCTGCTGACAAATACCTAATTTATAAATGAATTCCAGTGATTTAAAATGGACGCAAAAAAGTTGACAAATATCAGCGCTGTTACACTGCTTTTACCGCTGCTTTAGATTCAATGCCGTTATTGATAAGAGGCATTCCTCTGTTGCATTCCGAATCCGTAAGGTTTTTTAAATATTCTTTTTTTATTTTCTGGATCTCTGATTCCACATAGCCAGACACGGAAGCAAGTTCCTCATCAAGCTCTTTTATATATTCTACCGTGGAATGTTTAATTGTTTCAATCGTTTTATTCCGTTTATCCCAGGACTGATGGCAGGAATGATCCATTATAGCCGGCTAGCAACATTTTAATCAAAACGACTAGAGCAATAGCCCTTCTTCCGACAGATGAATATCAAGGATCTGCTTTTTCATATATAAAATCAAAGTTTACGCAATTCTTACTCCGCCTCAAAAGATGGTTGTGTGAAATCATCGAGTCAATGTCGAGTATTATGATTTGCATCTAGTAATCTTGTTTTTCCATCATAAGAAATAATCTCCTGTATTTGCGATAGTAATTATAACATATAAGAAGCCATTCTTCTTTATTTTATCAACAGGCCCTTTTTAATCTGTCTCAACAAATGATTTTAAGGAATCATAGAATCAATATCAAGAACAATCAGTTGCATCTGGCTATCCGTTTTTCCCATCATAAAAAAGCACCTCCTAATCTGATATATTAATTATACCATATAGAAAATGCTTTTTCTTTAGTTTGTCAACAGGTCCACTTTGAAACAGTCTCGCTGTTTGATACCAGTTCGACCAATCCGCTTTTATTAGTTGCTCAATATCTTTTTTGAAGATTTAAAGAATAAGTGAATTTGTCAACAGAGCCAGGTATACACACTCGTAATTTGGGGAAGAACAAGCTACAACTTGCCATTGATAACGCAATTTTAAATCAAATACTCTGATTGGGCAAGAAACGGCAGGTATTTCTTATTTACTTCATCTGTAAAATCTCTTTTTAAATACAATAGCTAATCGGAGAGTTCCTTTCTCTCATGATAACAGGCTTCTACTGCCTCCACATCACTTGCATACTCCCCTTTATCAATGAATTCACCGATTCTTTTTGCAGTACCTTTCCAGTATTCATAGCCCTCTATGTTCTGCTAGAAAATCCAGAAAGACGCTAAGGAGGCTCCTATCTTCTTCTGTCACTAAATAAGTAATTGTGAGACTCTGAAAGCCACAAAAAACCTAGCTCTTTCGAGTCTTGTTTCTGCCTCTCTTCTCATCAAATTTTATATCCACTTTGCCTAAAAATCTCACTTAATATATTCCATTCAAGATTATTTCTATAGGAAGTGCATAAATTCTAGTCAGTTTGCTTCACAATCATTTACCTATTTCTAAACGGGTAATGGAAAGTGCCGCAGACAGGATAGAGCCCTTCCACAGGGCTCTGCCCCCGCTTCTCCTATTCACATTACAGTCTTACTTACTGTCTGCTAGGTACTGACTGCACATCAAATGCAGGGTTAAATGCATAGAAATTCCTGCTGTCCAGATTATCCTGAGTGATTCTTAACAGTTCACCGAATCTCTGATAATGCACAACCTCCCGCTCTCTCAAATATTTGATAGGTTCACAGACATCATAATCCTTTACTACACGAAGGATGTTATCGTAGGTGCTTCTAGCCTTCTGCTCTGCTGCCATATCCTCATGAAGATCCGTAATCACATCGCCTTTGGACTGAAACTCACAGGCATTAAAAGGTATACCTCCTGCCGACTGAGGCCAGATGCCTGTAGTATGATCGATATAATAAGGGCCAAAGCCCTGCTCCACCAGCTGATCGGCTGTAAGGTTGCGGGTAAGCTGATGAATGATAGCTGCTACTATCTCCAGATGACCCAGCTCCTCAGTTCCGATATCCGTAAGTGCTCCCTTACACTCTTTATAAGGCATAGCATAACGCTGTGAAAGATATCGCATGGAAGCTCCCATCTCACCGTCTGGGCCACCATATTGACTCATTATAAACTGAGCCATCTTCGCATTTGGCTCTTTAATATTAACCGGAAATTGTAACCGTTTTTCATATTTCCACATTAATTCTGACCTCCTTCCCACGGCCATGGGTCATCCATCCAGGACCAGTACGATGAATCATTGCTGCGGTAAGCCATAAGTGGTCCGAACTGCGCTTCGTATGATGCTACTGCATTGCGGTACATTTCAGATACCTGATTAAAGTATGCCAGCGCCTCCCTATCACAAGGATGTGTGTCAAGATACAGCTGGGTATCATCCAAAGAAAAGCCTACCTGATCAATTTTCCTTAAGAGCGCCTCACGAGAATTGGAATCACAATCATACATCATCATCTGCCGCACCTCCCGTAATTAAATTCCAGATCCAAATCCGGGAAGATAGTCCCCTGTAACAACCCTCTCTCAGGAGCATAGGTCGTCTGCCACTGCTGCCAGGGCACATAGGCCATTGCAACTGGGAACTGCTGCTCCAGACATCCGGGAGCCGTCTGCGTACATGCCATTCCGCCTGGCTGTGTAAATGAGGCTTCTGGAAATGCGTAATTAGGTGTGTTTACATCATATTCCCATGAATTCCAGGGAAATGTGGTCATATCCGAATAATCCGGCGTAGCGGCAGAGCCCCATTGGTTGCTGAGACAGTTACTTGCCGGTACAGATCTCTGGCCGCAGCTTCGACCACTTACATCTGTATAAGAATTCATATGGTGAATACTCCTTTCAATTAACATTTTCTACTATAGTCTATGTGGAGCCAAAGTACGGGTGACAAAAACTTCAATCCAGACAAACTGTAACACTTTGTCTACCTGTCCCATATGATATAGTACAAAATTTAAAAAAAGGAGATGCGATATATGTGTTGTTTTGAATCTAGATGTGGATGCAATCGTTGGAATAATGGATGCGGTTGTGGCTGTAATCGTTGGAATAATGGATGCAGCTGCGGCTGTAATCGCTGGAATAATGGATGCGGCTGCGGCTGTAATCGCTGGAATAATCGCTGTGGCTGCGGCAATGATAACCGGCGCGAGGCCTTCCGTGATGGCTTTCGCGAAGGCTTTTGGGAGGGCTTCCGTGACGGTTCCCGCATCGGTTGGAGCGGATTTACTACTCTAAGAGGAAACAGCAGAGCTTTCTCTGAAGATAGCTGCTGCGACTGTGACAACTAACTTGAAAATCAAATCTTGCCTCTCATTAGCAAACGGGATTTAGGAGAACCTGCCCGGACTGCGGACAAAGGCGGCGCTGGGAAGTTAATCCCAGCGCCGCCTTGTCTCATCTGATTTTGCAAGCTTACTGCTGCATACTAGCCACTCCTGTTTCCTCTTTCTCTTTGCCAGCACATTTTCCGGCTGTTTCTGATTCATGTACACCTCTGTCAGTCTCTATACAAAGGCTTTTTCTTTGCCGCGCATTCTTACTACTGCTGATAGGTCTACATTTTTATGCGCTCTGCCGCTGACTGCGGCTTCTAGCTGAGAGCCATCCTTGGCTGTCTCGCATTTCCGATAGAAGTATTTAATAATATCCTTTCTGGTTATAATTCCGATGAAACACTTCTGATCATCTAAAACCGGAACAAAGTTCTGATTCAGCGCTTTACCAATCAAATCCTCCATATCTGCGTCCGCTTTCACCGGGCGGTTATCACACCTGCGGCGTATGGCAGTAACCGGTATTTTCTCTGCGCTCTTAAGATCCAGGTTAAACTGGTTTTTCATGCCCCATAACAGATCGCCCTCTGTCAGTGTTCCCACATAACGGCCTGTTCTGCTGACAATCGGTACAGAGGAATATTTATGGTGCTCCATCTTCTCCAAAGCCTGTCTTAACGTATCATCCTCACTTATATACGCTACGTCACTTTTAGGAGTCAGGAAAAATAATATGTTCATATTGTCACTCCTTCTTCCTGTATTCTTTTGTTAGTATAAAATACGCCTCTGAACCGTCTGTGAACAAATTATTATAAAACTCTGAAATTTCTTAAAAAGTGGAAAAAGTTTCCTTATTTCCCTACTGCGCCGGACAGCTCCATCTCCATGTCCAGCAGATGTTTCAAATATTTAAACGCTCCCGATTTGCACAGAACACCCATTAAAAAAGCCGCAATCACAGTGCCGCTTAAGGTGCTCATAAGGAACGGCATCACATAAGCAAACACTGCCGCTTCCTTTCCCATAAGCAGGGTTGCAACAGGATAGCACAGTACCCCTCCCAAGATTCCGGTTCCAAAAACTTCCCCTCCATAGGCCCAGACCAATTTCCCGGAATGCTGATACAACATGCCGCAGGCAAAGGCTCCAATCATGCTGCCTGGAAAGGCCAGGAGGCTGCCTGTTCCCATGAGGTTACGGATAAGAGACGTGCAGAAAGCCATTGCCACACCATACCAGGGTCCCAGGAATACGCCTGCGATAACATTTGCCAGGTGCTGGACAGGAAAGCATTTGGATGCTCCAATCGGAATGGAGAGGCTGGACAAAGACACTGCAACCGCCACCAGCATTGCGCTAACCGCTAATTTTTTAACATTTACGTTCATTTCATATCCTCCGTTTTTCATAATACTTTGTACAAAAGGTCCACCCCCCGCAGGAAATGAACCTTGAAATGCAAAAAATAAGCGTCTCATATTTCCCTACGTTGGCATTACCCAAATCAGGTACGATAGGTCGAAGTTCGATTACTTCCTCTCAGCCTGCTTTACAAGCTCCCTGTTGTCATTTAGCATATCACCGGTTGTTTGCCTTGTCAATGTATTGTATCAAATTATTTTTCCATACAGATCCCTCACAGGCAAAAAACCAGCTGGTTAGCCGGTTTTCTGACTAATGCTTCTATAAAGCTTAGCGCTTTCCTACTCCATGAAATTCAGAGGATCTACCGTCTTATCCTGATGCTGCAGCTCGAAGAATACATTAACGCCTTCTACGGAATAATATTTGGTAGGCTCTGATACATAGCCCATAATCTGTCCCTGCTTCAAATACTCGCCCTCTACTGCGCAGACTTCCTTCAACTGACCACAGGTAGCTTTGTACTCATTACCCAGATCCAGGACAACGTAGCTGCCGATTTCATCACTGACGCCCACCTCCAGGACCTTTCCATTGGCAGGCGCCTCTACAGGAGTGCTGACATCAGCCTGAATCACTATTCCGGGATTGCATTTGTACTGATCCAGGGTTGGGAAATAAATTGTCTGATCCATGCTGTAATCCAGAATAACATTTCCCCTTACAGGCCATGTCATCTTGCTGGAATCATTAAAATTCAGCACCAGGGCTTCTGCCGCATTCTGCCCAGCTCCCGCCTCTGCCGCCAGGTCATTGCCCTGGTTCTCGTTCTTTGCCACAGCTGTCTGGCTGGGCGCCTGGATTATATCTTTCGCGTTTTTCGTCCCATCAGAAGCTCCTGCAACCGGAGGAAGCTCCGGATCGGTTTCCTGGGCAATCATCTCTGGCTGTGGAACCTCAAGGTACGGATTTGTCTCATTACCTTTTCCTCTTTGTACGGTAAACACTCCTGCTGCGGCTACAATAGTCAGCAGGCCTAACACTAGCATGACAAGAAACAGCTTATCCTTGAACATTTGATTTACTTTCTCTTTCACGTTTATCACCTCGGTACTATTCTTACCAAACCGAGACTGATTATTCAGAAAGGAGTGTAATATTTTTATAAAAATATCCAAGAATGTCCTCTGCCTTCCATCCCTCCTTTGCCTTCTGGTTAGCTGTCCATTGACTTAAGCCGTAGCCATGCCCGATTCCCTTTGATGCTGCCCGGATTTGCTCCTCATAAGGCTCCAGGGTAAACGCAGCCGACTGAAGTCCCAGAGCATACTGAACCTCCTCTCCTGTATAGCTGTAACCACCAATTTGCAGCTCCTCTATATACCCGGCCTCATCCCTGGCTGCGATCTGTATCGAGTCCGGAATCTGGGATGGGTCTATCTGGCGGGAACTGGAACTAGTCTGAGGAATACTGTTAATACGCGCCGCAAAATCCTCCTTTGATAGTGCCAATATCTGCATATACCCTTCCGCCTCCACATCGTTTGGACACTCTAAGCTCTGAAAATAAGGATGTGCAAAATCCCCATTTCTGGTCATTCCTGCTGCCGCCCGGCAGTACATAGGCTCAATACACTTCCCTTCGTAAGTCATAACCATACCGGAGGTGGCTTTTACCGCAGACTCTAGCTTCTGGTAATACTGCGGAAAACGGCTGGAGCCCCATAGTCTTTTAAGCTGATCCGACTCCAGATAATCCATATCCAGAGACGACTCTTCAATCTCTTCCTCCTCTCCTGCCGCTTCCATTTGACGGCAGATATAAGTCCTGGCAATAATGGCCTGAGCCTTTAATGCCTCCGGCTCAAACTCCACAGGCATCTGTCTGGCAATGACTCCGGGAAGGTATTCCTCCATATCCATGTAATAAGAACCGCCGCTGCGATCCAGCAGGATACGCCGCCCTCCAGATACACCTTTTTTCTGCTCATAGCTTAGCTCTTCCCCACGTATCGTGCCTGTCCAGGCCAGGGTTCCTACATAAGGAACCATCAGGCCTATGACAGCAGCCCATATAATACGTTTATTCAAAGTCCTTATCCCTCCATTTCCAGCATGGTATGCACATGCACTTTGCTACGTATAATATATGAGCGGCTATTCCTGCCTATGAGGCGTTTGTCCTTAAGTATAAAAATATCGCCGCGCCAGAAAAGAGCCGGCAGGCGATATATGATGGAATGTGTTTATTGCTGTGAGAGCCCTTCCTCTTGCACTTCTATGCCATAAAGCTTTGCATATTTTTCTTTCAGATAATCCAAATAATAATGCGGGTTAAAATCCTCTCCCGTCACATCCTTCAGCAGCTGGCGGCTAGTTTTAAGCTTTCCGAACTGATGGATATGCTCTTTCAAATACTGCCGGATCACATTCACCTTTCCCTTCTCCAGAAGTCCCTCAAAATCCATGTTCTTTTTCATATGGCAGTAAAGCTGTGCGCCAAAGGCGCTTCCCAAAGCATAGGACGGAAAATAGCCGAAGGAGCCTTGGGACCAGTGAATATCCTGAAGCGCCCCTTCTGCAGCCGTTTCAGGACGTACTCCCAAATATTCCTCATATTTGGAGGCCCAAACTTCAGGCAGCTTCTCCACATCTAAATCCTCCTCAATAAGCATTTTTTCAATCTCATATCGGATTAAAACGTGAAGGCTGTAGCTCAGCTCGTCAGCTTCGGTACGGATAAGGCCGGCTGTCACCTTATTGACAGCAGCCACAAAGGTATCCAAGCTTACCTCTCCCAGCTGCTTTGGAAACATGTTCTGCACACGCCCGTAGATGGGAACCCAAAAGGCGCGGTTTCTGCCGATTATATTTTCGAAAAAGCGGGACTGTGACTCATGCATTCCCATACTGGCTCCCTGACCTGCAGGAGTGAGTGTCAGCTCATCCCGGATTCCCTGCTCATAGATGCCATGGCCTGCCTCATGGATAACGGAGAACAGGGAGCTGTCCACACAGTCAGTATAATGAGTAGTAATCCGTACATCCTTATTATGAAGGTTCGTGGTAAAGGGATGGGCGCTAACTGCCATAACGCCCCGATCAAAGTCAAACCCCACATATTCAGCCAGGAACCGGGCCAGCTTCTCCTGCTGTTTCACAGGATAATCCCCCTTAAGAAAGCTGTCGTCCGCCTTTTTACTTTCCTCTGCCACCTGCTTTAAGAAGGGAACCAGTTCTCTTTTTAACAGTCCGAAAAACGCATCCAGATTTTCCATGGAAAATCCAGGTTCAAAGTCATCCAGCATCACATCATACAGCCTTTTTCCATTATTAGCCCGGTAGCCGGCAAATTTCTTCTGATATTCGATTACCCTTTTAAGGGTAGGAGCAAAGGCTTTAAAGTCATTGTCCTCCTTGGCTCTGGCCCACACCCTGGTAGCTCTGGCTGTAAGTGTGGCAAAATCCTGGTATTCATTCTGGGGAATACACTGGATCTTCTCCAGCTCCTCCCAAAGCTCCCGCACATTGGCGGCCTCTGGCTCAGACAGTGCTTCATCTTCCCTGCATTCCTTTAATCTCTGACGCAACTCACTACAGGTTAAGGCCTGAAAATATTCTCCAGAAAGTACTCCAATCACCTGGGAGGTCAGCTCTCCGGCCTCTTGAGGGGCCAGGGTTTCATTGTCCCATTCAAATAGAGTCATAGCCGTCTTAATAGCCATGACCCGATCCATATATGTCTTTAACTGCTCATATCGTTTACTCATTTCCAAACGCTTCCTTTCTATTTATATCTGCCTGCTCCGGTATAAGACACTTTAAAAAAAGGTTCCCCCATCCGCTCCTTTTTATTCTTCCTGCTAATTAAGAATACGAAGCCTCTCCTCTTCCGATAAAGCCTATTCCCTGTTCTGGTCTTCCACATTGTTTAAACTATAAGGCAGCTCTTAATGCTGTCTCTTCTACCTAGAAAAAGCCTGCATACCAGGACGTAATCCATTTCCCAAAGAGAAGGCAAAACCAGGTTCCTACAGCAATGGCCGGGGCAAAGGGAATCAGGGATGGTTCCTCTCTTTCCTTCCTCTGCCCGGATGATAAAGCAGCAAGAATTAACCCCATAATACAGCTGACAATCAGATTTAAAAGATTGCCAGGAAATCCAAGATAAAGGCCAGTAACAAAGAACAGCTTAATATCTGCGCCTCCCATGCTTTCCTTACCAAGCATCCGGTCAAAAGCTGTAGTAAGCAAACGCAGGCCGCCTGCTATGGAAACGCCTCCCATAAGTCCGGCTGTCAGCCGCTCCGTCACAGGCTCTCCTGAGTATGGTAGATAAACACACCACCAAAGAATCGCTGCCAGGTGAAAGCCATCAGGAATTTCATAAATCTCCCAATCTATCAAAGCCTCCCCCAGAAGGATGAACGTAAATATCAGATAGAAAATAGCCTTTAAACTAAGGCCATAACGAAAAAGCAGGCTGACAGCCACCGTTCCCATAAGCGTCTCTGACCACAAATAACGGAAGGGAATCGCAGCTCTGCAAAAGCGGCATCTTCCTCTTAGAAAAATCCAGCTAAATACCGGAATCAAATCCAAGACTCCCAGCGTATTACCGCAGGAAGGACAGCGGCTCCGTCCCTTCATAACACACTCTGCGCGAACCATCCTCCAGGACAGACAGTTGATAAAGCTGCCTCCGGCTGCTCCCGTAAGGAAGGCAAGGGCTGTGAAATATATAATTGCAGGCCAGTTATTCTCCACCATAGCAGTATCCCCGGTTTGTACTTACATGAATATCGGCATCCAATGCCGCTACCACCCATTATAGCTTATCCCAGGTTCCCTTACAACCGGTAAATCAAATATAATTACGTTACCTTCAAAGTCCGGCGGATTCCAGCTGATATCCAAAGGCGCCCCGGTGAGCCCGGAGCGCCTTAAAACTAAGTCAATTTCATTAAAAATATTTCTTGCTTCCCCAAAGATTACTTTTCTTCAAATCCAGATATTCATTGTAAGCCTTTTCCAGTATCTGCTTTTCATTGGAAAACTTAAGCAAATGGTAAGCCTCATAAAATTTATAATACCCCGAATCCAGAAAGTATTCTTCCCGCTGTGGTTTGCTGTAATAGCTGTCGGCCATCATCAGGTACCAGTGCACATCCTTTTCCACCACATCCTGAGGGGTGTTAAAGGAGTATTGGCTTTTACCTATATATTTGATAATGGATGCACTGACGCCGGTCTCCTCCTTTACTTCACGGAGCGCCGTTTCCTTATATTCCTCACCAGCTTCTACTGTTCCCTTTGGCAAAACCCAGCCTTCGTACTTATTTTTGTAATTTTTGTACAGAACCAGGATTTTTCCTCGAAAAATAACCACACCGCCGCAGCTCGTTGCTTCAATCATTGCAATTCCTCCTGGTGTTGGTGTGAACCTGGCTACGCTTTGTTAGCCCTTTTAACGGCCTGCGCAAGCCATAACTGGTCTTAGTATACAACGTTTGGAGGGGATATGCAAGGAGTATGTTTTATTTCATTATTATTTAACCTTCAACCAGCCTTTTTCTCTGGCAAAAGCGGTTATTGAGCGGCGGTCTCTTTTGCGATCTGATATGGAAAAATCGTATGGTATTTCCGCGAATCTACCAGCACGGAGACAACCTTCGTGCAAACGTCAAAGTACTCTCTGATGTGATCCTCGGTAACAATTTCCAGGGTATTCCCAATTATTTTTTTATTTTTATAACCCAGCATCAGCGTAGTATCTGAAATTTTCAGGGCATGATTTGGAAAATGAGTATTAATTAAACAGCTGGTTTGAAATTCCTTTGCCGCCCGCTCAATGGTATTTACAATTTGAAGCTGGTTTTTCATATCCAAATTGGACTCTGGCTCATCTAAAATCAGCAGCTCCGGCTCTGAAATCAACGCCCTTGCCATCATCACCATCTGCCGCTCGCCGCCGCTTAACTGATTGAAGCTTTTGCAGGCCAGCTTTTCCACCTGCAGAACCTTCAGAATTTCGTATGACCTTTCGTAATCCTCCTCTGACGGCATGGCAAAGAAGTTCTGTCTTGCATTTAGCCCCATAATTACCACATCAATCACACGATAGGAATAAATACTTTGTTTCGCCTGGGGAACATAGCTGGTATGCTTCCAAAATTCGTTTGTGCCGCTGCCCAAAGCCTGTCCATTGAACCAGGTTTGTCCTTCCTTCCATTTCAGAAAGCCCATAATGCATTTAAGCAGCGTTGTTTTCCCAACTCCGTTGGGACCAAGAATCGTCATAATCCTGTTGCTTTCCACAGAAAAATTAAGATTCTGTAAAAGCATGTGTTTTCCGTAACCAAAGCTTCCATTTCTGACTTCCAGCTTCATATTCAGCCCTTTCCCCCCATTGTTTTTCTTAACATATACGCAAAAAACGGCGCTCCTATCATCGCTGTAAGAATGGACAGCGGAAGCTCGGCTGCTGTTAACGTTCTGGCAATTCCGTCAATCAGCAGCAAATACGCTGCGCCTGATATTACACAGGCAGGCAGCAGCCCACGGTGATCATTGCCGACAAAAAAGCGGCAGATATGGGGAATCACCAGGCCAATCCAGCCAATGAGCCCACACAGAGAAACTGAAACGGCCGTCATAAGAGTGGAAGCTACAATAATCAGCAGACGCAGGAGCTCCACATTGACTCCCAGAGAGCGGGCCTCCTCTTCATCCAGAGACAGCAAATTCATTTTCCAGCGCAACGCCAGCATAACCAAAATGCAGGGGCCAAGAGTGGCGGCAGCCAGCCAAACCTTTTGATAGGAGGCAGACGCCAGGCTGCCCATCAACCATACGGTAATAGCCGGCAGCTTATCCTGGGGATCGGCGACGTATTTCACAAGAGACACCAACGCTTCAAACAACGCACTTACAATCACGCCGGAAAGCACAAGCATATACAGCTCTCTCTTTTTCTGCATCCGGGAAACCAGCAGCACCAAGCCTACAGCCAAAAGCCCGAAGGCCAGGGCCTGAAGCTGCACCAGAAAAGCGCCTGCCGAAAAGAGGATAGCAACCGCCGCACCAAAGCCTGCTCCAGCAGATACTCCCAGAATATCCGGGCTTACCAGAGGATTGCCAAATAAGCACTGATAAGCTGCACCGGAGCAGGCCAGTCCCGCACCGACGAGCATGCTCAGCAAAATACGGGGCAAACGCGCCTGCATTACTACATTTACCCGGATCTTATCCATTCCCTCCATTGAATCTGTAAACCACGCAGCAATGATTGCGGCAACCTCACCTGGTGTAATGGAATATCTTCCGATACACATGGAGAAGAAAAATGCTCCTATCAGCACCAGCAGCATAATCAGTATTTTCCCATAAACAGAATGCAGCACTGCCTTTTTCGTTCCCATGTCAATCTCTTTCCCCTCCTTTTTTCCAGGATTCCCCGTCATCTGTCAGAAATCCTGAGTATCATTTAAAATCTCGTCCAGCATAGCTTCTGTCAGCTCAAAGCCGTACACCTCTTTATAAAAATCCGAAACCTCCTTACGCATATCCAAATCCTCAAAAAGCTGAGGATGCTGAATTTTAGCCAGCCATTTCACCATCAGAGGCGTCTCCACTCCTGGCGGGTCCCACCGGTAGCCGCCAATCGGAATTTTATATACCTGTCCTTTTGCCACAGCGTCCAAAACCGACCAATCCTGTCCCTCCAGCTTATTTCCAACGATATCAGAGGGCTGCATAGATGTAAAATTACCAATATAAATAATATCCGGATTCCACTGGTAAATCTGCTCCATATTCACATTCAGCGCTTCACCTGACAAATCCTGCGCAGGATTCACAGCGCCGCTCTTACCAACATAGTACTCATAAAACCCGCTTCCATTTACCTTCAGATTATCTGACATAATCAAAATATTTTTATAATCCTCTAAAGAAAGCGTATCAATTTTCTCTGTTACCTCACCGACACTGTCATGGAAATAGGCAATCAGTTCTTCAGCCCGCTTCTCTTTGTCAAACATTTTCCCGATAATCCGAATCCAGGTTTCCAAATCCTCCAGTGTTCCATACTGCAGCGCCACTACTTTAATGCCTGCGGCTTCCATCTTTGCAATTTCTTCTTCCATGTAATTCCACTGGAAAACTACCTCTGGCTCCAGTTTCAAAAGCTCCTCAATATTTACCACAAAGCTGGTATCCACAAATTCTGTGTTGGCATGGGCCAGCTCAGGGTACATATATTTAAGGGCGCTGTCCTCATAGGCAAGAAGGGAAGAGGGATTGCAGGCAATTAAATGATCCGAGTTTCCGACAACAGCATAATAAATATAGGGAAAGGGCATAATGGTGGTTGCCACACGCTCCGGTACGCCATCCAGCACAATTTCCTTCCCCAGCTGGTCCACAATCACAATCTCCTCCTTGCCGATGCCTTTCTCGTCCCTGGACGCTTCTGTAATAACAGACTCCTCGGACTTCTCCTTGGCTACGCCTTCCCCTCTGGCTCCCTGGCAGCCGCCAGTCAGCGCCATACAGCCCACAGTTACACAGGTCAGCATAAAATATTTGATTCGTCTCATATCTGTTTGCACGAAATGTTTTCATGCGCTCCTCTCTCTTCGTATTCTGCCAACTCCTTTAAAAGCCTGTCAAACTCTTTGCTTAAAAATCTTGGCGCCTGATTCCAATATAATTTACTGGATAAGGCCACATGGGGCAAGGCCCGAAAGTCCATCCTCTCATCCCCCTCCAGCAGCTCCTCCATCAATGGATCACCTGCCAGAATCCGGTATGATCCAGACTCAATCAGCTCAATCAGCCTTTCCTCGCTATGAATATCAATATCCCCCTCTCCTGCAATATCATGGTTCAGCCCATACAAGGTACCCACCGCTACCTTTACATCTGGATTCTGCCTCAATATAGCTCTGCGCATGCTGTTCGCCAGCACCTGTTCTCCTACAATCAGAATCCCTCCTTCCTGAGAACCATCGCAAATTACCCTGCATTGCTGATCCTGAATCGTCCGCTCCAGAGCCTGACAAACCTCATCCTCCTTTCCAAGAGGCATGCCAACCACATAGGGAATTTGGAACTTCTCCCAAAGCAGCTTTGCCGCCGCCACACCGGATTCAGTCACCACCAGGTTAACCTCTGCCCCGGCCAGATTACGTATCTGCTCCATAGATGCGCCCATCATCATGCGCCCCACTACGGTAAAGCCCCAGGAGGTAAGGCATTCCGTCAAATCTGTGTCGTTTCCATTTGCCCCCATGTCAATGGCGTTGGTGCCTAGAATATTGACGCCTCTGTCAACCCGTTTCTCCTGAGCTCTGGTAAACCGCCCGATCAATGCGCAAATGGCCGCTTCCACCCCTTTGTTGTATAAGCCCAGGCCATTGGTATCAAAACCAAAGGAGGGTACCCCTGTCTCCATCTCAATTTCCCTGGCAATTCCTTTCATATCTGAACCGATCACCATAGGCACCGGGCTTCCAATAACCGTATAAATGCTTGGCTTTACCAGCTCTCCCGCCTGAATGGCATTGTCAATCAACCGGTCATCCCTGCCAAGCACCGCGTCAATATCCCGCAGCCCCGAGCAGAAAATTTTCGCCTTGCTTCCATACCAGCGAGGCTCGTCATATCCTGTATAGTTTCCCGTACAGCCAGACGCATCATGAATAATGGTAACTCCTCCAAGATCAAATACGGCAGAGCATACCCCTGAATAATCCGGTGCCAGTGCGGGAAGGGTTATCCACAACTGCTCCATGATCCTCAACCTCACACAACCAGTACTGCATCATCTAAAAGTTTCCTTAAATCTGCTTTCTCCCCAGCAGCCTTTTCCATCATCTCCATCAACTCCACAATCCCTCCATATCCATAGAGTCCATGCTGCCCTCCTAGATCCAAAACATGAGCCGCCCCGGTAATATACGCAGCGCTGTACCCAATCGACAAAGCTTCTTGTGTCAGCTTTTCAAACACAGTGACTCTTGGATTCTGTGTCTGGATGATATTTACCTGGGGATGCTTCGATACTATCCATTTATAATTCTCCTCATCCGGGGGCAGCACCTTCTGTTCAAAAATATGCGTCACCTGGAACCCATGCTCCAGCAGCGCTCTCGCCAGATCAAAGGGCCGCGTCACAGCCTCACCGTCCAGGAGCACCGTCATTCCCTTCAGCTTCCCTGCTGTCTCCCACATCCTCCGCTCACATTCTTCCTCATAGATGGAAAGCTCCGGACACCTTACCCGCAGCTTATCCGCAATACGGCTGTAGGTATCCCTAATACAGGAAGTCCGAAAACTTGTCAGCGCCGTTACAAACGGAGTTCCATGCTTGCTCTCCATCTGCTGGGAGGCATATGTTCCGGCTGGGGAAATCACCAGATTCAGACAGCTGCGCGCCATCTCCTGATAGGCGTCAAAGCCTTCATAATTAGAAATATGCCGGATGTCTGAAATCCCCATCCTTTTCAGTATCGTAAACAGCTCGCTGGTCTGACGCAGAGGTGAAAGGCTGCCAATCAGGTTTACGCCCTGATCCCGCTCCTTCGTTACGTCCAGAAGGCTGTAAATCTTATTCTGAATATTGACGCCCGGAGGAAGCTTCGTATCCGTTGAGGTAGGATTCATATGGCAGAACATAAATCTTATATGGGGATACGCTGCGGAGAGCTCCTCTGTCAGAGCGTCATGATCCGTCCCCAGCAGATCATCAATACAGCTGACAAAAATCATCAGCACACGAGGCATCCGGTTCCGTTTCTCCAGATGTGCCAGCAGCTTCCCTGCACCTTCAATGATTCTCTCCTCATACCCACCGGAAACAATGTCCTCTTCCGTCAAAAACAGATAGGACACCCGGTTTTTCCGTTTTTCAAGGCAGGCAGCCAAAGCCCCGTGCCGGCCGCAGGCTGCCGGACTTACAAAAAGCTGATAGCTGTCGGGAACCAGATGCCCTGTTTTTACCACTCCCCATCCTCCGTGTGCCGGGGACGAATAATGAAGAGAGTCCTCAAAGCCATTCCTTTGCGCACAGCATCCGTTCATGTCCGCTCACCTCCAATACTTTATCTGCCAAACTGGCATAGACCTTTGCCATACTGCTTTCCGGCAACGCTTCGACGACAGTCTTTCCCTGGGCCTCCGCAATCTGAACCGCCTTATCACGGGGAATAATGCTGATGACGGGCTCACCTATCTCCTGAGCCGCCTTCTCTACCAGCTGTTTCTCGTTTTCTACATTTCTGCAGTTTAATATAATTCCACCCACTTTTGCATAACCCCGTTTCCCAAAATTATGGACAGCGCTGGCAATATTTGAAGCCGCATAGAGGGCCATCATCTCTCCTGAGGTTACAATCAGCACCCGTTCTGCAAAGCCGCCGCGAATGGGCATGGCAAAGCCGCCGCATACCACATCTCCCAATACATCATAGAGTACGATGTCGGGTTGAAAGCGCTCAAAAGCCCCCAGCTCTTCCAGCTTTTCAAAGGCCGTGATAATCCCTCTGCCTGCACAGCCAATACCTGGAGTAGGACCTCCGGCCTCCACACAGAGAATACCATGATATCCAGTGTAAACCAGATCCTCCAGCGTTACGCCCTGGGGGCCCTTTTCCCGAATCTGTCCCAGGACTGTCGGAATCTTTACGCCACCCATCAGACATTTGGTAGAGTCTGACTTGGGATCACAGCCAATTTGCATGACCTTATAGCCAAAGGTGCTTAAGGCCGCTGACAAATTCGACGTTGTGGTGGACTTTCCAATCCCTCCCTTTCCATAAATTGCGATTTTGATCATAGGAATACCTCTTAACTTCAATTTTAACACATAATTTCATTACTGAAATTGATGATTAGTTATGGCTAACTTCTAAAGAAGTCTACTACGAACTTCCACATTCGTCAATACTTTTAATTCTCAATTAGGAAATTTAAGAAATCCTGATCAAGGAAAAATTTTGCTGAAACAGGGCGGCTAACCTGCCGCCCCCCATTAATACAAGGAAACAAAAGAACATGTCAAACCAATATGAGCGCCGGGAACATTTTTACCGGGCTATGAGAGCCCTTCTCCATTTCGCCTCCTAACGGCTCATATATAAATCAAAGAGCTGCCGTGCAATGGGAACTGCCGCTTTCCCACCGCTTCCTCCTTCTTCCACTAAAACCGTAACCACCAGCCTTGGAGACTCTGCCGGCGCAAATCCGGTAAACCAGGCGTGGGTTTCCTTTCCTGCCTCAAATTCCGCTGAACCGGTTTTGGCAGCCACTGTATATGCGTCGGTTCTTGCTCCAGAAGCTGTGCCCTCTGTAACCACTGCCTGCATCAGCTCCGTCAGATCAGCAGCCTCCTTTGCCGTCATAAGGCTGCCATAGGAGGATGGCATGAATTTTTTAATCTCCTCTCCCCCTGCACTTACCACAGAATCTAAAAAATAAGGCTTCATCAGCGTACCGCCGTTTGCAATGGCTGCCGTTATCATGGCGCTATGGATAGGCGTTATCTGGGTGGCACCCTGGCCGATAGAAGTTTGAAGTATTTCCCATGGGCCGGCTCCTTTGTTCATATGAAAGGCACTCTGCTTGTAGGGCACGCCGGGAAGGGGCAGACTGGCGTTAAACAGAAGCTCCCCGGCAGTCTCATTAAAATTTCCCAAATCCATTTCCAGACCCAGGCTGGCAAAGGCCCCATTACAGGAATTGGCGAAGGCCTGAGTCAAATTCTGACGTCCGTGGGCTGTGGAATGATAGCATTTAATCTGGTATTTCCCGTTGCTGTAAACCCCACTGCAATCAAACTGGTAATCCTTATAATCATCAGGGCGCTCTCTCATATATGCAAGGGCTGTCACAATTTTAAAGGTGGAGCCCGGAGGATACAGTCCCTGAGTGGCCCGGTTTAAGAGACGTCCTTCACCATTTCTATCGCCTGTAAGCTCCTCCCAGTCCTGAAGTAGGGTATTGGGATCATAGCCGGGCTTGGATACCATGGCAAGAATCTTTCCGGTATCCGGCTCCATGGCAATCACAGCCCCTTTCCGGTCTCCAAGAGCCGCATAGGCTGCCTGCTGAAGCTCTGCATCCAAAGTAGTGTAAACACTGTCTCCAGGGTTCTTCTTTCCTGCCAGCTCATTGGCAATCTGTTCAATCAGATTTACATGAGATGTAAGCAGATAGAAATTTGCCATTGCTTCTATCCCTGTTTTTCCCCTGGCAGAGTATCCCACCACATGGTCAAAGACACTGCCATAGGTATAGACCCGGCTCTCATTCCCATCTTCATCTATCTGGGTCTGTGCCAGCACCGTGCCATCCTCCGCCAGAATGTTACCTCTAAAAATCTGATCAGAAAAGCTATCCAAACGTGCATTGTAGGAATTGTTAATCACATCCTCACTTCCAACCTGAATAAAATACCCCAGATACACCGCCAATGACAGGAACAATCCCACGATCACATAGGTAATTCTTATAATATTTTTATTGGCCTTCGGGTTTGGACTTGCCTTCTTCATAAAGCCTCCTCTTCCATATCCTCCTCATCGCTGCACTTTAAAATATAAAGCCCCTGTATCATTCCAAACAGCAGGAAAGCGCTTAAAATAGAGCTGCCTCCGTAGCTTACAAAGGGCAGGGTTACTCCTGTAGAGGGAATAAACTTCGTTACTCCGCCCACTGTCAAAAACACCTGGATAATATATTCTATCCCAAGCCCAAAGGCAATGAGCTTATAAAACATAGCCTGCATGCTGGCCGCAATCATCATAAACTGGATAAAGCAGCCCAAACAGATAAGAAGCACGCAGACTGCGAATATTCCTCCTAGCTCCTCTGACACGGCGGCAAAAATAAAATCCTTCTCCACCACCGGTATCTTTCCCGGCATCCCCTGTCCAAGACCCATGCCGAACCATCCGCCTGTGCCAATGGCGAACAAGGACTGAGTAATCTGATAGCCTTTGTTGTCGATATCTGCCCAGGGGTTTTTCCATGCTGCCACCCGCCTTTGTACATGTTCAAAGAGCCGATACGCCGTCATAGACGCCGACGCCCCTAAGCAGGCCCCTACCCCCAGGTAAAGCCAGCTTCCAGTTGCGATAAACAGCATCAGCACATACGTAAGAAAGAAAATCAGAGCGCCTCCCAGATCCTTGGACAGCACCATTATCAGCACATGGGCCGCAGCCACCGCTGTGGTAGTGACAATGGTTTTAAAATTCAGGGACTGGTAGAAGGCAGCTGCTACAAACAGTACAAAGGTGAGCTTCACAAACTCGGAAGGCTGGATGGCTATTCCTCCGATGGTCAGGGATAGCTGAGCCCCGAAGCTTTCATTTCCTGCCAGCCATACCGCCAGAAGCACCGCAAGCCCCACCCCGGCATAAAACCACCGGAACTTATAAAGCTGCCACACCCGTTCCATAATATATGGGATAAGCCACGCAGCAACCGCAGAGACCGCCGCGATAGCAAACTGGCGGACTGCCTTATCCATCTCCCTGCTTAAGGACAGACGTGTCAGCATTATAAACCCAACGCACAGCAGCATGCAGGTATTATTCACCAACAGTCTGGACACATTTCTGAATATCATCCGGTACAAATAGATGTAACACAGGAAAAACACTGCCTGAGCCCCATAAAATCCCATCAGCATTCCCCTCAAGACTTCATCCTCCGTCTTTAAGTACATCACAAGATAGGCCAGAAAATGGAGCCCTAACATAACCCGTATCTGCCTGCCGCAGATCCTCCGCTTTTGCTCTATATAGGGGCAAGAAAAGAAACGGAAATTGGCATAGGTGTAGACAGCCATAAGGATAATCATCATATATTTGGATATCTGGGCAATAAGATTGGTCATAAGCATTACTCCACTCCACGTTTAAAATGTCCCCTGGTAAACTCCCTGTAAGGAACCTTCACTGTCTCCCCATAGAAAAATGCCCTTGAAAAAGCGTCCAGAACAGCCTCTGCCTGCGTTGCGTCCTCCAGCGTAAATGCCAGACGGATTCCATACACGCCAAGGGCCTTCACCTCCATTTCATACCCCAGCAGAGAGGTAGGGGAGGGATTATAAATGGTATTATAGCAGAAAGCACAGTGGTTTTTTACAGGAAGAAAAGCACCCGTCCGATCCTTTAGCATCAGGCTTCCCGGCTTTTGACAGCAGCCTTCTGATGTCCGGGTAATACACTGAGCTGACACCATCATAGGAGCATGGCCATAAACCATCAGTTCAGCCGGTATTCCAAAATCAGAACAAGCAGACAGGACAGGCTCCAGCTCCCTGACATTCAGCTCCAAAGGCAAAGTAAGGGACTTCGCCCCGGTTTGAGCCAGGACTCCTACTGCTCTGGTATTCCATCCGTAGACAGATGCGTCCAGCTTGAAGGGAAGCTGTACCCCTGCCTCCCTAAGCCACTGCACTTCCTCCAGAGCTTTTATAATCACTCCATCAAAACCAGCCTCATTCAGCAGCGCCTTATTGGTTTTGAAATACCTGATAGCATGCTCCCTGAAAATCTGAGGCAACATAAGGTAGCAGCTTTTATCCCTTTTATGGCAGCGGCCTGCTGTTTCCTTCCAGCTTTCGGGAGGGAAGGCTCCCGCGTCAATATAGATAGCCGCCGCTTCTTTGCAGGCCAGAGCTGGAGGAAGCTGTGCAAGATCCTCCAGAGATACGGACATCTGGAGCGCCAAGGATACAGAAGGCTTTGGCTTTGCTCCGTTTCCCCTCCTGCTCTTCTGCTTTCTGTCCGTCTCCGCCCATTCCGTAGCTGGGTATCCCTTTATATTTCTCCTGCAAGGCTCCAGTACCTTCTCTTGTAGGGCCTCAAATCCCTTTCTTCTCAGCTCGTTTAACGCTTGAACCGGAAGAAACAGCTCCCCCTTTATATCTGTAGTCAGACGGGTAAGAGTAAAGGGTGTCCCCCCTGTTTTCTTAAGCTGCCTTTCCACTGTTTCCCGTGTGATCGGCTGCTTTAAGGCTGCTTTAGGGGCCTGTCCCTCCACAGCCACCCCCCTTTTGCCTGATCGTAAGGTCAGTCTGGCGGGAAGTCCCTGCTCCAGGGTAATGTAACCCTCAACCGGCTCCTTAAGCTCCGCCTCCACATAGGTTTGATCCAGAAAGCTAAAAAGCCTGGGGTTTCCCTCCCGAAACTCCGGCTTTGCCCTTAAAGCCAGCATTTCACGCCCGTTATGAGCGTGGTAGTACCCAGAGGTAAAACCGCCTCTGTCAAAGAGTTCTAAAAGCTCCTTCCTGTCCTCCGGTTCTACATAATAGCCCTCTCTGCCCTGTTCCAGATAGAGATCCGTATATTTGCGGTAGATACGGACGACTCCGGCTGTGTAGCGTGAACGTTTCATCCTTCCCTCAATCTTAAGAGAATAGACGCCTGCTTCTATTATATCCGGCAGAAGATCCAGAGTACATAAATCCTTCATGCTCAGTACATGCCGTTCATGTTTCTGATTTAAAGGCTTCTGGGGCTGGCTTCTCTCATACACCGTATAGGGCAGGCGGCAGGGCTGGGCGCAGCGCCCCCGGTTTGCGCTTCTTCCTCCGATCAGACTGCTCATCAAACATTGACCGGAATAGCAATAGCACAGTGCGCCATGAACAAAGCTTTCGATCTCCACATCTACTGCGTCGTGAAGCCTCCGGATTTCAGCCAGAGACATTTCCCTCGCAGTCACGATCCGGCTGCATCCAAGCTCCTTCATCATCCTGGCCCCATATAAGCTGGTAATGGTCATCTGGGTGCTGGCATGAAGCTCCAGGCCCGGAAATTTAGTCTTTAGCTCCTGCAGTGCCCCCAGATCCTGGACAATGGCTCCGTCCAGACCCGCCAAATAGTAAGGCCTCATGTATTCTGCCAGATCCTTTAGCTCCCGTTCTTTAAAAAGGGTATTCACGGTCATATACAGTTTGCGCCCATGTAGATGTACGTAATCAATGGCCTCCACCAGCTCTTTTTCATCTGCGTTATCTGCGTAGGCTCTAGCCCCAAACCGGCTGCCTCCCATATAAACCGCGTCGGCTCCGGCCGCCACCGCCGCCTTCATGCTGTCCCAGGAACCGGCTGGAGCCAGTATTTCTACCTGTTTTTTCTCCATCATACTTTGACCTTTCTGAAACAAAGGATGCCTCACGTTGATTCATGAGACATCCCCCTTGTTCTTTTATCTGCGCCCGCCTTTGCGTCCGGCAGCCTTTCTGGCTGCCTGCAAAGCCTTCTGCGCCAGCTCTTCTTCCGCAGCCTCTGTACCCTCTAAGGTGCAGGCTGTCTCTGGAAGGACTTCCTTCTCTGCCCCCTGCTCTATGCTGTCCTTCGTCTGTAACGTTTCATCTTGCGTATCTGACATTTCTGTCTGCTCTACCTCAAGGGTCTTCGTTATTTCCTCTGTTGCCCTTATCTGCACTCTGGAGGCAGCTGCCTCCCTCTCCCTTTGACCCCTGTCTGTTTGCTGTCTGACTTCCTTTAGCTCTCCCTCCAGCTGTGCGCACCTTCTGGAAAGTTTCTCCAGCTCTCTCTGGCGTTCCTCTAAATCCTTAAGCACTGCCTCCAGCTTCATCTGGGAGCTGACCAGCTCATGCTTTAAACTGTAGGTTTCCTTCTCCAGCTCCTTTTTCTGGCGTTCCATACCGCCTGCACGCTCCACAGCCTTGAAATAATCGTCGGCAAGGTTCAGCTCCATCATTACCGTCTGGTAATCGGCGTTCTGCTTCGTGTACCCCGGCACCTTGCGCATCTGGGCTTTTTTCTCATTTACATAGCTGGCTGTCTTCTGAAGATAGCCTTCATCCTCGCTGCCCCCTAAGGTATATATCTTTCCATCTATTAACACCTGCGTATAGTTCTTCGCTTCCATCTATGTCTCCTGCTTTCAAAACGGGCTTTTTGGGTTACCTTTCATCAATGATACCATAATCAGACCAAACCCTCAACCCCTCTGCATACAAGATTTTAAGCAGACCGTCACAGCTCAAGCCCCAGATGCCTGTAGGCTGTCTCTGTTGCGGTGCGCCCTCTGGGTGTCCGGTTAATCAGTCCGTTCATCAGAAGATACGGCTCGTATACATCCTCCAGAGTACCGGAATCCTCTCCCAGAGCCGCAGCCAACGTATCAAGCCCCACCGGTCCGCCGGAGAATTTCTCTATAATCATCAACAGGATATTCCTGTCGTTCTGGTCCAGTCCCAGCTTGTCCACATCCATTATATCCAGAGCAAAATCCGTCACTTCTTTTGTAATAACACCCTCATACTTAACCTGGGCAAAGTCCCGGACCCTCTTTAACAGCCGGTTTGCCAGACGGGGCGTTCCTCTGGAACGCCTTGCAAGCTCTAGGGCTCCCGTCTCCTCAATCTCCACATTTAAAATTCTGGCTGAGTGAAGGATAATCCTGCCCAGTTCCTGAGGCGTATAAAATTCCAGCCTCTGAACCACTCCGAACCGATCTCTGAGAGGCGCCGTCAGAAGCCCGGCTCTGGTAGTGGCCCCTACCAGCGTAAAATGAGGAAGTTCCAGACGGATGGATCTGGCTGTCGAATCCTTTCCCAGCATAATATCAATGGCAAAGTCCTCCATAGCCGGATACAGTACCTCCTCCACCTGACGGTTCAGGCGGTGAATCTCATCCACAAAAAGCACATCCCCCTCCTGGAGCCCATTAAGTATTGCCGCCATTTCCCCCGGCTTTTCGATGGCCGGGCCGCTGGTTACCTTCATGCTGGTTCCCATTTCATTGGCAATAATACCTGCCAGGGTAGTCTTTCCCAGTCCCGGAGGCCCGTAAAAAAGCACGTGATCCAGAGCCTCCCCCCGTTTTTTAGCCGCTTCTATATATACGTTCAGCGTAGACTTAAGCTTTTCCTGGCCTACATAATCGGCAAGCCGCTGAGGCCTCAGCGTCGTCTCAATACGCACATCCTCATCTGTAGCTTCCGTTGTTATAATTCTGCGTTCCATAAATACCTCAACCATCCATCCATTTGCCCCGCTCTTCCCCTGCAGCAACGGCATCATTTATAAAAAGGACAAATACTTTAGCGACGCCTTCAGGACATCCTCCGCAGTCATCCCCTCCGAAACCTCCACCTGCTTCACAGCTCTGACCGCCTCCATATTGGAATAGCCCAAAGCGACCAATGCCTGAACCGCCTCCTTTGCAGCCTCCGCCAGCTCCAAGGCCAACGCCCCGCCGGGCGATACAGCTCCCTCTCCCGGTGCATCCGCCAGCTTCGCCAGCACCCCCTCCATGGGTATCCTGTCCTTCAAATCCAGAATCAGCCTCTGGGCAGTCTTAGCGCCGATCCCCGGAGACTTGGACAGAGCCTTCACATCCTCGCTGACAATGGCAAGCCTCAAGGCATCGGGACTCAGTGCCGAGAGAATCCCCAAAGCTCCCTTTGGACCAATGCCGTTCACTCCGATGAGCTGTTTGAACATATCCCTGTCTTGCCTGTGCAGGAAACCGTACAGGGTCATAGCGTCCTCCCTCACCTGAAAATATGTATGAACTGTCACCTCCGTCCCCAGATCCGGAAGCTCCGGAAGGAGGGAAACCGGCACATGAACAGACAGCCCCACCCCTCCTGCCTCTACTACGATTGTATCCTCATTTACAGCCACTAAGGGCCCCTTTATATAAGAAATCATGGTTTTTCCCCATTCTCTTTCCTTATCATTTCCTGCCCTTCATCATATCATACCCCTTTATTCAATGCAAGAGATAACGAACAAATATTCTGTTCTCCCCTTGCATTCGGAGGCAAATTACGGTAAACTAACGGATATAGAGGAATAACAAAGGAGCCCTGTCTTATGATAACCATTAAGCGCCCGGTTGATTTACCAGATACATATCCCCTGGAACGCATCGGCCCCTTAAAGGAGCTGCTGTTCTTTGATATCGAAACCACTGGCTTTTCTGGCGATACCTCACAGCTTTACCTTATCGGCTGCACCTATCACGACGGCTTTGGCTGGAAGCTGATCCAGTGGTTTGCGGATACAAGGGACAGTGAAGGCCAGCTTTTGGAAGCCTTTTTTACCTTTATGGAGAGGTTCAAGGTACTGGTGCATTTTAACGGGGACGGATTTGACATTCCCTATCTCTTAAAACGCTGCAAACACCTTGGGCTAAACTATAATTTTGACAAAATCACAAGTCTGGATCTCTACAAAAAAATAAAGCCCTACCGGAAGCTTCTGGGGCTTGAGAACATGAAGCAGAAATCCATTGAAGCATTTCTGGGCGTCAGCCGGGAGGATAAATATTCCGGAGGCCAGCTTATCGACGTTTACAGAGAATATCTTATGACCCGCCAAACCCTCCTGTATGATCTTCTCATTCTTCACAATGAGGACGATTTAAGGGGAATGCCCTCCATTCTGCCAATCTTAAGCTACCCGGATCTGATGGAGTCGCCCTTCTCCCTGCTCTCCCAGCAGGCCTGCTCCTGTGAAAATAACCAGGGAACTGACTGTGCATTTTTAAATCTGGTATGGAAAAGTCCATATACTGTCCCGGTGCAGCTGTCATATGACTGCTATCCGGTAAGCCTGGAGCTTCATCAGGATACCCTAACCTGCAACATTGCCCTGTATCAGGGAGAGCTTAAGTATTTCTATCCCAACTACAAGGACTATTACTACCTGCCCCTGGAGGATGCCGCTATCCATAAAAGCGTAGGAGCCTATGTAGACAAAAACGCACGGAGGAAAGCCACTGCCAAAACCTGCTATACCAGAAAGCAGGGGCTTTTCCTTCCCCAATTCGGCTCTCTATGGGCCCCGGCCCTGCGGGAGGACTATAAAGCTTCCCTGACCTATACCCAGTATTCCCCGGAGCTTTTGTCCGATACAGACTGTGCCGATACCTATGCCAGACAGCTTTTATCCTATGTAAGCGAAAAAAATCGCCTGTAGAGCAGGCCAATCCCCGAAGAGCAGCAGCCCTTCGGGGATTTACAATTCAGTTCTCTGTCAGGCTTTTTTTCTCATGAAAGCATCCCGGTAAGCCTCCCTGACTGTACTGTCCGAATAGGCCGCGTACATCTGAGTCGTAGCTGCGTCGGAGTGTCCCAGCATCGCCTGGACCGCATGAATGTCCGCCCCGCCCCGGAGCAGATGAGCCGCGAAGGAATGGCGCAGGGTGTGGGGAGTTATATCCGCCTCTATGCCTGCTTTCGCCCCATAACACTTAATAATCTTCCAAAAGCCCTGTCTGCTCATGGCCCTTCCGTTGCAGTTGGTAAAAAGCCACTCCGACTCCTTTCCTTTTAAAAGAGCCTCACGTCCCTGATCCAAATACCGTACCATAGCCTGCTTTGCGTTTCTCCCAAAAGGCACCATCCGCTCCTTTTGGCCGTCCCGGCAGGTAATGTAGCCTACCTGCAGATTCAAATCATTCATGGAAAGTCCAATGAGCTCCGACACACGGATTCCCGTAGCGTATAAAAGCTCCAGCATGGCCTTGTCCCGAATTTCCTTAGGCGAACCATTCATTGGCTGCTCCAGAAGAGCATTCACCTCATTAACGGTCAAAATAACCGGCGCTTTCTTTTCAATCTTAGGCGCCTTTAAAAACTCCGCCGGATCTCTGCGTATCCTTCCTTCCCGGAAGAGGAAATGAAAAAATGCTTTGATGGAAGCCAGCTCTCTTGAAATGGTAGTTGTCGCCTTCCCTTCCTTTTCCAAAAAAAGGATATAAGAGTTGAGGCTGGTCCTTGTGATCTTTCCAACCTCGGTAATCCCCTTTTCCTCCAAAAACGCTGCCAGCTGCGTCAAATCCCTCTGGTAAGAGACTTCCGTATTTCTGGAAGTCTTTTTCACATCCCGCAGGTAGTTTACAAAGTTTTTTATTTCCGACGTCATATGCTTCAATACCCCTAACCCATTACTTACAAAAATCACGCAAAATTCCTGTGCTGACTATCATTATAGCCACATTTTCTTATAAAATCAAACATATTTTTCCCACTTTATGCCACTTTTCTATCTACTTAACATAAAACATACAACATGTTGGAGGGGGAGGTAAGCTTCAACCAACATGTTGTAAACTTATTGAGAAAATTTACATTCCAATACCTGGCCAAAGGCTATAAAAGCAAAAGAAAAGTGCCTGCCGTTAGCAAAGCAAGGCCGTAAAGCGATGCTTTCGTCAACCGCTCTCTTAAAAGCAGCCGGGAAAAGAATATAGTGACTAGAATGCTCAGCTTATCAATGGGCGCCACAATGCTGGCAGGCCCTTCCTGGAGCGCTCTGTAATAGCACAGCCAAGAACCTCCCGTGGCAAATCCGGATAGAATCAAAAAAAGCCAACACCTCCCTTGCAGCTTTTTGAGGCTGTACTGGCTTCCCCGAAGAAATACCATCAGCCATGCCATCAAAAAAACCACACAGGTACGGAGGGCTGTTCCCAGATTCGATTCTACCCCTTCAATTCCTATCTTTCCCAAAATAGAGGTCAGGCTCGCAAAAACAGCCGATAGCAATGCCGCTATCAGCCACCGGCTTCCCTCCCTGCCTTCCGGTTCCCCTTCCTTCCTCTGAATCATCATCCAGGTTCCGGCTCCAATTAATATCATGCAGAAAACCTTCAGCCCTCCCAGCTCTTCCCCCAGTATCAGGCATGCCAGAAGCATTGTCAGTACGACGCTGGATTTGTCAATGGGAGCCACCTTATTTACATCTCCCAGCTGCAAAGCCCGGAAGTAAAACAGCCAGGACGCCCCTGTAGCCAAGCCTGACAGAACAAGAAAACAAAGAGAGCTCCCGCTGATAGCCCCTATGGTTTTAAATCCTCCTGTCAGCAAAGCCATGAACCATGAAAATATTAAAACCACCGCTGTGCGGATAGCGGTCGCTACAGAAGCATCCACATCCCTAATACCAATCTTGGATAGAACCGCGGTAAGGCCCCCAAACACAGCCGATCCCAACGCAAACACAAGCCACATGATCCTTAAGTCACCCCAGTCTTTTTTCACAGGCCAATTCCTTCCCCGGCGTGTAAGCTTAAACCATCCCCCACACCACAGGCATCAGATATATCTCCAGGCAAGCCCCGGCTCCGGCAATCAGCAGCAGAAGTATTCCCGGCAGTATATGAAGTCTCTTAGGTCCCGGCCCGGCCCACCGGGACAGTACATACCACACCATCAGGTACAGAATTCCCTGAGGCAAAACTGCGCCGAGAAAGGCCCCAATTCCCAGCATTCCTTTTCGCATGGTAAGCACCGACAACACCACAGCCACCGACATTCCGCAGTAGAAGGTGAGAACGCCGTAAAGCAGCTGACTGCACACAGTAAGTCCAGCCAGCCAGCCGGCCCCGGTTTCCAGGGCTCTCTGCCTCCACACAGACAAAAATATCCCCACTCCCGTACACCGGGATTGTCCTGCCGTTTGGGCCGCTCCCAGGATACTGCCCTGCACCACAGGCCCTCCAAAAGCTAGGGCAGCTCCTGTCCCGGTCAAAACACCCAAGGCAAAGCAAGCCAGCAGCCAGTCATCATAAGTCAGCCTCCTGAATACCAGCCTTAACTGCCTAACCACCATCCTTCACCTCTTCCTGTCCCAGCCTCTGATTCTTTTCACTACTCTATGCCGGGAGCAGGACTTTTATACCAGATCGTCCGCCTTATCTGACGAGCGGTACTTCCTGGCATAAGCCATAATGGCGGCAATGGTCTTGCCATCTGTGATCCTTCCTGTATAGATCATATTCTCTAAATCCTCCAGCTCACAGGGAACTACGTCGATAACCTCATCCTCGTCCAGATGCTGGCGGGAGGGCTGCAGATGATGGGCCACAAAAATGTCAATAGCCTCGTCGCAGAAAGCAACGGTTGTCGTAAGACTCATCAGATACTCCAAATGCTTTGGGGAATCTACCCGGTAGCCTGTTTCCTCCTCTAGCTCCCGGTAGGCACACTCCACCTTAGGCTCTCCAGGAGCATCCAGCTTTCCTGCCGGAATCTCCAGCGTAAAACGATCCAGAGCATTGCGGTACTGGCGCACCATCAGAATCCTCCCATCCTCTGCCACAGGAAGCACAGCGGCAGCCCCGTCATGATGGATAAAATCCCACTTTGCCTCATGACCGTTGGCCAGTACCGTATCCTCATAGATCTTCAGAATATTTCCCTGATATTTAAGCTGCCTGTCCAGGCGGACAACCGGAATACGCTCATGTTCAACTTTATTTTCCATCTCCAAAGTCCCCGCTTTCTATATTACATACCTTTATTTCATCCCTCTGGCCTTCTCCCAGCAGGCATCTGCGGCCTTTATCACCGCGTTCCTGAATCCGTGCTCCTCCAGCGCAGACACACCTGCAATGGTAGTGCCTCCGGGAGAGCATACCTCATCCTTTAGCTGGCCCGGATGCTTTCCTGTCTCCAAAATCATCTTCGCGCTGCCAAGGACTGTCTGGGCAGCCATGGTGTAGGCAGCCCTTCTTGGAAGGCCGTACTTCACACCACTGTCAGCCAAAGCTTCAATAAACATGTAAACATAGGCAGGGGAGCTTCCGCTGACGCAGCACACCGCATCCATCAGTCCTTCCTCCACTAGCTCTATACGTCCGCAGGAGGTAAAGATAGCCTCAATCCCGGCCTTCTCCTCCGCTGTATAGACAGCTGGATCATAGGACACACCTGTCATTCCCTCGCCTAACAAAGCCGGCGTATTGGGCATCACACGAACCACCCTTACATTTCCCCCCAGCCGTTCTGTAATGGTTGCAATGGATATGCCGGGAGCCAGAGAAATAATGACCTGATCCTGAGTAAGAACCTGACGGATATCCTCAAATACTGGGGTAAAGTACTGGGGCTTTACAGCTAAAATTAAAAATTTTGCCTGCTGTGCACATTCCCTGTTGGTAGCAGTGTGGGGCACTCCTGTCTTTTCCGTAACTTCCTCCCGCTTATCCTTAAGTACATCTGTGAATACCATTCGTTCAGGAGCGTATATCTTTAAAAGTCCTTCCAGAATCGCGCCTCCCATATTTCCCATTCCGATAAAGCCTATTTTATCCATATTCCTATCCTCCTCATTGCCGGCTCCGCGTCCTTTCTTTGGTTACATACACAGGATACATAGAACCAGCTAACCCAGCGGGCCTCTGCCCCTTGGAGCACATTTTATGACAGCGTCCTATTTTTAGCCTCTTTCATCAAAAGCCTTTAGTATATCGCAAAAATCAAAGGTAGCAAAATAATCCCTGGGGGTTTCCGCCCGGCGGATCAGCTCCACCGAACCATCCTCCTTCAGTAAAAGCTCGGCTGACTTTAGCTTTCCATTATAATTATATCCCATCGCATATCCATGGGCTCCTGTATCATGGATAAAAAGAAGGTCGCCTTTCTCCACCTCAGGCAGCATTCTGTCAATGGCAAACTTGTCATTGTTCTCACACAGGGAACCTGTCACATCATACATATGATCACAGGGCGCATCCTCCTTTCCCATAACAGTAATGTGATGATATGCCCCATACATGGCGGGACGCATAAGATTGACAGCGCAGGCGTCCACTCCCACATACTCCTTGTAGGTATGCTTCTCATGTATGGCCTTGGTAATAAGAGCGCCGTAAGGCCCCATCATAAAGCGGCCAAGCTCCGTATAGATAGCCACGTCATCCATACCAGCCGGAACCAGCACCTCCTCATAGGCTCTGCGGACTCCCTCCCCAATGGCCGTAATATCATTAGGCTCCTGATCGGGGCAGTAAGGTATGCCAATCCCTCCTGACAAATTAACAAAGGTAATGTGAACTCCTGTCTCCTCCTTCAGCTTCACAGCCAGCTCAAACAGAAGCTTAGCCAGCATAGGATAATACTCGTTGGTCACTGTATTGCTGGCCAGAAAGGAATGAATTCCAAAGCTCTTAGCTCCCTTTGCCTTTAACAGCTGAAATGCCTCAAACATCTGCTCCGTCGTAAGTCCATACTTAGATTCGCCCGGATTATCCATGATGTCATTGCTTATCTTAAAAAGTCCCCCCGGATTAAACCGGCAGCTGATCGTCTCAGGGATATAGCCAAGGGTCTGCTCCAGGCACTCAATATGGGTGATGTCATCCAGATTGATGATAGCCCCAAGCTTTTCGGCATAGGCAAATTCCTCCAGAGGTGTGTCATTGGAGGAAAACATAATATCATGGCCCTTAAATCCACAAGCCTTAGACATCATTAGCTCCGTCATTGAGGAACAGTCTGTTCCACAGCCCATCTCCTTAAAAATCTTAAGCAGAAAGGGATTTGGCGTAGCCTTAACCGCGAAATACTCCTTAAATCCTTTATTCCAGGCAAACGCCTGCTTCAGCCTGACGGCATTTTCCCGAATCCCCTTTTCATCATAAAGATGGAAGGGTGTTGGATATGTCCTTTCAATCTCTCTTAGTTTCTCCAATGTTACAAATGGTTTCTTGTCCACTGCGCTCTCTCCTTTTCCTTCTTACGTGTTAAGATATAAAAGCCTGTCGGGGAGTCCATCTATCCTTGCGGATTATTGTACTCCCTGGCAGACTTCTTTGTCCAGTATTTTTTCTTTATTCGATATTGATAACCCGCATGATATTTGTCTGTGTGGCCGCCTCATGGCGCCTTGCATAGGTTACTACTCCAGCCGTTATGACAGCTAGCTCTCCAGCCGCTACAAAGCCTCTCTTCTTTAACTCCTCCACCGAGTTTTCAATCAGCTCGTCCGTAGACTCGGCTCTTCTTGACCATACAGGCACAACGCCCCATTGCAGCTGCATCTGGCGTACCGTAGCCATGCTTGGAGACATGCCGATAATTCTCGCCCCCGGTCTCCACTTAGAGAGCATCTGGGTGGTAAAGCCGGTAATAGACGGAGCGATCACCACATCCGCCTCCAGGTTATAGCAGGTAGATACAGAAGCAAAGCAAACAGCGTTGGAAATATTCTTCATATTCTCTTCACTTACCTTCCTCAACCGGTAAGCCGCATAGTCCAGATGGGACTCTGTTTCCTTGGCAATGGAGGCCATCATCTTAAGAGCCTCAACCGGATACTTGCCCATGGCTGTCTCACCGGAAAGCATAACCGCGTCTGTACCGTCATAGATGGCATTGGCTACATCCGTAACCTCAGCTCTGGTTGGCCTTGGATTTCGGATCATAGAGTCCAGCATCTGTGTAGCAGTAATCACTGTTTTGCAGCTTTCATTACATTTACGGATAATCTTTTTCTGAATATGAGGAACCTTCTCGGCCGGAATCTCCACACCCATATCGCCTCTGGCAACCATGATTCCGTCCGCTACCTCGATAATCTCATCCAGGTTTTCGATACCCTCTGCATTCTCAATTTTGGCAATGACCTTCATGCTGGAGCCCTGCTTCTCAAGCATTGTCTTAATTTCCCGTATGCAGTCTGCTGTCCGCACAAAGGAAGCAGCAATAAAGTCAAAGCCATGCTTTACACCAAAGCGGATATCCTCCTTGTCCTTATCAGTGAGCGCCGGAAGCTTAATTTTAACATTGGGCACGTTAACGCCTTTTTTCTCTCCCAGCTCGCCTCCATTGACAACCGCACAGACAATCTCCGTTCCCTTCACTTCCACAACATCCAGTTCAATCAGTCCGTCATCAATCAGTATCTTATTGCCCGGCGCCACATCCTCATTCAGGCCATCGTAATTAATATGTCCAATGGTATCGTCTCCAATCAGATCTCTGGTGGTCAGGGTATAGGTCTGCCCCTCTTTTAGGATCACCTTCTTCCCATCCTTCAGCTGTCCAGTGCGAATCTCCGGTCCCTTGGTATCCAGCAGGGCCGCAACCGGTATACCCAGCTCCTTTCTCACTTCCTTCAAAAGCTCCAGCCGTCCCAGATGCTCTTCATAGTCTCCGTGAGAAAAGTTAAAGCGGGCTACATCCATACCGTTTTTAGCCAGCTCCATAAGAAGCGTCTTATCGTTGGTATTGGGCCCCATGGTACAAATAATCTTGGTTTTTTTCATTTTGTTCCTCCATAAACAAATGACTGTGATGTATAAAGCTATAGGAAATGCCGGTAAGTCTACCTCTTTTCAGAGTCCGGCCCTTTCACATGCGTATGGGTGTACAAATGATCCATGCAGTATTCATAGCTGCCTTCACATTTTGAACAGAACCGAAATTCCATGCCCGGACTATCCTGGCCGGTACGCCCGCAGACTGCGCATCTGTGAATCGTCTTCGCGGCAGCCATTGGCTTAATTTTTCTCTGAAACTCCTTTTGACGCTTTTTCTGCTTGTAATTCGTGTCGCCTGCCAGCGTCATCCAGGCAAAAAAGAGCATCATGTGCACCAGACATACCAGGATCTCCGCTCTGGTATTAAGGCCGCCATTCACATAACCGTAGATATAGAGAACCGCCTCTCCCACCGCCAGCCATTTCGCCTTGATAGGCAGCACCAGCATCAGAAGCACCTGAGTATCCGGGAACATTAAGGCAAATACAAAGAAAAAGGAATACACCAGATAGATAGGCGTAAGCCAAAGGAATAAGCCGAATAGCTTGTAAGCGATCAGGGAAACAGCTACATTCAGGATCACGCCCAGAACAATGTAGCAGTTAAACCGGAATTTCCCCCAAACCTGCTCTACAATCATTCCGAACATGCGGATGCAGTACAGAGCCAGCGCATTAAGAAGCACAAAGCTCATAGGCGTTCCGTCGGTAAAGGCAGGGGGAAATATAAAAAATGTGAATATTCTCCATATCTGCCCCCTCATAATAGCAATGGGATTCAGTATCAGATAGTCAAGCACAAACTCCGGCACAAGCAGATACAGCACAATCCCCAGAATCTGCATTCCAATAACATAATTAATGATTCCGCTGACTGCGTAGGGACCCAGCTTTTTCTCAAGTTTTTTTAAAAAATTCATGTATACTCCTTCTATGCAATATCCTTAGCCTTGGCATAGGATTCAGAATAAATCCTTCTTATTAAAAATATACGCTACCAGCAGGGACAGGGCCAAGGCAAAACCCAGTACAATCACAAAACCATAAGGACTATCCGCAAAGGGCATTCCCCTGGAGCTGACATTCATTCCGTAAAAGCTTGCTACCATGGTAGGAATGGACATAACGATTGTAACCGTCGCTAGGAATTTCATCACAATGTTCAGATTATTGGAAATAACCGAAGCGAAGGCGTCCATAGTGCCGCTAAGGATACCGCTGTAAATATTAGCCATCTCAATGGCCTGCTTATTCTCTACGATTACGTCTTCCAGCAGATCGGTATCCTCTGGATATTTCTTTATTTTCTCTGTTCTCAAAAGCTTCTCTAAAACTACCTCATTGGAGCGAAGGGAGGTGGTGAAATAAACCAGGGATTTCTCCAGCTCCAAAAGCTCAATCAGTTCCTCATTTTTCTGAGACTGGTGGAGCTTGCGCTCTATCACCTCGCTCTTCTTATCAATAATCCGCAGATACTGCAGATATTGTGTGGCATTTTTATAAAGAATCTGCAGAATAAACCGTGTCTTCATAAAGGTGTGAAAATCTCTCACACGTCCGTCCATAAAGGAGGTGAGAACCGGTGTTTCCTCCAGGCAGACCGTAATCAGCACCTCATTGGTCATGATAATAGCCATAGGGATAGTCACAAACCAGTCCTTGCCGCTTCGCTCCTCGATGGAAGGGATGTCCACCAGAACCAGCGTATACTCATCCTCCACCTCAATACGGGAACGCTCCTCCTCATCCAAAGGAGCCTTGAGGTGGCCGGCTTCTATATTATAGGCATCTGCAATCTCCATAATTTCCGAAGCTGTAGGGTTTGTTAACGCAATCCAGCAGCCAGGCTGCATCTCTTCTTTTTCGTGCATCGAACCATCTTCGGTCTTAAAAATCCGTATCATGCCAACTCTCCCCCATTTTGATTTTACTTAGTCAATTATAGTGACTGGCCAGCCGTTTGTCAAATAAAATAGACCATGTCTAAAATTTTCACGTTTTTTTAACACTTCGGACTAATTGTATTCCTACCTAATTTATGCTAAACTTTGGAGGGGCTCCTGTAACGCCTCATCGAGAATGTTGCATAAATCACAGTTTTTACTATAAAACTATACTATGATGGAAAAAAAATAACTTGGCGGATCATCAGTCTGTCAGTTACAAAGGAGGTCAGGGTACAATCCCAGGTATATGAATGTACATACTACCCTAACACTTGGAATTGATATTGGTTCCACAACCGTTAAAATTGCTTTATTAAACAGCGAGCATACGATCATTTTTTCCGATTATGAGCGCCATTATGCCAATATTCAGGAAACTCTGGCAGGACTTTTAAAAAAAGCCATTGTCCAGACAGGTCCTGTATCTGTTATCCCCGTTGTCACCGGTTCCGGCGGCCTTACCTTATCCTCCCATCTGAAGGCCCCCTTTGTCCAGGAGGTGGTAGCCGTGGCTTCCTCCCTTCAGGACTACGCGCCCCAAACTGACGTAGCCATTGAACTGGGCGGCGAGGATGCCAAGATCATTTACTTCACCGGCGGTATTGATCAGAGGATGAATGGAATCTGCGCAGGCGGCACCGGCTCCTTCATAGACCAAATGGCCGCCCTGCTTCAAACTGACGCAGCCGGCCTGAACGAATACGCAAAGCATTACAATGCGATCTATCCAATCGCAGCCAGATGCGGCGTATTTGCGAAATCCGATATTCAGCCCCTCATTAATGAAGGCGCAACCAGGGAGGATCTTGCCGCTTCCATCTTCCAGGCAGTGGTAAATCAGACCATCAGCGGCTTAGCCTGCGGTAAGCCTATCCGTGGAAATGTAGCTTTTCTGGGAGGTCCTCTCCACTTTTTACCGGAGCTTCGGGCTGCATTTGTACGAACCCTCCACCTGTCGCCCCAGCAGATTATCGCGCCTGAGCATTCCCATCTGTTCGCTGCGGTAGGAGCTGCCATGAATCCTAAGGAACATCAGAGTGCGGCAGCATTAGAGGATATGATTAAAACGCTTTCTTCCGGAATCCAGATGGATTTTGAGGTGAAACGCATGGAGCCCCTCTTTCGGGACGAGGCTGATTTTGAAGCCTTCTCTGCCCGTCACTCTGTAAGCCGTGTGAAATCCGGCGTTCTTGCTTCCTATGAGGGAAACTGTTACCTGGGAATTGACGCAGGCTCCACTACCACCAAGGTAGCTGTGGTAGCTGAGGACGGAACCCTGCTATACCGGTTCTATGACAGCAACAGCGGAAGCCCCCTTGCCACAGCCATAAGAGCCATTGAGGAAATCCAGTCACAGCTCCCTGAACACGCGCATATAGCCTACTCCTGTTCCACCGGCTATGGGGAAGCCCTCTTAAAGGCCGCCCTGATGCTGGACGAGGGGGAGGTGGAAACCATCTCCCACTACTATGCGGCTTCATTCTTTGAGCCCGAGGTGGACTGTATCCTGGACATCGGCGGGCAGGATATGAAATGCATTAAAATAAAGGAAGGCACGGTAGACAGCGTTCAGTTAAATGAAGCCTGTTCCTCAGGCTGCGGCTCCTTCATTGAAACCTTTGCCAAAAGCCTGAACTACAGTGTGGAGGATTTTGCCAGGGAAGCCCTTTTTGCCAAAAATCCAACGGATCTTGGCACCCGCTGTACCGTATTTATGAATTCCAATGTAAAGCAGGCTCAAAAGGAAGGGGCTACGGTAGCCGACATTTCCGCAGGTCTGGCTTACTCTGTCATTAAAAATGCTTTATTTAAGGTAATTAAACTTACAAATCCCTCGGATCTTGGCAGCCATGTAGTGGTTCAGGGAGGAACCTTCTACAACAACGCCGTCCTCAGAAGCTTTGAGAAAATATCTGGCTGCCAGGCTGTCCGGCCCGATATAGCCGGCATCATGGGAGCCTTCGGCGCGGCTCTGATTGCCAGAGAGCGGTATCATATGAACGGTGAGGCCAAAACCTCCATGCTGCCTCTGGAAAAAATAATCGCCCTGAAATACAGCACCTCTATGACCCGGTGCAAGGGCTGCAACAATCACTGTGTTCTGACCATTAACCAATTTGGAAGCGGGCGCCGTTTCGTGTCCGGCAACCGGTGCGAACGGGGACTGGGACTGGAAAAGGCAAAAAAAGAGATTCCAAACCTCTTTGACTACAAGTTTCACCGGATGTTCGACTACACGCCTCTGCCTCTGGATCAGGCGGATCGGGGTACTGTGGGAATACCCAGAGTTTTAAATATGTATGAGAACTTCCCTTTTTGGGCGGTATTCTTTCAACAGCTGCGCTACCATGTGGTTCTGTCTCCACAGTCCTCCAGGCAGATTTATGAGCTGGGTATTGAATCCATCCCCAGTGAATCGGAATGTTATCCTGCCAAGCTGGTACACGGCCACGTAGCGTGGCTGATTAAGCAGGGTGTGAAGCTTATCTTCTATCCCTGTATTCCTTACGAGCGCAACGAAAGTCCAGACGCAGGCAACCACTACAACTGTCCGATGGTTACCTCCTATGCAGAGAACATCAAGAATAATGTAGAGGCCCTGGAGGAAGAGCAAGTAACCTTCATGAATCCATTTATGGCCTTTACCAATGAGCGGATTCTTACCGATACATTGATCAAACTATTTACAAAGGAGGCCAAAATTCCCGCGTCTGAGATCCGGAGGGCGGCCCATATGGCATGGCAGGAGCTCTTAGCTTCCCGGGAAGATATGAAGAAAAAGGGCGAGGAGGCTCTGGACTGGATGAAGGAGCATAACAAACGGGGGATTGTGCTGGCAGGCCGTCCATATCATGTGGACGCCGAAATTCACCACGGGATTCCTGATTTGATTACCTCCTATGGCTTTGCTGTACTCACCGAGGATTCCGTTTCCCATTTAGCCCAGGTAGAACGGCCCCTGGTTGTAACTGACCAATGGATGTACCATTCCAGACTCTATAAGGCGGCTTCCTTTGTAAAAACCCAGGATAATCTGGATTTGATTCAGCTTAATTCCTTTGGCTGCGGACTGGACGCTGTAACCACCGACCAGGTATCAGATATCCTGACCCGATCCGGCAAAATTTATACGGTTCTTAAGATTGATGAGGTAAATAATCTGGGAGCGGCCCGTATTCGTATCCGTTCTCTGATTGCTGCCCTCCGTGTAAGAGATCAGAAGCATTACCATCGCCACATTGTGTCTAGCGCTTATAACCGGGCTGTTTTCACAAAGGAAATGAAAAAGGATTACACCCTTCTCTGTCCGCAGATGTCACCTATCCACTTTGATCTTCTGGAGCCTGCGATCCGCTCCTTTGGGTATAAAATTGAGGTGCTTCAAAATCATAACCGCAGCGCAGTCGATGTAGGGCTCCAATATGTAAACAATGACGCCTGCTATCCTTCTCTGATCGTTATCGGTCAGATTATGGAGGCTCTGCTTTCCGGCAAGTATGATTTGAACCGTACGGCGGTTCTTATGTCACAGACAGGAGGGGGCTGCCGGGCCTCCAACTATGTAGGCTTTATCCGCAGGGCTCTGGAGAAGGCTGGGCTGCCTCAGGTTCCAGTAGTCTCTGTAAATGTAAACGGAATGGAAACCAATCCAGGCTTCAGCTTTTCCATTCCTATGATAACCAAGGCAATGCAGGCCATCGTGTACGGAGATGTGTTTATGCGTGTGCTCTATGCTACACGTCCCTATGAAGCAGAGCCAGGCAGCGCCAATGCCCTTCATGAAAAATGGAAGGCAAGATGTATCGCCTCCCTGTCTAAAAAGAATGCGGCTATGATGGAATTTAACCGCAATCTGCGAGGGATTATCCGGGACTTCGACCGTCTTCCCAGGCTGGAGCTTCAGAAGCCAAAGGTAGGAATCGTAGGTGAAATTCTGGTTAAATTTTCTCCCCTTGCCAACAACCATGTGGTAGAGCTATTGGAGGCTGAGGGAGCTGAGGCAGTGATGCCTGACTTAATGGATTTCCTTCTTTACAGCTTTTACAATACCAACTTTAAGGCGGACCATCTGGGGACGAAGAAATCCACTGCAAGATTATGTAACGCAGGCATTGCCCTGTTGGAATACTTCCGTAAGGAAGCCAGAAAGGAGCTGATTGCAAGTGAGCATTTTACGCCGCCTTCTTCTATCAGCGAGTTAGCTGACATGGCTAAGGATTTTGTCTCTCTTGGCAATCAGACCGGAGAAGGGTGGTTTCTGACAGGCGAAATGATGGAGCTTATACATAGCGGAGTGAATAATATTATATGCGCACAGCCCTTTGGATGTCTGCCTAACCATATTGTGGGTAAAGGAGTAATAAAGGAGCTGCGGCGGAATTATCCTCAGTCTAATATTATTGCAGTAGATTATGATCCGGGAGCCAGCGAGGTAAACCAACTGAACCGGATTAAGTTGATGCTTTCCACAGCCCAGAAGAATTTAAAAAAAGATATGACGGAAAAGGAGCAGGATACAAAAACTGCCTGAGTTCCTTTTAAAAGCCCTTGCTAACAGCTATAGCAGGGCTTCCATAAAGCCTGATAGCAGTTTTGACAACCATTCGTCTATTTGAACAAAAACGCATAAAAGCTGCGCCTGAATCTTCTCAGGCGCAGCTTTTTATCCTTGTTGACCTGTTTCTGAAAATACCTACTTGTAAATAGGATACCTTTCGCACAGTTTGGTAACTTCGCTTCTGATATAATCCGCCCTGCCGCTAAAATTAGTAGCCGCCAGCCAGATACACTCCGCAATCTTTAACATATCCTCTCCCTTTAAGCCTCTGGTGGTGACAGCCGGAGTTCCGACGCGAACTCCAGAGGTCACAAAAGGACTCCTTGGATCATTAGGAACGGTATTTTTATTCAATGTAATATACACCTCGTCACAGCGGTTCTGCAGCTCCTTGCCAGATACCTCCAGCCCCCTGAGATCTACTAGCATCAGATGATTGTCCGTACCGTCTGTCAGCAGCTTAAAGCCCTGAGCCTTCAGCGCCTCTGCCAGCGCCTTTGCATTGGCTACTACCTGATGCTGGTATGTCTTAAACTCCGGCTTGAGAGCCTCTCCAAAGCATACAGCCTTAGCTGCAATCACATGCTCCAGCGGACCGCCCTGGGTTCCCGGAAAGATAGCCTTATTAAAGTTGAACTTCTCTGCTGCTTCCTTATTAGCCAAAATCAGGCCGCCTCTTGGTCCTCTTAAGGTCTTGTGTGTAGTCGTAGTCACAACATCTGCATAAGGAATTGGGCTTGGATGCTCGCCTGCCGCAACCAGGCCTGCAATGTGAGCCATATCTACCATGAGATAAGCCCCCACCTTGTCAGCAATTTCACGAAATCGTTTAAAATCAATCGTTCTTGCATAGGCGCTGGCCCCTGCTATGATCATCTTAGGCTTGGATTCCAGGGCAATCCTCTCCAGTTCTTCATAATCAATATAGCCCTGATCATTTACTCCGTATGGCACAATATGAAAGTAAAGGCCGGAAAAATTAACCGGGCTTCCATGGGTCAGATGTCCTCCGTGATTTAAATTCATGCCCATGACAGTATCTCCTGGCTGAAGCATTGCTATAAATACTGCCATATTAGCCTGAGCGCCTGAATGAGGCTGAACATTGGCATAATCACAGCCAAATAACTTTTTGGCCCGCTCAATGGCTATGGTTTCTACCACATCCACACATTGGCAGCCGCCGTAGTAGCGCTTGCCTGAGTAGCCCTCCGCATACTTGTTGGTAAGTACGGTTCCCATTGCCATCATAACCGGCTCTGATACGATATTCTCAGATGCGATTAGTTCCAGATTCTGCCTCTGACGCCCAAGCTCAGCCTGAATGGCATCGCCCACCTCTTTGTCATAGTCAGTAATAAAATTCATTACCTCATTCACCATAGTCCTGCCCATTCCTTACTTTACCTCCCTCATATGACTGCTTTTTTGCTGATTATACCTTATATAATCGCAAAATGCAAGCAATCACAGCGCATCTTTGATTTTTTGATTGTTTATAGTTTGTCGATAAATTTATTATTGTTTCGTTCACAAATATATGATTTTCTTCATTATTTGTTCATATTTTATTCATATTTATGGGATATCATCATGTTTGTTCCTAAAAAGTAAGGAAAGAAAGCCACAGCAAGAGGCTTTCAAAGGAGAGGAGAACTATTATGAAGAAATCTATCGCAAAGACAATGACAGCCCTTATGACAGCAGCAATGATCGCAGGAAGCTTAACTGCCTGCGGCGGTTCCGGCAGCAAGACAGAGTCTACTACAGCTGTTGAGACCACAGTGGAGGCATCCACCGAGACTACTGCTGAGGAATCTACCGAGGCTGTTGAGACAGAGGAATCTACTACAGAAGTTGTTGAGACAGAGGAGTCTACTGAGGCTGCTGACGCCGAGGAGTCTACTGAGGCTGCTGGTTCTGAGGCATCTACTGAGGCTGCTGACGCTGAGGCATCTACTGAGGCCGCTCAGAACTAATTCAAAAGAGAATACATTCAGACGGATATTTTCGGCTCAAATGCGGAAAACCAACCGTGAAATGCCAAGTGTTAATCGGAAGGTACTTCCAGTATCACGATTATTCGGCATTACAGGGGAAAAACAGGCATCAATCAAAGGGTTGATGCCTGTTTTTCTGTAACTGCCACATTGGTTTTCTTGACAATAAAGTCTCTAACAGCTCTTCCTTTTTAAATGCTGTGTACCCCTCGTAGTAGCAGCCGTTTTTAATTTTCCACAGTCTGCTATTGTTATATTTAAACGTTTAATGAAACCTCCAGCACTTTACAATTATTTGAAGCTCCCGATTTCCATTGTATTCATTTAACGCAGGATAATAAATCACATCCATCTGCCTTGCGTCTCCCTTCTCCTTCATAAATAAATCTCCCTCTGTAAAGACTACAGCGTTCATAGGCATACCCCGATCATTAATCAAGCTCAGACGCACTACGTTCCTGCTGCGTCCCAGAACCTGAGCTCTTCGAATCCACAAACCCTTTTGTGCAAACTGAGGCTTTTCATTGCCCTGGCCGTAAGGCTCCAACAGCTCCAGCTCCTTTATAAAAGGCTCTGTTATGTATTCAAAGGGCATCGCCGCGTCAATCCAAACCCTGGGTATAAAGTCCTCCGCAGTCAGCTGCCCTGCCGCATTAGCGTTAAGACGGCTGCGGAACTGCTCCACATCCTTCTCTGCCAGAGAAAATCCGGCTGCCATAGGATGACCTCCAAATTTTAGAAGCAAATCCTTTACCTCCACCAGCGCATGAAACATATGGTAAGCCTCAATGGAACGTCCTGATCCCTTCACGCAGTCCTCTGATCTGGTAAGAACCATAGAAGGCTTATGATACCGTTCTCTAAGGCGGCCGGCCACAATTCCTGCCAAGGACTCATGGCAGCTGGGAAGGAACACAACCAACACCAGATCGTCTTTGTAACACTCCTCTACCAATGCAGAAGCCTGTTCGATCCCCTCCAGAGTCATATCCTTTCTTTTATCATTCAACTCTTTCAGTTCCCCTGCCAGCTGGTCTGCCTCCCCCTCATCCTGGCATAGCAGCAAGGACAATGCAAGCCTGGCTGTCATAAGCCGCCCGCTGGCATTGAGACACGGTCCGATTACAAAGCCAATATGATAGGCCCTGATCTCATCAGCCATAAGATGATTCTTTTCAATCAGCTTGCGAAGGCCTATATTGGAAGTTCTTCCCAGACGCTTCAGCCCTTCCTTCACAACAATCCGGTTCTCATCCTGAAGCTGCATCACATCCCCCACTGTGGCAATAGCCGCAAACTCCAGAAGCTCCAGCCATTCCTGCTCTGGAACTTTGAATATCTCATAAAGCACTTGTACTAGCTTATAGGCCACCAGCCCGCCGCATATATCGGGAAAGGGATAGCAGCTTTCCCTTCGCTTGGGATTTATAATCGCGTCGGCAGGAGGGAGAAGTTCCCAGGACGCTCCGCTCTCATCCTCCGCCACCTGTATGTCATGATGATCCGTTACAATCACAGCCATACCCAGCTCCTTGGCCCTGGCAATCTGCTGGATAGCCGCAATTCCGTTATCACAGGTGAGAATTGTGTCAACCCCTTCCTTAGCCGCAGCCTCTATGATCTGCTCATTGATACCATAACCATCTTTAATCCGTTCGGGAATCACATAATCCACACTGGCCCCAACGCGGTTCAGTCCCCTGTAAAGCAGATACGTGGAACACACTCCGTCAATATCATAATCTCCCACAATCCGTATCGCCTTTCTCTGGGTAATCTTAAGCTGCAAAAGCTCCGCAGCTAAATCCATATCCGGCAGCAGATGGGGATTATAAAGTTCCTTCACAGTTCCCTTAAGATATCGTCCAATATCCTCTTTGGCCTCAAGTCCCCGGTTCCGTATAATCCTTGCAGTCACCGGACTGATTCCAAATGTTCTGCCGATCTCTTCAAAATTTGCCTTTTTTGCATAGAGCATCCATTTCTCTTCTGTCATCATCACATCTCGCTTCTAATATTCCTGATCCTGGCCCCCTCCCGCTGAGGAGGAAACGAGCACCCCAAGAGCCATACCTACCAGAGCCGGTACAATCCAACCCAGCCCTACACTATAACCCGGCAGCCAGGCCGTCGCCCAGGTAAGCAATGGCACTGCCGTCTTACCTTGCTCCAGCCCAGAGGCTACGCTCACTATACCTGTCAACAGAATACTGCAGGGGAACATGGCCGGCCATCTTTTTGTCAAAGGAACCATGAAGGCTAGGGCAATCAGCACAATGGCCACTGGATAAATAGCTCCCAGAACAGGCACCGACACTGCCAGTATTTTGTTCAGCCCAGCGCTGGATATTACCAGACTTGCAGCCGAGAATAGAAACACCCACACCCTGTAGCCTATTCGGGGAATAATCGTAGTAAAATACTGGCTGCAGCAGCTCAAAAGTCCGATACAGGTATTTAAGCAGGCTATAAAGAATATAATGCCTAATATTATTTTTCCTGCGCTTCCAAAGAGATTTCCTGCCACAAGAGTAAGAATCCTGGCCCCATTGGCGCCATCCTCCAGAACTCTGCCGGCAGTCCCCCCAATATGGGCCAAAGCCCCGTAAATCAGAGCCAGCAAAGCGCCTGCGATCATTCCGGCCTTGATGGTATCCTTTACCACCGCACTCTCCTGCTCCACCCCCTTGGCCCGGATATTGATAGAAATAATAATACCGAAATTCAAGGCTGCAATGGTGTCCATAGTCTGGTATCCCTCTAAAAAACCCTTCACTGCCGCTCCCGATCGGTAAGCCTCAGACGGCGAGCCATAGGGTCCCATAGGCCATAGCAAGCAACCGATGAATATGACTCCTATAAGAATCAACAGAGCGGGGCACAAAACCTTCCCCAGCCTGTCCGTCAGCTTATCTGGCCGAAAGGCCACCGACATTGCAATCAGAAAAAATACAACTGAATAGCCATATTGGGCTGCTTCCCCCACTGTAATCCCTGTATTGCCGATTACAGTTTTCATGGAAACCTCCATTTCCTCAAGTACTGGCAGCACAGTCATCTCAAAGGAGGTGCTGGCTGTCCTGGGAATGGCCAGACAAGGGCCTATGGACAGGTAAATCAGCAGTGTAAACACAAAGGCAAAGGCAGGATGCACCCTGCCTGCAAGCTTAGAAAGCCCACCGGATAAAGCAACTGCAGCCACTCCCAACACCGGAAGCCCTACTGCGCTGAGCAAAAATCCTGCCATGGCCTGCCAGGTCAAAGTTCCTGACTCTGCCCCCAAAAACGGCGGGAAGATCAGATTCCCCGCTCCAAAAAACATAGAAAATAATGTAAAGCCCACAAAAATAAGATTTTGTCCCGATAACCTCTGGCCCATTTCTTTAACCTCACCTGATACAAAATAAGAGATAAGAGCCGGCTTCCCAGCTTTTCTTACCTCTTTCCATATTATAGCACAAAACTTCATTTCTTTCAACCGTCAACAGCCAACAGCAGCAGCGGGCTGTCTGACCATTTCTGAAAAACTTTCTGGAAAATTTTTTTAAAATATATTGACATTTCCCGTTCTTTTATATATAATATCACTTGCGCTGTTGAATAGCCTAACAGCGGCATGCGTCAGTAGCTCAGCTGGATAGAGCATACGGCTACGGACCGTAGTGTCGGGAGTTCGAATCTTCTCTGGCGCATGACTTTTCCCTGCAAGCATATCAGCGGGCTGCTGTTTCTAATAGCCTTGCAAGCAGGGAATAAACAGAAGCAGAGAGCAAATTCCTTTTAGGGTCATTTGCTCTCTGCTTTTTATTTTCTATTTATGTCCTGCCACGAAGGAAAAAGCCTCTCTGACTTTGTTCGCCTCAGATTGGCGGCTGTTCCTTCATAGTCTAAAACGCTGCTATCCTGTTTCCTCCTGCTTCTTTATCAACTCTCTTACTGCCTCCAGTATTTCCGGCGTTATTTTTATCATTTTCTGCTTCTTCTCCGCCGTCCTGGCAGCCTCTTCAAAGGCTGCTCCACCCTTAGATGTCATGGCATCCCGCACCAGAATATAATAGAACATGGAAGCCTTAATATCTACATTGGGAAGCCGCGTCCTTAACGCCTGCTCTACCTCTTCCCTCTGAGCCGGCCCTTTGGGAAAAATACGCAGAAAGAATTCTCGCTTTTGCTCCTCCCGTTCCTCTTTGGTCTTAAACTCAAATCCGAATACATTCATACTCCACCCACTTTCTTATTCTGCCATTATAAGCTCATTCTCTTTTGTCCATGTTACCTGTCTCTCATTCTAATTTTCCGCATTCAGGCCAGCTGCTGGATCATTAAACGTCTCTCTCTTTACAGCCTTATCCTGGTAGGCCACAATGGTGGTGCACACTGCGTCGCCAGTAATATTTACAGCGGTTCTGCTCATATCCAGAATACGGTCTATTCCCATAATCAAAGCAATGGCCTCTACTGGAAGTCCTACAGACGCAAATACCATGGATAAGGTAATCAGTCCCACCCCCGGAACACCAGCCGTTCCGACGGACGCCAGAGTTGCTGTAAGAATCACTGTCATATAATCTGACAGGGTCAGGTGGATTCCGAAGGCCTGGGCAGCGAATACCACTGCCACTCCCTGCATAATAGCAGTTCCGTCCATATTAATAGTAGCTCCCAGAGGGATGGTGAAGGATGAGATCCGCTTCGACACTCCCATCTTTTTATCCAATGTATCAATAGACATAGGAATAGTCGCATTGGAGGTAGCTGTGGAAAAAGCAAACCCCATAACAGGCAGAAACTTCTTCAAAAATTTAACAGGACTCAAGCCGGTAAACCCCTTAAGCATGATCATATAAATGAAACAGCACTGAATTGCCAGAGCGATGATAACTCCTGCCATATACTTAAAAAGAGGCAGAAAAGCGTTAAATCCAATGCCGGAAAATGTTTTTGCAATCAGGCAGAAGACGCCATAAGGGGCCAGCTTCATAACCATTACCGTCATCTGCATCATCACATCATTAAACTGGCTGAAAAAGCTGCCTACAGTTTCCGCGCTCTCACTAAGCCCTGCCAGTATTACCCCTACAATCAGAGCAAACAAAATAACCTGGAGCATTTCTCCATCTGCTAAAGCCTTTATGGGATTTGTGGGGATTATATTTAAAAGTGTATCTGCCAGACTGGTTTTTTCTGCAATCGTCACTTCAGCCGCCTGGATGGAGGTCATGTTCAGCCCCACTCCAGGATTAATCACATTAGCCGTAAGAATGGCTACCGTAATAGCCAGAGCAGTAGTTACCAAATATAGTCCCAAGGTCTTTACACCAATTTTACCCAGCTTTTTGGTATCCCCCATAGCCATGCTTCCGCAAACCAGGGAGCTGAATACCAATGGAACCACCAGCATCTGCATCAGCCTCAGAAATCCGTTTCCCACCACATAAAACACTCCGTTTATAAACACATCATCACGGATTTTACCAGCAGGAACCACATAGTGAAACAAAATTCCTGTAGCCGCTCCTAGAAAAAGGCCAATAAATATAGCTGTTGTAAGTCCGATTTTTTTTCTTTCTCTCATATCTGTCAATCCTTCCTGTCACATTCTCCCCTGTTTTTTAGCAGCCCTCTGCTCCATATACTCCTTTAGCATTACCTTCCAGTCCGGCAGCAAATCCACCGAAGACATTCTAAGCATCATATTATCCAATACCGAATAGGAGGGCCGCATGGCAGTATAAGCATCCCGAATCGCCTCCACCGGTTCTACCTTAGCGCTGTAGCCAGAAAGCCGCACCACTTCTTTTGCAAACTCATATCTGGTACAGAAGCCCTGACCAGTCACATGATAAAGGCCGTCCTCCCCATATTCCATCAGCTCCTTTACCTTCTCTGCCAGCCCTGCCGCTCCAGTCGGAGAGGCTATCTGATCCACGGCCGCCTTCACTGTCTTCCCCTCTGAGGCCAGCTTCAAAATGCTTTCCAGATAAAGACTTTTATCACCAAATATCCAGGAGCTTCTTATTATAATATGCCGGTTGCAAAACTCCCGGATGAAATTCTCCCCAGCCAGCTTGGATTTTCCATAGACGGTTTCAGGGGAAGGAGAGTCAAACTCGGTATATGGAACCTGCCCTCCGCCTCCAAATACGTCGTCTGTGGACAGCTGCACCAGCCTGGCCTTCACTACTCTGGCAGCCACGCTCAGGTTTCTGGGGCCTAAGGCATTGACCAGAAAAGCCCTCTCCGGCTCTGCCTCGCACATTCTCACATCTGTCAGTCCGGCGCAGTTTACAATCACATGAGGGCGGTTGATGCCGGCATATTCCATCACCTCTTTTGAGTTGGTTATATCCACTGAATCTATGTCTGTTAAAAGAAGCTCCACCGGCTTCTTGTCCAGCAGTCTGGCCATCTGTCTGCCTACTCTTCCACCCGCTCCGCATATCCAAATTTTCTGCATTTCACATCCTCCTTTTATCGAATTTTCCAGAACACAGTATACCAAATTCCTTACTCACGTCTATTTTAATATCTCTGACTATCATTTGTCAAACCTATAGGGGGTTTTTTACATTCCTTTACAAAAATGGGAAAAAATAGAAGCGAAACCCAAAAAGAGGAGGATGGAGCAGTGACACATACAAAAGAAATCTTTAACGTACATACGATCAAGAAGGGGAGCTAAAAGCTCCCCTCAAATGTCTTGAAGCCTCTGTTAAACTACCGCAATATAGAGGTTCCTGGACAATCTGGCGGAAACATGAAATGCTCCTGCCAATGAGCTGGGCCGGCGGGATTCGAACCCTCGAATGCAGGAGTCAAAGTCCTGTGCCTTACCGCTTGGCGACGGCCCAATGTATTATTTTCTGATAAAAAAAAATCCCATTAACGGGAAGGGTGAGTAGAGGGATTCGAACCCTCGGCCTCCAGAGCCACAATCTGGCGCGATAACCAACTTCGCCATACCCACCATAGCAAAGAATCACATGTATTTGAGCAGTTGCCCAAATGAGCCTGAAGGGATTCGAACCCCCGACCCACGGCTTAGAAGGCCGTTGCTCTATCCAGCTGAGCTACAGACTCATACAGCAGACTTCGCTGTTAAAGCAGGTGATGGGAATCGAACCCACGTATCTAGCTTGGAAGGCTAGTGTTCTACCATTGAACTACACCTGCATATATAGCTGTAATCGGGGTGACAGGATTCGAACCTGCGGCCTCCTGGTCCCAAACCAGGCACTCTAGCCAAGCTGAGCCACACCCCGGTTCCAGACATAATATACATGTCATCCTCTCCCGTCCCACAACGCAAAAGTTATTATATACTATGCCCTTCATATTGTCAACAAAAATTTTATCTTTTTTATTCTTACAGAAAATTCAATGTAAAATGGGCCACTCCACTGTCATCAAGCTCCATCAGCATATAGGACGGTTTATGCCCGTCCTGACGGGGATATGACAGGCTTCCTGGATTCAGCACAATCAAATCCTTGTCTCCCGCCTTTTTGTCTATCTCGTAGTAGGGTCTGTGGGTATGACCATACATAGCTATATCAAAGCCTCTGGCTCTTGCCTCCCGCTTAAGGGTCTCCGCTCCTACCGATACGTTATAATAGTGTCCATGGGTCAGCAGCGCACGGTACCCTCCTATCATAATGTCCTTTTCCCGATCCAGGCAGGAGAAGAAATCGTTGTTCCCCAAGATCATTTCCACATCACAGCCTTCATTAACCCAGGCTCCAATCTCAGACTCGCTGCCCTCTGCGTCTCCCAAATGAATCAGCATATCCAAAGGCTTTGTCCTTGCGATTACTTCTTTTAGATTTTCATCCCTTCTGTGGGTATCACTGACAATTAATATTTTCATCCTCTGTCCTCTCTGCCTTTCCCTTCAGTACCTCCCAAAGAACCCTTTTCATGGCCTTTAAGGCTTTCCCTCTGTGGCTGATTTTATTTTTCTCCTCTATTGTAAGCTCCGCTGCAGTCACGCCAAACTCAGGAAGGTACAGAATCGGATCATAGCCAAAGCCCCCTGCGCCTGCCGGCTCATAGGCAATCAGCCCCTCCATGGTTTTCTCCATGTGAAGCGCCCGGCCATCCGGCAATATAGCGGCAATATTACAGACAAACCGTGCGCTCCGCTCCTTCCCCTCCGCCCCTTTCAGGCGCTCAATGAGATTTCGGTTCTTTAATTCATAGGGTGTATTTTCTCCCATGTATCTGGCGGAATAAATACCCGGTTCTCCTCCGATATAATCTACAACCAGCCCGGAATCATCTGCCAGCACAATATCTCCTGTACATTGCCATACAGCTCTGGCCTTAATCTCCGCATTTTCCCCGAAGGTTCTGCCGTCCTCCACAATCTCCACCTGGGCTCCCGCCTCCCTCATAGATAGTACAGGAAGCCCCAAATCCTCCAAGAGCAGCCGTATCTCCCTCATCTTGCCCTCATTTCCTGTAGCAAATATTATTCTATGTCCCATCTTCCATATCCTCTTATTTTACGTTTTTCGTATATGCTTTCAGGCATACGTTGCATTTCTGTGTCTCCTCCACATGCTCCCAGCTATCTCCATCAATGCTCAGATACCCTTCTCCGTCCGTCAAATCGACATTGGCGAATCCATCCCCTGTATCAAATTCAATCGCTACGGGATGCGCAGCGCCTGGTGTGCTTATTTTTATTATAACAGCAAACCTTTCATTCTCATCCAATGGTATTGTTTCGCCCAAAGGAACCGTGTAATAGCCTCCATTTTCAAGTTTTCCCTTTACTGCCGGACTGCGGCTGCTCAAGGCTGCCTCCATCTCCGGTGAGCCTGCTTCCGGCAGATGCCTGGCTACATACACCTCATACTCCGTATTCTCCCCTGTAGCATAGAATCCGGCAGCAGCCAATTTCTCCCCAGGGCCAGCCCTGTAAGCGTTGGCAAACCATACGCTTTCCTCTCCATAACCAATCTGGCCTAACCAGCCGCATAAATCACTTTGATAAATCGCGTCGTAATTATCCGTCTGCTCCACACCAGTATATACAATATTATGCACACCGATATTGCTGTCATAATAGGATACATAAAAATATCCCTGTTCCCCGAACTGTTCCCCCCAGCTGTTAGTGCATAAAAACGCTCCGTCTCCCTCCAACTCCATATTAAAATTCTCCTTCGGATAATTATCATCCCAGCCTACAATCACTGAATCATGATTAGGCTTCTCATCTCCTATATAACAGTAGGAATTGGTTTCCCTGTTATAATACACAGACTCACTCCGGTAATCCTTCATAGATGTGTAGAGAGCGCTCTGAACCCCACCCCTCAAATACACAGCCCGCTTGATAGACTCATAGTCCTTGGAGGGAAGGATCTGGATCTCCTGAACATGCTTGCAAGGTTTTAAGCCCTCTGGAGAATAACCATCCCCATAGGGGTCCTCCGACTCCCGAACCGGCCCCTGCCAGCTCAGCAGATAAGCCATGGCCATAGGATACTCACCGCCCTCATCCTGGCTTAGAAGGAAGCTGTTATAAATGGACATATGGTCTACGGAAAATGTGGTCTGATCCTCTGGAAGCAGGGAAGATTCAAGCGCTTTTAAAGAGGCAAAGGCCCAGCAGGTTCCCAGGGAGCCCTGATTGCCTATCCGGGGCGCCCTGCCTGCGGCTCTGTAATCATAAGACGCGGGAAGCTGTGCATCCCTGTTCTCCTCCCGGTTCCAGGTATAAGGAAACGCAGCTTCCATTATACCTTCAGGAGCCTGCGGGGCGCCTGCGTCCTCCACCTTTTCCGGCACCTCTGTGAAGGCTCCCTCATTCTCCTTCCCCTCTCCCTTGACGCAGCCGCTCAGAGATGTGGCAGCTGCCAGAACCGCCGCCAGCAGCGCATACCTCTTTCTTCTGTTCCTATTTAACATAAAGCATTGCCTCGTTTCAATTTCCCTTATTTTCCAACTTTCGTCCCGGCGGTTTTGGGCCCATAAACTGATAGAAATAGGTCTTTAACATGCCATTGTATATTTTCCTGTTTTTGTCCGCCTTCCGCCCAATGTATTTCTCCGCTTCCTCATAGGAAGTGATAAGATACATAGACCAGGCATCCAACTCTCGGAAGCGTTCTCCAATCTCCCTGTACAGAGCGGGAAGGTTCTCCTTCTCCTCTATGCGCTCTCCATAAGGAGGGTTGGAAATCATAAAGCCATACTTTTTCGGATGGCTTAAAGCGCTTACCGGACGCTGCTGAAAATGAATCATATGATCCACGCCTGCGGCTGCCGCATTCTGTCTTGCGGCCTTCACAATAGCTCCATCTATATCATATCCCTGGATATCCACCTTTGCACCCGTATCCATCTGATCATTCGCCTCATCCATGGCCTCATACCAGCATTTCCGTTTTATCAGGTGCTTCCAATCCTCCGACAGAAAGGAGCGATTCATGCCCGGCGCCATTTTGGCCGCTATCATGGCGGCCTCGATAGGAAAGGTACCGCTTCCGCAGAAGGGATCCACCAGAATCCGATCCCGATTCCAAGGAGTCAGTAAAAGCAAAGCAGCAGCTAGGGTCTCCGTAATCGGCGCTTTGCTGGCTAAAATCCGGTAGCCCCGCTTATGAAGTGAATCCCCACTGGTATCAATCCCGATTGTAACAGTGTCCTTATAAATAAACACACGAAGGGGAAAACTGGCTCCATGCTCTGGAAACCAGGCAATTCCGTAATACTTTTTCAGCCGCTCTACCATGGCCTTTTTCATAACAGACTGAATATCCGAGGGACTGAACAGCCGGCTCTTGATAGAGGAAGCCTTGGCAACCCAGAATTTTCCGTCCTCTGGAATAAATGCTTCCCAGTCAATCGCCATGGTTCCCTGGAAAAGCTCCTCAAAGGTTTCTGCATGGAAGCTTCCAGCCTTTAAAAGCACCCGCTCCGCAGTACGCAGAAACACATTCCCACGACAAATAGCCTCGTCATCCCCTATAAAGGTGACTCGGCCGTCCTCCACCTGAGATATTTCGTATCCCAAATCCAATATTTCTTTTTTCAACACTGCTTCCAGCCCAAAATGGCAGGGAGCAATTAATTCATACGTGTTCAACAGTTGCTCCTTTCCTCTCCTACAGCTTCAGCTCCTTCACCGCTTCCCCATCTAAAGTCAGAATGGTAAATACCCCGTCCTCCAAAAGCCCGTATGTTGGAGGATTGCCTCCTTTGGGAATCGATACAGAGCCAGGATTCAAAATACAGATAGGGCCGCAATCAGCTGTATCCACCCTGTCGGCCCTTAAAAGATGGGTATGGCCATGAACCAATATGTCTCCCGGAAGCACCGGAGGCAAATGCTCCTCATTAAACACATGTCCGTGGGTAGCATAAAGGATTTTTCCCTCAATGGCTAAGACTCCGTAATCTGCCATTATAGGAAATTCCAGCACCATCTGATCCACCTCTGTATCACAATTTCCCCTGACTGCATATATCTCATGCTTCAGAGGATTCAGCATAGCGATCACCTCCTTTGGAGCATAGTCCCTGGGCAAATCGTTGCGGGGACCATGGTATAGAATATCCCCCAGCAAAACCAGACGCTTTGCTCCCGACTTTTTATATCGCTCTACCATCCTCCTGCAATAGAAAGCGGAGCCATGTATATCTGACGCAAACATTATCTTCACCGATCCGTTATCCTCCTGAAGGCTAAATTTTAGTTCCTTTCTATTCTAAAGCCGGCAGTGGACTTCTGTCAATGTATTTCCCCTTGTATTGCAACATTCCTCCGGCCAAATCCACCGCCCTGTATCCCATTTTCCACAAATCCCGGCACACCAGCATGCTTTTCGCACCTCTGTCACAGTAGAATACCACTGTAGACTCCCTGTTGATCTCATGCATCCGGCACTCCAACTCTCCAAAGGGGATATTAATACTTCCCCAAAGCCGCTCCCGCTCATACATCCAGGGCTCCCGCAAATCCACCAACTGGCCTATCTGTCCCTGCTCCAGCCATCTGTCAAATTCTCTGTAAGAAATCATAGGAAATGTCGTCATCTCTTGCTCACCTGCCCTTTCTATTCCACACATATCCCGCATTTTACAAGACGTGTCCTACTACCAATATATGCGGAATAACAGGACAGGTGAAGCCGCCCAAGGGCTGACGAAAAAAGCCTGCTTCACCTATTATGCGAAGCAGGCTTCTCTCCTTCCTCAAAGCTTCTTTCTAACCTTGATTAGAAGTTAGAGCTGTTCTGAGAACGATTCTGGCTGTTGTTCTGGGAACTGTTCTGACTGTCATTTCTAGAGCTGTTCTGGCTCTTGTTTTGAGAATGGTTCTGGCTGTTATTCTGCTGATCCATGTTCCTGCAATTTCTTGAGCTGTTTTCCATGTCATTGTTGTAGTTATTCTTGTTAGACACTTTCACTACCTCCTAAAAACACGTTTTTTCTGGTTACAGTCTTAGTATGGCAAAAATATATCCCTATTATTCTTAAAACCACAAAAAATAGTTGATTTTTTATTAAAAATAAGTTATAAATAATATGAGGAAAAATGGTTTCCCTTAAACCATATTACCTCATCCTTATTAATTATTTATACTCCCCTTGAGTAAGCGCCGGATAGCTCCCCTATCCGGCGCTTCTCCTTTTCAGTTCTGCGTTTTTATAGAGACAAGCAATAAATAAGATCTGCCGCAAGAGCAGATCCTATTCTATAAAAGATTGAAAATCCTATCCTAGCACATTCACTATCTTAACGGGATTTCTATAATTCCAGTTAGATATTGTAATTCCGGTACGCTCTGTAGAGGCATGGACAATTTGTCCATTTCCTATGTACATAGCTACGTGATTGATGCTGCTTCCAGCGCCGTAGAAAATCAAATCTCCCGGCTGCATCTGATCCGCGCTCACCGGTACGCCCTGACGGGACTGGGCAGTTGAGGAACGGCCCATGGAAATGCCGGCCGAATTCTGAAGAACGTATCTGGTAAAGCCAGAGCAATCCACTCCTGTGTTGGGATCGCTGCCGCCGTATCGATATCTCCCGCCCACAAACTGCAACGCATAATTTACAACCTGCTGCCGTTTATAGCTATTGGAGGATTCTACTGCGTCCTGCTGTACCTCTGCCATCTCATCCGCGCCCACCTGGGCTACCATAGCGTTGCCGCTGACAGGCAGATAGCCTTCCGTATCATTTACGCGGACTTTTACCCATCCATTTCCCAAATCGTCCAAAACCTCATACTCACTGCCTGCCTTTACAGTCAAAAGCACCTCTTCGCTGTCTCCGCTTTTATTAATATTCACACTGTCTGCCGTAATGGTTGCCACATAGGATCCCTCTGTAAATCCAGGTCCAATGGCTGCCATAGAGGGGAACGAATAAATAGCTGCCATCGTTCCACAAACAGCGCCGATTCTAATCAGGTTCTTTACCGCTAATCTCATGAACGAAAACTCCCATCCCTTGGTTTCTATCGAATATTGTCTATTATCCTATGATATTATTACATAATTGTTACATTCGTTACAAATGTATTATAGCATATTTTCGTATTTCGTCAACAAGTTTAGACATTTTTAATACTTTCTCCCCTATCTATCCATGTTCACTGGCTTCAAGCGGTATAACTGTCTGAATTAAAACAGCGGCTAAGTTTTTTACGGACATCAAAAAACCTGCCGTCCTAAGACAACAGGCTGATAATCTTAACCGGTTCCCGGTAATCATATGGAGAGGTTTTGATTCCCGTCTTCTCTGTAGAAGCATGAACCACCTTTCCATCTCCGATATACATAGCTACGTGATTGATTCGGCCTCCGCCGCTGTAAAACAGCAAATCTCCCGGCTGCATCTCTTCCTCAGAAACTTCTTTGCCATAGCTGGATTGCCCTCCGGAGGAATGGGGCAGGTTGATGGATACTGTCTTAGACAAAACATATCTGGTAAAACCAGAGCAGTCCACTCCTTTGTTGGGATCTGTTCCTCCGTAGACATAACGGCCTCCTACGAACTGCAGGGCATATTCCACTACCTCACGGCGTACTTTGACAGCCTCATCTACCGTTTCCATGGTTTTTTCAACTATGGAAGCCGTTCCTACTGTCCGGATATAGCCCTCCTTTCCTTCCATGAGGATCTTCACCCAGCCCTGACGCGGCCGGCCCAGAACCTCAAATGACTGTCCCCGTCTTGCCTGGCCCCGCTTGTTTGCCCCCTGGCTTGCGGCTGTGTACACATCTACAGACGGAGCCTCAATCTTAGCCACATAGCAGGATCGAGTCTGCACCACCGCCTGAGCTGCCGCCGCCTGGCTCTCACCGGGACTGGAAAGCATCAGTCCCATGGCCAGACACAAAGTGCCCGATATTTTTAATAATCCTGTCCCAAACACGTTTCTATCCACTGAACCCTCTCCTGATATTGATCTATGTATCTGATTCTCTCTAAATCACATAAATATTACACAAATATTACGTTTGTTACAAAGAGTATATAATCAATTCACATATTTGTCAAGAAAAAAGAGCTGTGTGCAACAGCTCCAATGCTTACCAGCTAAATCTCATTACAAGCCTTCCGTCTGTGTAAAAGCAGATTTTCTATTTGTCCCCTACCGTCTTGGCCCCCGAAACATCCACAACAGCAGCAGCACCAGCAGTACCGGCCAGATATAAGACAAAATCCACCCGGCAAGTCCCACAATTCCGAAGAACACAGCCATAACCAAGCAAATGGCAAAAAATACAATCAGTCCTGCACTGAGCCGTACATACCATTTACCAAAGTCCACATAGTGAATATTCCGGCTGCGTTTCTCCTCATAAGCAGTACGGCTGCTTCTGTTGCTTTGTCCTGCCCTTTCCTCCGACTCATAGGGGGCTGTTCCAAAGGCCTCAAAGCCATCCGGCCCATCCTCCGTGTCGAAAGCGGCATCTACAATGGTTCTGGCAATAATCTTAGGCCCTCCCAGGCCGTCAATCACTTCATTCTCATCCTTTCCCTTGGCTGTCTCTTCTGATATATAAGTGTCGTAATACCGAAGATTTTCCTGTATCACTGAATAGGGAACTCTGCCTTCCAGCTCTGTCTTAAGTCCCTGTAAAAATTCTGTCTTGCCCATTGCTCAACCCTTTCCTTAATTGTGCCTTCCCGTATACCAAAACTTGATATTTTAGTTATAGTAACATAATTTTCTCCAATTTACAAACACTTTAAGAAAGCTGTAAGTCATGGCTGTTCAGCCAACCGTTACACAGTTTTTCCCCTTCTTTTTACTTTGATACATAAGATGATCCACCCGGTTCATAAGCGTTTCCAGCGTATCATGAGCGCAGATAACCGTGACACCTATGGACATGGAAACTCTAAGGGATGCTTCGCCGTAGGGAAGATCTGTATGAAAAACCATCTGTCTGAATTTTTCACCGATTACAGCCCCGTCCTCTGGTTTTCTTATGCTGTAAATCCCCACAAACTCTTCGCCTCCCCATCGTCCGATTAAATCATCTCTGCGCATATTCCCCTTAATACTGGAAGCAATATTTACCAAAACCCGATCTCCTGCTTCGTGGCCATAATGATTATTAAAATGCCGGAAATTATCAATATCCCCCATAAGAACTGCGCATAAACGTCCAAAGCGCATGTACTCGCTGATCTTATACTCCAGAAAGCTTTCCAGATAACGGCGGTTAGGCAGTCTCGTAAGGGGATCATGCATGGCCAAATCCGCCAGATGCTCCACCAGGCTATCTTCATACACAGCCGGCGAATTCTGGGTAAACACTTCCACCGCCCCTATGATTTTTCCATTCTTCCTCAGAGGAAAAATATTGGTGGAAACCGGAACACGGTACCCCTTCTTATGGCGCACAAATATATTCTCCCGGCGATTCTTTCCATCCGAAAGGGTTGCAAACAGAGGACAGGAAACCGAACATAAAGGTCTTCCCTTCTGATCAATGTGATTCAGTCTGCTATTCTGACAATTCTTTCCCACGATCTCATCTGCGGAATAGCCTGTAATTTTCTCTGCCGCCTTATTCCAAAAATGAATTTTGCGCTCATTATCTACAAAATAAATTCCGTCTGGCAGATGATTGATAATTGATAGATACAACTCTTCCATTTCCTTCATACCACACCTCTATTTATAAAAGCCCCCAACAGTTTTTTACATATATTATTTCAACAATCGTCAATATAAACCAGAACATAAGCTTTCCCTATGCCAGTTCAATAAGCTTGCAGGTTTTCCAAACCTATAAGCAGCCTATCCTTAAGCAAGCAAAAAGCAGCTTGATTTTGATTAGTAGGGAGAGGAACGTCATGGAAGAACTATACGTATTGGGACGCTGCAACGCGCAGTTCACACATTTTTAATATCTGCTCTGCCATCGAGAACCCTAAGAAATTTTTCATGGCAGACGCAGGCGCCGGAAAGGGAGGCTTGAAGCTACCGGATGAGAAGGTGGCTTAAAGCCGAATCAATCATATTTTCGTATGCAAAGGCAAGCCATTGACTTCTCCACAGGGCGTTCTACCTGTACAAAAGACATAGATATTTTTAAGCCTTACGAAAAGCATCCTTTCACACTTTCACAATAAGCACACAGGCCGGCCCCATGCCACCCCCCCCCCCCATTACATCTGATAGGACGCATCACCTACCCCATAGCCATACTGTAAATTTTAACCATCTCAGCCTTGCCCAGCTCCCGGATGCCTGGAAGCGTACGTTTGCCGAAATTCGTACATTTTTCTGCCATCTCCTCAATGCGATCAGGCTCAACCTCTAGCTCCTTCAGAGTAACAGGCATGCCTAGGCTCTTATAAAAATCCTCGGTAGCCTGGATACCGGCCAAAGCTGTTTTCATAGGATTGTGGAAATCCATATCCAAATTCCATACATTCACCCCATACTGGGCAAAACGGTTCACATCTGCCGGACAGGTAAATCTTGCCCAGGATGGCCACAGCGCTGACAGTCCCGCTCCATGGGCGATACGGGGATACATGCCGGACAGCTCATGCTCCAGCTGGTGCACCTGCATGACAAAGCTTCTTCCCGCACTTGTCAGTCCGTTATGAGAAAGGCTTCCGGCCCACATCAGCGTGGCTCTAGCCTCATAATTATCCGGCTCCATATCGGCTATTTTTCCTGCCTCGATCACAGACTTGAGCAATCCCTCTGCAATTCGATCGGTAAGCGCCGTATCTCTGGAGCTGCTGAAATACCGCTCCAGGGTATGGGCCATAATATCCACAGTACCGCAGCCGGTCTGAAACCTGCCCACGCTGTAGGTCAGCTCTGGGTTGCAGATGGAAAACAGCGGTCTGTGAGTTACGCTGTTAAATCCTCTCTTAAGACCTGTCTTTTCATTGGTAATAACACAGGACGCGCTCATCTCGCTGCCTGATGCAGAAAGAGTAAGGACAACGCCCACAGGCAGCGCCTTGGCAGGCGCATCCTTATGAAGGAAGTAATCCCACACATTTGCCTCTGGATTTCCTGCTCCGTCCGCAATACATTTGGAGGAGTCCATCACACTTCCCCCTCCTACTGCCAGAATAAAATCTACCTTTTCCTTCAGGCACAAGCCGATGCCCTTCTCAGCCATAGCCAAGGTGGGATTCGCCTGAACCCCACCCAAAGTTACATATTCAATTCCTTCCGCCTTCAGTGCGTCACACACCGCGTCCAAAAGCCCGCTGTTCTTAGCGCTGGAGCCTCCGAAATGCACCAGCGCCTTTTTAAAACCGTATTCCTTTACAATGGTTCCTACCTTTAGATGGGTATTCCTTCCAAATATTACTCTGGTAGGAGTAAAAAACTCAAAATTTTCCATATAACTCCTTCCTCCTATGCCGTTCCATTCACTCCATAGAAGCAAGTATACCATTAATTTAATTCATTCTCAAGGCTCAAATTCCTAAGGCCTATATCCGTCCAGCCTATCATCCAGTCCTTTTATTCAAACCACCTGTGCCCGAAGCTCTTAAGAAGCCTCTCCGCTTCTTCTGGTCCGCTGCTGCCTTGTCTATATCCATAGGCCGGAAGGCCCTTTTGACGGTATTGCTTCCGGACCTCATCCACATAGCTCCAGCTTATCTCAACCTGATCCCACTGAGAAAACCAGGATCGCTCGCCTCTCATGCAGGCCCCCAGCAGGCGTTCATAAGCCTCCGGCGTATTCATCCGGTTCACCAGGGAGCAGTTCTGGCAGAAATCCATTTTTGCCTGGCTAAGCTCCTCCGTTTCCCCTGGCTTCTTGATATTAAACTGTAAATAAACCCCCTCTGTCGGCTGTATCTTGATATTCAGAATATCTGGCTCCACTCCCTCCGCAGGGCTCTTGAATACAATCGCCACCTGCATCTCCCGTGTTCCCAGCTTCTTGCCTGTGCGGACATAGAAGGGCATCCCTCTCCATCTGTCATTGTCTACCAGAAGCCTCAGGGCAGCATAGGTTTCCGTAGTTGAGTTTTCATTTACCGCCGGCTCCTCACGGTATCCCTCGTACTGTCCCAGCACCATATGCTCCGAAATATCCTCCGGTATGCGAAGGGCCTTTAGCACTTTTATCTGCTCTCGATGCATGTCCTCCACAGCCATACTTTCGGGCTGCTCCATGGCTACGATTGTCAGAATCTGAAAGAGGTGATTCTGTACCATATCCTTTAGCGCGCCGCTGTGATCATAATAACCGCCTCTTGTCTCCACTCCCACCTCTTCCATTGCAGAAATCTGGATACACTCTATATGCTCCGCGTCCCATACATGGCTGAAAATCGGATTAGCAAAGCGGATAATCTGGATATTCCGCACCATTTCCTTTCCAAGATAATGATCAATCCTGTAAATATGATCCGCCTTAAAAAACGCCTCCATGGACTCATTAAGCTTGGCTGCAGCCGGCAGGCTCTCTCCGAAGGGCTTTTCAATCACTACCTTTCCCTCCCCGGCGCCTTCCACCCGTTTCAGGCCCTTTACAATGGCGCTGAAAAACCTGGGGGCAACGGCAAAGTAAAAGATGTGGCTTCCTGCCTGCATTTTCTTGTAGAAGCTGTCCAGCCCCTCATAGGCATTTTCATCAGTAAAGTCCATGCGGTAATATACAATACGTCCGGCAAATTTTTCATAGGTTTCCTTTTGGAAGCGGAGCCTTGCAAATTTCTCCACCCAGCCCCTGGCCGCTTCTCTGTATGACTCGCTTGTATAATCTCTCCTTCCAACCACCACAATCCGGGCGCTGAGCTCCTTGTCATCTGCTGCCTCTATGTTATAAAGAGCCGGAAGAAGCTTTCTGAAGGTCAAATCACCGGTTCCCCCGAAAATTGTGAAGATCTGCTCTTTATTCATACTAAAACCTCCAGTCATGGTGGAAGCTTCCTTCCCGATCCGTACGTTCATAGGTATGAGCCCCAAAGCAATCCCTTTGCGCCTGAATCAGATTCGCTCCCACCGGCATTCCTCTAAAAGCGTCAATATAGGCTATGGCCTGGCTCATAGCCGGCACAGGGATACCATTCTGGATTCCCAATCCCAGGATGCACCTCAGACTCTCCTGTCCCTGGTTAACTCCATCCCTGAAGAATGAGTCAAGCATCAAATTCTTAAGAGCTTTATTTTTTCCAAAGGCTTTGGTAATATCATCTAAAAATTCAGCCTGTATAATGCAGCCTGCGCGGAATATAGAGGCAATCTTACCATAATTCAAATCCCACCCATATTCGGAAGCTGCATGTGATAGAAGGTCGAAGCCCTGCGCATATGCCGCAATCTTAGCAGTATAAAGACCCTTCCTGACCTTCTCCTCAAAGGCAGCCTTATCCGCTGCCAGCTTCTGCTGCGGATGTTCAAAAAGCTCCTTGGCAGCCCTTCTTTCCTCTACGCGGTTTGACATAATTCTGGCATTGCAGGCCGCGGTAATCATGGATACATTCACTCCCTGCTTTAAGGACTCCAGGCTGGTCCATCTTCCGGTTCCCTTCTGACCGGCGCTGTCCACAATATAGTCCAGCAATTCCCCAGCTTCAAAATCATCCTTTTCACGTAAAATACCCGCCGTTATCCCAATCAGATAGCTTTTTAGCTCACCCTCATTCCACGCTTCAAACACATCCGCCAGCTCTTTGTTTGTAAAGCCGCCAGCATATTTAAGCAGCAGGTAGGCCTCTGCAATCAGCTGCATATCTGCGTACTCTATACCGTTGTGGACCATTTTTACATAATGTCCTGCTCCGTCTGTCCCCATATAGGCACAGCACGGCTCCCCCTGAGCCTTTGCTGAAATTGCCTCCAGCACCGGGGCAATATGCTTATAGGCCTCTTTGTCTCCTCCTGGCATAATGGAGGGGCCGAAACGCGCTCCCTTCTCTCCGCCGGAAACTCCCGTACCGAAATAATAGATCCCCTTTTCTTTTAAATACGTTTCCCTTCTTCTAGTGTCTTCAAAGAAGGAATTTCCTCCGTCCAGAATCATATCCCCTTCCTCCAGAAGAGGAATCAACTGTTCTATAACCATATCAACGGGCTTGCCGGCCTTCACCATAATCAAAAGCTTGCGAGGCCGCTCCTGAGATTTAACAAGCTCCTCTAAGTCATAAAAAGGAACAAAATTTTCATGGGGATATTCCTTAACCACAGCATCCGTCACTTCCCTGCTGCGGTTATATCCGCCTACCTTAAATCCGTGATCCGCCATGTTAAGAGCAAGGCTCCTTCCCATAACCGCCAGACCGATAATTCCTATTTGTGTTTTCTGCATAACTCTGCCTCCTCTGTTTAATCTCTCAATGTCAATGATACGCACTCCGGCATGGCCGCCCAATGCCGCAGGTCTTTCAATAATCCAGTTTTTTTATCTCTCTCAATACTTGCAATACCGCCCTGAAAGCGATTTGCCACCAACAGGAATTTTTCATTACCGCTTAAAATAAAATCCCTGGGATGGGCCCCTTTGCAGGAAGCATGCTGTATAGTAACCGCCTCCTCTCCACTTACGTCAAAAACGCTGAGGATATCCGCCCCTCTCACGGAAATATATAAAAACCGCTCGTCCTTTGAAAGGCGGATTGCCGCTGCAGCCGCTTCACTTTTTCCAGTCCAGCCCTCCGGAAGAACAGAAGCCGTCTGCCTCAACGTAAACGCTCCGCCCTGAACCTGAAAAACAAACAGCTGGTTGCTCCACTCGCTTACCACATAAAATTTACTGTGATCCCTGTTAAAAACGCCGTGTCTGGGTCCGCTGCCCTCAGGAAATACAAGGTCGTCCGCCGGACGGTACCCATCCTCCCTATCAAACATTCTTATCCGGTTCTGCTCAAGGCAGGGAACTAAGAGGTATGCTTCATGCAATAAAATCTGGTGGCAGCCGGCTCGCGCCCCATTTTCAATCCGCATTACCAGAGAGGGCTTTCCCTTATCCAGATGATATATCATCACATTCCCCTCATGGTAGTTAGCCGTATACACGTTATCCCCATCCTGAAGTATATAACAGGGCGTCTGTCTCTCTTTCAGTATTTCCTCTGACTGAATCACCTCACCATCTCTTAATTTCAAAAAGCAAGCGCCTGCTCCCTCGTCCTTCTCTATAGGAAAAACCATAGAATCACCATGATAGCAGACCCATTTTGCATTGGGGGCCTCATAGAATAATTCTGGCTCTGTAATCCTGCCGTTTACTGGGTCAAAGGAAAAGCGATAGATTCCTCTGCTCTGCCGGGAGTAATAGGTTCCGACATAACCATCCACCAGCCTCTCCCTTATTCGTCCTTCCGTCTGCCTGTTCATTACCATATAATCTCACCTGCTTTCCCATATACCAAACGCTCCGGCAAACGGCTCCTTCCCTCCGCCTCGCGTGCGTCTGTTCTCGATCTGGTTCCATCACCTGTCCTAGGGATACGCTGCTCATATACCTGCCATTATCTGTACAAGCCTTTTTTCGATCCCTTATGATGGAGCAGTCAGCTCCCTGACTTATATGTCAATAATAATAATCGTTATTATTTAAAAAGTCAACCAGTTCTTACGATAGTTTATCTAAATCCCCATCCTTTAACGCCTCATTCTTATTCCTTCGAGGGCTTCCTTCCCCGGACTATGATCATATTCTTAACAAGTCATTCATATGATAATCCTAGAGCCTATATTTTATGGGATGGGTAAGCAGGAGGTGCCGCCGAATGAAACGCTTCAAATTACTCCAACAAAATTTACAAATCCGTTCAAAAGCCTTGATTTTCGTGGAAATGCTTGTCTTAAGCATACTCTGCCTAAGTCTTTTTCTTCTCAGAACCAACTCCGGTCAGGCTGTCATGAGCCGAGCCTCCCAGATTGCAGAAGGTATCAATCCCCTAAAGGGGGAGCATGAAAAAAATGGGGAAACTAAAAATGATTATATTAAATGGGTGGACTTTGGAGTCACCAGCGAGGCCATGAACCAGGCCTTCCGCTTTGATGTGGATACCTGCCGTGAAAACGTCCATTTAAACTGGGTGGATCTTCTTGCCTATCTGGGTACTAAATACGGAGGGGATTTCAGCAAATACAAGCCGGAGCATATGGACGCTCTGGCCCGTCAGCTAAAAGACGGAGCCACTGTGGAGGATCTGACCAAGGATATGAAACATTACAGCTACTATAGAGATGCATACGGAGCTGTGCTGGATGGTATGGTTGGAGAATTTCAGGCGGAGATCCCGGCCAGCGAAGCCCCCGCCTCCTACCTTCCCTCAGGGATTACAGGAAGTGCACAGGGAGGTCCCGCCACCGTCTGGGTGACTAAGTACGGACTGAAAGCCTTCTCTCCCATTGCCAAGGGCTTTCCCTACAGCGATTTTGATGATTTCGGCGTAGCCAGAAGCTACGGCTTTAAGCGTCAGCATTTAGGCCACGATCTTATGGGGCAGGTGGGAACCCCAGTAATCGCAGTAGAATCCGGCTTTGTAGAAGCCATAGGCTGGAACCAGTATGGCGGCTGGAGACTGGGTATCCGCAGCTTTGACCGCAAACGGTATTACTACTACGCCCATCTTCGCAAGAACTATCCTTACCAGTCCAATCTGAAGGAAGGCTCCATCGTCCAGGCAGGAGATGTGATCGGCTACCTGGGGCGCACCGGCTACAGCTCCAAGGAAAATACCAACAACATCGACGAACCTCACCTTCACTTCGGCCTGGAGCTTATTTTTGATGAATCGCAGAAGGACAGCAACAACGAAATCTGGGTCAGTTGCTATGAACTAGTGAAGTTTCTGAGCTTAAACCGCTGCGAAACCTACAAGGTGGAAGGCACCAAGGAATGGACCCGCCGCTACCAGACCAAGGACCCTGTAGTCCCTGCTACTCCTTCTGAGGCTGAAGCTCAGTCCGGGCAAGCTTCCCTAAGCCAGTACGGCTCCAGTGGGTAAGAAAAACCTCAAGGCGATTTCTCCCCTCTCCCCATAGGAGCGCCTGAGCACAAGGCCCGCTGAACAAGCAGCCATTTACACACCAGGCAATGAGGCACAGCATCCTCCGGTTGCCATATGGTTATTTTTTGATTTAAGATTCCTACAATCCCTTACTTATAAGAATTTTTTCAAATTTCTTTTCTGACAATATTTCGTGTGTTATAAATTGACCATCATAAAATAAAGAAAATGTTGTAAAAGGGGTAGGAGCGTTCTGTGCTTCTGATTTAGTCTGAATATGGACCGCTTGAAAAGCGGCATCTCGTATCTTTGCAATATTTTCAAGCAACGGAACATACTTCGCTGTAAATGGGCATTGACTTGTATAATATAGTGTAAAGCCCTTTGTCAAATCCCTATGTTCCTGCACACAGCCCTTGAAGCGGGGTTTGTCTGCATTTATATCAAAAGGCAAATACATCAGCTCAAAATAAGGATCTGCTGTATCAGCCGTTTCAAATCCCTTATATCTCATGTATTTTGGATCAGAAAGAAAACTCGTTTTCTTTTTTGAAGATAAAATGACAAGCCCTTTTTTCCCTTTCGCTTTACAATCCTCAATACATCTATTCAACAACAGATTTGAGTATCCAAGACCTTTGAATTGTCCCGATACCCACAAACAATCAATATACATATATCCTTCTGCCTTAATCGGTGTCCAAGCATATTCGGCAGGAATATACTCTATAAAACATTTTCCACGGACATTGCATTTTAAAAATACAAGTCCCTCATCAAATCTATCTCTTAACCAATTCTTTTTTGACAGAACCCGTATATCTTTATTGTTAGCTATGGCACAGCAGATATGCTCTTGTTCAAGATTATCATGCGTTATTTTTATCAATTCCATTACATCACTCCTTTTGCCTTTCAAGTTTTCCTTTTCTTGCTTTCTTCTTGACTTCCGGCAGCTCACGGTACATCTTGCGCAGCACCTCAGACATAAGATCCGTTTCCTCAACATTATCTACTACAACCATAAGAGATTTCGAGCCTTCATACGGATATGCTCTGTCTGCATCAGGCATATACTCCAGTACCGTTTCTGTTGGCTTAAGAAAAAGACAGTTATCACAAATAACTCCCACAAGCTTGTTTTGAAAATAAACCAGATATTCTCCCATCATTTTTCTGGTAGAAACAGCTCCAACTGTTTGTAAATTTTCCAAAATATAATCATGATATTCCTTTGACGTTGCCATTTAGTCATCCCCTTTCCTAATTGGATGTCTGATTAATGTCTTTTGTCTTACCGGTGCAACACGCCTTGCACCTGATAAATAAATCTCACGATACTTTAAACTTGATTTTTTGCAACACATTGTTTTTTACTTTTAATAATTCATTTCTCGTATCTGTGCAAAATGCTTTTAGCGATACGAATTATTTCATCTTTCGCTTCTATCGGCTCCAAAACTTCCACCTTATCTCCAAACGTAAGAAGCCAGCATAGCAGGTTTTCCATATCTGTATAACCTGCCGAAAACAAAAGCGTCCCATCTTCATTCACGGTAAAACAATCTACACCAAATTCTTCTACCAATCTCCATTTTGACTCTTGTGGAAATATTGCCTTTACCTTAATCTTAAAAGGAAACATTTTCTCTGTTGACAAATCAGGAAGAGGAACTTCTCTTGCTGCAAAAACCGTGCTGTTTTTAATTGGCATATCCATCCGGTTTAACTTAAACATTCTAAAATCCTTTTTTTCTGTGCACCATCCCCATACATACCAGGAAGACCATTTAAACACCAGGTAGTACGGTTCAATGTTTCTTTTACTCTCTCCTTTTGGAGCATAATAATCAAATGATAAAAGCTTTCTTTCCTCAATTGCATCTTGAATCAATTCGATCTTGGGAGCAAGAGCTTCTTTATACCACGATGATAGATCAATTAGAATAGAATCTCTTCCACTGACAAAATCAGATGCTCCTGCCTGGAGTTTTTCCATGATCTGCCTATAATAGCTGCTTCCGCTTACACTATCAAGGCTCCTGAGTCCTGCCAAAATCATCTGCATATCTTTTGACGTAAGAAGTGTACGATCCATACGATAACCATCCATAATTCTAATACCACCGCCAGAACCCTGTGAAGTAAAAACTGGTATTCCGGCTTTACAAAGAGCCTCAATATCTCTGCTAATCGTTCTTCGCGATACTTCGAACATTTTTGCCAGTTCCGGAGCAGTGACTTTTTCATACTGCAGCAATACGGAAAGTATTCCAATCATTCTATCTATTTTCATGATACACCTCGTGTCTTTATTATCATACCATGCCAAACACGCCAACTATATGTCTTGTTTATTATATCACTAAAACGACTATACATAAAGTTCTAAAGCGCTTCCCTACCCCTGCGCAGCACTTGCCTCCTGATAGCACCTTGTGCGGTGCTGTTTTCAGCCCGCCCGTTTTTCAAGAAACCTATTCCATTCTCCTGGTTAGAAGTATATAATGAATCTGGCAACAAATTCATATTTAAGGAGAAACGGAAAATGAGAAAAACCTGCTTGTTAATATTCATGATCATGGTATTGTGCCTGACCGCTTGCAAAGCAGATAAAAATAATGAAACATCAGAATGCAGTAATGCAGCTCCTGAAATTACAGCGGACACAACGGAAATAGAAGCACCTGCTTCTGCAAATAATGTGCTGGAAGCACAGCCGCAGACAGAGGAAGCCTTTGAACTTACCGAGCAAGGAAAAGCTTTTCTGATGCAGATGTGCAAAACATTGAATGATTTTGATTCCCAGACAACAAAGGACGAAGCTTTTTGGCGTAATTTTCTGTTTTATTCTTACACAGGCGCATTAGAAGGTTCAGAAACAGAGCAGGTACATCGTGAAGATTTAGGATTTGATGAAACGGTAGTCAAAGTAAGCCTGCAAGAAGCAGAAGCCTATGCAAAACTGATATTTGGCACTGACCTGCCAGATACAAAACCCTCTTTTGATATTATGGAAAAGGGACAAACTACCTGTTATTATCAGGACGGTTACTATTATATCGGCGTTTCTGATTTCCCCGATTATCAATATGCGTTCGCTGATTACGAGGAATCCGATCACTCCATTACTGTAAGATTTACGATTGATTTTGAGGGTGAAAGCAATGTTGGCACAATCAGTTTCAACCTTGTGCCAGAAGCAAATAAAAACGGTTTTATCATTGCTTCTAAAATCACAGAATTTTCCAATTAGCCAAAAATTCATTGCAACGCATAAACAAAAAAGTAACCCTCCAACCCTGGTAGATGGTTTTGGCGAAAGGCTGCGGCTGAAAAAAAGCTGCAAACCCTTATAAATAAAGGCTTGCAGCGTTGTTCGCTGGCGTCCGCGAGAGGATTTGAACCTCCGCCCCCACGCTTAGGAGTTCTAAATGCCCTTTCGCAGCAAGTAACTCCCCACTCCTTGTAATACCATCTAACACCTTATAATGCAGGAAAAGGGCAAATTCCCCCGGCGCAGAAAATGGGCTTCTGCCGCTCGAATCATACCATTTACGCTTCAAGCTTCTTCAACACATTCTCTACCGTCAACCCGTATTTTGTCTTTACAGCCGCAAGGGCTCCGGATTCTGTAAACACATCCTCCACACCTACGCGCATAAGGGGCGCATGTGCCGGTAGGTCGCAGATGGTCTCCGCCACCAGGCCGCCGAGCCCTCCCATAACGGAATGGTTTTCAACCGTCACTAGCTTCTTTACCTCTCCTGCAATGCGGCGGATGCATACACTGTCCACAGGCTTTAAAGAAAAGATATTTATAAGTTTTCCATTTAGGCCCTTTTTTCTGCATGCTTCAAAACTCTGCATAGCTAGGTCAGCGGTGGAACCCTCGTAAATGATGGCAAAATCATCGCCCAAATTCTCCGCTATCACGGCCTTGCCCATTTCCATCTGACATTTGGCTGGAATATTAGGTACGCTGTCTCTCGCACATCGGATATAGACGGGCCCCTGATGTTCAATCGCCAGCTTCACCGCCTGACGAAGCTCGTCTGGATTGGATGGGGAAAGTACCCTGAGGTTTGGAAGCACACGCATCAGCGCGATGTCCTCGTTTGCATGGTGTGTGGCTCCATCGTAGCTTCCGTCCATGCCCGGATGGGTCGCAATGAGCTTTACATTCAAGTTTGCATAGCAAATCTGGCGAAGCTGCGTCCAGCAGGTGCCCGACACAAAGATGGCGAAATTTACATAAAACGGTATCTTGCCCTCGGTTGCCATGCCAGCCGCAATGGACATGGCGTTCTGCTCCGCAATCCCCGATTCAAAGAAACGCCTAGGAAACACGTCTTGGAACTTATTTGTGGTAGTAGACTTCGCAAGGTCGCTGTCAATCACATAGATGTTCGGATTTTCAGTTCCCGCTTCTACCAATACGGTACCCACCAACTCTCTTAACGTAATCTTATTATACAGCATGAACAAGCTCCTCCTCTTTCTTATCCAAATCCCTCATGGCAATCTCGTATTCCTCATCGGTCAGGCCGCTGCTATGCCATTTCGGAACGTTTTCCATGAAGCTGACGCCTTTCCCTTTTACGGTGTTGGCAATGATCATGACAGGCATTCCCTTCACGCCCTTTGCTTTTTCTATAGCAGAAAGAATCTGTTCCATGTCATGCCCATCGATGTCGATAACGTAATAATTAAATGCTTTCAGCTTATCTGCGATGGGTTCCAGACTGATAACCTCGTTGGTTGGATGGCTGGAAGAAAGCTTATTATAGTCCAGAATAAACACCAGGTTATCCAGCTTATAATGGGCCGCAGACATCAAAGCTTCCCATATCTGGCCCTCCTGCATCTCGCCGTCTCCGGCAACCGCGTATACCTTGTGGGGATCTCCTTCATTCTTCTTCACGACTGCCATACCAACAGCTATGGAAAAACCCTGGCCCAGAAGACCTGTAGTGGCATCCACCTCCGGTATATCGCAAATATAAGGATGGCCCTGAAGCTTAGAATTAATTTGACGGAAAGTTGAGAAAAGGCTCTCGTCTACGATGCCCTTCTCCGCCAGTTCCGCATAAATGGCCGGAACCGCATGTCCTTTTGAGAGCACCACTCTTGTCCGTCTCTTTTCCGTAAAGTCCACTTCATTCTCATAAATTGCCGTAAGAAAATCAATGACGGAAAGGGAGCCGCCAACGTGTCCCACTCCTGCGCGGTATACCATTTCCACGATCCGTTTCCTATTATGATTTGCAATAAGCTTTAACTGCCTTTCGTTTTTCATGCCCTAGTTTACCTCCAAACATAGTCTACCATTTGCCAAGAACGTTTCCGATGATATTGAATATAATACCAATCAAGTTGAAGTCTGTCTCAGGGAAACTGCTACCGGACAATCCTACGCTCTGGAGGATACCATAAATAACAGCCGGTCCTACGGAAATCAGAATCCCTGTTACAAATGCTCCGAGTACACAGCCCTTCCAGCCGCCTCTTGCATTCCCGAATACACCCGCGGTAGCGCCGATGAAGAAGAATGGAATCGCCACCGGAATCATAACGACCGTTTTCATAGCCGCCATCACGAACATGCAGATTAATCCTGCTACGTAAGCAGAGATAAATCCGATCACCGTTGCGGTTGGCGCGTATGGAAACACAACCGGGCAGTCCAGAGCCGGCTTCGCGCCGGGAATCAGCTTTTCGGTAATACCCACAAACGCAGGGACGATTTCACCCAGGAACAGGCGCACGCCAGTAATAACAACATAAAGGCCGCCAGTAAAGGTTAATGTCTGTATCAGAGGCCACACCAACCAATGTTGTCCGCCTGCCAGAGCCTCCACTGCGGTTTTTCCTGCCACGATTGCCGCCACATAATAAATCACGCCGATGGATAAGGATACAGATACAATGTAGTCTTTAAATATGGAAAGCCATCCAGGCAAGTTGATGTTCTCTGTGCTGTCCTTGGGATCTCCCACCTTGCTGCCCAACCATCCAGAAAGCGCGTAAGCCAGTGTACAGTAATGTCCGATTGCAATTTCATTGTTTCCTGTTACAGCCCTCATGGACTTCTGAGCAACTGCCGGATAGAGGGCCGCGGCAAAGCCATGGATAATGGAACCGATGATAATTGCAGTCCAGTCAGACAGGCCCAAAGCCTTAAGCATAACTGCCAGCAACGCGGATAAAAACAAGCTGTGCCCACCTGTCAGGAAGATGAATTTAAACTTTGTAAGCTTTGCGATAATCAGGTTGCATAAAAACCCTCCCACCATGATAAGTGCGATAACCATTGGGAACAGTGTTTGTGCCTGTGCCGTAATTGCCTCGGAAATAGGGGTAACGCCCTCAAGTCCGAACGCGGTTACGAAGAGTGCCTGGAATCCGCTCAGTGCCCCCTGGGCCGCGGAAGAACCGATACCGAAAATCAAAAAGCCTACGATTGTCTTAATGGTTCCGGAGATTACCTTATCTGCCGGTTTTTTCTGAATCAGCAAACCTACCAGGGCCATCAGGCCAATCAGCAGCGATGCTTCTCCTAAAATACTATAAACCACGAATTGTAGTACTGCCACGACATATTTCCCCCTTTAATTTTTTCTTTTCATTCTTCTATCTGCGCAAAATACTTGTCGAGACTTTTCTCTAAAAAATCCACGTCCATGATGTCCTTTACGCCGATGACATACGCCTTGGAGTTCTTAAATTCATCGATGAGATCTTCCATCGTGATGATCACATCCACATTCTGCTGTCCCGCAAAACCGCTGAAAGCGTCATGTGCCACATCAAGCGGATAGCCCTTTTTTTCAATTAGCTTGTCCACCTTGATTTTCAGCATCATGGAACTCCCCATTCCTGTTCTGCACATAATCAGGCATTTTTTTGTTTGCATAGTATTTTCTCCCTTCTTTTATTTTGTCTGCCAAAGGCAGATTATTTGCTGCTTTCATGAGGCGTAAAGTTTGATATATGATATAATGTCAGCCGGTTCCTTCGCCGTTTCCAATACAGCCATAAATTCTTTCCGCTCCAGGAATTCAGTCAGATCCTGAAGGGCTCCCAGATGGGAACCTGTATCCGTGGTAGCAAGCATAAACAAATATTTCACCGGGTCATTGGACTTATTGCCGAAATATACAGGCGTCCCTAATCGCACAAAGGACATGGAAGTGCGGTTCACGCCCACCTTATTGGTCGCATGAGGCAGAGCCACGCCTTTGGTAATTACAATGTACGGCCCGGCAGTCTTTACGTTGTCGATAACAGCCTGGATGTAAGCCTCCGTAATGTCCCCCCTCTCAAGAAGCGGTTCCCCCGACTTCCTTATGCAGTCCTCCCAGTTCTTACATTCCACATTCAGACGGATGTTCAGCTCATTTAGCAATTCACTCAACATATATCTTGTTCTCCTTTTTCCTTGCGGTTTGTTTTTCTGCATTTAGTATAGCAGCTCCTTTTTGCAAGCAGAAGTCCAAGAACTGTTTTTTCAAATTTGCAAATGTTTGTGCTCCGCACAAAAAAAGATGCCTGCTATTGTGTCTAGCGGCATCCCTTTCGGCTATATCGCGTTATCGGGTATCAATAATTTTCCTTAAATAGTCCAAGGCATCCTCCACAGTCTCTTTTTTCTCCAATTCCTCCACATGGGAAAATACTTCAATAATCCTCATTATATCCTTCAGTACTTTCAGGTGCCCTTCCTGATCCTCCGCCGCCAGGACAAAAATAATCCTTACAGTCCGGGAGCCTGAAAATACAACAGGCTCTTTAAAAATTGCCATGGATACCGCAAGATGGTTGACACCTTCTTCCGGCTTTGTATGAGCTAACATGACGTCATCTGTAATAGCCATATAAGGGCCATAATAATAAATATGAGAAATGATATTCTCCAGAAAACATTTCTCGATATCGCCCGACTCTACAAGGCATCCTCCAGCAAGGCGGATTGCCTCCTGCCAAGTCACCTGCTTATCCACAATCCGCACAGTCTGATGATTCAAAAATGCCAAAAGCCCTTCCTTATCTGATTTGCCGCTTAATTTCTTCATAAAGCCTTCCAAATATGCTTCCAAATCTGCCTTTACTTCCTCATAATCCTCTTTTTTTATGTACTTTTTTACAATGTTAAATACCGCATTGCTTTCGTGAATTTTTTGTTTCCCGGAAATCAGTTGGTGATTCAATATAAGCTTCCGGTCCATGTCGGTCAATATGGGATGAACCACAATAGCTGGCACAATACAATTAATTTTTACTGTAGAAATAACCAAGTCACAGATTTTTTGCACATTAACCGAATCCGTAGCAGCCATCACACCTACAATCTCCCCATATGGAAGCAGCCTCTGTATCTCCCGCTTCAGCATATTCCCTGTAGATATTCCATGTACACAGATTAAAAGTATCCTTAACGTATCTTTTTCTTTTTGCGGAATCTGCAGATGGGCGCCAAAATGCAATGCCAGGTAAGCCACCTCATCATCGGAAATAGGCAATCCTACCATTTGTTCCAGATACCGGCATGCCAACTTAGTCAGTTCAAAAATATTGGGATATTCTTTAATGACATCGTCCAAAAGGCTGTTTCCAATCTGAATACCATATTCAAATCTGTACAGAGAGGAGTTCAAATGCATGAAAAGCGCCCGCTCCAGTTCTTCCCGATTCTCAAATATAACACAAGCTATTTTTTCAAATTCTGTGACGAGCGCCTTAGTCAGCTCATAAACGCTCTGATTAGGCCTTTCCTCAAAAAAGTCATAGGGAGCTGTAATGGTTCTCGCTCCCAGCAGATGAAGGCATAGATAACTCTTTTCTATTGTTTCCAAATTGCCAAAATATCTTTCTACCAGCCCCCACTCCCTGGTCTTCTCTATTTTATTCTGACGGAAATCCGGGAGATATATATTGGCGCCCTTCCTTCCAAGCAGGGGAAGCAGGGCGGCAATAGAAAGTAGAACCCCATCTACATATTTTGTATGCAAAGCCGTTTCAATTTCCTTTAAAATAGACAGGTTATCGAGTATTTGCTCCTGATTGAAAAATTTTAAAAGCCCGCTTTGGAACAATTGCTTTAGCTGATAAAAATTCCTTAAATATATAGCCCGGAGCTTAAGGGTGTCCCCCTGGACGGTATAGCCTTTCTTAGACTCATATTCCAGCTTCAAACCATAGTCCTGCAATTGGTTCATTACCACCCTCAAATCATTAAAAACCGTATTGCGGCTCACCATGCAGTAATCGGTCAACTGGTCAATGTATACAGGCTCAGGGGAATAAATCGTACTGCAAATAATAATTCCAATCCGCTCCATAGGGGAAAACACATAATTTTCTTCCGCTTCTCCCCCTTCTACAATTACATTTATGCGTTCTTTGGTATCCACGTTGATGAAAATGCCTTTTTTACGCACCGTCTCCAGTTCTGGGATTCCGTAGGAGTTCAGCCATTCATTAATCCTGCACATATCATAATAGATACTTCGTTTTGAAACTTTCATTATTTCGGCGATTTGAGCCAAGGTAATATATGAATCTGAACTCAGAAGGATATTTAGTATCTCCCGGCATCTTGCATTCATATAAATCAATGACATTTCAACTTCCTCCATAGATACTTATAAAAAATTATTGTACCAAGTGTGAATCCGTAACCTGAAGTTTGAGATATAATTGTTGAAAGCGTTATCTGCCCAATAATATCCGGGATTGTTTTCCAATGTGAGCCGTTTTTATTAATATTTCTCGAATATGTTCCTCATCTTACACCATAAGAACCCCGTCAACAAAAAAGGATTATACGGTCTTCCTATTCCAGCCTTTCCGCCGTGCCGAGGAACAGCAGCGCTTCCGTCTCCATATCCACAATACCGTAAACGAATGGCCGGTCGTACCACAGGGAATTGGCCAGAGTGCTCTCGGTGGAGCCGCCCAGCTTTCGATAGCCAGTGAACATCTGGGCGCGCAGGGCGTTGAGAGCGGCCGAATCCATTCCAAACAGGGCAGCAAATTCATCCAGCGTTTCCCCAGTGGCCCCATTCGCGGTCATACCAAGAGCCATTGCCACGAAAAGGGGCGACAGCAGGGTGTTCTCCCCTTCGGTGCGGCTCTGCCGAAACAGCTCCACAGCGAAATCCCCATAGGCAGTATAAGGGTCAACGCCGGTGATGACAGAAAAATCCTCTACCTAGATCTCTCCCGGAACATTGGGGATTGGCTCCATCTTTCCATCTGGGGTATTGACAGACTCGCCGGTACAGCCCGCAAGCAGGACAATGGCCAGTACAAGAGGGATTGGTTGTTCCTTTATAACAAAGGCTCCTCCTTGACGTTTCCATTTATTAAGATGATAAAAAAAGGAAAAGGTTCCCAATCAGGCGGATCACAACTGCATTCAAACACGGTTTTGCGCTCCCCAGCCGCACAAGGCATCCAGGATGGGAATGAGGGATTAGTATCACACTTAAATGTGCGTACTTATTTCTACCTTAAATTTTGCATCATAACCACATGTTTCAGGCTACATTGTACATTGGAATCCCCTCCTTAGCCTTCGTTTTTCTTTAATATAATTTTATCATATCCCTTTTATCTATACAATATATTTTCTGGATTGTTTCCTCATTGCAGCTGCTTCACAAAATTTTTTCTTTCATATCTTGTGGCAGTCTGTTGTCTGTTGCTGCTCTGCGAATACATAAATATATCCGGTGCGGTTGACAACAAACAACAAGGTTCTTAATAAGATATAATACTAAATAAATAAAACAATATTTAAGAAAAGGCAAATCCTATGAAGCGCAAAACCATTCAACGATCCTTGACACTGCAAGCAGTACAAACCATGCAAAGCCATCCAACCGCAGACGAAGTATACGAGGCGGTATCAGCAGTGCCTCCCAATATCAGCCGAGGTACGGTATACCGTAATTTGAATCGACTGTCCGAAGCGGGAGAAATCCGGGAAATGCATGTGCCCGAAGGTGCCGGCCGTTTCGGCCATTGCTGCCATGCACATTATTATGTACGGTGTTTAACGCACAGCCGGGTCTTTGATGTGGATATGGATTATATTCCCGATTTGGCAAACGGCATCAAAGACACCCACGGCTTTCAGTTCAGCGGGTATGATTTAATGTTTAATTAAACGACTTGCTGAGAGTTCCGGCTACTTTGTATTCATATACAGCAAAAACCATGCCCAACTATATGACAAGAAAACCATTTCAGGAGGAACGCTGGAGGAATTTCGTGTTTTTATAAAAGGCGCAACCGGTAAGTCTATCTCGGATGTGTAGATCCCCTATATTAGTCGTTTTATTTCTGAAATTTATCGTTGGCATTCACACAATTTCTTTTTTATTTTACAGCATAAAACGATACATGATTGAAACGCAAAAAATTTAAGAGGATGTAAGGAGGATATTTATGGTTCAAACGTATTCTTGGGAACCCCTGGATGGGTATCCCACAAAAGAATCGATTGCAAAGCGTGCGCCCATTTTTAGTAAATGGCTCTATGTGTTACTCTGGCTGATTATTCCTACGGTAGTTGCTGGTATTATGAGCCAAAATTATGTTATGAGCGTTGCGCCAGGCATTTATACGCTAGGAGCCGTTTTAGGTATGGTTTGTTCGGTTGTATATGGCGTGATTTTGCTTCAGTTGTCCTCACAAGAAGAGGGGTACCGCACTGCCGGAATTTTCCGCTTAATTTTCTCTGCAACCAGCTTCATAGCCGCAATCATTTCTTTTGACGGATTGCTCCTTATTTTTCTGAGAATAATCATCGATTTGGTAAGCGAGTACCATGAATACAAGACTCATTCGCTGATTCTTACAGGCATTGATGATTTTTTGTCCGAAAAATGGAAAACGCTTTGGAAGTTCTATATTGGTCTCATGTTGGTTATGTTTGGCTGCGTTATTGTATGCTTTGTTTCTTATACTCTTGGTTCCATCGTATTATTGGCTTCAGCCGTGGGAAGCATCATTGTGAGCATTATAAAATATATTTATATTTATCAGACAGCAACGGTGTTTCGAGCATATTCAAAGAATCATTTTGAAGAAGCGCTGTAATGAAATCTAACCATTTACCGATTGCTTGCGATAGGGAAAAAACGTAAAACAAGAAAAGTGATACGTTTGAAACACAGACCTCCATTCTATCGGGATTGATACATATTCTGCTAGTGGAACCAACACACAGTCAAGACCAGCCTCTTAGCGAGTGGCTTGCTCTGCCCCTATAAGGGGCTTTTGCCTGCTTGCGCCCGGAAGGCGCACTGAAGTCTGCCAACTGCACCACATTTACAGCTGCCCTTAAAAGGGCATGATCAGTGCTTTCTTCTTCCGGCGCAGCCCCAAAAGGAGCTTGCTGGTTTGCTTTGACTTCCTACGGACTCTTAAGAGTCTTTTTTATTTGTGTTTCTTTACCGGCTTGCCTGTGAACGGGTCAATATACTCTACTAATGACATCTGGTCATACTCTAGGCATCTTTATCTCCTTTGCCGGCTCAAATTTGGGGAAGATGTCCCCATACATGCTTTCTATCTTTTCCGTCAGGCCGGGAAACGCCTCTGCTGTCAGCTACAGTTATCTTCCGGTGGCAGAAATGGAACGATGTCCCATATACGCACTCAACAGTTGGAGTGCCATGCGGGATGGATTTTGGAACAATACCAGAAACAGTACTCTGCCAGTGAACCGCTAATGGGAAGATGCCGGTCTTTATGGTTCTTTGGGTCAACAACACAGATAACTTTTTCGTCGAGGTTAACATCCTCCATGGTAAGACGCAGCGCCTCTGAAATACGCATTCCGGTTCCATATAATACTCTGAACAATACGGGATAAAAGATGTGCTGCTGTCTATAATTCGGGTGTATCCAGCCGGACAGGCAGAACAGCTCGTCTATCTCTCCGCGCGAAAAGATATACGGCTTGAAATTTACCTGGGCGGTACGCAGTGCGTCATATCCGGGCAGGAACGCCTGTACATCGTGGTTCAGCAGGTAACGGACAAAATTCTGCAGGAAGCTTTTGCGTCGTTTCTGGGTTGCCGCCTGCCAGTTCGGTTGATATTTCCTCATAGTCTTTTCAATTTCATCGGACATCTTCTGCCCGATGATTTCTATTCAAACACTCATAGGTACTGTGGTCGTATCTCCATGCCCGATCCCCTTCCAGATTGGCAAGCAGATGTTCCCGGACATTTTTATATTCAGGTCCGATGAGCCCCAACCGCAACATAAAGGTGCGGAAGGTAAATGCCGGATTCTCCGTGATCTCCGTTTTCCGCATCTGCGTACACTTCTGATTGATAGCTTGAGCGGAAATGGCAAGCGCCAGAGTGATATTTGCCCGCACTTTTCCTGCATGGAGGGTGCCTTCAAAACACCGCATGCAGGTATAGAGCATAATACCGGGTGCTGTCATAGTGGTCACCACTCCCATCCCTGCCCTCATACCATGCCCGTTTAAATTACGCAAGGATATAAGAACGCATGGATGAGCCAATTTCATCCATCCGCTGGCGCAGCGTCTCCTCAGAAGGGATGCTTCTGACAATGCCAAGTGCGTATTTGTAAAAATCCGGGTCGTCATCAAACTCATGGACGGACTCATAAGCAGGTTTCCCCATGATGAGAAGTCCGATATAAGCGAGCAAGACATCCCCGTTCTTGATCTGGTGCTGTGAACAGTTTGGGGTGACATCCATACGGTTGCACCGCAGTTTTCACAAATAAGGCCGTAAATAAGCCATGAAATGCATTTGAATGGAAACGGTTCCGGATTCCATATTTAATAACGTTACAGGATATTAATGGGAGCATATGTAATTCCTGTTTTGTGCCAGACGAGCTTTTTCATACAAGCTAAAGCAGACAAAACGCACCGAACACGCTCTAGAGCGGCAAGGTTGTATCCAATAGTCCGGTGTCGTGTGTTGTAAAAATCAACTGTGCATGATTGATAAACCATAAGCCAATACGACCAAAGAGTTTATAATTCATATTATAAGCAGCCTTCCAGTATAACAGACTCATATTTTAACGCGTAATACAGTGCCCAGTCCTGATCATTGGCCCATGGATCATAATATTTTCCTTTTTTTCCATTTACGGTCTGCGGAAACACCATTGTGCAGGAGGCGCTTCCGTCCGCAGCAAATAGATTCAGGCAGCCTCGCAGGGAAGCTCTGGCCGTTTCCCGGAAGGTATGATCTCCCGTAGCCTGTTCGTACTGAATAAAATCCACTCCGGTTAAAACACTCCAATAATGAGGGTAAGTATCGCCAAACATCCGGTATTTTCCGAACCAGTAACCATCCCAGTGACGAATTGAATTCTCAAACTGATGGTAATCCGGCTGTTGTCCGTTAAACTGATAGAGAAGCCTTAACTGCCGCTTCGCCTCATCAAGATATCTTTCCTCCCCCGATAGCTGATAGGCCTGCAAAAGACAGCTTATTCCGGGAGCCACGATACTCTGTTCAAAATTTACCTCATGAAGCGGATAGGATGTCCCTCTTTCCAGGATAAAATCTGCATGTCTGAAAAAACTGGTTTTTAAATACTCGCACTGAACATCCATGTGGTTTTCGCTCAATAAGGCTGCTAATTCGCTTACAGGAAGGCCAATCGCATAGAACCGGTCTCCACCCTCCAGGTAGTATCGTTTCATCGTGCGAAAGGCATGCTCCAGATAACGCGTCTCCTTTGTCAGATGATACATTTCGATCTGCAGCACCGCAGCCCACGGGTAATTATATTTTCGATGCCAGTCTAAATTATGTGAAATATCGTTATACACAGTTCCCGTTTCCTCATCGTATAATTCCCTATACACATACGTTACATATTGAGACAGACTTTCCCTTAAACAGGGGTCTTCCTCCTTTTGCAGCCAAAGCGCCATAAGAGCTCCCATTCCGATTCTCTCACGACCGCCATTATGATCATCCAGATGGCTGTAATACAACGCCTTTTCCTCGTTATCATAGATCAGATACGCTCCGTCCAGCGCTGAAATATCACCGTGATACTGTTGTTTTTCTGCAATAAACCTGCAGCGGCTCCGCACCAGACTCCTTAACTCCGGACTCACATAAAATACCGCATTCAGTTCTTTCACTCCTACTCTGACGCATACCCGGATCTCTCCCTCGTAATCTGCCTTCTGTCCACAGTGTATGCGGGTAACCATCCCATCCCAATCACTTTGAAATGCCACACGCCGTTCATTCAAAGAAACTGAAATATCATCTGATTCCACATGCGCCCCATAGAAAACATCAAAGACAATATTCTCACCTGGAAAGTAAGTGCACTGCCGTGTCTTTAGCACCGGTATTTTCCCTTCGCCGATCAACTGCCTTTCAAAATCACCTCTGTTTTCAAACCAGAACAGTTCCCATACGATTTCCGCTGTTTCCCCGGGTTTTAATGGCTCCAGTACCGGATGCAGGATAAAATCTCCCCTGTCATTACTTAACGCATATTCATCCCGCTCTACGCTGTAACTGCCTATATTCCCCGCTGTCACCATCAGCCCAAGATGCGGCGCCTGTCCTCCCATGCGGAGCGCCATGACATTGGACGCTTCTCCGCCGCAGAAAATATGTGTATGGCACCGTTGAGTCATACATGCGTCCGCCTGACTGTAATCGTCATTAAAGGTGGTATATATACCCACATCTGTTTTCTTAAAAAATACAGGAAATTCAGATACATTTTGAAAACAAAAACGCTCCTGTAAATGCCCGTTTGGCAAGATTTCACGTTTCACAGCCGTCTTGATTCCATCAGGGCAGATGGTTGTCCCCCATGGTTTGCTGCCTTCAATCCAGTTCATTTCTAAGTCATCTTCTTTCGCTCCCAAAAATGTCAGTCTGCTTTCCTTATTTTCCTGTAAAATAAATGAGTATGATTTTCCACTTTTCATTAATCCGTCTCCCTGCTTATTCTTTTATCCTTTTATTGACCCGCTCATAACGCCACCGATAATGTAACGCTGCATAAATAAGTAGAACACCAGCAACGGAAGCGCGCCTAGCACCAGCATCTGAAAGAGACTGGTCCAATCTGTGGAGAACTGGCCAACGTTCCGGTAAATCTCCTGCAATAAAACATCTTTCCCTCTGACCTGTAAAAAATACAGCGGTCCTATAAAATCATTCCAGATTGTCAAAGCGTTCAGGATTGAAACTGTAGCTACAATTGGCTTCATTAACGGAAATGTAATCATCCAGAAGGTTCGGAAGGTTCCCGCGCCGTCAATTCTGGCCGCTTCCTCCAGTTCCGCCGGTATTGTAGAAACGAAGCTACGGAACATAAATGTAGCAAACGGGACATTGCAGGCAATGTCAATCAGGATAACCGCAGTCAGATGATTCATTAATCCCATCGCCTGTATCAGTCGGTAAAGTCCAAGAATCGACATCTGATAGGGAAACAGCATCCCTGATAGCAGTAATGTAAAAGTTATCTTAGATAACCGGAAATTGCCCTTCCGATTCAGCACATATCCACACATGGCCGATACAATGATAATTCCAATCAAGGAACAAACCGTGATTATTACGGTGTTCATCAGAGCCCTTGGATACTGCATTTTTTGAAATGCCCTGGCATAACCACTTAAATCGAAGGAAGACGGTAAGGCCATCGGGGATGCTGTCGCTTCCGCAGATGTCTTGAATGTCGTTACAATTAAATAGTAGATCGGCACCAATACCAGTACCGCCAAAATAGTCATAGATACATATTTCAATCCCTGCTGTACTCTTTTCTGCCTAATCACTGTCCCAGTCTCCTCTCCCATTTACCAAACAGTCCAAGTAAAACTGCTGATAATGCCATACTGACAATCAAAAACATAATTCCAAAAGAAGATGCATATCCATAATTACCCTCTGAGAACTTGGCAAACATCAAAGACAATATCGTATCTGTTTTATGGGCCGGACCCCCATTCGTCATGGACAACACTACATCGAATACCTTCAGGCCTGAGATAATCCCTGTCACCAGATTAATTTTAATCGCAGGAGCGAGTCCCGGTATTGTGATATGCCAGAACCTTCTCAAAGTCGACGCACCATCAATCGACGCGGCCTCATAAAGATCATCGCTGATGCTCTGGAGGTTTCCGAGGTAAATAACCATGGACCAGCCAAACCACTGCCATACCTGTGTAAATATAATGGAGGCAAGTGCCAGTTTTCCATTGCCAAGGAAATTTACAGTTCCAACTCCCAACCGATTTAAGATCTGATTGACAAACCCAAAATCACTGGCTGAAAGTATATATTTCCAAAGATAGCCTACTACCAGCGTGCTTAACACCGCCGGACAGAAAAAGATAGCCCGGAAGAAATTTTTTCCTTTAAACTTTGAATTAAGAACAACTGCAACCGGAAGCGATATCAGATTCTGCAGTAAGACAGTAAAAAATGCATACGTCAGGGAATTCTTAATTCCTCCAATGATGGTGATATCTGAAAACAGTTTTTTATAATTATTTAATCCTACAAAAAAAACATCCGGTGAAAAATTGGTCCAGTTGTAAAAGCTGTATCGAATCGTAAAAACCAACGGTAAAATGAAGAATGTGATGAAAACAGCCACTGCCGGCATTGCCATCAACACAAATGGGATTTCACTTTTTTTCCTTAAATTTGTGCTCATACTTCCTCTCCTTAATATTCTGATTAGCGTGCCTGACGGCGCACGTTTCTAACGAGTGAGGGAGCTAATCACTCCCTCCTACTAGATTCCTGTTTTATTCGTACCGGATAGAATCAGCTTTGCTGTCCAGTGCTTTTAAGAAATCCTCCACTGATAATTCACCCGACACCAATCCCTGTACCTGAGCATTGAATTCGTCAACCAAGGACTGCGATGGCATATTAACACCCCATCTGTCCCAGCAACAGGCGATTTTCCCGGCATTCAGAACTGCCTCCACATCCGCATATTCTTCTGGCAAACCAATGGTAACGCCTTCCCGATAACTGCTGCTTCCAGGGTTTTCATCAATGAATGCTTGCTGCACCTCTACGCTTGCAAGCGCTTCCATCACTTTCTCAGCACCTTCTTCATTTTTTGTATTGACATTAATTCCCCAGCTTGCCGCTGGTCCGCCAATCAAATAGGCGTTATCTGCATCCGGCCCTAAAAATGGCATAACACCAAAGGGCAGTCCTGCGTTCTTAAAATTCTCATATTCCCATGGACCGCTGTAATACATGCCCGCTTTTCCGGCCATAAACTCATCTTTTGCCTGATTGCCCGAAATACCAACCATTTCCGGAGTGATATAACCTTCATCGACCATCTGCATCCATTTTTCTATAGAATCATTCAGAGTTCCGGCCATTGTCTTTTCGCCTTTTGCAAACTTTGTATCGAATTCTTTTCCCTCTTCGGAAGTCTCATAGAAATTGCTCTCCAGGAATCCACAGACAGAGTGTAAGCCGTTATCGCCGTCCGCAAGCCCCAACGCCAGAGGCTTCACCCCGTTGCTGCTCAGCTTTTTACATGTGTCCAGAAACTCGTCATATGTTTTCGGTGTTTCCGTAATGCCGCACTGTTTAAAGAGCTCTGCATTATAAAAGACACCTGCAAACCAGCCATAACAGGGAATGCCATAGTTCTTATCATCCATTGTGCATAATGCAAGTCCTTCCTTACTGAAGCCGTCTGTCAACCCAGTTCCCGTAATGTCCTTAATATTCCCGGCTTTGATTCTCGCTGGAAAATTTGCGCCATCCGCTATAACATCAGGGCCTTCGCCCGCAGCCAGCTGAGTACTCAACACATTATTGTAATCGGAATTTGCAATATATGTATATTCCACCTGATATTCGCCGCCAAGCTGTTCGTTAATCGCGTCTATTACCCTCTGCATGTCATCCTCTGCATACCAGCACATCATTGTGACAGTCTTGCTGCCCTTAGCGCTTTTCTCTTCTCCGGCGGCGGAAGATTTCTTGCCGGCGCTGCTGCCGCACCCAGCCATAAGTGCCGCAGCCATAGCGGTACTTAAGAGTACGCTCATCACTTTCTTTTTCATAATCTCTTCTCCTTTCGAAATAAGATAACTTATTTTGATACTTATATTTTATAGATTTTATCCTGTCATTCCTATCCAAATAATCTTAACTCTATACCGTTTTTATTAACTCGGCGTAATTTTCAGAAAGTGAAAAGGGCTTACAGCGCTTCGTTTCATACGCTTTGTAAGCCCTTTAAGCCTGTCAGCTAATCTGTTTTCTCAAATCTTTCATATTCAGATTAATGATAGAGGTCGTTCCTGTTTTATCCGCTGTAATCGTAAGGCCGCACTGCTGACCGTATAAGAGCCGAATGCGCTTATGTACATTCTGGGTTCCATATCCGTAGTTCTCCGGCCTCATCGCCCCAGCCCCTATCTTTTCATACAGGGACCTGCCGTTATCATGCACTTCCAGATACATACAGCCTTCTTCCTGTCTCGCACTGATTTTGATCCGTCCCCTGATATCCTCCAATTCTTCAATACCATGCTCAATAGCATTTTCAACCAGTGGCTGCAGAATAAAAATTGGCACGACACATTCCAACAGGCTTTCGTCAATATCATACTCCACATCAAATTCATTCTCGTGTGCAATCAATTGAAGATTGACGTAAGATTTAATATTGGTTATTTCTACAGAAAGGCGGTCAATGTTATTTCCCTTGTTCAAAGCGGTTCTATAAAACGTCGCCATCTCTGTGGTGATCTCCGAGATTTTCTCTTCCCCGCAGTCTATTGCAAGCCAGTTAATTGCAGACAGATTATTGTAAAGAAAATGAGGGCTGATTTTCGCCTGCAGCAGATTCAATTCCAGGTCCTGACGCTCTATCTCTTTTGCGTATACCTGACGGATTAACTGTTTAATCTTTCCCAGCATACCCTGAATACTCTGTGTCAGCACATAAATTTCTTCTGTCGCGGAAGACTGGATTTCCACATCAAAATTTCCATTCTGCACTTCATTGACTTCCTCCATCAGGACAGACAAATCTCTCATCAAATATCTGGTTAAAATACGGATGCAGAACCAGGCCAGGAAAAGCACCAGGCATATGATAAGCATCGGCATTCCTAAACTGACAAACACGTTCTTACTGAAATATTTTTTATCTACTTTATAGGAAATCTCCCACCCTGTATCTGCCAATGCCCGGTTCTGCCGGAATCCCCATGAATCATTGTCATTCTCGTTCCCATACTGGTAAATCACAGTATCTTTATCCTTTAGCTCAATTTTGACAGGAATCTGCTGAAACATCTGAAAACTATTTTCAAATGTCTCCTTTTTCAATTGAGCCACAACAATTCCAATTGTACTCACCGGATATGCTGTAACGATTTTGCGTCCGATGTACATCTCTCCACCGCTGCTCCACCAATATATCCCTGTAGTATTCATGATTTCCTGATACCACTCTTCATTCATTACCGCTCTCGAATTCTTGATCAGACTTGTATCAATATGGTACTCTTTATCTGTATATACTGAAATGTTTTTATAATACCGATTTGTCAGAATAACATTATACAGAAGGGGATTTACATTTTTGATCGCCTTATTAACCTCTATATACTGATTTACATCCATCTTGAGGAATTCCTGAAGTGCAAAATTGCCCGCAAGATAACGAAGCGAACTTTCACACTGTTTGGCCCAGTTATTTAAATCTGTCTGGTTTTGTATCACCAGGTTAGAACTCTCCATCAAACGCTGCTCTTTTATATATCTGTGGGACGAATAAAAGATAAATCCGCCAAGACAGAGTACCGGTATCATAATTACAATGACAAATGCTGTTCTCAGCTGTTCTAAAAATGATCTTTTTCTCTCAGCCTTCATCCTTGAACACTCTTTCCCTGTACTTTGCCGGACTGCATCCCATATTATTTCGAAACAGAGATATAAAATAAGAGGTATTTAAGTACCCCACTTTCTTTGCCACATCTCCTACCTTGACATTTGTCGTGGTCAACATATCCCTGGCCCGTTCAATCCGATACCAGGAAATATATTTTACCAGCTGCTGGCCCGTCTCCGCCTTAAACTGAGTACTCAAATATGCCGATGAGATTCCCAACTCGTCCGCTATCGAGGAAACACTCAATGTACAGTCCTGGAAATGCTCATGGATATATGCTTTCGCCATGAGCACAACACGATTTTCCTCATTCTGGCTACTTTCGTCCTTTGCCAGCACGTCAATCAGATGAGATACAGCCTGTTCCACCTGCGTGATCGAACGGGAGCCATAGATATCTTCCACTACCTCCATAAGCCGTTCTCCTCTGTGCAGGATTTCACAGCACTGCTTAATCACTTCCGAAAAATTATATTTGATATAAACCGAACTGAATCCCACATTCTTTTCCACATATTCAAACGCTTTTTCAAATTCACGTTTTATCCCCTGAAAGTCCTTAAGTTTTGCACAGGTCAGAATTTTTTTAAAGTAAATGGAGAGCATATCACTTTCTTTTTTCACAAATCCGCTTTCTTCTATCAGGAAATACGTGCTTTCTGTAATAAAAAACTGGTAATCCAATTGCTCCCGCATGATCTCATACTGTGTTTTCAATTGCGCCATGTTGCTGCACTTCGTACCCATAACGATAAAAATTTCCGACTGGAAGTTATCTCTTGACATTTGGATTAGTCTCTCACAGACCTCTTCTCTTTTCCTTTGCGAGGCAAGTTTGCCGCATCCGGCCAAAACCAGTGTTTGTGTATCGTCCTTATTGATGATCACCGGTTTATTTTCAAATATCTTATTAATATCCTCCTCATAATTCTCCCAATACTTGGAAAATAGATAGGAATAGCTGGATAAAATGACCGGCACCAATGCTTCCTTCGCAAACAGCTCCTCTGCGTCTTCCGATAGTTTGTTTGATTCAGACTCAAGGTATTTCAGCAGCTGGCGATACATCTTATCATTTTCCACATTTCTCAATTTAATTTTTAACGCTTCACTCTCTGCCTTCTGACGTTCTTTCTCTTCACACAGGGAAACGACGTGTTCAAATAACTTCTGAAATTCCTGCATTTTTATCGGTTTAAGAAGATACTGCATCACGCCAAGCGCTATGGCATTCTGTGCATACTCAAATTCCCCATAAGCACTGTAAATAATGCAAATAGGATCCCAGCCTCTCTTATGCACTTCTTTGATCAACTCAATGCCTGACATCAATGGCATCTTTATATCGGTAAGAAGAATATCCACTCTGTTCTGCTCAAATTTCTCCAATGCTTCCCGTCCGTCTGACGCCTGAACAATTTCTAAATTGAACTGATACCTTCTGATTAATTTTTCTATTCCAGTACGTTCATTTCTTTCATCATCCACAATTAATATTCTGTACACCTCGATCACCTCTCGCTTTGCAGTTCCGCTCTATCCACACATCAAACCAAGTATTTCTCATAATCCCCAATATCAGTCTTCCGCCGGAGCCTCTCCCACCGAGCCAAACGCCCTGACAGAACTGTTGACGCCGCCCGAAATCACTCTGCATGACCTCTTCTCTCAGAATCCGCGATGTCAATCCCCCTGCCAGTTGAAACAAATGCGTCACCGCCTCCCGTTCCTTCACGGAAAACGAAGTAATCACGGTATCTTTTTTGTAAATAAAAACACCGCCCTGACATCAATCTCCGCTATGGTATGGTCAATGCCTGTCATCTATACTCCCACAGTATCCGTCCTCCTCCTGTATTCCTATCTCTCTTTTTCGCCATTATTCTATAATCATTAAACCCCTTTGTCAAGAAACTCTCTGGACACTTGTCGATGAATTTAGCCGGGCAGAATTTGCTGTTTCGTATCTTTCGGCAGGCAATATCCGCCATATCAAAAAGAGGGGTTTGTTTAGACATTGATGTACTTTATAGATTGGAGAAATGATTTTGAGGTTTTATATCAGCACTACGCAAGAAAGAATACCGTCCTCTATGGTCATTTATATGAGAAGGACTGGTAAGTATGGTATTGAAAATTACAAACTGATGGATACATGTAGAGAATTGGAGGTTCCTTTTTACATCATTTTGTTCCATAATAGTCTTATGAATGTGATACAGAAGATTCTTAGAGATTATTATGAAATAATCGAATACGATATAAAACCCAGACCTGTTGTCATGGAAAACATCGGAAAGGTCATCAACTGTGGTGATCCTTCTTTCGGCGGCGCCATGTATGGCTGCCCCCATTGCTCTAATCTTAAGTTCGTTCCTTTTCAGTATACCGATGCAGACGGCAGTGATCACATCTGCAATCCAATACTTCACTCCAACTTGCTCCAAAGGAATAACGCGCGGCAAAAAGAAAATAGAGAAAATCATGATAAGTCCAAGGTCATACAGAAATTTAAGAATCCGGCAGCTCACTGAGCATGTTTATGGTGCGGTAGATTTCTCCGCAGGCAGGGCACTTCCAATCCACATTACGCTTTTTTGCTTTCTTATGAAGATGTTCCAATTCCGCTTGGCGGCATTTGGGACATATGGTTGGAAGCCCTGCCCACAACCGTTTCAGCAACCGGACTTCGTTCTCTCGGCTGTTCGTATACATCGTCTCACCTCATACAGCCTAATCTATAAGCCTTATTTTGACAAGCTAAATTCTCCAAACAAGCAAGTTGCCACATAGAGCAGCCGATCTACCATTCATTGATGGCATACAATAATCCAAGCCGGATATTTCTCAACAGTTCCGCAGAAAGCGTTTCATATTCCTGCTCCAACCCTTTTTTGTGCGCCATCCATGGAGGAGAATCATTCCATGAGCCCATAGCTCCAAATACATCAGCTCGGCTTGCTGCCTCAAACACACGCAAGTTATATTCCGGTAGTGGTGGCAGTACAAGGCCGTATGCTTCACCGGGATACTCCTTGCTGCCGTCCAAAATAGTGCCCGCTTGATAAAAGATGTTTGCAAAGTTTTCAAATCCAAGCCGGAGAGCCAAGTCCTGGATATCGTGCAATACACTTCGGAAAGATTGCGTATTATTTTCAAAACGTGGCCATGCCTGCGGAGGATCGTTCCATGGATGTTCCGTGTAAATGACATTCCACTTTCGATCTTTAGAATCAAATTTCCAATCAGAAATAAAATAGGTCACCCGATCCCCCTTAAAAAAACACACCATACTTGCCTGGGTCGTATTGGAAAAACCTAACAAGCCTCGATCTCTAACAGAAGTGGGACAATAGAGTTGAATGTCTGTCAAATTTTGCTCTTTGAGATGTTCATACCATTGTGATACATGGGGAGCGGTATATGGTGCGGCTCCATTCCTAGTCAAACACAGAAATTGTGAACTGTTCTCATAGTTTGCTGGTATGTAACAAATAGAACTGCGTTTTTTCAATGCCCTTCTGGCGGCTGCCACAATTGAGCATATCTGATACATCTGTCCGTTCATAACCATCCACCTACCTTTGAGTTGTCATGTTTCCGAAGCCAGCCAGTGCCGCTCCCACCAAAAGGCCCAGCGGGAGGTTCTCCAACAAAATCCCGAACATCAGGCCAAACCCCATCCCAATCGCAGCCATACCATTAAAACGTTGTTTTTTATCCGGTTGTTTCATAGGTCCCTCCCTCCCTGTATGACATTGGTTCTTGAGCATATTATATCAAGGATATCCGATTTTGAAAAGCGAATATAATCCAATCAGCACAACAGAATCCTCCATCATACAGGAAGCTTGGGGGACTTCCCCAAAGAGAAAATCCCCGGCCCGGCAGGGTGTACCGGGGCAGGGATTTGCCGGGAGTGTGGCTACACTCCCTATGTTTGCTGTCCGCAACAATCGTATAGCGATTCACTGACTACTGCCACTTTTTTAAGCAATCGCAATAAGATATTTGGTTTACCTGACCAATTCCTGGTTCAGCAGGGACTGGCTTCGTCAATCCGTTTCTCTTGGCCGCTGCTGTGAATCATTTCGCGGGGCTTTTTTCTTTCTTACTGCTATCAATCCGCAGGGCAGGCTTGCTGCCCGCTGTTTGTGGTCAACAAGTGAAAAATTTTTGTCCTGCTTGCTCTTTCTTGCCCAACCGAAAATGAAATTTCCAGATGGGTAAAACCATGTATCCATGCTTACCCTTCAATGCATCTGTTTTCTTCAAATGGACGCAAACAAGTCGTAAATCCTGCTATGGTTTACGGATCGCTTTGACCGCTGGTATGCGGTTGGGATATTTAATTTTAATTGATTTTGTTATCTGCTTGTGTTATAGATCGAGAGCGTTTATAATGAAAGAAAAAGCCAAAGAAAACAATTAGAATAGCGCTTCATAGATCTCTATAGTAGTGAGTGTGAAGGAGAAAACGCAATGAAAAATCCGAATATATTTTTTGTAATTGGGTGCCTAATGGTCGTAGTGGCGATCTGCTTTGTAGCTTTTGTATTAAACCATCCTGAGATGTCGTTTCCATGGCCTAATAGCATTACTTACGCAATCTATGTATTGTTTTTGATTGTTACAGTTTTTATGTTTATCAAATCGAGAAAACAATAAAGAAGCAACCGCCCTACATATTGAGGCGGTTGCTATACATCCATTATGAGGTTATTGCTCAGAATACGAAACTGTATATGTTTTTGAGCTGCCTACAATATCGTGAGGTGTAATCCCTGGTTCTCCATGTAACCCACCAACTTCAATATCAATGCCTTGGTTTTTATATGCTGCCCATACTAATTCAGAGCAATACCAATCTGTTTCATTGGAACTGGTATCCTTAGCAAGGTCAAGGCTATAACTGGAGCCAACTTCTCCCCGGCAGAATTTAACTGCCTCGTTGATGATGTCAGAAGTTGCTCCGCTAACCCTTAAGATTGTTACAGACTTTTCATCAACACGAGTGTCATCTAAGATGCTTCTCGTTACACCGCCCTGATCATTAGAAATGGCTTCAATCAATCTAATATACTCTGAACCGTCTGACTTTGTATAAATTCCATCAACGATTGCTATATGGCCTGTTATACCGCCGCCCCCGTTTGCTTCATAAATAACATCACCTTTTTTCACTACATCAAGAAGATTGTACTTGCTGTATGTAGCTTGAGAAGGGCAGGAAAATCCTGTGTTGTAGTAATATGTGCTTCCTCCTGATGAACTGCTGGAACGAGTATTACCTACAGCAGGAGGCACCAATACAGAGTAATATGATTGTTCATAGGATAGTACGGGTTGCCCGGTGTAATTTGACAGGAAATCATCATATGTCATGTCCAAATCAATATTGTTGCTTGCAGCATAGGACATAACATTCTTATAGGCAATTCGCAATTCTCTGTCTGTTTGTGTTTCTGCGGCAAAGGCTGGCGCTGATACTCCTATGATCATTATTGCGGCAAGAGCCAAACCAACGAATTTCTTAAAATACTTTTTTATCATCAGTAATACCCCCTTTTCTCCTAACCAATTATAGCGGTTTTATTGCCAGAATGATCGCAACCAAGATTATAAAAACCAACAGTATTATACCAATTATTTTAAGAACTTTCATAAGATCACCATGCGCTTCCGGTGCCCTGCCCAGTACCATCACAGTTGTAGTTGATATAAAATGTACGTGGGGTGACACCTATAATGTTATCTCCGATTTTAGCTCCAACATACGCTGTAAAGGCTGCGCTGGCATAGAATTTTCTATTACTAACATAAGCATCGAGGGAGGTTCTTTCAAAGCCAGAAAGAGGAACCCAGTTTTTTACAATATAGGCATTCTTATATTCAACACTTTTTACAATAGAACCAGAATGCGTAAATCGCCCTTCTAATCTAATTGTTACGAAGGTTATTCCAAACAACTGAAAATCGGCATCATAATTCACACTTCTTTGGGACGTGCTGCTTCGTGTTTGTGGAAAATCGTTCACAGTCGTTGCTGAAAGTTTTACATCTAGCGGCCCACCGTTTTCTAGAACATCGAGCACTTTTTGTTGTTTTTCCAGCGTAAGCGCTTTAAATTGTGATAAAAAGACGCTATATGCACCATCAAATGATTCTAAGTATTCGATATAGCTATCAGGTGAACTATAGGGATTAAATGGCTGTGCCTGTGAAGAACTTATATGGTCGTAATTATTACCGGCTTCAACAGCAAATGCGGTTGAAGAAAGCGAAAAAATCATAGTCAAAGAAAGAATAATAGATAGAAACTTTTTCATTGCAATGCCTCCTTCATTTGTTAGATGAGTAAGGAAACTGCGGTTGAATTTTCTGGCCCATGGTAATCACCTCTTTCCACTTCTTGATAAGAAAATTATACACAAAATTTCTGCCTCTATCAACAATAAAATATTAAATATTTCAATATCTTTATGAAAAATCACAAATTTATAACCTGGTAAACAAAATAACAAAACATATTAGCAGTATGTGCTAAAAAATTCAAAATTCTGTTGCATTTTTGTTAGGATAAACTAACCTAATAAATGCTCAACTTAAAATAAGCAAAAGGAGGAACCAGCTATGAAAACAATTCGTAAAATGATTAGTATGTTGTTGGTCTTTGTAATTGTTTCCAATCTGTCTTGCATAATAAGGAACCAAGTTCCAAAGTGCAATTCAAAGTGCGAATTTTGCCCTTTAAAGTATTTCCAAAGTATCAAATTGACACTTTGGGATGAACTTTTGACACTTTGGAAATCGCTTTTTTAGTAAGCAATTTTGAAATAATCCAAATACGCCTTATATTGTTCCTGTGCCTTCAGACAAGTATCTGTCAGACATCCCTTCTCGTTTTTCCATTCCTTCAGTCCACGATAATAAAACTGCTTCTTATCCTCTTCAATCATAAACGGAACGATATGATATTTCAGGCATTCCTTAAACAGAATCAATCTCCCCACTCGACCATTACCATCCTGAAACGGATGAATCTGTTCAAACTTCACATGGAAATCCAAAATATCTTCCAAAGTCTTTTCTTCTTTTCTGTTATACCCTGCCAGCAGCGTTTTCATCTGATCGGCAGCTTCTTCCAACAGTGCTGTTTTCATCCTATCAGCTTCATTCGGCAGCTTCTTATAATCACCCACTGCAAACCAATCTTTTCTGGAATCGCTGGTTCCATTCTTCAAAACCAAGTGAAGATCTTTGATCCATTTCTCCGTCAATGCTGTCTTTGCATTTTCAATCACAATATCAACACACCGGAAATGATTTGCCGTCTCGATAAGATCGTCCACATTCAAAATTTCATGTTCCACACCAATCGTATTCGTCTCAAAAATAGATCTGGTCTGATCATAAGTAAGTCTGCTTCCCTCCATACGATTGGAATGATAAGTCAAAGCAATCTGGGTTTTATGGTAGATACCGCCAGAATACGCTGCTCTCTTTTCTTCTTGCAGAATATCCAGCAATGTCCTCTGCTTTTCTCTTTTCTTATTGGAACGCTCCGGCTTTTCTGCATTTTCCGGTATGTTCCATGTCTTTCCGGTAATAAATGCACCTTCTACACGGTCATGGGCACAGTAATTGCGAACACTGCGTTCCGATATATTCCATTTTTCTGCTGTTTCGGCAACTGAAAGATACTGCATCCATTTTCCTCCAATTTCCTAACACTGAGTCTGCTTATACTTTCGTTCAAAAATCTGTCCGCTTACATTTCGGTCAAATCTTCCGTCTTAAACACATAGTAACCTTCATAATAATAACTGTGATCAATGCCCTTCATATAGATTTCTCGATCATTTACGTTGTCCGTAAGAGCATTCTTTAGAAGGAATTTTATTTCGATTTCTTTGATGGGACTTCGCTCCATGGCAAGCAGATAATCCTCTTTATCAACCCTGCTCCAATCAACCACATAGCCGATCTCTTTTTTCAGCATCAGATCAAGCCATATTCTTGTACTTCTTCCGTTTCCTTCTCTGAACGGATGAGCCACATTCATTTCTACATATTTTTCGACAATTTCATCAAATGTTGACTGGGGCATTTTGTCTATGCTCTGCAGTGCCGCATCCAGATACATCAGCGGAGCAAATCGAAAATTTCCCTTTGAGATATTGACTTTGCGTAATTTACCGGCAAAATCATAAATTTCACCAAAGAGATATCGATGAATCATCGCAAGGCTTTTATAAGTGCCCGGTTCTAACTTCTCAAAAAAGCCACTCTCAAACATTTCAATCGCTTTTTGCTTACTGATTTTTTCCTCTGCTCTTGCTAATTCCGTCGAATCCGTAATACCCAATTTATTTTCAAGCATAACTTACCTCACATTCTTCATGCGATTACCTTTTCTGTCACAAATCTATCGTTATAAGTATACCATAATACCGGCAACAAATCCAATTCTTTGTAAAATATTGTGTTTTTGTTTTTGCCGTTTTCAGTATTCTCCTTGCAAAATCCCAAAACTGCCATTGTAAATCAAAAATCCGTTTTACAAGGCATATTTTCGTCTATTTTTCTCGATTTTCTGCACCAAAACCTTGTTTTTAAGATTTACCGGCAATTTTGTCTATTAAAGAAACCAGCCCGTTTCCAAGCTAGTTCTTTTTTCACATTATGTATAAATCACTTCCCTGACCACTACTTCCTCTGCCATCGCTTTCAGCATATTCATATGCCCTACCCAAGCCATAGCGTCCCTTTCCTTATCCGGTGCCGGATTCTTTTCAAACAGTCCAGCCATAGTCACTTCCACTCGGTTTTCCGCAATCTCCTGCACCTCATACAGATGCGGAAACAACTGCTCAGTCAGCACCAGATCATCAAAGAGCATCGGATTCTGTTCCCGCAGGAATTCCCTTCTCATCCGTCCGTATTTTCCAAGCGGCTTTTCCTCAACAGGCTGTAATTTGATTACTGAAATTAGGTAGTCTCCTGCTGCAAATGCAGGCTCGCTGTACTGTAAAATGTCAGTATTGTTCTGTTCTCTCATGACCAAAACTCTCCGTAATGTTTTCATTATATCACGGCAAATTTAGATGCATTCATTCAATTTTCAGCAAAGGCATAGGACACTCGGAATCCGCTTTCGCTGCTTCCTCGTGAACGCAGGCTGCTTTGCAGCACGTCAGATGGTGCCTTACCGCCCCATCTGACACGAGCATCCCCTTTTCCTTATTTTTACTTTCAAAATTCATCATGGGGGATTGCTCGTTCTGCTTTCATATCAGGGTTTTTCAAAAAATGTGGTGTACTAAGAGGAGGTCAAACGTGCGGGAAGCATTGATTTTACTGACTTTTTCGGGTGTCGGGTGAGATATTGCCGTGACATTGTGAGAGGAACCGTACTACTTTATAATCGGTTCTTCTCACTTTTTTACAAAAGCACACTATACTTTGATGGTGGGGTGAAGTATAATGTAAGCAATAGAAAATTTTGATTTTCGTTAATCCAGCCGATGGGGCTTGATTATAAAAAGCAAAGATAAAAACGCAACGCATGTAATGATATATGCCAGAGCCGGTAGGTAGCCCGGCCGTCCTGTTTATCAGGGTAAGTAACCTGCCCCTCCGGGTTGTCCATTCTTTGCTCATCACAATCATTAAGGAGGGATTGTCATGAGTACAAGAATAGGTAAACTGACAGTATTTTTTGAAGAACCATTTTGGGTAGGTGTTTTTGAGCAAATTGAAGATGGAAAACTCTCGGTTTCCAAAGTGACATTTGGATTCTGAACCAAAGGACTACGAGATTTATGAGTTTGTTTTGAAGTATTATAACAGCTTGCGGTTTAGTCCAGCAGTAGAAACTGATGTAAAAGAACAAGCTAAAAATCCGAAGAAACTTCAGCGCGAAATTCATAAGCAAATGTCTACTAAGGGGATTGGAACAATATCTCAGCAGGCTCTAAAACTACAGCAGGAACAATGCAAACAGCTGCGTAGAGCTAAAAGCCGGGAAGAAAAAAATGGCAGAAAAAAGAGGCTGTTTGAATTGAAACAACAAAAGAAAAAGGAAAAACATCGGGGGCGCTAAGCCCTTGATGTTTTTACGAGAATCCAATTTTCCAATCAATGGGCGAACTTAAAGTCTAAGCTCTACCACTTACCCGTGACACCACCGAGCATGAAATAATATTGGGATTAACTTTGAAATACCTTTGGTGTGTTTTGGATCAGGTTATTTACTTTACCATAGGAAAGGGGGCAGAAAAATGAAAACGGTTCTTTTACATGGTTTGGGACAAACAGCACAGGACTGGAAAGAGGTAGTCCAACAGCTTCCAGCTTCCGATGTTGATTGCCCAGAGCTTTTTTCTTCCGCAGAGAATGAAATATCCTACCCTAAGATTTTGGATGATTTAGAACGGCAGTATTCTAATGTGAAAGAGCCGCTTTGTATCTGTGGTCTTTCGTTGGGAGCGCTTCTCGCGATTGATTTTGCTATTCGGCATGAGGATAAAGTAGCTTCTCTGGTTTTGATTGGCGCGCAATATAAAGCTCCAAGTTTACTGATAGATTTTCAAAATCTTATTTTCCGCTGTATGCCAAACAAGAGTTTTGAAAGTATGGGACTATCGAAAAGCCATACCATAAAATTGGCCCGTTCTATGCGGTTATTGGATTTTACTTCGCAATTAAACGATATTGTTTGTCCGGTAACAATTCTGTGCGGCGAAAAGGATAATGCCAATCTGAAGGCTTCTAAAAGGCTAAAAGAATTACTTCCCCAAGCTACTTTGCACATTATTCCAAACGCAGGACACGAACTCAATAAATATGCGCCAGACATGATTGCAAAGATACTAAATAACTGAAAAGAACTCTATCAGTCTGATTGAGGTGAAGTATGATAAAAGCAAAGAGAAATGTGAAGTTATGGAGATAGAGAATGAAGAACTTTTTGAATGCTATACGAAGTGCGGAAGATCCGATACCTCTTAATAAGAAAATTATAAACACTGTACGTATATTGTTTATTGGAATTGTTTTGGGAACTTTTTCAAAATTTTTAGACACCATACCAACAAATGAGTTGCCATTTATATTTGAATTTTCAGACATTAGAAATTTTTTTGGGCGTTTTGCTATATGGTTGCTAATTGCCTTGTGTATCTCGATTTATAGCAACTCATCTATTAGAGCGTCAATCAATGTATTTGTGTTTTTTATGGGAATGGTTACAAGCTATTATTTGTATTCAAAATTTGTAGCTGGATTTTTTCCGAGAAGTTACGCAATGATTTGGGGTGCTTTTACAGTTATTTCTCCGATATTGGCATTTATCTGTTGGTATGCAACGGGGAAAAGTAAACTTGCCTTTGTTCTATCAGTGATGATACTTGCTGTTTTATTTAATATGACGTTTGTTTATGGTAGTGGTTATTTTGAAATGCGTTCAATCTTAGAATTGGTAACCTTCATTTGTGCGGTAGTGTTTTTGAAGCGAACTACCATAAAGGATACAATGATTATGCTTGTTTTAAGCTGTTGTATGGCATTTGCTCTTGACCTGATAGTACCATTTCATTTTGGATAAGCAAATCCCAGTTTGTTTGTATAACTAATAGGCTAACTAAAATTTAATATTCACAGCTTCACTGGGGGTGTTGCAAAATAGATGAGTAATCATCTATGGAGCAACAGCTCCTTTTTGATGAAAATGAAAAAGCAGGCTCCGAAGAACCTGCCATTCATTGTATAATATCGCCAGATATTGTACCGCGCTGGTTCGGTGACACGCGAATGCGTGGCAGAGCACCGATCCGAACCATGTGCATCCCCCGGAGGGATACCATAGCCGGAGGATATGGTATAATAAATTATGACTAGTAAAATAAGCTACCAAAAAGATTATACCGAACTTGGCGCAACTTATCAACTGGTTTTGCCATTAAGTTTAGAAGAGCTTTTCCCTGATGATGATTCCGTTCGAATACCGTCAGCAGGAGGAATTGGACGCGGTTGTGGGAAACCATGTCCGGGCCAAAAAACAGTATGACACATGGGATGAGGAGGATGAGTCATCTGGCTTGGCATAGAAGTGAGCCATAAGAAAAAAGAAATGAGCTGTGCCTTACACAATAGCGCGCAGCTCGATATTATTTTTCATCTTATGCTCCTTTATGCATTGATATAAAATTACTTTAGTAAAGTAAAAAGCGGATAAAGGTATTGTCTCCTTACCCGCTGATTGCTTTGTCCGCGTCGAGAAAATACGGGCAAACAACTAAAATTCTTTTGTCACTGCTTTATATTGCTTTTTGATTGATTGAAAAGCAGAGTTTGCAGAACCAGACACCGGTATAAAACAAAACGCTGCTAATCAATAAAGGAAACCCAGATTGTTGATCCGTTAGTTGCCTCACTTTGGCACAATGTTACTCTACTGGTTTAACATTGTGAGCACTGTCCAGCAGGAGCTTATGCCGTATCAAATAATTCATATCAGCTCTGCTCACTCTCTCTATAGTCATTACTGGTATGAAGATCATTAACAAAACGTTCCAGTCTGCCTGTTTATATGTGACAATCAGTCGCCAGCACAGGAATTATTTACCTCGATTATATGATTACAGCAGCAACGTATGAGTTCGTCGTCATGTGTAATCGCCAGAATCGTTTTTCCAAGGGAGGCCGCCTCTTTCAGCACCATCGCTACAATTTCCATGTTCCCACCGTCCAAGCCGCTTGTGGGCTCATCGAAAACAAGAACCGGTCTGTCCGAAAGTATTCCACAGGCAATGGAAAGGCGTTGCTTCTGACCGCCGGATAAGGAGGCAGGATGTGCATCTTTATACGAATACAAGCCTAATTGCTTTAGAATACTTCGGGTTCTTTCCAAGCGTTTGTCAGAACGTTCCTGATGGAGCAGCAATTCCTCTGTAACGCTGTTTGTGAAAAATTGCGTACCTGTATCGTTGGAACTGTACCAGACCTGTTTGCAACGTTCGGCCGGACGTAGTTTTTTGCCGCCTATCATAATCTGGCCGCTGCTTTCCTTCCGCAAGCCGGATAAAACTAAGGCGAGACTTGTTTTTCCGACGCCATTATGTCCGGTAATCGCTGTAATCTGTCCGGGATATAAGGAAAAGTTGACATCACAAAAGACATTTTTCTGCTTTCTGCGGAAGGAAAGATCATTCACACACAGTGATGGAGTGTGATTTATATGGCTTTCGGAAAACGGTATACTCCCGGCTTCTGATCCTATAACTTCCCGCAGGCCGTCTGCCTTTCGCTGCTTGGCCGGTATTTCGTCCATTTCCTTGGCGCTTTTCTCCCACAGGATTTTCCCGTCCCGGATATATACAAAGCGATCTGCAATCCCGTGAAGCCATGCTAACCGATGCTCCGCAATCACAAGGGTACAGCCTTCTGCTTTCAGCTTCTTCAGTATCAAAGCCAGTTGTTCTGCCCCCTTTTTATCCAGATTCGAGGTAGGCTCGTCACAGACATAAATACCGGGTCGGAGGGCATAGACCGAAGCAATGGCGACTTTTTGTTTTTCCCCACTGGAAAGCGTGTCAAGATTTTGTGTCCTAAATCCACTCAGGGAGAAGGCAGCGATAGCATGGTCGGTGCGCTTACGGATTTCTTCCGCAGGCAATCCATAGTTTTCGCAGGCAAAAGCAACCTCCCCGGCCAATTCTGAGGAAAAAAACTGACTCTTAGGGTCTTGAAATACGCTTCCTGCCTGACGCACCAATTCAGACTGTGGTATCTGAGAAAGCGGTTTCCCGTCCAGAAAAATATCACCTGTCAGCGTGCCTGTATAATAAGACGGTGCAAGGCCGTTTATGAGCCGTGTAAGGGTTGTCTTTCCTCCGCCGGACGGGCCGGTGAGCACCACGCACTCACCATCCGCAACCGTAAGGTTGATTGCCGAAACTCCTTCGGAGCTGTCCGCATATTGAAAAGAAACCTCTTTCATCTGTATCATATGCGAACACCTCCCAAGCACAAAAATGTTACGGTTGCAATGGGCCACAGGATCAGGCACGTCCAATCCTTTGCTGTCATTTTCTTTTCATAATAGCTGCCCCGTCTGCCTGGTGTCTCCGCTCCGCGCGCTACAGCAGAGACGGAGAGCTGATCGGCAACTTGAAGACAGCGCAGCAGCATCGGCACCAGTACATATTCACAGGTCGCTGCCGGATGGAACAGAAACTGATTTAGGGCGGTAAGACCTCGATTGCGCATGGAACGCCACACGCTTTTCAACTCGGCTTTCATCGTCGGGAAGAAACGGAACATGACAAGCAGCCCCAAAATAACAGCGGTCGGCATATGAATGCGGGACATAAATGCTGACAGCTCACCCGGCGGCGTTGTGATTAGATCCCACCCGACAATAAATACGACGGACAGGCTCCAGAACATCAGCACATAAAACTCTGAAAAAAGAACCATGTGAAGCCCCTGATAGCGGATTAAATACAGCAGTACCGCCAAAACCAGATAAAACACGCCAAAGGAGCGCAACAGCTTCCAGTTTTTCTGAACCACCAGATGAAGGAATGCCGTTATCACAAGGACGAAGGACAGCATTGTGCCGGCGGTGAGCGTTATCCCAGATATAGCACATAAAAGAGCAAACAGTTTAACCGGCACTGCCAGATTTTCCCGCTGCATCAAAGGACTCCCGCTTTTCTGAAATGCTTGTTGATCAGCCGCCCTCCGATCAGGCTTCCGACAAAGCCGCAGAGGGTCGTGAACAGGATGATAAATACCAGCCATCCGGGAGAAGAATAATACTGTATAAAAGAATCGATATAGCTCTGTTCCATACCGCTGGAAACAGCAAACGCCTCATAGGCATCCCAGAAAAACCACAGCGGCAGCAGATTGACGCCATTATACAGCAGGCTGGATATAGTCCACGCCGCTGTCATGTTCTTTTTTGATTCCCATCCGTTTTTCCAGAGGATGACCTCGCATACAATGCCCACAATCATGTAGTAGGGCAGTAAATACCAGTTACCCATGATAAGGAAAACAATGCCGAGAATGGTCATATAGACCAGGGAAACAAACCATTTGCGTACCCGGCTGACCATAAGGAAGTAAACAGGGGCGCACAGCAGCATGGTAAAACCAACGGATAATACCATACTCACGAAATCATTTGCCATGCACACCATATTTACAACAAGTTGAATCAGGATCAACAGCACCGTAAGCAACACGGTGGTGATCACATCCTTTACTGTCCATTTACTTGTCTTGTTCATAATAATTCTCCCTTCTTTTCTTTATATTTTCAGTATCGAGTCTTCAGCTATGTGCGCTGTCTTTTCTTTCATCATATATTTGCCATCAATACATCCATAGCAATCGATTAGCGCTAACTAACCACATTCCCCAAAATAAGGCTCACGTGATCCTTAACAGCCCATTCCAGCCATGGTTGAAAAATGCGGCGACCTCATTTACATATTCAATCGCATCTTCCCTCCCCATGTCATGTACCACTGTTTCAAATACCGCAGTAAAATAGGCGCTGGTAATCATATGGTGTACGTCACGGCTGACTTTCCTGTTTGGTACTCCGAGCTGACGGAGCCTATCATAATAAACTTTTGTTTGAGCTACCTCCAGTTCCACCAAATCGTGAATATAGTGGGCGTATCTGGTTCCCTCCGAACAACAGAGCACCAATTTAAAAGCATCGAAATGATCATAGATATAGTTGATAAAGTGATTCAAATAATCGGTCGATAGATCCGTGCTTTCATTCACCTTGTTCGTTGGGATCAAGTCAAAGTGCGCATTTTGCGCAGCTTTAAATTGATTTGTAAGGCCGTCTGCGGCTTCTGCCACAAGGGCGTCAAAAAGCGCAGCCTTATCTGGATAATATCGGAACACGGCTCCCGTTGTCAGTCCCGCTGTCTTGGCAATATTGCGAACAGAAGCTCCACTATAGCCCTTGCTTAGGAACTCCTCTTTTGCCAATTCCAACAAATATTGCTTTGTCGCTTCACCTTTTTGCAAAACATTGCCTCCTTCCGCCAAAAATAGCAGCACTATTTTTATTATACACAAAGATTGCTGTATGTCAAGATAGCGGTGCTATTTTTTCGGCTATGGATGAAATGATGTCTCCAGATCCCCTCATTGGCTTGGTGAGAGACGGAAAGCAGGAATCGTTAAATGAAAAAACCTCACAGTTTCTGAAATAGTCATCAGCACAATAGCTTTTTAGTCCCTCTCCTTAATCAATAAAGGAAATCCGGGGTGTTGATCTGTTAGTCTCGTCTATATTTTCATTAATGGCTTGAGTCGTTGTTGGAACGCATATTTGTATTGCTATTTTACCTTTACCTTGGCAACCTCAATAAATAACTGGTCACTGCCAAAGCTGAATGAGGCAACTTTTTCACTATTGAAAGCGGCATATTGGTGAGCCGAGGTAAACGGAACCAATACTGCTTGATCTGCCGCAAAGGCAAGTACCTGATGGTAGATTTCCTGTACACGTTCCAGATCGCCTGTACTGTCCAGTTCCGTAATGATCTTTGTGCCGTTCTCCATAGCAAGCGCGACCTGCCACAGAATCGGGTCAGACATCATTTCGGGATTTATGTTCGTCATGGTGAGGAACGGATCATAATATCCGCCGTAGGTTGAGTGGAGAGAAAAATCAAAATCGGTAGAAACCTGCGTAAACCAAGTCATGTTGTCCGAGCCTCTCGGTGTTACCTCAAACCCTGCTTCACCTAATTCCTGCGCAATTACCAATGCGGCATCGTCTAAAGTGCCCTGATTGGTGATGTAGTCCAGCGTGACGCTCAATTTTGCGCCGTCCTTTTCACGGATGCCATCTCCATCGTTATCCACCCAACCGGCATTGTTCAGTAATTCCTTGGCTTTATCTCCATTGTAACTGTATGTTGTTGTTTTTATATTGCAATACGGCAGAGAGGGATCAAGCAACTGCTCCGAAGGTGTTTCAAGGCCGGAGAATACGCTATCGCTGATCGTGTTTTTATCAATCCCATAAGCCACCGCTTTACGAACAGCAGCGTCATTAAACGGAGCTTTCTGTGTGTTGAAGCCGATGAAACGGTTATTGGAAGTGCTGTCATCTAACACTGTACCAATCCCACGAACAGAGGAAAGCTCAGTATAACCGGCAAAGCTCAAACGGAATGTACCGGCAAGCAGATCCACCTCGCCATTGCGCAGCGCGAGAACCGCTGCATCCGGGTCTGCAATCACTTTTACCGTAAACTTGTCGACATCAGGCTTTTCTCCCCAATAGTTAGGATTGCGAACAAAGGTATAAGAGGTTCCGTCGCCGTCCCCGGCATACATATAGGGGCCTGTGCCTATTGTCTGGGTCATCAGTTCTTCTTTGGTTGTCAAATCCTCATTGAACGCATTGGGCGATACGATTCCCATCGGATTGCACATGGCAAGGTCGTTCAAAACGCCGTAATACGGGGTGATGAGGTGAATAGCTACCGTATTTTCATCCACTATTTCGATGGATTCGGTTAGCACACCGATTTTACCAAAAGCCGCTATGCTTTGTCCCATATTGGAAAAAGCGGCCTCTATGCTGGTCTTTACTGCCTCTGCATTAAGATCAGCGCCATCCGAAAATTTCACGCCTTCTTTGAGATGGAAGGTGTAGGTCAGGCCATCATCGCTGATGTCCCATTTCTCGGCCAGCCCAGCCTTAAATTCACTGCCCTCCCGGACAACAAGCGTGTCGTAGCAGTTACGGGCATAGTAGGTAAAGCCGTAAGTTCCGTTGGAACCTCCGGGAGCCAATGCCGGATAAAAGCCTGTGGAAAAATCCCAGCTTTCCGTCGTTGTGATGCTTACCGGCTCCGCACTGGTATCGGAAGCATCGGGTGTCTCATTGTTGCAGGCGCAAAGGCCAAGCGCCATAACGCCAGCCATCATAAGCACAGCAAGTGGCTTTCGTTTCATAAAATAAACCATCCTTTCGTTTTTTGTATATATCACGCCCTAAAGAGCGCATATATCTGTTTCAAATCAAGTGGGAGGCCTGTAAAAGCTGCTTGGTATAAGGATTTTTGAATACATCCAGATTCCCGCGCCATCGGCGGCTTTCAATCAGTTTTCCGTTTTGCATCACATGAATTTCGTCCGCAAGGAACAGTGCCGCGTCAATCTCATGGGTAATGAAAAGATAACTGCATTGTTCTTCCTCCTGAACTCTTTTTAGTAATTCCAAAATGTTTTTGCGGAGAATAACGTCCAAGCCGCTGATGGATTCGTCAAAGACGATATAGCGCGGTGAGACAGCCAGAGCGCGGGCAATCCCTACGCGCTTTTGCTGCCCGCCGGACAATTCGCCCGTTTTCTTTTTTGCCGTTTCTTTTGGCAATCCCATCCGGTCAAGCAGTTCCAGAATCCTTGACTGCTCCTTATCCTTCGGCAGATTCAGCAGGTTTCGGATTGGCTCGGCAATCGCCTGATAAACCGTAAAATGGGGGTCAAGGGCACTCTTTCCATCCTGGAATACCAGTTGAACCGCTTTCGCCGTTTCTTTCCGGTTTCTTTTCCCTTTGCGTGAAATTGGTTTTCCGTCCAGCAGGATTTGCCCGGACGAGGGGGATTCCAACCCCAAAACCAGCCGCGATAAGGTACTCTTTCCGCAGCCGCTTTCGCCTACTAAAGCATAGATGCAGTGATCGGCCATAGACAGGCTCACCTCGGAAACAGCATCATACAGCAGTTTATCCTCACCCTTGTATTGTTTGCTTACCTTTTTCACCTCCAGCACAGGCTCACCCCCATCCTAAATGGATTGCCTCAATCAGTTCTCTCGTATAGGCCGCCTTCGGATTTTGTAAAACCTCTTTGGCGCTGCCCTGTTCCACCGTTTGGCCTTCCTTCATAATCAGGACATGGCCGCCGATATGCCGGGCAACATCAAAATCATGGGTTACAATCAGAAGGGCGCAGCCTTGCTCCTGTAGCTGCAAAAATTGTTCTACCGCCCTGTCTCGGTGAATCGCGTCTAAAGCGGTGGTCGGTTCATCGGCAATCACCAGTTTTGCTTTACCGGCAATCGCAAGAGCAATGAGGCATCGCTGGAGCATACCGCCGGAAAGCTGATATGGCCTGCTGCTTAAAATCCTTTTTGTATCGGTAAGTCCTGCCCGAGCCATCGCCTGTTCGTAAAGAGAAATGGCATCCTTTTTCTTCAGGTCTTGATGAAGGCTAAGAAATTCAGCCATTTGACCGCCGATTTTTCTGGAAAGGTCAAGCGCTGTCATCGGATTTTGCGGCACAAAAGCGATTTTGCTGCCATAGTACAGCGCCCGTTCTTTTTCCTTGAGCTGCAAAAGCGATATACCATCAAAAAGGAGGTCTCCGTCCACTTGGAAGGTACTGCTGTTAAGCAGTCCCAAAATTGCCCGGCAGGTCATCGTCTTTCCGCTTCCCGATTGGCCTAAAAGGATAGCTGCACCTGCTTCCTCCAGCAAAAGGCTGATGTCCTTCACCAATTCCTGACGTGGGGTTTTAAGCGCAATACTAAGGTGTTCCATCTGTAACAGTTTTTTGCTCATAGCACATCCTCCTGTGGCTGGAGAATGTCCCGAAGCGCCTCGCCAAACAGATTAAAGCCTGCGGCGGCAATAAAAATGCAGATACCAGGATAGATCAGCAGCTCCGGATGAGAATACAACGCTACCCTCGCTTCCTCCAGCATTGCGCCCCATTCAGCCGTTCCGCTTGGCAGGCCAAGGCCAAGAAACGAAAAGCTGGAAACGGTGAGGATGGCCGAAGCTACGCCTGTCGAAAAATACACCAAAAATTGCAGCAGGATATTGGGAATTAAATGATGAACAATAAGCTGCCATATCCCACAGCCGGACACCCTTGCGGCTATAATATAATCCCTCCCAAGCTCCGTTTTGGCATAAGTGCGAATAAGCTGCATAAACCGCGCCCACATGGAAATGACAACCGCCCAAATGATATTTTGCAGGCCATTCCCCAGAGCACCGATAATCGCCACCGCGATAATGAGCGTGGGGAAAGCGATGAATACCTGGCTGATTCCCGTCATAATGCGGTCAAACCACCCGCCGGTACACGCTGTCATCATCCCAAGGATTAAACCGATCCCTCCCAGCAGAATCAAAATGGGAAGTGCCAGACCAAGGGACGCGCGCGCGCCATAAAGCAAACGGGATAATTCGCACCTGCCAAGCTGATCGGTTCCAAGGGGATAATCGGCGCTCGGCGCTTGATATTTCAGCAAAGGGTTTACTGTGTCCGGCGAATGGGGAGCTAAAATCGGTGCGAGGACTGCGACGGCGCAAATCAGCACAATCAAAGCAAGCCCAATGACTGCCTGCGGAGTTTTCCATATTTTACGCAGCATCGCTTTCCTCCTTTCTCCACGGACATAACAGATGGTTTAGTATTTCTCCGAACAGTTCAGCCAGAAGATACAGCGCAGCGATAATCAGCATACAAGCGCCAATCGCATTGGCATCAGCGGCCATAATACAGTTCATCAGATAATTGCCCACGCCTTTGATGGAAAAAACTTTTTCTACCACAGCGCTTCCGGCAATCAGATAGCTTACATACTGGCAGAACAGGGTAATGACAGGCGGAAGTGCGTTGCGAAATACTTTCTTCCAGAGGATTTGAATGAGTGACATTCCGTTAGCGTGGGCAAAGCTCACATAATCCCGGTGCATTTCCTCCAGCAGCGAAGCCCGAAATACCCGGATGGTGGAGCAAATCACAGGGAAGGATAGTGTAATGGATGGCAATATCAACCCCACAATACCCGGTGCAGGCGTTACGCTGAAAATGGGGATTTCCACAGCGAAGCCAATCAGAAGTAAAAAGCCGAGCCAGAAGGCCGGAACGCAAATCCCAAACAGTGAAACAATCCGCATGATATGGTCGGTCAGCTTATTCTTTTTGGCTGCGCATAAAACGCCAAGCAGGATGGAAAACACGATAATTTCAGCCAGCGCCAGGAAAACTAATTGCAGTGTTTGCGGGAAGTATGCCGCCAAATCCGCAGCCACCTCGTTTGTCGAAAAAATAGATTCCCCAAAGTCACCGTGAAAGACACCTCCTATCCAGTTAAAATATCGAATCGGAAGCGGCTGATCCAAACCAAGCTCCGTGCGTACCTGCTCAATCACTTCCGGCGTAGGAGAGAGATTCCCACGGCGCACAATATAAGCGGCCGGGTCTGTACTGGATAATGCGGTCAAGATAAAACACAGGATGCTTACGCCAAATAGCAGAATCAGCAGCCGCACGATTCGTTTTATCCAATGAGATTTCAAGGTTTCCCTCCTTTCCGGTTTAGCGAAGCTAACCCTTGTATCAAAGTAACTGCGGCAGGCGGCATATCGCCCGCCGCAGTACATAAATTACTGTGCAAGTTTCCAGTTCCGCGCTTTCTGCCGGATATTCCAGAAGTTTTGATAGATTCCCTTTTGCTGAATCAAATCGGCATGAACGCCTTTTTGTGCGATTTTCCCGTTATCCACCACGAGAATCTGATCGGCGTCTCGAATAGTGGACAGCCGGTGGGCAATAACAATCAGCGTCTTATTTTTTACCAATGCGCTGATGGCCTGCTGCAAATGCGCCTCGTTCTCCGGGTCAACGCTGGCAGTGGCCTCGTCCAGCAGGATAATCGGCGCGTCTTTGAGCATAGCGCGGGCGATGGAGATCCGCTGCTTTTCACCGCCGGACAGGGTAGAACCGCCCTCACCAATCACCGTGTTATATCCATCCGGCAGAGCGGAGATAAACTCATGGCAGCAGGCTTTTTTCGCAGCCTCTACAATCTGTTCGTGGGTTGCGCCCGGGCAGCTAAACTTGATATTGTTCTCAATGGTATCGTGGAACAGGTAGACACTCTGGAATACCATACTCATATTCTTCAAGAGGCTGTCACAGGTAAATTCTTTGACATCGTGGCCGCCTACGGTAATGCTGCCTTCCTGCGCATCCCAAAACCGGGCAATCAGCCGCGTAATCGTGGTTTTGCCTCCGCCGGAGGGGCCGACAATTGCAGTCATGCTGCCCTGAGGAATGGAAAAGCTCACATCCTTCAAAATCGGGCTGCCATTTTCATAGGCAAAGAAAACATGATTAAAAGCAATATCAAAACAATCCAACGCAATATCTTTGCCGTTTTGGTCGATTTTTTTCGCCTGCCTGATGCGTTCTACCCGGTCAAGGGAAGCGTCCATCATTCGGATCATGGTTGTCATTTGCCCCATTACTTCAATGGGGTTAAAAATTGTGAATGAAGCAATCAGGATGACAGAAAGATTTGCAAAGGATAGCTCCCCGCCTACAGCAAAAATTCCAGCGCATAGCATAATGACACAGGATGAAAGGCGAAACACGAGGGAATAGGTCATATTTAACGGGGCAAACACCCGCTCTACTCTATAAGAAGCACTCGCATTATTCTCGTAGGCTCCTTCAATGTCGCTCAAATTCTTTTCGCACACATTAAAGGATTTTACAACCGAAATCCCCTGTACATATTCCAGTGTGGCAGCAACCGCTTCGGACTGAATTTTTTGCCGCATTACGGACAGTTTCTTTCCTTTCTTCTGCATATACCCGTAGACCGGAAAGGACAACATAACTCCCGCTACGAATATCACCCCAATGCGCCAGTCAAAAGCCAAAATACAGGCAGCCATAGCCATCATGCTCAAAATGCCGGTTGTAACCTTATCAAGAATATGCATGGAATAGTTTTCGAGGAAATTCAAATCCGTTGTCACAGCAGCAGTAATATCACCCATGCTGTGATCGTAAAAAAAGCCCATTGGTACATTCCGCAGTCGATCTCCTAATGAAATCCGTTCCCGTGCGACAAACGCAAAGCCTGCTGTGCTTTGCAGCCGATAAACTGCATATTTAAACCCTATGCGCAAAATAAGTCCACCAACAATCAAGCCGATGACGCGGACCCATAGCTCTTTCGTAATTGGGTTGCCGCTTTGTAGTTCCATTAAAACGATGAATACGGCGGCGATTGGCAGCAGACCGAACATCGATTCCAGAAAACCACATACAAAGCTACCCCAAATCCGTTTAGACAGGTTTCCGCTCAGATGCAGTACACGGCGAATAATTTTCAGCATAATTCGATCACCTCCTGATTCATACTCCAATCCATTGTGCTGATATGAGCTTCCCACATATCCTGATAGATTTCTGAATGAAATAAAAGCTGCTCATGGGTCCCCAGAGCAGCAACCTGCCCATCCTCAAGCGCCAAAATCTGATCAGCATACATAATTGTAGAAAGGCGATGTGCAATCACAATCAAGGTTTTCCCTTTTGTCAACCTGTCAATCGACCTTTGCAATTTATCTTCATTTTCTGGATCAGTAAAAGCGGTGGCCTCATCCAAAATTACAATAGGAGCATTTTTTAATATCGCTCTTGCTATGGCAAGCCGCTGACGTTCACCTCCCGACAACCTAGTTCCGGCGTCACCTGCATCGGTGTCATACCCCATAGGAAACCTTGAGATAAACTCATCGCATCCAGCCTGTGAAGCAGCCCATTCCACTTCTTGATTGGTTGCATCCGGCTTACCAATGCGAATATTATCCCGCAGGCTCATGTTGAACAGAAAATTATCCTGTGAAACATAACTGATTTTCTCCGTCAAATCAGAGAGGGACAGTTCACGAATATCAACGCCTCCCACTAAAACCGCTCCTGCTTTTACATCCCAAAATCGCGCAATCAGCTTCGCAAGAGTTGATTTCCCTGATCCAGACGGCCCTACAAGTGCCGTTACGCTTCCTGATTTTGCCGTAAAGGAAACACCACGAATAACCTCGTTGTCACCATAGCCAAAATGAACATCTTTCATTGACACATCGGCTCCGTCTGTACGCTTTGGCTGCACTGTTTCCGGCAATTCATCCATGTCAAGAAGCGCCTGAATGCGCGGCTGCACTTCGGAGATAATGGCAAGATTTTCCCAAAATTCTGTAAATGTCTGCAAGGAACCCACAATTGCCATAGAAAGCAAAATACATACTATAAGCTCGTCAAAACTAACCATACTGCCCGAAATAAGAGCCATTCCAACGGGCAAAACAAATATGATAGAGGAAGGCAGCAGCGCCTGGCTTATGCTCATAAACGGCCAGCAGTGCTGATACCACTTTGTCGTAATATCCCGCACCTTTAGGACAGAGGACTGAAAGCGGCTCATAGAGGATGCCGACTGATTAAATGCTTTGATGACCTCCATGCCGTTGACATACTCCACAATGGCTGCATTCATATTGGCGTTGGACATCATGTATTCCTTCATGACTTCGCCGCGGCCAAACATCATGCCATAATAGACCAGGTTTCCCAAAACAGCCGATATGATAGTAGCCAGCGCCATACGCCAGTCGATTGTCAGTAAATAGATAATTACAAAAATAGGAACAAGCGTGCTGGCGGTCATTTCAGGGATAGCATGGGCTAATGGTCCTTCCAGCCTTTCTGCGTCATCTATGATAAGCTGTTTAAACTCGCCTGACGATTTGCTCTGAATCATTCCCATAGACACCTTAGACATCTTTTTCATAATTGTCATACGAATGTTTTTGATAATTTCATAGGCCGCTTTATGGGAACAAAGCGTCGATTTTGCGTAAAGGGCATGTTTTAGAAGATACCCGCACAGGGCAATCAACGGCAAGAGAATTGCCCAAGTCATTGTTAAGCTGTTTTCCAGTGCCTTTTGTAGTAATATTGCTACCGCAATATAAGGGACAATACCAGAGGCAGAGGATAAAACAGACAGGACGACAGCAAGCAATAGCTGAGATTTCTTTTCATGGGCAAATCGGAAAACTCCTTTATACGGAGATTCCCGCTTGCTGGTTTTATTTCTCATAACAATCTACCTACCTTTCTGCATTATTTCATTCTTTTCTATGGTAACAAAACAGCCGTCGCTTTTGTAACCGAATCCGACGCATTGATACCCCAATCCGACGAATCTGCTTTTTGTGTCACTTGCTTTTTGAAAGAGAGTTTGATAGTATGATTAGCATGAACTAACCACGCTTTTATGAAAGGAGTTTGACATTATGCTTATACAATGGTCTGCGCCTGAATATATGCCACGCTCTTTTCTTGTTTCTGGCGTTTCGGATAATAAGAAACCTTTTAAGCAAACCGGTAACTGTTTAGAACTCACAAAACAGCTTGCAAATGGTTTTGTGAATATGCAAGAGTTGTCCAAAGGGTTATTTTTGGTTCAATCTGAAATGTCGTTTAATAAGGAAACAGAGTTGTGCGAAGAATATTTTGAGAGAAAGATATTTCAACTTTCTTTCTGCATGAATGGAATTTGTGAATGGAACTATCGGGAGGCTGGCGTTGAAAACTACCGGCTTTCACCGACAGAATGCAGTTTGCAGTGGGGGACATTTTCTCGATGTGTCAGTTATTTTGGCTCCAAACAGCCTTATCGTACATTAAGTATTTCGCTGGAACAGGAACGCTTTTTCCCTCTGGCAGAGGACTTGGAAGCAGCGCATTTGCTCAGATGGGACAGCAAAATCTGTACCCATGTATTTCAGACAACGCCGGAAATTCGCCTTGTCTTGCAGCAGCTATTGGATTGTCCACCTGAGCGAAAGCTGCGTAAGCTCTATTTGGAAGGAAAGGTTTTAGAACTGGTGTCTTTATTCTGCGATGGTGTGATCGATGGACAGAAAAAAGATAAAGAGATTTCCAAAGAAGACTATCGCTGCTTGATGAACGCAAGAGAACTGATCGACAATCGTTTCCTTCATCCTTTGACAATCGCACAGATTGCAGAACAATGCTTTTTAAGTGAAACAAAATTAAAACAAGGTTTTAAATCCTGCTTTAACTGCACAATCTATGAATACATTGTCGAAAAACGGATGGAGTTAGCCTATCGTCTTCTACATAACGAAAAGTATAAAGTAAAGGATGTGGCATGGATGGTAGGTTATAGTAATGCGAGCCATTTTATAGACGCTTTTAAAAAAAGATATGGGATCAAGCCCGGAGAAATTGGATGACTTGTATCTTTTTACCGAGAATTCCTTGTATGATACCTCTTTCCTTCATAACAAAATGTGGGCGATGGGCGTTTCCGCCGCACCGTCCACATTTTTACTGTTCTAAACTTTATTGAAGCGCCCAATTCTGGCCATTTGTTTGCAGCTCTACCATGCGGGCATAGATTCCGTTTCGCTGATACAGCTCATCCGGCGTACCCTGCTCGGCAACCACGCCGTCAGCGAGTACGACGATCTTATCCGCCCCGGCCACCGTGCGCATACGGTGGGCAATAATCAGCACCGTCTTATCCTGAATCAGCCTGGAAAGCGCCGTCTGGATCAGTGTCTCGTTCTCCACATCAAGGCTTGCCGTCGCTTCATCAAGCAGGATAATAGGCGCGTCCTTCAGGAACGCGCGGGCGATGGAGATGCGCTGCCGCTCACCGCCTGACAGCTCGCAGCCGTTTTCCCCGATATTGGTGTTCCACTTGTCGGGGAGCTTTTCTGCAAATTCATCGCAATTAGCCAGCCTCGCTGCCGCAAGGACTTCTTCATCGGTGGCGCCCTTTTTGCCGAGCCGGATATTCTCCATGATCGTATTGTCAAACAGCGTCACATCCTGGAACACGATGGAGTACAGGGACATCAGGGTTTCAGGATCAATGCCGGACACATCCATGCCGCCAACCGTGATCCTGCCCTGCTGATGATCCCAAAAACGCGCCGCCAGCCGGGACACGGTGGTTTTGCCGCCCCCGGAGGGGCCCACAAGGGCCGTAACCTCGCCCTGCTTTGCGGTGAAGGATACATCTCTCAGCACCGTTTCGCCGGAGTTATAAGAGAAGCCCACATGGTCAAAGGTAATGTCGCAGCCGTTGTTGGTCAGTTTGTTCCGGCCCTGCTGGATCGGGTGGTTGAGGATTTCATTCATGCGGCCCACATTGGTCCTCATGGCAATGACTACCGCCAGATGCAGCAAAGCAGACTGCATGGGGTCATAAAGGCGGGACACAACCAAAAGGTACATAAAGAAGGTCAGCACATCCATCGTCCCATTGACAAGCTGCACCGAACCCACAAGGGCAACGGTGGCGATTCCCAGCTTTAACACCATACTTGCCGTTACCACAAAGGCGGCAGTCCCAAATTCCGCAAAAATAGATTGCTTTTCCAGGCTGTGGATCTTTTGCTCCAAGCCTTTCAGATAATCTCCCTCTGCGTTATTGGCCTTCAGGTCACGGATCGTTTCGATATATTCCTGAATCCCATCCGCGCAGGCGATCTTTGCGGACATGATCCTCCGCTGGATACCGTCCTGCACCTTGTAGCTCAGCACAACGATAAGGACAGATACCGGCACCACCCACAGAGCGGCGATGGCCATGCGCCAGTCAAAGGCAAAGAGGCTTACGGTAATCAGTACAGTGGAAATCAGGGAGCCAAACAACGCCGGAACAAAGTGGGAGCAGTTCTTTTCCAATACCTCGCAGTCCGCCATAATGGTGCTTGTCAGGTCGGCCAGGTCTTTCTTCCCAAAGAAGGACAGGGGCAGCCTGCGAAGCTGCTCCGCAAGACCGATGCGCCGTTTCCCGCTTTCCTCATAGGTGGTAAAGTAGGTGGCGTTATACTGGAACCATGAGGTAATAAAAACCGCCAAGATACAAACGACGCAGCCAATGATGTAGAAAGCGCCTCTGCCCTCCGGCACACCGCCGTTCATCAGGTCGGACACCATCAGATAAAGCAGGGAGGCCGGCAGCATAAAGGCGATATTCTGAAAGGCGCAGGCGATAATGCCTTTGATCAGTCCGATTGCGCCATTCCTGGTTGAAGCGGTTGCTTTCTGAATCAGTTTTACCATAACCCTTTAACCCTCCTTTGCCACTTTCCACCGGACGGAAAGCTGATAGTTCTTCCACATTCTCGCAAACAGCCCGTCCTTTTCGTTCAGTTCCGCCCGGCTTCCGCTCTCAACAATACGCCCGTCCTCAATGACATAAATGCAGTCTGCCCCAGAAACCGTAGAAAGGCGGTGGGCGATCATAATCACCGTCTTGCCTCTGGCAAGCTCGGCAAAGGCCGCCTGCACCTTCACCTCATTATCAGGATCGGCAAAGGCGGTGGCTTCATCGAGAATGATAACAGGGGCATTTTTCAGCACCGCACGGGCAATGGCGATGCGCTGCTGTTCGCCGCCGGAAAGATAAATGCCCTTTGTTCCGAGGATGGTATCCACGCCTTTGGGAAACTTTTCGATGATGTCCATGCACTGCGCCGCTTTCAGCGCTGCCATGACTTCCTCGCGGGTGGCCTCCGGCCTGCCCATTTTGACGTTATCCAGGATAGACCCCTTGATGAGCTTGCTGTTCTGAAATACGAAGGAAACGGTATCCATCAGTTCTTCCTTCGGGATATCCCTTATGTCCGCGCCGCCTATCTGAATACTGCCGCCCTGCACGTCAAAGAAGCGGGAGATCAGGCTGGCGAGGGTGGATTTCCCGCCCCCGGAGGGGCCGACAAAGGCCACCGTCCGGCCCGGCTTGATATGCAAGCTGACGCCCCCTATCACCTCCGTTTTTCCGTCGTAGCTGAAATGCACATCCTCCAGAGTAACAGAAGCGTCCTTCGGGTGTTTCGGCGCAGGAGCTTCGGGCATCGGCTCCATGTTCAGAAGGGAGTCGATCCTTTGCATTGCATCCTCCACGATCATGTTGTTCTCACTCATATACATGATTTTTGTCAGCGTGACCGAGATGATGGGCGTGATGATAATATAAAAGAGCAGGTTCAATAGAAATTCATTGGTAACGCCGCTCCCTGTAAACAGCAGGCCGCCGGCAATCAGGAATGCAAACACAGCGTTGATTGCTGCGGTATAGCACAGCATGGGGATGCGGCACTCCTTGGTGTAGGCCACAACCCACTTTTCATATTCGTCAATGGTTCCCTTGAATTTCTTAAAGGAAAACACCGACTGTCCAAAGGTCTTGACAACGGGGATACCCCGCACATACTCCACAGCCTCATTTGACATGGCCGCAAGTGCGTTTCCGTACTGCTTCATCCTTTCCGCCATCCGGGGGCCGGTCATACGAGCCATAAAAGCAAAACCTAAAAGGACAGGGGCAAGGCTTAAAAGACCAAGCCGCCAGTCAAATACCAGCAGCAGGACGATCAGGCCGATGGGTGTGGCGATTGCTCCATACTTGTCCGGGAGCTGATGGGCGAGATAGTTTTCTGTTGCAGCAGTGCTGTCGTTTATGATTTTACGGAGCTTGCCGCTGCCGAAGCTGTCAGAAAATCCAAGGGGCAGCTTGGCAATGTGGTTCACGATCTGCACCCTCATATTGGTTGCCACCCGGAACGCAGCAACATGGGAACACATCAGACCGGCGATATAGACCAGAAGGGACAAAATGGCAAACAGCACCGCCATCCATCCGAAATGAGTCAGATTTTCAGCCTGCCCAAAGTTCGGAGCGACATCCAGAACCTCTTTGATGATTCTCCAGATATACCAATAGGGTACAAGCGCGATAATGGCGCTTACAGCCGACAGTACCCAGGAGGCATATGTAAAATATCTATGCCCTCCGGCATAACCCATCAGCCGTGACAGGTTTGATTGTTTTTTCAAAGCGAAATCCTCCTTTATGGAATATTTATGATACAGGCATTGCCGCGGACAACGCCCAATATCTAAGCAAAGGTTAGTTATTGCTAATTCACGGTTAAAAATTAAAGGGCTTCAAAACCCCATAATTTTTTTCCAACCGGCCATGTGGAAATCTTTCAGATCACTGACATACCCTTTGGCCTTTTCATATGGTATATCGTGTATGATCATTTCAAAAAAAGCAGAAAACAGTCCGCTGACGAGGATATGCTCCAAATACGGATCGACCTGATAGGCGGACATCCCAAGGCCCTCCATAATTTTAGCAAATGCGTGAGTTGCATTCACTTCGATTTCCACCAGCTCGTGGATCATGTTTTCATACCGGGTGCCTTCCGAGCAGCAGAGGATGAGCTTGAACGCATCCAGATTTGCGTAAGCATAGTCCAGCAGTTCTTCCATAAGCTCACCGGCCTGTACGCCCATGCCGTTTTTTTGTTCTTCGGGAGAGAGGCGGGTAAACGCCTCCTGCGTCTCCTTGAATCTGCCCATAAAAGTGTCGTACTGCCTGCCGGCCAAAGCATCAAACAGTTCTTCCTTGCTTTTGTAATACCCATAAAATGCTCCCGTAGTGACACCGGCAGTCTTTACAATATTGCGCAGGGAGGCAGATTTGAAGCCCTTTTCACGAAACTCCTTTGCCGCCACGGTGTGGATCAGTTCTAATGTTGTCTTTTCAGCTTCGCCCATTCTGTCAGCCCCTTGTCTCTATATAACGCTGCTATACAACACTGTTATATTATAATCCGCTCACCGCGATTTTTCAATAGCGTTTTCAGAAAACAGTACCTAAAAACCTACCAGGTAACTACCGGCAAGCAATGCAAAGCGGTATCCACTTTGCGAAAACTGCCAATTTCCGCTAATGCGGAAACCGACAGTTTCGTGCTTGTTGAGGCTCCGCCCCAATCCCCGCAGAACACAACTTTTGTGTTCTGGAACGCAGGATAAATCCTGCGGCTGCGCGATTTTTCAAATCACTTATAGGAGGTCAGCTTAACGCTGCTCCGCCTCTTTTTCTTTTGTCCCACGCGGTTCCTCCCGTACTTCATCCAGTTCCAGAATGCGGTCAATGTTCGCCTTGGCGGTCAGCAGCTCCTTCATATCCTCACGGGCTTTTCGGCACTCGGCGTATGCTGTTTTTTTCTCTGCCATCAGCGCGGCGTATTCGGCCTGCAAGCTCTTGACGGTGGGGAGTTTCTGGATGCAATGGTCATCGAAAAACTTTTTTGCCGCCTTATGGAGTGTGATCTCACTTTCACGCTCCGCAAGAAACTTCTTGGAATAACCGGCCTTTCGGTAGGCAACATAGGCATCGCGGGTCTTTGCATAGTTGATGATGTGAGTTCGCATCACGGCGATCTCCGCCATGCGCGCTTCGGCGGTTTTGATTTTTGCGGAACGTTCATTGAACCGGGTGAAAGCTGCCGCCGCTTTTTCTGAGAGAACGCTGTAATCCATAAGCTCGTGAGTTTCTCAATGGGATTTTCGACGCTGTGCTTGGTCTTGCAGAACGGTTTCTCCGTCTTGAAGTTCACAAGGCAGCCCGTATATTCCCGGTTTTCAAGGAGATGTACCACCGTGTTAGTCGCCCGCTTACACTCATAGCCGGGGTGGTAGCGGCGGGTGGTTCCCGTCCGCCGGTATTCCAGCGTCCCTAGCGTGGGGATTTGCTGCTCCGTGAGCATACGGGCGATTTTAGCCGGCCCGTTCCCCGCAAGGCAAAGGCTGTAAATCTGCCGCACGACGGGGGCGGCTTCCTCGTCGATAATGAAATTTTCGTCCTCATCCATAAGGTAGTCATACACGGGCTTGCTCGTGATGGGCTTGCCGCTCATGCCCTTGGAGCATTTTACCGCTTTGATTTTCTTGCTCGTATCCCTCACCAGCCATTCATTAAAAATATTCCGCAGAGGGGCAAAATCATTTTCGCCCTGTGCGCCGTTCACTCCGTCGTTGATAGCGATAAAGCGGACGCCTTTCTGTGGGAAAATCATATCGGTGTACATTCCCGCCTGTAAGTAGTTACGCCCTAACCGTGATATATCTCCTTGTGTCAACTAAACACCAAATTTTTTACGGATGCCGGAGGTGGTTGTTGGTCCTTCTTCTGAAAGACCGCCTCCGGCATCCGCTTCATGCGAAAGGGGAAACTCACTTGTCAAATTGCCCCGCCCTGCATAGCCTGCTTTGTCCGCAGGAGTCGCCCCACTTCCCGGTTGGAAAGCTCACCGTTCAGGCAGACGACCTCCACATTATGTTCTCCCAGCCAGCCAACATATTCGAGCGTTCTCCAGATGTCGCGCCCCAGCCTTGTGGCGTTCAGGACAAGCAGAATATCCATCTCACCCCGGAGGGCGGCATTGGTGATCTCCGCCAGCCCAGAGCGGACCATTGTTGTGCCGGTTTCCTGTTTGGCGGTGCAGCCCATGACCTCATAGTGATTTTCCTTGGCAAAGGCCATAAGTTCTTCCTGCTGGGTCCTCAGCGCAAAGGCGTCCGGCGCTGCCACCCGGCAGTATATCCACACCCTGGGCGCTCTTGCGACCCGCATATAGACCGCAACATTTCTCGGTTTATCCATTATGTCCTTCCTCCTCTTTGGTATCAGAATGGCCTCCAAACACATCCCGGAACTTCCAGACGATCTCGATCTCGGTGGGAGAGGATACCAGCACTTCCTTAATGAATGTCTGCGCCAGCTCCGCCGTCAGTTCCGTAGCCCCGGCAAAGGAAGTGAACACATCATCCTCCTGCGCCTTATCCTGAAAGGCCAGATGCTCCAGTTCAGACAAAAGCTGTTCCTGCGCCTCCTGTTCGGCTTTGGCGGCGGCGAGTTTGCCGTCAATGTCCGCCCGCTGTCTCAGGTAGGCGTCCTTTGCCAGCGCCCCGCCGCTGTAATCCTCGTAGGCCCGGAACTTCTCCTGCCTGTACCGTTCCTGCTGCTGTTCCAGCTTTTGAAGCTCCGCAACACAGGCGGCGATACGCTCCTTGCGGGTCAGCATCAGGGAGGACTTCTGCTTTTTCCGCTCCTGACACATCGCCAGCATCTGCATGACCGCCCGGAAGATGATGCCCTCGATCTCCTTCTCGGAGAACAGCTTTCCCTTCGGGCAATCGCTGTTCTCATCCGCCTTACTCTTTGTGCATCGGTAGTAGTATCCGGCAGAACTGTGGATACGGCTCAGTGTCCTATGGCAGTTGCCGCATTTGAGAAGCCCTTTCAGCGGATACTCCTGTGGTATCCCCTTTGCCCGCCTCGGCCTCTGCCGGATGATCTCCTGCACCCGGTCAAAGTCCGCCCTGCTGATGATGGCGTCATGCGCCCCCTCATAGATGATCCAGTCGGACTTATCCTGCGGGACGGTCCGCTTTTCATGGAGGCTGGCCTTGTACCGCTTGCGCCCCACCAGCGCCCCGGTGTACTCATACTGGTGGAGGATGTTCAGCACCGAGGCCGCCGTCCAGCCGTTCTTTTCGGAGGCTTTGCGGAACCGTCCGCTCCCCGGATTTTTCAGCCGGAAGTAGGCGCCGGGGGTCAGGACGCCCTCGCTGTTCAGCCTGCGGGCGATGGCGGTGCTGCCCATCCCCTGCAAGGTCATATCGAAGATACGCCGCACCACCGCCGCCGAGTCCCCGTCTATCACCAGCTTGTTCCGGACCGTGGGATGGAACTGAAAGCCATAGGGAGCGAAGCTGCCTATGTATTTGCCCTGCTTCATCATGATGATCTTCGCCGTGGTGGTCTTGACGGACAGGTCCTTGCTGTACGCCTCATAGATGATGTTCCGCAGGACCACATCCATGCCGGAGGTCATGCCCTTGTAATCATCGCTGTCATAGCTGTCATTGACGGAGAGATAGCGGACGCCGAGGAAGGGAAAGACGCACTCCAGATAGTTGCCCATCTGGGTATAGTCCCGGTGGCATCTGGAAAAATCCTTCGTCACCATCACATTGATGGCCCCGGCGCGAAGCTCCTTCATCAGCGCCTGGAACTGCGGGCGATCCGTGTTGGTCCCGGTGTACCCATCGTCCACGAACTCCGTCCGGGGCGCATTTTTCAGTTGGGGATGGCGGTCTAAAAACTGATGGATCAGCTCCCGCTGGTTGCCGATGCTGTCGCTCTCGGCCTTCCCGTCCCCGTCCGCCAGGGAAAGGCGGATATAAATGCCCACCCGGTAGTCAGTCATCGCCGCCCGCCTCCTTTATCTGCTCCACGCACTCCAGCATGGCGTAAAATACATCGTTGTAGTTGAACACGACCTCGATACGGCCCCCGCCGTAGACAAGCACCTTCTCGATTATCGCGTCCACAAGCTCCTGCGTCAATCCTGTCATCCCGGCAGCGCCCCGCATCATGGTGAGCCATTTGTTGTCTGGGGAGATGGACGCCAGGAACCGCTCCCGGCGCTCCACGGCCTCGTCCAAAAGCCGGTTCAGGGCTTCGTACTGCTCCTCATAGGTCTGTTTGGCAAAGGCGTATTCCTCCTCGTTCAGGATGCCCTCGACATAGCTCTCATACAGCCCCGCCCGTTTCTTTTTCAGGGCGTTCAGCCGGAGCTTTACGCTCGCCACCGCCGCCTTGTGCTTCTCCCGGACGCTGGCCTCGCCGGAGCCGCCCCGCATGGCAAGCAGGAGCTTCTCATAGTCCAGCGCCACCTGAAGCTGGTCCCGGATGGCGTTGAACACCTTTTCATTGAGTGCGTCCTGCCGCATGGCGTGTTTGAAGCAGGTCCCATGCCCCCGCCTCAAGTGGGTGCTGCAATCGTAGACCCCACGGAACACAACGCCCTTGCACTGGATACGCTGCCGCTTGTAGTACATCCGCTTTCCGCAGTCGGCGCAGAATATCTTCCCGGCAAAGAGGTCGATCATGCCCGCCCGGATGTCCGCCGACCACTCCATAGCGGTCTCCCGGTGGGCGCTGTCCTCCCGCATCTGCCGCTCCACCGCCTCAAAGTCCGAAATAGATACGATGGGCGGGTGTGCGTCAGGGACTACGATCCACTTGTCCGTTTCGGTGACGTGCTTTTTCAGCCCCTTGTAGAGCGCCGTCTCGGACTTCCCGCAGATCATCTCTCCGATATACGCCCGGTTTTGCAGGATGCCCCGGATGGTGGAGGGACACCAGCCTTCACCCTGGATGTTGTCGCCGTTCCGGGTGCCGGCCCTGCGCTTGTGGCGCTCCGGGCTTTCGATGTCCCCGGCTTTCAACCGCTCAACGATGGTGTAGACCGATACCTCCTGCCGTTTCCACTCAAATATCTGCCGGACAACAGCGGCGGCTTCTTCATCCACCACATAGGCGGTCTTATCCCCGTTCCAGAGGTAGCCGTAGGGGAGGTTGCGGTTGCGGAACCTCCCCGTCTCCATCTGCGCCCGGAGCGCCGTGGAGACCTTCTTGGAGATGTCCCGCGAGTACATGGCGTTCACCAGGTTTTGCAGGCTCACCGACAGGGACTCCATCGCGTTGCCGCAGGTGAAGTTGTCGAAGTTCTCCTTCACGGAGATGAACCGTGTCCCCAGCGCCGGGAAAATCTTCTCCAGATAACTGCCGGTCTCCACATAGTCGCGCCCGAACCTGCTGAGATCGCGGACCACGATGCACTGTATCTTCCCCGTCCGCACATCGTCCATCAGGCGGTTCCACGCCGGACGGTCGAACACGGTCCCCGTCCTGCCGTTGTCCGAGTAGACCTCCGTGAGCCGGAGGTGGGGGCATCCGTCCAGATAGTCCTCGCAGACGGCGATCTGGTTTTGCAGGGAGTTCCCGTCATCGTCCTTGCCGCTGTTCTCCACCGACAGGCGGGCATAGATGGCGGTGGGGAGCGCCGCTGCCTCCTTTTTGACTTCTGCCACAGGCTGGGCCTGTGCTTTTCTGCTCTTTCGTGCCATTTTCTCTCTCCCTCTCAGCCCACTGCCGGAAGCGGACAGTCCTTGTAGTTTTTCGCTGCCTCCATCGCCCTGGCGAACTCATCCCGATACCGAAAGACAATCTCCACCTTTTTGTCCTCATAGATGAGTATCCTGTCCACCAGAGCCAGCAGGAGGCGGCGGTCAAGCTCCTGCACGTTCTCATACTGTGCAAAGACCTGTACCCATGCCCGGTTCTGGCTGCCCATCGCGGCGGCGTCCTCCTGTTCCCGTTTCAGCCGCTTCAAAGCCTCCTGCTTCTCCTCGATCAGCCCCCGGTAGTTCTCCCGGAAGTCGGTGTACTCCGCCTTGTTGATGATGCCCTCCACGAAGTTCTCATAGAGGCCCAGCTCCAGCTTTTTGTACCGCTGTATCTCCTCCTCCAGACGGGTCATCTGCGCCTCATAGCTGAACACCCTGCGGTCCCGCTGGGGGAGGCTGTCGATGAAGCACAGCACCTTATCCAGGTGAAGCACTACCTCAATCTGGTCGTGGATGGCGTGGAACACGATGTCCGCCAGCTTCGCCTCGCTGAAGGAGTGGGGGCTGCACTGGTGGGTGCGCTTGTTGTTGCCGCAGTTGTAGTAGACATACGCCTTGCCCTTTGCCTTATGGGTCTTGCGGATCATGGCCCCCTCGCAGTCCCCGCAGAACAGGTAGCCGGAGAACAGGTCGTGCTTGTCGCTGTCCCCGGCACAGCGCATATCCCGGCGCATCAGCTCCGCCACCGCCTCGAAGTCGGTGCAGGAGATGATCGGCTCATGGGCGTTCTCTATCCGCACCCAGTCCGCCTCATCCTTGGGGCGCGTCACCCGTACCTTGTGGTTCGGCGTCCCCCGCCGCCCCTGGATGAGTACCCCGGTGTAGACGATGTTGGAGAGTATCCGCTTCACGGTCACATACTCCCACTCCGGCCGTTCCTTTGTGCGGAAAGCTGTCTCAAAGCGGACGCCCTGCATCCGTTTGTACTCCATCGGCGTGGGGATGCCGCTGGTGTTGAGCCTCCGGGCAATTTTCAGGATGGGGAAACCGTCCTTATACATCCCGAAGATCATGGACACGACCTCTGCGGCGTCATCGTCCACCAGCAGGCGGTTCTTGTCCTGCGGGGCTTTCCGATACCCGAAGGGGACGAAGCTGCCCACATACTCGCCCTTCTTGCGCTTGACCTCCAGGCTGGTGCGTATCTTGATGGATATGTCCCGGCAGTAGATGTCATTTACCAGGTTCTTGAAAGGAAGGGTGATGACATCGGTGCTGCTCCCGGGCGCCATGCTGTCGTAGTTGTCGTTGATGGCGATATAGCGGATGCCCATCGCCGGGAATATCTTCTCCAGGTAGTTCCCGGCATCGATATAGTTCCGTGAGAACCTGCTCAGGTCCTTGCTGACGGCGCAGTCGATGCGCCCGGAACGCATATCCTGGATCATCCTCTGAAAGCCGGGACGGTCCGTGTTGCTGCCGGTCTCACCATCGTCGATGTAGGTGTCCACCAGCTCAAGGTCGTCGTGGCCCTCTATGTAAGCCAGACAGATGGCCCGCTGGCTTTGGATGCTGTTGGACTCCAGCCGGTCAGCATCCTCTCTGGATAACCGGGCATAGATGCCGGTCTTATAGATTTTGTTGGACATTTTGAACCTCCTTGTCGTCTGTGTTTCAGAAAACCGAAGGCCCTGTCCCGTATGGGAACGGAATACAAAGCCGCTGGCCTTGTGATGCTGTCCCTTTTTTGACCCAGGCATATTGTAGCGCCGGGCCGCCTGTTTGTTAAGGATGTCAGGCCCCGGCAAGGTAGAGGGAGTTGATACGCTCCTCAATGGTCTCGCCCCTGTCCGCGAAGCTCAGCTTCACCACCACCCCGCCGTCCAGATAGACATAGGGATTGCCGAGCTGCTCGATCCACGCCCGGATGCGCTCCTCGGTGGGAGCCTCCGGGTCGATATGGACCGTACTGCGGTCGCGGAGCGCCGCCTTATCCACCTTGCGGAGGTCGATATTCTTCATCGCCTCTGTCATGGCAACACCTCCAGTTCCCTGAAAGAACTTTTCAGCCTTTCAACATCTTATGGGAGGGACAGGCCCGAAAATGACAACGATCTGCCCCGATATGGAGCAGGCCGCCCTATCTGTCACCACCCAGCTTCTTCACCGGCTCATAGTCCGCGAAACGCTCCACGGTGCGGAATATCCGCTTGTTGTTCACCCACCGCTGGAGATGCCTTGTGACGGGCGGCGCCGTTGGCCGCTCATAGACCATCACATAGGGGTCGTACCCCATGCGGCGCAGGGTGTCCACCCGGTAAAGGTCCTGCTCGTGGGTGCTGTTGTAGTTCGTCAGCACATAGACCCGCTTGCGGCGGAAGTCCCTGATCTTGGACAATTCGGAGAACCGCTGGAAACAGCCGGTCAGGTCAACATTGGGGTTATCCCATGCGAAATGGATGGTTTTCGTGCGGACCCTGTTCAGGAGCGCCGCGTTGTCCGGCGTGATGAGGCGGATGTCCAGCCCCTGGGAGAAGTCCACCAGGGCGCGGCTTTCGGCAAGCTGCCCGATCAGCCGCTCATGGTCGGGGCAGGCCAGCAGGTTGGCGTCCATCAGTTTGATCTCCTTCTGCCCGTCCCAGAACTCGGAGAGGTCGGCCACATGGACGCTCTCTGCGCCCTCCTTCCCGGACACCACGCAGAAGCCGCAGCGGTTCGGGCAGCCCCTTGTCAAAAAACCGTAGGCCGTATCCGGGAACTGCGGATAGAGGCCGTAGTCAGGGCGGGTATGCTCCACGGCGTCCGGCAGGTTCGGCCCCGGACCGTAGCCGGTGCCACCGCAGACCAGCTTGTCGGCGTTGGTGACGGTGATCCTGTCCTTGGAGTAGGTGTCCGTGAACACCCGGCTCTTGTAAACGAGGTCGTACCGTCCCTCCGGCATCCACCACTCCACATCGTCCCCCTGGGCCTTGTGGCAGGCGGACAGCTTCATCAGGCACAGGTTCGGCCACCGATGGCTGTCCACATCAATAAGCCCGATCTTCAAAAGTCCACCTCCTTGTGGAATAGCAGAGAGCGCCCGCCCCGGAGGGCAGACGCTCCCGTCAACTGTCTCAGAACTTCATGGGCAGGGCGGTCTTTGCGCTGGAGCCGTTGTAGATGCGGTACACCTGGTAGAGATACCGCTTGTACCCCGGCAGGCTCGTCATGGCCCGGCCCTCCCGGAAGATCACCACCGGGTCCATCTGGCGCAGTCGCGTCACCAGCCGTTTGCGGCTGTACTCCCCACGGTAGAGGTCCACGAACTCCACCACGCCCTGCACCGTCTCCGCCCGGAGAGAGTCCGGGTCGCCCTTCCAGGCGTCCACGATGGCCTGCATCGCCTCCCGGTACACCCCATCCCCGACCTTCTGGAACAGGCCGAAAGCGGTACTGATGCAGGCCAGCCGCTTCGCGCCCCTGGTCTGTTTATAGTCCACGCAGAGGCCCACGGCCTCCGTTGCTTTCAGGAACGCCATAGCGTCCTCATCCCCGCCGAAAATGAGCGCCCGGAACCTCGCCCCGGCGGTCAGGCTGGCGGAGGCTCCCGTCTGCTGGGCGAACAGCAGCGCCTCATCGCTCTCGGTCAGGCCGTAGAACACCTTGCAGCGGATGGGCAGGTCCTTCCCGCCGTTCAGGAACTTCCGGGCGGCGATGGTATGCTGGCCGTCAAAGACATAGTAGCGCCCGCCCCGGCTGCTGACCTTCGGCTCGTTGGCGATGCGCTCATCGAACTCGGCGGCGATCCTGCGGACCCGGTCCTCGTTCAAGGTGCGCTGGTAAGTAGTGCGGGGGATCACCAGCTCCCGGCTGTCCAGCACGATTTCCCGGCAAAAGAGATTTTTCGTGTTCATTCTGTGTATCCTCCCTCGATCTTTGAGATATACTGTTTCATTGTCTGCATGATACGGATGACCTCCTGCTTATAGCGGCCATCCGATAAGAGCCTTGGGTACTCTTGGAAGAAGTGGTCACATAGCTCGGTGAACGAGACAATCTCCGCTTCGATAGAGCGGAGTATGGAATCCTCTGCGACCAGCTCCTTGGGGTGTTCCATTTCTGCCGATATTTCCCGTATCTGCTTCAGCGTGGATTGCCTGGGGCTTGCCGGTGCGGATTTGTGATAAATGGGCTGGGGCTTCTCGGATGCGGACTTTCCGCTTTCCCTAGGCTTTTTCAGTGCGGCGGCAAGTTTGGGGCGCTCCTCCGGACCAGCCCTGGCAACAGCGGCTACCGCTGTCTCTGTGGGCTTAATCGCGCCTGTGAGTATCTCCTGTTTGATGCCGGGAAGGGCTTCTTCGGCGGCATCCACACCCTGGGCATACCAGCCAGCCCGCATGACATAACTCTCGCTGGTGCTGGTATCATTCGCTATCTGAGCGCGGGTTTTGTGGGAGGAGGGCAACGGTTCATTTTGAACCGTTGCTACCCGTTCACCGCCATGCGCCATCTTCTCCGCTTCATACCTCTGCCCGATCAGGTATTTCTTCTGCTGGGGCGTCAGGTTTCGCCTGCCGAGTTGGTTCTTGCATATCCACGAAAGTGCTTCATAGCGGTTGGCGAAAGACAGCCTGTGGACTGCGTAGGTCAGCTCCGGGTGCTTCTGGATGATCTCATAGCGGTTGTGGCCGTCCAGGATCGTGCCGTCCCAGACGATGAGCGGTGAAAAGACCGCCCCGTCAGACAGGATATTCTCCTCCAAAAGGGAGAACTCGTCCTCCGTCAGCGGCGGTATCTTGTCCCGGAACTCCGGGTCGATGATGAGCCTGTCCATCAGGACACCTCCGTTCCCGTAATGGGCGCGTAGTCCTTATCAAGCCCGACACTCACCAAGAGGGCGGCGTTGACCCGCCTCATCTGCTCTTTGGTGAGTCTGCCCACATAACTCTGCACCCGCCGCTTGTCGATGGTGCGGACGACCTCCGACATAAACAGGGACGGCGCAAGCCCCTGGGCATCATCCAGCACCACATGGGTCGGCTGCTTGGGTTTCTTAAAGGTCCTTCTGGTCACGGCGATCACAATGATGGTCGGAGAGTGGTAATTGCCCGTGTCGTTCTGGATGACCAGCACTGGGCGGATGCCGCCCTGCTCGTGGCCGATTACTGGGTCCAGGTCGGCGTAGTAGACCTCGCCGCGGTGGAAATCGTGAAAATTACGGTCCATATGGATACCTCCTTCTACTGGTATGTAAAGGAGCGACCCAGCGCGGCAAATGCCGTCTCCAGACCGCCCCTCAAATTTCATAAAGCGTGTTTTTGATCCCTATTTGTCCCCGACACCCCGGAATCACGGGAATCATCAGGCTCGTCAGCTTGCGAAGCTGCTCTCATAGGCGTCTAACCTCCCCGCCTTCTTTGTGGCCGGGCCGCGAGTTACGGAAGTATCATGATCGCTGTCCGTTGTCATCGCCAAACCAAGAGCAACTTGGCATTTTCAGTCGGATGGATCGCTCCTCCCGGAACCGGGGATCGTGGCGCTCCGCTGTGCAGGCTATTCCAGACAGTAACGTGGTCTTGTCTCCAAGACTTCCTGATGACTGCATATTCAGTTTTCAAAGTCCACATCAGCGGGTCGCCCCGGCTGATGGTTTAAGTTTAGTGGAAAACGGGCGGTATTCTTATGGCGCAGGAGTACCACTCGCTGATACTCTTTGTATCAGTTAAAGACTATCCCGTAGGCTCTCCAGAGTGTGGATAGCAACTTCAAGCTCTCCCCGCAGTTCTTTTTCCGTGATTTTTCCAAGTACCAGATAATCCAAGCTGGCGTTAAAAAACATCGCAAACTCGGTCAGGACATCCAAAGAGCAACTGCGCTGTCCAGTCTCAATCTTGGCCATATGGACTGTGCTGAGGTTCAGCCTTTCAGCTAACTGTTCCTGTGTAAGTCCTTTATCCTTACGGAGTTTCTGAATCCTTTTCCCGGTATTAAGCGCGTTGTAATGCATAGCATAAATCTCCATTTCATTTGTGAGTTTCAGAACGGATAGCCGTTTCAAATTGTCTGATTTCCAAGATTTGGAGATTATGGAAAGCGGGCATAATACCAGCAGTGCTTGCCCACAAAAACACCTCCATTCGTTTCGGAGAATGGAGGTGTTTTCTGAGAACAGCTAAAAATGGCAGTATACTCCACCCCGCAGTCCTGGAAAATTGGTCTCCATTCCAGATTGCAACTGTCCTGCTCATTGGAAAGCTGTTCGATATTCAATTAGCTGTCATAAGGGATGAGCCACCGTGATCAAATGGTGCGCCAAACAACAGCAGGAATGAGTTAGTATTTATAAGTCAAATTTGTTGCAATAAAATTCTGATATATCTGCGTGGTTCATTCTAATGAACCACCACACTTCAAGAATGGTGCTTTGTAATGTATCATTTAATGGCTATACAATGAATTTCACTCAAAGATGGTATATTGTAAAATACCTTTGAGGTGACATACAATGTATGAATTTTCCCGCCCTCTTGGCGATACCATTAAGAAAGCCCGAAAAAGCAAGGGGCTTTCCCAACGCAAAGTAGCTGATATGGCAGATATTGAAGTCCGAACGGTTATGCATATCGAAAACCATGAAGACAACCCCAAAATGGTGGCGCTCTATGCGTTGATCCGTGCCCTTGAAATTGACCCGCGGGAGATTTTTTACCCAGAGCAAAACTGTGATGCGCCCACTGTGGAGCAACTGGGTTTGCTGATCGCCCAGTGCAGTGAGCAGGAAGCTCAAATCCTTCTTCCCGCAGTCAGAGCCATCTTATCGGCCATTCGGAATCAAAGTGATCTTCTGGTCGGTGCGATTACATAAAATAAAAACGGAGAGACTGCGCCCCTATAAAGAGGAAGCAGGCTCTCCGCTTAAAGCGTCTGGCTCATTTGCTCATAACCATTTTCAATTGTACAATATCAACACGAAATTCTTTTTTGCACTGCGGACAATAAAGAGGAAATCTGATAAGGATCGTATCCTCATTTACCTTGGTTTTTGTTTTAGCCCCGCAGATTGGACAATGCACCCAATGGGAGCTTTGTTGTTCCTGCTCTTTCATGGACAACACCGCCTATTCATAGGAATGCTTTCGATATGTTTTTTTGCTGCCATCCCAATTTTTTAGACATCAGGGCGGTCTCATATCCGCCTGTAGTAAGCAAGAGAAGCCCCTGAATTGCCGTTCTTTTCAAAAGAGAAGTATAATTCCAGCGTATCAGGATCGGTGATGGCAACGAAATACGAGACCCCTTCCTCCTCACATAGTAGCTGAACAGACCAGGCCTCGTTGGGACAGCCGTAGTACAACAGTTCATCCAAGAATTTGACCTCCATATTCCGCTCATGCGCCTCGTTTCCATTTTCATCCATTCTGTCAAAATCCGCAGTGAGATCCGTGGTTGGAATATTGCTGTCGTAGATGCGGGTAAAGCACAGCGTCGAGACAATGCCCTCATCCGCCGCACTGTACCGCCACCCCTCGACTTCTCCCTCGACCATCTGCCAGCTGCCCTCCAGATCGGACATGGCAAATTCCGCGCCCGGAATGGAAGGCTCACTACCCAACTCCAGCCATTCATCGTTGATCTGGTCATAGGTATAGATTGTGTCGCAGCTGACAGCGTAGTAAATTTCCTGCACAAAATGAGTTTCATGGTCAGTACCCAGGGAGATGATCCGGCAGTTCTGCCCGTTGACAGTCTCCTGAAGCCCTGTGTCCAGCATAACCATGCCAAGTTCGAGGTAATACCGGACAATCTCGGTTTCCCGCAGACGCTCAAATGCCTGCTCGGAGGCCGGATACTCCGCGCCCGAACCACTAACGGAAACTGCGGCAGCTTCCTTGTCAGATGGAGGAATCATATCTGGCTTACCATCCGGAACCGCACTGCTTTCGGAACTGTCTCGGTTCATATCACCCGTCTCCGTCTTGGATATTTCCGGCAGCTTCCCGCCGCTTCCGGCTGTTGGAAGCGGCTGTGCGGCATTATTTGCATCTTTGCAGGCAGTCAGACTAAAAATCAGGAGAAGCGCCAGCAGGATGCCTATCCAGCATTGTTTCATATTCTCACCCCCAAGGATCGCATTCCGCGAGGGACCGTATCCCGCTGAGGATGCTGGAATACTCCCAGAGATACCACAGGCTGCCCTTTTGCCGGAGCTTGACCGGCCTGGGAGAATCCGCCCCCGCTGTTTTCAGGAATACCCGGATATACCCGGCTTCTATGTCCTGGGGACGTGGATCCGGAAGCACATTCAGTACATAGGGCTGTGCCGGGGTATAGTTGTTTTTAGGCGCCGCTCCCTCAAAGTAGGCCAGGGGCAGATAAGGCTTATCCCGCAGGCGGTCCCGGAGAAACTGGCTGTCGTAGGGAGTCATGGGTCTGGGACCCCGCAGCATATTCATTGCCTTCACCCCGGCATCCCTGTCCTTTATGTATAGCTGTAATGCACACAGGAACATGGCGCAGGTGTTTTCCGGCTTGGAAAGATCCATCTGCGGACACGTTTGGAATTCCTGCAAAGTAGCGGGGATCATGTTTAATGTGACTGGCATTTTTCTGTCTCCTTTCTTTCAAAAACGGCTAAAAATCTGCGTACTGGTGGTGTGGACTCCGTCTGTATCTTTGAGACGCACTTGAAGCAGCAGGGTATCCGCATCCAATACTGTGACGTAAAATTCTTCTTCTGCGTAATTCTGGTATATCGTCTCAACGCTGAACAGCTGGAGACGCCATGCCTCGTTCCCGCATCCCTCATAAATTGGGGTCTCCTGGTATTCCACCGCCATGGCCTGTGCCTCCCTGAGATAACCGGGATGCCACTCGTCATAATAGTCCACACCGTCCGGCTCAGTCTCGTCCCAAGAACTGTGAAAAGTCAATCTGCGGTCAATCTCCATTTCGCTGGCCGTGAAATTCCAGACCTCCGGATCCCCTTCTGTGACAGTCTCGCCGGAAACCATGCGCCATTGGCCGAACAGGTCCGCCATGCAGTATTCCCCGCCCTTGGCCGGCATGGGCTGCCGCTCCATCCAGAACTGGTCGCCCAAGAAATCCAGCATCAACTGGCCATCCGCCATATGGCCTTGGGCAAAAACCGTGTCTTCGTTTGTCCCGTCAGCTTCCGTACTCAGAAAAAAGCCACCGCTGCCATCCGAATACCAGAAGCAGTCCGGGCCGATTCCGAGCAGAAGGTGGTACACACCGATATAGTCAAAGCTCCGGGGCTTCCATTCCCGATACCGGGCACCGCCGCCCTCCAACAGGTACAGTTCTATAACCCAATCATCCTCCGGCAAAGTCCCTTCCATCGTCTGGCCTTCCTTTGCCATTATGTACCGTACAGCCTGCCAGCAGGTATTCGTCCACGGATCTTCAGTATCTTCCGGTTCCGAAGTGTTTTCGGGCAAGGCATCCGAATATGTGCTGCTCTCTTTATTGATAGGCGGCAGCGCACTGGATGGGCCGTTCTCACCCATTTTTCTCCCGTTTCTCCCACACGATGCCAGTACCAGCGGCAACAGCAGACAAAGCAACGCTGCCGCAAATCTACTGCTTCTCATATCTATCCTCCACGTCTTTTCATCCACTCGTTATACATTTAAGTTGCAAATGTTTTCGTTCGTGCGTATAACATCGGGCGGTTACATCTCAAGGAAGAACAGCTGTCCGAAAACATCATCTATGACATCCTCCATATCTGCGTAGACCTCGTGCCACACGTCAAAGGCATAGAGATAGGTATAGCCATCCGCCTCCGTCATAAAGATTTTCCAGTGAAATGTGTGATCATTTTCACTTGTCGTATACGTCAAAATATAGACGGGGTGTCCCAATGCCTCACTGTAGCCGCTGTTCTTTTCGACAGAGAGATCTTCTGCCTCATACATCGTCAGATGCTCGATACTTTTTACTGCGTATTCTTCCATGGACACTCCATTCCTGCGGCCGCCTGGATAAGCGCAGTTTATGATCAATATGGAACCGTCCTGTGTCATATCCTCATAGTAATAGCCCCCATCAGGATAGTTTTCCGTTTGAAGGACAGTCATGTGGGTAAATGCGGGTCCTCCTGTGGTAAGCACATGAGGGTTGACGTTTGCTCCCTGTTCCATACCTCCATTGTTTCCGCCCTGGTCTTCGCCCTCAAATACAATGGCCCATCCTCCACATCCATCAATAAAAGGATCCCCTTGAACATGGGTCAATCTGAGTGAGGATGTGCCTGGCCCGTCCCCCCGCTCACAGATCCAAACGCCGCATATCTCATCATGGAGTTCTCCCGGACCATATTGTCCCCACAGATCGTTATCCTCAATGCCCTCTACAAGGCACAGCTCGAAAACCACGCACTCCGGCCCGAACTGGACCATCGCCTCATCCGGCCTGCTCCAGGTGCCTTCGTACAGAGCAATCGGTTCGCTGTTACCGCGGCCATAGCTGTAGGTAAGATTTCCCCCGCGCCCGATATTCAGGTTCAGGGAGATACCGCCTCCTAATTCCGCCGGAATCACGGCGGACCATATACCAATAAGGTCAGGATTATGATACATGGTAAAATCAAAAATTTCAGACGGGCCTGACAGCGAACCATCGTAGAGCCACAGAGAGGGCTGGTAACTCAGGCTTCTCCCTGTACTGTCCACAATCTCCACATCCAGGCTGGGCATAATATCGCTGAGGTTGCCCAAAAGGAGGATAGGATCCCCGCAGTCGCTGCGGTAGAGTACCTGGTCGCTTTCGCCAAGAAAATCGTTGTCCTCGTTGATGTCCCATGTATTGACCGCTGTGGAAGCTTTTGGGTCTGTAGGAACGATACAGTAGACCTCATATCCACCCTCCGGGTGGGCAATCCACCGTTCAGGCGGTATCTCCTTGATGAATGGATACGCATCCAGATATTGCTCCGCCTCCTCTGATGCCAGAAAGGCCGCAATATCTTCCCCAGGCTCCAGGGCGGCGCCCAAAAAAGCTACGGAACAGATACAGCCGTCCGCCTGCGCCCCTTCACGCAGGTCATCCAATACTTTCCCTCCTTCGACAGAAAGCCAGGCGGCTGCCCCTTCACTGGCGGCGGAACCGGATGCTCCGCCATCCTCTGTGGGGGTATTGATAGCTCCTTTACCGGGTATTTTCTTGTCCTGATCCAGGGGGCCGTTCCCTGGCGGAACCTGCTCCCTGCCGCAGGCGGTAAGGGACAGAATCAAAACGAATAAAAGTGCAAATATGCGTCTATATTTCATGCCATTGTTCCTTTCCGGTTTATTTATCCATAGGAGCGTATCAGCTCCATGGAACTCATGTCATTATCAAAGAAAGGCGGACGCATTCCGTTGTCCCTGTCCTGCTGGATATGCAGGTAGTCCCCGGACGGGTCAATCAGGACAGGAAAGACGCCGCTGGCATCGCTGGGAAGATTTCCTGCTCCCGTGGAGACAATTAGCTGTAGACAGTCATCCACCATCCGCCAGACGCCGGAATAGAGCAGTTGATATTCCTGCCCATCCTCGAACTGGCAATACAGTTCGGCAATGCCCGCGCAGTTCGGATCACCGCCTCCACCAAGCAGGTTCAGAGACCATCCATCGCACACCCAGCAGGTATCCGCCAGTCCTTCCTCCGTGGGCGGCACCCACCAGTCATCCCCTGTCGGTTCCCAGCTGTCCGGATCGCCCCAATAATCCAGACCCGTGATATCGCCAAAGAGGGTGAAGTCCATGACCAGGGGGGCATAGTCCTCGCCTGTGGGAACGATCATATCACCCCCAACCTCTACGTCCCATACCGGATACCATGTTACCAGACCTCCTGCGCCACCGCTGTCACTGGCAATGATCTCTATATCCGGCTCATCGCGAAATTCCTCATAACCTACAAATACCAGCACCGGCTGGGCATACTCTTCCCGGTAGAGGACTTCATCCGGCTCGGGCCAGACTCCGTTGCCTGTGGATTTCCATGTGACATGATTCACTGAAAGGGTGGTCCTGTCATCTCTTGGCACGATGCAGTAAAGGTCCCCATAGCCGGGACCCAGAATACGCACGGGCGGGATCGTCCGGATAAAAGGCATCTCATCCATCAATCCGGGCGAGTTGTCCCACAGCCATTCTGTCAGAGAAGTGGTGTCATCCGCCCCCCTACAGCCAAGGTATGCTGCGGCTATGGCTGCCTGCGGTGCGTATTCCGCCATAAATTCCCGCAGCCAGGCCAGTGCCTCTTGCTCCGTTCCCTCGTCTGGTGCAGCAGACATATCCTTATCCGGCTGTCTGCCGTCAGCCAGCACTCCTTTGCCGGTACTTCCATCGGCTGGTATGGACGCTGCATCGCCGCTGCCGGTGCCGTCCTGCGACTTACTGCCGCAGGCGGCGAGGCCAAACAGGAGCAGAAACGCCAGAAGGGCGGACGCGGTCCGCATTATCATTCTCCTCATGAATTTGTTCCTCCTTAGAATTTCCCGCTACGGCCCGAACCGCCGCCACCGCTGCAGCTGCTACTGCTGCTACTGCTGCTACTGCTGCTCGAACTCTTCTGTTCGATCTTGGTACGGGTTTTGGTGGTGTGCGTGTAGCGGTCATAACTGTCTGCTAGGCGCAGCCCGCCAGGAACAATGTATTCGTTGGCCTGCGCGTTCTGCCGGACATTGTTCATCTTCCGTTTCAGCACCATGCAGACCGCCAGCGCCGCCAGACAGGACAAAAACGTCATCAATCCAATTCCCCACAAGGGGTTGGCCCGCACCGGATGCCCCGCATCCGCTTTGGCAAGATACTCATCGCAGGAGTCCAGGTAATGGGAAATGCCGCCATACCAGTCATCATTGCCAAAGTCGCCTAAAAAGCTCTCTTCCAGCTGTTCCTGTCCGTATTCGTTAAAGGCGTATCCGGCACTTTTACCGTAGACAAACATGGCGTAATCACGTTCCGCCATGCTCAGAAGGATCATGATGCCATCCCGCCCATCGCCCATTCCGAAGCCGTTTTGTTCGGAGTGATAGATCTGTGTGGTCACATCATAGACATCCCCGGAGCCAAAATCCTCATAGTCGTCCACAAGAACCACATAGACGCCACAGCCGTGCCGCCGGGAAATGTCCCCGGCCCACTGCTCCAGTTCCTCCCACTGGTCAAAAGGGAGCAGGTCGCTGATGTCAAAAATATAGTACATCGAGGTGCTGTCCGGTTCCTCCGCATCCTGACCGGACGGCCCTCCAGTCATTTCATAGCCGCTGTCTCCCGGTGCGAAAAAGTCCGCCACGAATTCCGCCATAGCGCCCACCGCCTGGGAAAGCGCCACGGCGCTCATATCCATATTGCCGGACCATGCCCCAGACTCCATGCCGGATTCCACTGACAAATAAGGCTCCACTGCCTTGGTAAGATCGTAAAGCCAATCCCCATAAAGCAGATTTTCATCCGTACCGCCCAGATAGACACACCAGTCATCCGCGGCCATTGTATAGGCGTCTTCGCAGGGCGTAAGCAGCAGGGTCAGCGTAATACCGGAGTGGTATTTTCCATAGCCATATTCATACTCTTCGTAAATACCTTCCGCTGCGTCAAGCACGGTATCATAATCACTTTCCGTCAGAATATCTACCCGCAGGTCAACACCATACCGCTCTGTGAGCGCGGGAAGCGTGACCTCTCCTGCATACCGCAGCGGTTCCGACCCTAACTGCCCTGTCTCATCGTAGATCACGCCGTAATCTTCCGCTGCCGCAGCCGGGATACAGAAGGTCAGTGCCAGTAGCACCGACAGCACAAAACTCGCAAATTTCTTCATATCCGATCCCCCTTATCTACAAAAGCGTGAACAAGACTGAGCTCAGCACCGACAGCGGCACAGCGATGGCGGCGAACAGCGCCCAGAATCTGCCGCGGCTCACGGGCAGCTCACCCACCAGCCTGCCAGTCTGGCCGTTCATGGCAAACAGAAAATCTTTTCCGTTCCACTTGGTATTAAGCATCCAGACCGGCATGAGCGCATAGTGGACTTTGCCGCGCTTGAGGGAAGTACTGCCCCCCTTGGACGTGCAGGTATTGTAGCCCTTCACGGTATCCCGCAGTGCGGCGGCCAGCGTGTTCTCGCAGCGTTTGTCAGCCCGCTCCCGGCTCTGTTCTACCGTCACATCAAACTTGTCAGCGAGAAAACCGGGCAGATATGCCGTGGAAAAGGGTTTCAGTTCTGTATAGTCATAGGGTTCAATGGAATCCATGTAGTCGTCCGGCATCTTGCTGGACGCATCCACCGGAACCTTTTCAAACGCGACGGAACCGGAACGGAAAACGTCATAATGTTCTGTCTCGGTGACCTCATAATCGCCGGAGCGGTAGGTACGGGAACGTGTGGCTGCATACCGGGCATCGCCCTCCGCCTCGCCGTCAAACATCCAGAAAGGGACGTAAACCCCCTTGATCTCCTGGATGTGGTTCCCGGCGGTAAAGGATTTTGGCAGAAAAACCTTGCCCTTATAGTGCTTTTTAAGGGCCGCGACCGCATCCTCCTTGCTCAGCTTGAATGGAAGCACAAAATCGGGCCGCAGTGTACCGCCGAACTGCCCTGGCACTACGGTGGGGTTCCCGCAATAAGGACAGGATGTGGCGGCGGTACTTTCATCACAGATCAGCTCCGCTCCGCAGGAAGGGCAGTTATAGGCTTTCATCCCTGCGGCATCCGCGCCCCAGTCACCGCTCAGGCCGGAGGTGTCCCAGCCGTCATCTTCCGCGCCTTTGGTCTGAGCGTCCTCGTGGGCTTTCACGGCCTGTTCTTCTTTCTGCTGGTACAGCGCCTCTATCTCGGAGATCTCGTAGGCGCTCCCGCAGTAATCGCACTCCAGTTTCCCGGAGTCCCCGGCAAAGTGCAGCGGGCCTGTGCAGGCCGGACACTGGTAATTTGTTACTTGTGAAGGCATCTTTTATCTCTCCTCCTACTGGTTTATCTTCTTCAGATCAGCTTGGATCCGCAGTATTGGCAGGACGAAGCCCATCCGGGCCGTATGACGTTCTCTCCGCCGCAATGGGGGCAGGTAACCGTTTCGTACTGCTCTTTCTGGGCAACTTTGTTAAAGGCTGTCAGCATGATACGCTTGTTAGGCGTATCAAGACTGATGTTTTCTAAGTATCCTTTTTGGATCATATGGCGTACCTTACGTTCCACGTTCTTTCCGCCAATGGCTCTGGAAAGCTGGTCAAAGGAAATCTCTGGCTCAGGGCTGGCGAAGAAGCATTCCGCAAGCCGATGGGCAAGCCGGCTGGCGCTCTGGCGGCGGACCGGGCCAAGCGTACCCTTCCAGATACATAGGACACCCATTGAAAGCATGAACAGCTCCGCAAGCACACTGCCCAGGTCAAACTCCAGATCCACCTCGAAAACCGATGCCGCAATAATCACGCCCAAAAGTGCGAATGCCGCCATACGGATAAGTTCCCCCGTCCTGTAGCCCAGCCGAACTTTTTCAGTCAGGTAAAGCTCCATATCAAACCTCCTCAATCAAACTGTTCACGACAGGACCCGTAAAAACGAGTCCCGGATGGTGTCTTTTGGATACCGCCCCAGCAGACACTCCTTTTCTTTCCGGATCATCCCGCCAGCCATCTCCGCATGGCCGCCGCCATCTCCATAACCGTGGAGCGCATCACGGACTAAATGCCCCGCATGGACAGCCGGATCCTCCGAGCGGACAGAAAACTTGATCCCATCCTCCCGTTTGGAGAATACCACGGCGACCTCCACCTCCTGCAGCGCCAGGATGAAATCGGAGAGGATCGCAATCAAAGCGTCCGGGCAGGGAAAGGGGACATTGGATATGCCTACCTTGTCGTAGACCTCAATGCTCTCGATGGCCGCGCCATATGCTTTCAGATCGTTGAACTCCATATTGTTGCGCTCCAGCCGCGCCAGCATTTCCTGGTCACACAGAGGGAACAGGAATGCGAACATTTCAATATCCAGTTCCGTCACGCCCCGCGTAAACTGCAGCGTGTCCATTTTCAGGCCATAGAGCAGGGCAGTCGCCGTGTGCCTGTCCGGCAGGCACGGAAGCTGTTTATAATACTGGGCGATGATCGTGGCGCAGGCCCCAGTGGGGCGGATGTCCTGGTAGCGGTATTCAATTGGCACAAAAATGGGGTGGTGGTCGATGCAGGCCACCTCATCCCCAACAAAATCCGTGATATTCCCACTGTGCTTCTGCGCGTCCACACAGATCACATAGTCTTCCTCGGCCATGTCCGGACGCAGCTGCTCATAGGGGAACATCTGGATCTGGAACGCCTCCAGCATCTTGGACGCGCTCAACTTGTCGATCCTTCCATCGTAGCAGAGGGTAGAGGGGATTTCATGCTGGGCCAGAAGGCGCTGTAAGCCGAAGGCGGAGGCAATGGCGTCCGGGTCTGGGAAATTATGGGTCTGTATGTAGATATGCTTGCCGTGGCATAACGCCGCAAGCTGGTTAAAGTCGTTCATTTTCGTATTCACTCCTATCTATTCAACGGTTGCCGCCGGCCTGTCAGCCCTGACCGTTTTTCCTTTCGTGCGGCAGTGTCAGCTTATCTTTGATAGATTCTCACTCCCGCAAGACGATAGAACGCATCAATCAGTTCATTACCCGCATTGATCGGGGCATATATAGAGTTGCCGTCCGCGAACTCAAATGACGTCTGGTATGTGGTTTCATCAAGGGCGAATATGTCATTGTCCGGCGGCTCTTCATACTCTTTCACTCTTGTAACGAGCTGCTGCTCCTTTACGATGCGGAGTATCTCCTCCGCATCGCTCTCTCCAATCCGCTGGTTTTCCACTTCCGTGTGAGCGCCACTGCGGTTGAGTGCAGCATCAAATGAAAAGAACCAATCATCTCCTTCTTTTTCGATGGTAAACGAATAGGAAGAGGAATGATCCATACAGCTGCTGTGGACGGAAACAGCCCTGATCTCAATTTTCTCAGCTGCCTCATAGTGCCTGTCGGCAAGCGCATAGAGATAATCGAGCGTCTTATCACCGAACGCGGTTTCTTTGTCTATACTGCTTCCATCAGTGAATGTCATTCCAGAGATGCGCATCGGCGCATCGGATATGTGAAAAAAGTGTATCGGCTCACGGTATTTTCTGAGCCGTTTTATCTCGCCTTCCTCAAGAATGATCTCAAGGAATCCTTCTGCATCTTCAGGCGGGATCTGGACGGAACTGAACGATGCGTAATGCTCCTTCCGGCTTCCCACATAGCAGCTTGCAGAAAAGAGCCAGTTCTCGTCTTCCTTTCGCAGTGCAAAAGAATACACTGGGTATCTTTCCATGCCAGAATAAGAGGTATAGAACGAAACAACCTCATCGGCAGTATATTTTTTGCTTCCGCTACATCCGAAAAGTCCGGAGAACATCGAGAGGGCTGACACGATAATCATCACTTTACATACATTTTTCTTTTTCATAGTTCACCCCTGAGAGATTGAAACGGTCTGCCGCACTCGGTGCAGAACTTTCCCCTGTTCTCCGCTCCGCAGGAGCAGGTCCAGCTTTCACGAGCGGATTTCGGAGCGGGAACAGGCTGCTGTCCCACCTCCAATTCCTCCTCGCTATAATACCGCTCTACATCGCCCAGTTCCATCCAGCCATAGTCATACCAAAATGTATCCGCCAGCCACGCAAACTGGGAGGAATCCAGATAGCGCAGACAGTAAATCGTATCGTCGCCTCTTCTGTCACCGATCGTCAGGCCGCTGACCTTCTCCGCAAAATCCGCCTTTATGGTCAGAACGCCGTCTTCGAACATATGCTCAAATTCGCCACTCAGCTTCGTGAAATCCGCATCGTAGCACTCGATCTGACACCCGTCCAGATTCATGCCGCGGTAATAGAGTTTCATTTCGCCCGAGGTGTATACAGTTTTCAGGATATGAAAATTATCAAACAGGACTGCGGTTTCCGGATATTGATACACGACCTGATTGCTGTTCTGTCCGCAGGCAGCAAGCCCCAGCATACCCATCAGAATACTTATCGCGGCAAAACCCGGGGTTAATTTCACGGTAGTACCTCCTCATCTAAAATAGCCATACGGCTCCCGCCCCAATTGGGACGGGAGCCGATCCCATACGATTGTTACCCGCTTTTTCCTGCCGCTTTTTGGAGTGACGCAGGACACATACCGCCGTCCGCCGAAGACCCGCGCTACTGGAACTTCATGTTGGTGAGAATGATGTCGGGCATCGTTCCCTGGACGCAGTCCATATTCCGCAGGCCGATGGAAAGGGCGCGGGTGTCGTCAATCTGCGCGATATACTCAATCCATTCGTAGCCGATGTACTTATAGGTGCGGCCGTGGAAGGTGATGCCGCCGATCACGCGGTCTTCTATATCCTGATAGTTTTCGAACTTCTCCTTGTAGAAGTCGAAGTCCTCCAGCTTTTTCCTGACCTCAAACCGGATGCTGCCTGCGCCGAACGCGGTGGGATCGTCGTTTTCCACCAGACAGCACTTCCCCTCGTCATACGACCACCCGCTATCCGGAACGGTCGTCTTGATTGTTATGTTGATCTCATCGTGGGCAAACATGGCAACCTTCGCGGAGAAGTCCTTCATCGCAGCGTTCGCAGAGGCGGCCTTGTTCTCTTCGGCGGCCTCTGCCTTCACGATGTCGAGATACTTCGCGATGGCTTCCTTGCCGGAGAAGCCGCTGGTGTTGAAACCGCTTACCTCATAAACGCCCGTCTCCTCTTCCTTGAAATTGACGTAGATGAAATGCGAGTCATTGTCCGCAGAGATCCACTTATAGTAGCGGTAGTTTGCCTTCATGTGGTCGCTGTACTCTTCCTTGACAAACTCACCTTCCACGCCGAAGTAAGCGACAACCTCCTCGTAGGTGGTGTCGAAAATATTTTTATTGACATCGTTCATCCAGACATAGCCCTTTTGCACCTGTTCTTCTGTCACGATGCCGTCCCCTCCGGCTGTGTTTCCACCCAAATTCGATTCCGGAGCGTCTGAATCAAGGCTGTCCGGCATTGGCTTGCCCGCCTCAATCAGAGGCAGATACCAGGTATCATAAAGATCAGGCAAATCCTCCTCGTCCACATCGACCCAATAGGTTCCCCATGGGCGCAGATAGATATCATAGTGGAATTCATCCCCGCTGTTTTCATAATCACCGTCAATGTGGATCATGTCTCCGTAGTCCGCCAGCCCCGGATCAACAATCCAGTCCGCGTGCTCAAGCGCAATATCCGTGAAGGAGCCGCCCTCGGACATCATAGTGCCATATATACTGGTCCCATTGCCACTGAGGCTGACCGATGCGGAAACCATAGGCTCCGATTTTGTGTAGTCCCCATCCCAGAGGATGACGGTGCCCATGCCGTCTGCACCGATGTCAACGGCGCCACAGATATCCCACCAAGCGCCCTCCATACCCTTATCCTCGTAGTAGCCCGAACAGCCCGTCATAATCCACCAGCCGTACCAGTCGCCATTCCACCAGTCGAGCAGCGCGTCTCCGGTCCCGGCAGACTGTGCCGTACCGCTCCCAGCTGATTCCCGGCTGAGTGTGGACGGATCGATGGTGATTTTACCGTTTTTGTCGCCGAACGCCTCCTCAAATGTCACTTCGACCTTGCTGGTCGTATTCGCCAGCACAAAGGCTGTGCGGATCTCAAGGGTCACACCCGGCGCGACATCCGTAAATTGATCTTCGATCACCGTAGCATCATAGGAGTCCGGATTGGAATAGACGATGGCAACCGCCAGCTCCACACCGTTCTGCATGGCTGTTTCGGAGATCGACCAGAGATAAGAATGACTGTCCTCGCCGTTGTTCGTAAAATCCAGCGTCAGAACGACCGCGTCGTTTCCATCCGAATCCTCCATGATGCACGCGCCCTTATAGAGCAGCTCATAATCGCCGAGCTTGAGCAAATTGGAGTCTGCCAATGCCTTATCTGTCGATTCCTTATTTTTACCACAGGCGGTGAGACTGAGCAGCATCAGCGCCGCAAGCAGCAGGCACAAAAGTTTGGTCTTTGTTTTTTTCATAGTTCCCTCCAAAATTTACGGAACACAAAGCTGCTATTTTTTTGCGAAAGTTCCGCTGATACCGTAACCGGAATTTTCGTTCATGGTAAGGCTGCTGCCATCCACAGAGAACGTGTAGGTAGACGGATCGCTCCAGCTTTCCAGCGTTACCGTAAGCTGGTCTTCGTCAATGGTATAGGTGCCCTTTTGTTTCATGTAGGAATTCTCCATGGTGCATTTGCCTTTCCCATCGAACGTCCATGTGATAACGCCGTCATCACCCAGGTCGGCCGACCATGTGCCGGAGAGGGCGTCCTTGCTGCCTCCACAGGCGGCCAAACACAGAACCATCGTGAGCGCTAAAAGAAGCGCCAAAGTCTTGCTTAATTTTTTCATTATCATGCTCCTTTGTGTTGTGTATTTGTTCTATCCATTGACAGCGCCGCCGCAAAATTCACAGCAGCCGCTGGCATCTGGTGTGGTGGTGGCTCCACAGAACGGACAGGTCAGCGCCGTCTTAGGAGCTGCGGCTGCGACCGCTTCATTCCTTACCTGCTCCCGAACCTGGAGCAATGCATCCCGGATCTCGCGTCCCATCTCCTCATACTGCCGGTACTCCATACTGGAACGGACCTCATCCGCATTGGATGTCCGGGAACCGCCCATGAAGGGCCGTGCGCCAGGGCGGGAGCCTCCAGGCATACCGGGGCGGATTGGCCCCGCGCCTCCGGTGCGGAGACCGCCGCCCTTGACGCTGGGCTGTGCATCCGGCCCGTCCAAAAGGGTTTCCTCATCATTGTCAACAGAAGAACCGTTCAGCTTGAAGCGAATTTCATTAAAGTATGGGTTGTTGACATTGATTACAATGTAGAAATCATAAGAAAAGGCGTAGCGTCTGGGGGAAAAGCTCTGCCGTTTCCCCTCCGCATCCTTATACTGGATCTCTGTCTTGCTCTCGTCAATGTCCAGCTTGCAGCCAGTCACATCGGAGAAGGACAGTACATCCGGATTGGCCTCCTGCCAGTTCCGGGCGGATGTGACCATGAATCTCCCGTCATCCTCGTCCAGCAGGACTTTCATGCCCTCGCCCAATGTGCGGGTCACCCGGAACGCTGCCACTTTCTCCTGGTTGGTTTCCCGGTAAGCCAGCTGCTCTTTGATCTCCTCCACGGTGCTCTGCCTCCGGTCACTGAACCAGGGGGAGAGCTTTGCCGCGCAGTTCTTACAGCAGTTCCCATCCTCCAGCTTCCGATTGCCCAACAGCCCGATCTCGCCGCCGCAGATGGCGCATTCCTTTTTCTCAAACAGTTTTCCGAACAGTGCCATAATAATCTACCTCCTCGGTGTACGCCACCTCTTTCCTTTATGGTGTTTACTCCAGGGGGCCATTCTTCGTCTGGATGGCGCCATAGATATACAGGCCGGGCACAAGCAAATTCAGGATCAGGCTGGTAAAGCTGAACTCTCCCCCTGCGACAAGACCGATGATCATAGAGATGATGCTCAAAACGGCAATGATGATGCCCCACTTGATGCAGGCTGCCGCTTTCTGCGGCGCATTGCAGGCACCGATGCCCTTAATGCCCGCGATAAACTGAATGACAGATGCCAGCGTTACAATAATGGAACTGGCATAGAGCAGGCCGGTACCTTCGCCAGTCTCCATAAGCGCCGCCAAGGCGCTGATGCCGAGAATGGCGATGATGCCCGCGATGACACCGATGACGCCGCCGATAATCATGAGAATGGAAGTGACCTTCAAAAATTTTTGACCTTTCATGTGTATAATCCTCCTGTTTTATGTTTTGTTAATCGTTTTAGGTGTTATGTCTGTTCGTCCAGCAATCGTAGGGTCAGACTATAGCTTTTCGGCCTCGTTTCATCCCTGGATGTCTCCGTCATCAAAGGGATCTCCGCACTCCGGGCAGAACTTGGGCGGATGGGCGGGGTCGTCCGGCTCCCAGCCGCACTTGTCGCACTTGTACTGCGGTACGCCGGCAGGCTTAGGCTTGCCACACTCGGCACAGAACTTTCCTTTGTTCACCGCTCCGCAGGAACAGGTCCAGCCGTTTGTATCCGCAGGCTTGGGCTTCCCGCACTCCGGGCAGAATTTTCCGGTGGCTGTGGCCCCGCAGGAGCAGGTCCAGCTATCCCCTGCGGGTTTAGGGACGGGCTTGGGTGCGCCGCATCCCGCACAGAACTTGCCGGTATTTCCGGTCTGCCCGCAGGAACACGCCCATCCCTCCATGGCAGGAGCCGCCGGAACGGGTTGCTGTACCGATTGCTGCTGACCCATCTGGAAGAGGCTTTGGGCGTTCATGCCGCCGGCCTGACCGGCCATCCCCATGCCCATGAAAGCCATAGCGGGACCGGCATTGGGGTTGGCGGCTGCCGCCTGCATGGCGCCGGCCTGTGCGCCGACAAGATGCGCCGCCGCGCGGGTGGGGTCCATAAAGGCCGTATTGCGCTGCAGCTCCTTGATCATCTTTTCGTCTTCCTCGTTGGCCTTGACGCTGGAAACGCCGAAGGATACGATCTCAAGACCCCGAAGATCCCGCCACTTTGCGGACAGTTCCTGGTTCAAAGCATCTGCCAGCTCTGTGGTGTGGCCTGGAAGGGCAGAGTATCGAATGCCCATATCGCTGATCTTTGCGAAGGCGGGCTGCAGCGCGGTCAGCAACTCGGTTTTCAGCTGGCCGTCAATGGCTCTGCGGTCAAAATCCGCTTCCACATTGCCGCAGACATTGGTATAGAACAGCAGAGGGTTTGCCACCCGATAGGAATACTCCCCAAAACAGCGGATGGCGATATCAATGTCGATCCCCGCCCGCTGGTCCACGACACGGAAGGGGACGGGAGAGGGCGTGCCGTACTTGTTGCCGATCAGTTCCTTGGTGTTGAAGTAGTAGACGCGCTGATCCTTGGGCGCTTCGCCGCCGAAGGTGAACCGCTTGCCGATGTTCTGGAACACCTGCCCGATACTCTCCCCCAGGTCGCCCGAAAAGATGCTGGGTTCCGTGGAGGCGTCGAAGGTGAATTCGCCGGGTTCAGCGCATACCTCCACCACCTTGCCCTGCTCCACGATCATCATGCACTGGCCGTCGGCCACGGCGATCACGGAGCCGCTGGTGATAATGTTGTCGCTGCCTTTGGTGTTGCTGGAGCGCCCAGAGGCCCGTTTCCGCCCCTTGACCGCCAGCACGGTAGCGGGGATTGCCTCACAGTAGAAATACTCCTTCCACTGATCGGCCATCACGCCGCCTGCAGAGCCTAATGCCGCTTTAATAAGTCCCATAGTTACATCCTTCCTTTCGTGATTTATTTCTCTTTACTGACGATTAAAATCCTTCATTTCTTTCTTTGCGCTTTGCTGTGAGCATTGCCCCACAATTAGGACAAAAGATTGCGTTGTCCGAAAGCGCTGTTTCACATACTGGACAGCGATGGTGTAAATTAAGGTAGAACTGATAAAGAGTTTCCTGGGGAAGTCCACTGCCGCATTCTCCACAAGTTTGCTGCTCCGCAGAGACGGTTGCACCGCAATTAGCGCAGACTTTAAGCAGCTTCATAGCTTCTGGCCCAAATCCATATTGCTTCATGCTTTCCAGACGGATCTGCTCAATTTGCTGCCGTGTCATCTTATAACCCTTCTCCTCCATATTGAAGCCGTTTGCCGCAGCGTGGACAAAATATTTCTGCGGAGGTAATCTCTTTGCCGCAGTGGGAGCAGTAACGAGGCGGATCTTCCCACGGCGCACATTCCACACATTCCGCCACATCAGCGTTATACATGGCATTCGATACCCATTTGCCGCACTTGTGACATCGGTTAAAATATTTCCGTGCGTCTTCCCATGCGGTCTCCAATTCCTGCTCCTGTGTCTCTGCTTGGATAGGATCGGTCGTATGTAACAAAGCACCTGTGATGTCACAAAAGAAGCTGTACCGATTTCCTCCCGAGTCGGCGATCACCTTGTAGCGTGCTGTTTTATGGGTAAGCGCCATCAAATCCCTCCTTTCTTTTCTTTGACCCTCGATTAAGTCATGGTTATATGGTATAATAGGAATCAAAGGAGAGCGGCCTCTGTTTGTTGGCAACGTAGTCAGAGGCTTTTCATTGGAGACAAAGCCCATACCCTCCTTCGGCATTGCCTGCACCCATAATTTAAGCGATTTCCACACTTTTGTCCCCACCCCAAACCCCCGAAAGGGTAGGGTTGAAAAGAAAAAATCTGATTTTCTTGCCACCCCGAACCGAAAAATGGGTAGGGGAAACAAAAAATCAGGTTTCTTTCAAGGCTAAGACTGGAAATGCTGTAAATGAGATACCAAGGAAGATACGGTGATGAGAGTTGTATTTCGCGGGGAGGTGTCCACGCATGACTAAGCAGAATCAAAGAACGGGAGTCCTGGTAGCTGTGCTGATCGTCTGTGCTATCTCTGCCCGCGTTTTGGGAAAGTTTGATGTTTTTCCCGTACCGCTGGGTTTGGTCCGCACGATCCTTTATATCAGTCTGTACATTGGCTGGGGTCTCTCTGTCAGCCATCGCATTTTACAAACACAGGTGCGCCGCTATATGGTCGGCGTTTCATGTCTGACCGTCTTCTGGTTTGTTATACGGTCAATAAAATATTTTTTTGTGGTCGCTCCTGATGCGATCCGGCATCTATGGTACTGGTACTATTGTCCTATGCTGTTCATACCTCTGCTTTCCGTGTTTGTTTCCATGTCGCTGGGTAAGCCGGAAAGCTACCATCTGCCGAAATGGACAAGACTGCTCTATCTTCCCACCCTGTTCTTTCTGCTGCTGGTACTGACAAACGATCTCCATCAGCTTGTTTTCTCCTTCCCGACCGGAACGGTTTGGAGCGATACGGATAACGGATACGAGTACGGATATTATTTTGTTATCGGGTGGGAGATCATCTGTGCGCTGGCCGCCTTTGTGATCATGCTCATCAAATGCCGTTTGGCGCAAAGGAGAAAATACTTACCGGCGCTTCTGCTGTCCTGCTCCATTCTATATGCCTTTATCTACGCCAGCGGAGCCAGGTGGATGCAAGTGATAGGCGGAGATATTACAGCGGTGCAGTGCCTGATGTTTACCGCCATACTGGAAAGCTGTATCCAGTGCGGATTGATTCAGACCAATACTGGCTATGATGAGCTGTTTAAGGCCGGGACCTTCGGCGCCCAGATTGCTGATCACGACCATAAGGTCCGCTACGCCTCCGCAAATTCGCCTGTGCTTTCTGAACAGATCATGTGTACGGCAGAGGCGGGCGCTGTTAACCTTGATAAACATACCCTGCTAAAAAGTTACCCTATCGAAGGCGGTCATGTGTATTGGCAGGAAGATATAACAGATATTACCATACTGCTCAAAAAGTTAGAAGAGAACAAGGAAACCATTGCAGAAAGCAACCATCTGGAACAGGAAAATTATCGTATCAAGCTGGAGATCCACACCTTGCGGGAAAAGAATCGGCTCTATGACCTTTTACAGGAAGAAACCGCTCATCAGATCGATTTATTGAATGACCTGTTTTATCTATATGACGAAGAAGAAAATCCGGAAAAGCGCCGCAGTCTGCTTGCGAAGATCACTGTAATCGGCGCTTACATAAAACGCAGAGGCAACCTGATCTTTATCCGTGAAAAAACGGAAACCATCGATACCACAGAACTGGCCCTTTGCATGGAGGAATCCTTTTCAAATTTGAAACTGATGGGGGTCGAATGTGAAGCAGACATTCCGAAGGGCAGCAAAATCTTTACCCAGGACACAATCCTGGTCTACGACTTTTTTGAGAAGGTGATGGAGACCGCTATAGATGATATGAGCTTTGTTTGGTTGAAAGCGCGTATTCTTGCAGATTCGATCATCCTCCGTCTGGAGGTGGAATGCGAAAGCTCCCTTGCAGATTTTCGGGATACCTGTGAAAGCTGCTCCTTTGAGGATGGCGTATGGCGCTTTATCCTCCGCATCGGAAAGGCAGGTGGACAAACGTGACAACATTCTATTTATCCTCCGAAATGGAACAGTCCGTATGGATGATTTGCCTGTTCTTTTCTTTGATATTGGATGTGTTTCTTTTTCTTGCATCCCCTGACCGAGGTGGGAGCAGACGGTGCAGGCTTCTGAACGCCGGGGTATTTATCGCTTTGCTGATCCTGCTGTGCATTGCCGGGGATGCCTTTGACAAAAAGGCCGATGGACTTCCTATCAATCCTTTGCTGCCATTTCCAATGTGGTCGCTGTGGTGCATCGCTGACATGGTGGGTACTTTGCTCCTTGGTCAAACCGCTGTGTTGATCCATCGGAAAGGCCGGACACTTAGCCACAATTCCGTGAAGCAGACAATCGATATGTTGCCCAACGCGATCTGCTATTTCACCCCATCGGGTGAGTTCAAACTGTGCAATCTACAAATGCACCGCTTGTTCCACATACTGGCGCAAAGCGATCTCCAGCACTTCGATGAATTGCGGCAGGCACTTACAGAGTGTGATAAGAAAAGCGGTGTTGTAAGGCTACCGGATGAAGAGCAAACCTATCTGTTCCCCGATGGTAAGGCTTGGCGCTACTCCCAGACGGAGATAACGGTACCAGACGGCACAGTTTACACAGAGGCGATCTTCTCAGATGTGACTGAACTTTACGAAAAGGGACTGAGACTCAAGGAACAGACTGAGCAGCTCAAAAAATTCTCCCGTGACTTAAAGATTCTTTCGGATAATGTACTGACATTGACAAAGGAAACGGAAGTCCTGTCGGCAAAAACCAAACTGCATGACCAGATGGGGGCGGGGATCATTGCTATGCGGCAGATTTTGCAGCAAGAGCAGGTATCCCAGGAGGCCGCAGACAGCCTTCTATTGTTTCAAAAAGCAATCAGGACCATTAAAAATGACAATGAATACCCCCAGGAGCGCGGGGAGCTTGCGGAATTTTTGCGGGATGCCAGTACCATCGGCGTAAAGGTAGAAATGGCTGGCGAATTACCAAAGCAGGAGGAAATATATCGCATATTTGTGATCGCCATGCGGGAATGTCTCACCAACGGCGTCCGCCATGCGGATGCAACGGCCCTTTATGTCACCGCCCGGCAGGACGGAAACAACATTTCCCTGCGTATCACAAATAACGGAAAGCCCCCTGAAAGCGTCATTGTGCCGAGAGGCGGGTTACTCAACCTTCACCGCCATGTTACGAACTTAGGAGGTACGATGGAAATACAGTGGTCACCAGCCTTTACGCTGATAATCGTCATGCCCGTAGAAAAGGAGGCGGCAGAGTGAAACAGGTGTTAATTGTAGAGGATCAGCGGATGCCCCGCAAATATATGGAGAGAATGATCTCCGACAGTGAAAAATATGCCCTGGCAGCCAGTATAAGCGGCGCGGATGTTGCACTTGCCTATTGCAAGCGTCAGATGATCGACCTGATCTTGATGGATGTCTGTACTGCTGGAAACAAGGATGGCATCGAAGCTGCCGCCGAGATCAAAGTGGCGTTCCCAAACATAAAGATCATCGTTGTCACATCAATGGTCGAGGTCGGTTTTTTAGAAAGAGCCAAAGCCGCAAAGGTAGACAGCTTTTGGTACAAAGATTTAAGTCCCGAAGACCTGATCGATGTCATTGATCGCACAATGGCAGGAGAACATCTCTTTCCCCATGAAACGCCACAAGTGAAATTAGGTCTTGTAAGCAGCACCGATCTGACTGCAAAAGAAATCCAGGTACTGCGCCTTGTATGTGATGGTCTGGAATACAGCGAGATCGCCCAGACTCTTTCTATCACAGAGAGGACCGTGAAATATCATGTTTCCAACATCCTGCAAAAAACAGGCTATGCCAACAAGACCCGCCTTGCCATAGCAGTTACAGGCAAAAAATTTATTATTCCGAGCCTCCCGGAGGATCTGGACTTTGACATAACCAAATAACAGAGCACACAGCTTTATTTCCCGGTTTCAATGAAGCCGGGAAATTTTTTTGAGAAAACTTCAAAAAACTGTACTCAGGGACAGTGCGAGAAAATGGCTTCTTCGCTATACTGGTATCATCAAAGGATTCAAAATGATTGATAGGAGGCCGCCTTATGCGAAGAATCGTGATTGATATGCAGAATGTCCTGTTTGCGGACGCAGTAGCCGAAGCCTTACGCAACTTTGATTCCAATCTGGAACCAGTCATGAGCGAGAGCCCGGACAAAACTCTGTCGCTATGTGATGCTGTGCTTGCAAATGTTCTGATTATGGAAGTTACCGTATACACATCCTGGACACTGGAGGAGCGGCTAAAAATCCGAAACGCTCTGAAAAAGGCTCAGCCAGATTGCAAGATCGTGCTGGTGGTGGATGAAAACACAGAGAAAAAGCTGGCGGACAGGGTGCGGCAGGCCAAGAAGGATGGTCTGGTAGACAATTTTATTTACGGTTCCGTTTCTTCCAGCTATCTCTCCGCTGTCATTGACGCACTTTAGGACAGAGGCTGGTGAGGACCATGCAGGGTATAGGAGGACACCAAAATGAAAAAATTATGTATTTTCTTTCTCACCATCATACTGCTGGTGGGCATGACCGGCTGTGGAAATAAGGTTACAAACGATCCCATCACATTGACGATGTGGCACGTCTATGGAAGTCAGACAGAATCGCCGCTCAATGTAATGATCGATGAGTTTAACCAAACGAAGGGGAAAGAAAGCGGTATTGTTATTTCTGTTGTCTCCGTCACAAATTCTACCGCTATTGACGATGCGCTGATTGCCTCTGCCAATAACGAACCGGGGGCGGTTCCCATGCCGGATCTGTTCACGGCCTATCCGAGGGTGGCGGAAGAGATTGGGCTTGACCGGCTCTTGGATTGGAGTGGTTATCTTTCAGAGGAAGAACGCTCTGCTTATGTGGATGAGTTTCTGGCAGAAGGCGTTATAGATGGACGGCTGGTTATGCTGCCCATCGCCAAATCAACAGAACTGTTATTCTTAAACAAGACGATATTTGACCGCTTTGCCGCTGACACAGGAGTATCGGAAGAAGAGCTTCTCCATTTTGAATCTCTCTTTGCTCTGTGCTGCCAATACTACGATTGGTCAGGCGGCGCAGAGATGTTCCAAATTAACGACTTCTATCACTACTTCCTGGTCAATGTCTCCGGGCTGGGCGGACAGTTCATTCGGAATGGAAAGCCGGACCTGTGCAGTGCAGAATTTGAACAAGCCTATCTGCCAATGGCCCGTGCGGCGATCCATGGAGGACTTTGTACTGGTGACGGTTATGCTTCCGACCGCTGGAAAACAGCCGAGGTTATCAGCAATATCGGTTCCACAGCAGGGATGTTGTATCTGAGGGACTATGTAACCTACCAGGACAATACCACCGAAGAAATTGAAACAGCGGTATATCCCTACCCCACCTTTTCTGATGCCTCGCCAGTGGTTATACAAAGGGGAACTGGTTTGTTTTCCATGAAAAGTGAGGACGAGCGAAAAAATAGAGCCGCCGCCATTTTTGGAAAATGGATCACACAGAAAGAACACAATCTGGACTTTGTGATTGCTTCCGGCTATTTGCCGGTTACGGAAAATGCCTTTTCTGCTCTGTTTTCAAATATAGATATGATTGAGAATGAGAAATCCCATATGCTCTATGGTGCGGTGGACCAAATGTATGGCTCCTACTCCTTTTGCCCTTTGCCGCTGTATGACGCTTCCGGCGAAGCGCAATCCAGGTTTGAGGAGACCGCAAAGAGCATATTGTCTGCTGCCCACCGGGACTATATCAGCCGCATAGAGCGCGGGGATGACCCGGAGACAGTGATGTCAGAACTCCTTGACTCTTCGCTTTCGGAAATTCAGGAGGCCGTAGAGCGGTGACACAAAAGGGGGAAAACCATGATACTACGCCTAAAAAAAATCAGATCCGTACTGGAGGCGGCTCAGACGCAGAGCGTTTCCATGCGCCGCCGCCTGATGTTCTATCTTTTTACCATAATGCTCTTTTTTGCGTTCTTGATTGCTATGCTATTGTTCCTTTTCGGTGCAATCGATCCTATTGGATATGAAATTGAGCGGGCTTTAAGCAATCAACTTGAGAACTCTGTAAACTCCATAGAGCATCAAAGCAATGATCAGGCAGCCTATGTGCTTGCCTTTTCCCAACAGATAACAGCGGCAGTCAAAGACGAACTTTCAGATGCTGGGATTACCTTCAACGAACTTCGCAATACTCCTGACGCACTGGAGTCCATGCAAAACAGGCTCTTTGATATCGTCAGCAGCAATATGAAACTTGCACCTTGCAGCGGAGCATTTTGCTTTTTGAAAACAACGGTCAACGATGCACTGCCTGATAAAAGCTATAATGGGCTGTATCTAAAGTTTGCAAATCTTTATGCGGAAAACACAATCCATAATGATGTTTGTCTTTTTCGTGGATTTTCTACTGTCGCACGAGAAAAAAACATCAATCTCCATAGTACATGGCAGTTGGAAACACAAGAGGGGTTATTCCCGGAAATCGACGGAGAGATGTCCGGCAAAAGCGAGAACATCTCCGGCGCCTTCTTTCTTACATCCGTTTATAAACTGCCTGACACATGGGAAAGTGTGCGCTTTCTCTGTATACCTGTTTTAGATTCTGGTGGCAACACGATTGGTGTGTGCGGCTTTGAGATCAGCAGTCTGTATTTTTCGCTTTCCCATAAGACGATGGGAAGCAGCCAAGCACATATCTTTTGCGCTTTGCTGACGGAAGATTCGGATTGTTATGTAGGGCAGATCGCCGGGAATCAATCTGGTTATTTCCCACCAATTGAAAATTCTTTTTCTGTTGAGAACGGATCAAGCCTGACTACCTTCCATAGCGGAGACACTGAATTTGTTGGTAAGACCCAGGAACTAACAATAGGGACTACTGCCCATATGGTTGCTGCCATGCTCCCTGCCACAGAATATCAGGCGCTTGTGCAGACGGTGCGGCTCAAAATTGCCGCATTCTTGTTTATCGCTTCTTTTGCCATTTTGGCCTCCATTCTTTGGGGCAGCAAAAAATATGTTGCACCCATAATAAAAGACTTGGAACAGATTAAAACTAACACAGACCGGACGCAGAGCGAGTCTCATGTTTTGGAGATTGAGGACCTCTTTGCTTTCCTCGCAGAACAGGACCGAGAACACGAGGCAGCTTTATCCGCTTTGAACCAGGAGCGACTGGAAGCTGAGAGCAGACAAGAACGGCTACAAAGCAAACTGGAACAGACCAGCAGTGATCTTGGGTCCGCGCAGGCAGAAATTGCCCGACTTGCCTATTCCAGAAAACAAGAGATCGATCCCGACGATTTTCAATATTTTTTGGAAGGGATTAGTCAACTTACTCCAACAGAAAGAAAGGTCTTTGATCTGTATCTTGAGGGAAAAAACGCAAAAGAGATCATTGCGATCTTAGGAGTTACAGAAAATACATTAAAGTTTCACAACAAGAATATCTACAACAAACTGGGAGTTTCGTCCCGGAAACAACTCCTTCGTTATGCCACTTTGATGAAACAGCAGGAGGAAAATGATCAGCAATAACGCTTGAGAATCAGCAGTTGCGCTACTTGGCGAGCAGTGCATTTGTTCCCACAAATGCTCAAAATGGACTTCCAGCGTGACCGCTGGAAGTCCATTTTTGCTCGTTGGGGCCGTACCCCAAACCCCGTGAACAGCCCCGTAGCCGGGGCTGGCTACGCGTTCGGTTCCCGAACGCTGTTGTCCCTGCTTTGCAGGGACAGGCGGGGCTTGCGCCCCGCGTGGAGCCGGAAACGACCGCCTCGGTGTTTCCGGGAAAAAGAAAAAAGCGGGGCTGGCCTACATTCCTGTAAGCCAGCCCCGCCAAGATCATCTGTGCGGATCGGTGCGCTGTTCCTCCTTGCGCCGCTCCTCCATAGCCGCCTGTTCCTTCTCCTTTTCCAGAAGGACAGCCACCACTTTCTGCGCCACAAGGTACTCCTGCATCTCCGTCCTTGCCTTTCGGTACGCCGGGTACGCCGCCCGTTTCTGTTCCAGAAGCTGGGCATACTCGGCGTTCAATTCCTTGACACGGGGGAGCTTTTTCAAGCCAAGCTGTTCAAAAGCCTCCTTCGCCGCCTTGTGGAGCGTGATGGCCTCCCGATGCCCTTCAAGGAATTTTTTACTGTACCCTGCCTTGCGGTAGGCCACATAGACCTCCCTGGTCTTGGAGTAGTTTATGATGTGTTTTTTCAATGCGGCGATCTCCTGCATCCGCTGTTCCGCCGCCTTGATGGAGTCCCCCAGACCATTGAATTGGGTGACTGCCGCATCCGCCCTCGCCGCCAGTTCGTCAAAGCTGTCGATCTCGTTCTCCTGCAAAAAGCACATGACCTGTGCCATCTGTTTCAGGTTAAAGAGGGTCGCCCACCGCTGGTATCCGGCGCCCTTTCCCTCGTTCAGCTTCGCTTGAATGTCAATGAGAAGGGAGAACTTCTTGTCGTGGACCTGCTGGCTTTTCCCCGCAGACCGCTCTCTGCGTTTTCCGGCAATAGCGTCTTTCAGATCGTCCACCGTATAGCCATCACCCAACGAACTGAACCGGGCAAAACGGTCCTGCCCCCTGCATCGGATAGATGGCCGCTTGCCCGGTTTATACTCGCACCCGGCCTCCTTCAGGAAAGAGATCAGTTCTTCAAAGTCCTTTGGTTTTCTCTGTAATGCCGCATCAATGATGGCCCGCAGGTCATCACGGTTGGAAGGCCGCTTGGGGTACTCGGTGCGCTTTTTCCGTTCCCGGTAGGGGCGCGGCTCTATGACAGAAAGCCCATGCTCCAAACACAGACGGTCACTGACCCGTTGTAGGGCCAGCCCGGACAAAAAGAAATCCCTGAACTTCCGGGTGCAGTCCAGGGCGGTGGAATTGAAGATGATGTGGTTGTGGATGTGCGCCCGGTCGGTGTGGGTGGCAACGATAAAAGCGTGTTTCCCCTTGGTGAAGCGCATCCCCAGCTCATAGCCGATACGGTTGGCCTCCTCCGGCGTGACCTCGCCCGGTTTGAAGGACTGCCGTATCTGATAGGCGATGACATCATGCTCCTGGCGGCGGCCCGTCATGTGTTCGTACTGCCGCTTTGACAGAAGGAACTGCTCATCCGCTGTGCGGGCGTCGCACTCATAACTGGAGATATATTTTCCGCCCTCGGTCTTTTCCTCATTTTTGGAATAGTCCGTCCTGTCCGCCAGCGTCTGGGCGATAGTCTTGCCCTTATTGATGTGGAGCGCGATCAGCCGTGTCGCCGCCATAGCCCACCTCCCTCGTTCAAAAACTTACATTGCCAGTTCCTCCGGGAACCGTGTACTCCTCATCTTTCCGGGGAAGCTGTCCCTCTGCGGGTCGGCTGTCTCCCTGCGGTCGAAAGCGGCGATCTTCTTTTCAAGGCCGGACAGTTCCTTCTCCTTTTCCTTCACGATGGCGGTGCGCTCCTCCAGAGTGCCGGAAATCAGCTCGTCCAGCAGATACTCCACATAGTCCATTTTCTGCAAGGCTTCACAGAACAGGGGATGCCAGTCCTCGTCCTCCGGCTGCGGCGCGTATTGCTCCTTCCAGTCACGGAGCAGATGGAGGTACTCGCACAGCACACGGTAACAGCGGTTCTCCTTTTTGCGGTACTCCTGCGCCGCCGCCAGCTTGGAAATGACGGACGGCCTCCTCTGGGGCTGCCATGTTTGCAGGCCCTCATACCGCACCCCGAAATCCGCCGCCAGCTTCTCGGCGGCCCTCTTGGGGGAGAGGTCGAACAGCTTGCCCACAAAGTCGATCACATCCCCGTCCTCCTGACAGCCGAAGCAGTGGAACCGCTTATCCACCTTCATGCTGGGCGTTCGGTCATCGTGGAACGGACAGCAGGCCATGCCGTTGCGCTTGACCTCGATCCCGTAATGCTCCGCCGCTGTCCTTGTTGGTATGGCGTCCTTGACCGCTTCAAATAAATTCATTGTCATGCCCCCTTTCCTCGGTATGTAAAGGGGCAAAAAAGAAGGAGCGGCAAGCCGTTCCTTCCTGCGCGTTGGTTATGGAATTGTCTTATTCGTAAATCTCTGTATCGCCGCCCTCCCGTGAAAGCAGACCGCCCAGAAAATCCGCCGCTCCGCTCATGCGGTCATGCTCGTTCCCATAGGTCCACTCGGTCACGGTATCGCCGTACATCTGCTCCCTCATCCAGTCAAGCAAGGTTTGAGCCTCGTTCTTCGGAAAATCCATCTTCGCACATCCTTTCAAAGATTTATGAGTGGAGGAAAGCCCCAAGGCTGCCGGCCCACTCGCCGGCCAGTTCCACCAGGAGCATGGCGGAAAACTGGAGTGCCACACAGACCGCCTCCACGCCGAACAGGATCGCCACATTCAGCCAGTCCCGGACGCACACCTGATAGATGCCGCAGGCCAGGATCACCAGCATGAACAGCCCGACAACATAGGCGGAGAGGTTGGATGCCAGCCTGCCTACAACATGGAATGTATAGAGTACCAGCATCAAGGGGAGCGCCAGCAGTTTCAAAGGGAGTTTCAGAAGCCTCATATTTTGTCCCGTCCTTTCCTGTTTCCTGAGTACAGTTTACCGCGCTGGCCCGCTGTCCGGCAAGGATGCCGTCTATGTAAAGGACGCGGAACCGCTCCGCGCCCTTTTGCAAAACTTTTTAAGCCCCCAGCCGCTATCGGATATTGGCAAGGCGGGCAAGGGACTGTCTGGAAAGCTCCCATATCTCGTCCAGCCGGGAGCGCAGGTCCTCGATGTCCGCCGCATAGACGCTCCCAGTCTCGTTCGCCCGTTTTGCGTACTGGTTCAGGTTGGTGCTGCACCGCTGGAGCAGGACAATGAGCTGGCGCACATCTACCAGGTCCAGCCTCACGCAGATACCGTCCAGAGCCATCTTGCGGACATAGGCGCTCATGTTCAGGATGCCGGCCTCCTCCATCTTGGAGCGGATGCGCTCCTTATCTTCGGGGGAGATACGCACCTTCAGTTCTTCCTCTTTCTTCATTCGCGCTCCAGCTCCTTTCCGGGCTTTTTGTCCGGGGGTATCTCCGCCGCCCGTTTTTTCAGGTCCTCCAGAACAGAGGGCCGTTCGCCCTCACCGACCTCCTCACTGACCTCCGCCTCATCCTGGGAGATGCTCTCGTCCATACTGAGGGCGGCGTCCAGCTCCGCAAGTCTCGCACTCTTTTCGGCAAGCTCCGCCTCCTGGGGGAAGGGCTTTGTCAATTCCACCTGTGCGGCGGCCTGCTGGTTCCGCAGGTTCTCCAACTGCTCCTGTCCCCGCTCCAGCCGTCCGGGGATACCGGCGAGGGCGTTGTCCAGCCGGGTCAGGTTGCCCCTTGCGTCCGTACCCAGGCTGACGTGGTGGCTCATTTCACCCTTCATCGTGATCTGGAACTGCTTCTCAAAGGTGTTGTAGGAAAGCTCCATCTGAAAGCCCCGGTAGCTGCCGATGGGGATGCCCTCGGTGCTTTTGATCTCCTTGCACAGGGCAAGGATGGCGTCCCCGGCGTCCGCCTTTTCCGTGTAGTGTTTGCCGCCGACCTCCATCCCCACAAAGCCCTCCTCCGGGAGCGGGTGGGCCTCCACCGTTTTCATATCCGCCTCAAAGCCCCGGTTGCGGCTCTGCTGGGCCTCGATCTCGGCGGGGAAGTATTTCAGGAGCTGGTCCTCCAGCCGGAAGTGCTTGCTCTGGTAGTCGGCCCGGAGGACTTTCAGCTTCGCCACATCCACGTCAAGGTCCATCTTTTCCCGGATCAGCGGATTGCCGGCGCACAGGGCCTTGATCTCCGCATAGGAGAGCGCCTGCTCGTCCACATCGTCACAGCTTCGGACGGGCGATTTGCTCGTCATGATCTGCGAGATGAATTTCTGTTTGTTTTCCAGCGTCTGATAGAGGTAGGCGTCAAAGGTCCCCTCGGTCACATACTGGAAAATCTGCACCTGTTTGTTGCGGTTGCCCTGCCGGATAATGCGCCCGTTGCGCTGGGTCATGTCAGCGGGACGCCAGCCCACATCCAGGTGGTGGACCGCCACAAGACGGTCCTGCACATTGGTCCCGGCGCCCATCTTCTGGGTGGAGCCGAGCAGGACGCGCACCTCCCCGGTCCGCACCTTGCCGAACAGCTCCTTCTTCTTCGCCTCGGTGTCGGCGTCATGGATAAAGGCGATCTCCTCACGGGGGACGCCAGCCGCTACCAGTTTGTCCCGGATGTCCTCATAGACATTGAACGTGCCGTCCCCCTTGGGCGTGGAGAGGTCGCAGAACAATAACTGGGTCAGCTTGTCCGCCTGCCCCTCCTCCCAGATGCGGAGGACATTCTGGACGCAGGCGTTCAGCTTGCTGCTGGGGTCATCGGGCAGGAGCGGGTTCATCAGCCGCTGGTCGAGGCCGATCTTACGTCCGTCCGAGGTGATCTTGAGCATATTGTCAACCGAGGGGTCTATATTCCCACTGTGGACAGCGGCGGCCCGTTCGGACAGGTCCGCCACCATCTCCTTCTGTATCTCCGAGGGCTGCACCACTACGGTCTCAAACTTTGCCTCCGGCACAGGGAGGCGGAGCTGGTCGGCGGTCTTGATGTCGGCCACCTCTTTGAACATATTCATCAGCTCCGGGAGGTTGAAGAACTTGGCAAACCTTGTCCGGGCGCGGTAGCCGGTCCCCTCCGGGGCCAGCTCAATGGCCGTAGTGGTCTCGCCAAAGGTGGAGGCCCACTGGTCGAAATGGGTCAGCCCCTTCTGCCGGAGCGTACCATGCTGCAGATAGCGCATCATGGTATAAAGCTCTGTCATACTGTTCGACACGGGCGTTCCCGTGGCAAAGACCGTACCCTTCCCGCCGGTCAGCTCGTCCATATACTGGCACTTCATGAACATATCCGAGGACTTCTGCGCCTCGGAGGTGGAAAGCCCCGCCACATTCCGCATTTTCGTGTAAAGGAACAAATTCTTAAAAGCGTGTGCCTCGTCCACAAAGAGCCGATCCACGCCAAGCTGCTCAAAGGTTATCACATCGTCCTTGCGTTCGGCGGCTTGCAGCTTCTCCATCCTCGCCTCCAGAGAGCGGCGGGTCTTTTCCAACTGCTTGATGGTGAAGCTCTCGCCCCGCATGGCCTTCATCTCGGAAATGGCGTCGGTGATCTCGTCTATCTGCTCCTGCAAGATGCGCTCCTGCCGCTCGGCGGATATGGGTATCTTCTCGAACTGGCTGTGGCCGATGATAACGCCGTCATAGTCCCCGGTCGCTATCCTCGCACAGAATTTCTTGCGGTTGGCCGTCTCAAAATCCTTTTTAGTAGCCACCAGTATCTTCGCGCTGGGATAGAGCCGCAGGAACTCGCTGGCCCACTGGAGGGTCAGGTGGTTCGGCACAACAAAGAGGGACTTCTGGCACAGCCCCAGCCGCTTCGCCTCCATAGCGGAGGCCGCCATCTCAAAGGTCTTGCCCGCGCCCACTTCGTGCGCCAGCAGGGTGTTCCCGCCGTAAAGCACATGGGCGATGGCCCCCCGCTGGTGTTCCCGCAGGGTGATGTCCGGGTTCATGCCGCCCAGGACGATGTGGCTGCCGTCATACTCACGGGGGCGGGTGCTATTAAACAGCTCGTTGTAGGTCCTGACTAAATCTTCCCGCCGCCTGGGGTCACGCCACACCCAATCCCGGAAAGCGTCCTTGATGGCCTGCTGCTTCTGCTGGGCGAGGGTGGTCTCCTTCTTGTTCAGCACCCGCTTCTGTTTCCCGTCCGCGTCCTCAATGGTGTCGTAGATGCGGACATCCCGGAGGTTCAGGGTGTCCTCCAAAATGCGGTAGGCGCTGGCCCGGTCTGTGCCGTAGGTCATATACGCCATGACATCGTGCCGCCCTGTGGCGTTCTTGCCCGTGACCTGCCACTCCGCGGTGGAGGGTGAATATTTCACCTGTACCGCGTTCCGAAGCCGCCACGGGGTATCAAAGGTCTCCTCCATGAACTGCTGGATATAGTCCTTGTCGATCCAGGTGGCGCCCAGACGCACATCGATCTCAGAAGCATCCAGGTCTTTGGGCTGCGCCTGTTCCAGCGCCGCCATATTGACTGCGTAGGCTGGATCGGTGGCCGCCGCCATCCTCGCCACCATCAGCTTGTCCCGGACATTGCCGGAGAGGTAATCGTCCGCGGTATGCCAGCCCCGGAGGGGGTCGTCCGCCACAGCCTCACGGGGGTCACGGAAGATCACGCCTTGCAGCTCCTCGGCGATGCGCCCGTACTCACCGGGCGTCCCCAGCAGCTCGGACATGAACCGCAGATCGACCCTGCCCCGTTCCCCGATGGAGACCGCCAGCGCCTCGCTGGGCGTGTCCACGCTGGTGATATGGCGTTCCGGGCGGATGGTCCTTTTTGTGAACATATCCGCCTTGCTCTCCAGCCGCCCGTCCTCGTCGATGTTCTCCAGGGAGCAGAGCAGATAGTAGGAGGAGTCCTCGTCAAAGACCCTCGCGTTGGCGCTGGAATTGATGGTCCCGAACTTTGCGTAAAAGGCGTCATAGGCGGCGTTCAGCTCCGCCTGCTTCGCCTGGATGTCCCCGTCCGGGTAGTCCTCAAGCTGGTACTGGATCAGGTCGTTCACGAGCTGCCGCAGGCCGATCATCCCGGCCACGCGCCCCTTTGCCGTGTCGCTCAGCTCCACAGGCTTCATGACGCTGTTCTCCCGGAAATAGACCTCCCCGTCCACCAGGGCATAGGAGAAGTTCTTCACATCCGGGTCGGCAGGGATAGCGCCCCGTTCGGCGGCCTCGTCCGCGATGTCCGCCTCGTCCCGCTCCACCGCCTGATAGCTGCCGTGGATATGGGAGACAGCCTCCCGGAGCTGTTCCGCAAGGTCGGCGCCGGGGGTGGGGGCAACGGTACATTCCTCCCGCCCGTACTGTGTGCTTTCGGTGGTCAGCTCGCCCAGCACCATCTCAGGATGGTATACAAAATAGCTGTTGAGGGTAAGGCCCTCCGGGGTCTGCCCCAGGTGTACCCAGTCCGGCTCGATGTCGATGGGGCGGTCCCGCTTTTGCAGGAACAGGATGTCCGAGACTACCTCCGTCCCGGCATTGGCCTTGAATGCGTTGTTGGGCAGGCGCACCGCCCCCAGCAACTCCGCCCGCTGTGCGATATACTTCCGGGCATCAGGGCTTTTGGCGTCCATCGTGTAGCGGCTGGTGACAAGGGCCACCACGCCGCCCGGACGCACCTGGTCGATGGCCTTGGCAAAGAAATAGTTGTGGATGGAGAAGCCCAGCCTGTTGTAGGGCTTGTCGTTCACTTTATAGTCACCAAAGGGGACATTCCCGACACAGAGGTCGAAGAAGTCCCGCCTGTCGGTGGTCTGGAAACCGGCCACCTTGATGTCCGCCTCCGGGTACAGCTTCTGGGCGATGCGCCCGGTGATGGAGTCCAGTTCCACACCGTAGAGGCGGCTGCCCTGCATGGACTCCGGGAGCAGTCCGAAGAAATTGCCCACGCCCATCGAAGGTTCCAAGATGTTGCCCGTCTGGAAGCCCATCCGCTCCACAGCGTCATAGATGGACTTGATGACGGTGGGGCTGGTGTAGTGGGCGTTGAGGGTGGACGCTCTGGCGGCAGCGTATTCCTCCGGGGAGAGGGCGGCATACAGTTCCCTGAACTCGCCTGCCCAGCTATCTTTTTTCTCGTCAAAGGCATCCGCCAGACCGCCCCAGCCCACATAGCGGGATAGGACCTCCTGCTCCTCTGGCGTGGCGTCCCTGCCGTCGAACTCCAGCTCATGCAGGAGGTTGATGGCGTCCATGTTGGCCCGGAACTTCGCTTTGGGTCCGCCCTCGCCCAGATGGTCGTCCGTAATGCGGAAATTGCGGGCGGCGGGCTGTTGGGTCTGCTCCGGCTGTCCGTGTTCCGGCTCCCCGAAATGCAGCCGTTCAACGACCACATCAAAGGGCAGGCCGTTCTTATCGCCGGGATAGATGGTCTCGGCGGTGGCGGTGACTTCCGGCTTCGGGCCAACCTGGTCTGAAGCTGGCCTTACATCTAACTTGTGCGCGTTTTGCGCCCAAGTTGGGTCTGGGTGGAGAACTGATTGGACCTGTTCCCGCAGTCCGGGGGTATCTTTCAGTTCGGCCCCGTCAATGAACGCATACGCCTCGTCCCATGTCTTGAAGGAGGTAGGATACCCGCCTGTCAGGTCTCCAGCGCGGAAGATAAGGGGGTCCAGGGCGGTATTGGAAAGCGGGTCATAGAAAAATCCTGCCGTCTGCATGGCATCCACGATACGCCGCTGTCCAGGCTCCAATGCGGCAATGGCCGTTTGCGTCTGACGCTGGTAGTCCGCCGCCCATTTTTCAACATCCGCAAAAGAATCTTCTTCCCTCTGTGCGGAAAGGATATGCTCGACCGCATCCCGGTCGGCCTCCGCAAAGCTGAATGTGACATCGCCGTTCTCATGGACGAACCGCGCCGTGGAGATGCCGGCCTCGCCCATCTGCTCCTCCAGGACGGGGGCCTCCTCCGCCGTGATCTTCACCCGGTAATTGGGGGTCGTGACCTCGATCTTCGCACCGGGCAGGAATGCGTTGTTCCTGACATCCGCCCAGAGCATCCGCTCCAGCCTCTCCTTGCTCTCAGCGCGGAGGACGGGATAGGCCAGCGTCGGGTCACGGAGCTGGACATCGAACAGGCCGATCTCCTCCACGATATAAGCCGTGTCCTCCAGATAGACGGTATCGCCCACCTGATAGGTCGGCTCCTGCGGTGCGGCAGTGCTTTTTGCATCGGTCCCAGGTGCGGCAGGGGTAATATCCTTCCCGGCTCCTTCATGGGCCATGCCCTCCGGCGTTTGCCCCGCTTCTGTGCCGGGAATAGGCTCCTCCATGACCCTCTCGGCCTTGGGGCGGTGTGAGCGGAGCGCCGTCTCCGCCTCCTCAAAGGTAGCGAAACCGCCAGCCGTAGCTATAGCAAAACGGCGCTGTTCATCGTAGCCGTAGTGGTTGTAGAACTGCCCGTTGGGGTACTGCTGGATGACGATAGCCTCATCGCCGCTGCGGTAGCTGGCGGCAGTCTGCACTGCTTCTTTCGGCTGGGCGTCCCGGATGTGTCCAGTCCGCAGGCTATGCTCGAACATCTCCCGGTCCATGAACACCTGGTCCCGCCCCGGCTCGTCAGGGTAGACATAGAACACATCCCCATCCGTGATGCTCGTCAGGACGATCTCCTTTGTACCGTCCTCGGAATAGATGGTGAACGGGTCCCCGATGCCATATTTCAGGGGCGGCAGCTTTGCCTCCTCCGTTTTGAGCCAGTCGGCGGCCTCCCGCCTTGCGACATCCTCCTTGACCTGGAGCAGATAGTCCTCGGCCTGCCACTCGCTGGTGAACTCCTCGGAGACGCCCTCCGGGTCAACATATATCTCATCCCGGATGTCATCCCAGACGGCATAGCCGCCCTCGGTCTCGATCAGGAAGAACCGCTCCGGGGCGGCATAGTTGCTGCCGTCCGCCATCCGCGCCGCCTGTGTCAGCATCTCGCTTGTGCGGTCGGGCGGGTCCGGCAGTTCCGGGGCGGCGGTCATGGCCTCATAGGTCTCGTCCAGCAGGGACTGGTGGAGACGACTGCGGTACTCCGGCACATCGAAATACAGCCGCATGAAGCCCGTGTCCTGGATGGTGAGCGCCGCCTGTTCGATGGCCTTGCCGCCCTCCACATAGGCGGTCTCTTTGTCGTTGTTGTCACAAGCGTTCCGATACGCCGTGTCCCGCAGGAGGGCGTCCCGGATGACAGGGTAATACCGCTCATAGATGTCTGCCGGGGTAGGGGGAAAACCGTGTCCGGGAGCAGGGAGAGGGACGGCGCCGAACTCGGCGTAATTCTTCTCAAGGGCGGCATACCGCTGTTTGTCCGGGCCGCTCAGATACTGGCCGTTCTGGATGAGCGCGCCGAGCCGCTTCTCGACCTCGGACCAGCGCAGGCGCACCTCTGCGTTGTGGCTGGCGTCACGGATCACCAGTCCCTGAGGGCGGGTCTGCACACCGCCCCGGCTGCCATCGGAAAATTGCCAGCTCTGCCCACTGTTGGTCCCATACTCGCCTTTCAGATACTCCACACGCTCATCTGGCGTGTTCTCCTGCGAATAAAGGGCAGCGATACGCAGTTTGCCGCCGTCATAGGGGGAACCGTGGCGGAGGATGCGCTCGATCTCCGCGTCAGGAATAGAAAAAGCGGGGGCGGGAGCCTCTGCCGGGGCCTGTTCCTCTTTTTTGGGCATAGCAAAGGCGGAGGGCTTTTCGCTCTCCGCCTGTCGGTCTATCATTGAGATCTGTTCCATCTCGGAGGGGAACAGCCCCTCCAGCGTCAGTTGTTGATAAGTTCCGCCATCACGATCTCCTCCGCCTGCGCTTTCAGTGCGTTCATGTGCCGCACCCAGTCCATCTGCCGGGTCTTTTTGTCCGGCGCCGGGTCCGCCGCCAGCAGTTCCTCCATCAACTGCTTCATCCGGGCGGTGGCCGTCTCCTGCACCTCCCACAGGTGCGGGAACAGCTTCCCGGTCAGCGTCAGGTGGTTGTAGAGGAGCTTGTTGTTCTCCTCCAGGTACGCCCTCCGCATCCTGCCGTACTTGCCCAGCAGACGGTCCTCCATTTCCTCCAACTGGATGTCCGGGATCAGGTAATCCCCGGCCTTCGTGTAAGTCAGTTCTGTCATTTTTCCGGCTCCTTTCCTCCGCTTGTTCGATCTGTTTCGTCCTCTCGTAGGTTCGGATGGCCCGTTCCACTTCACGGAAAACCTGGGAGGATGCCTCGCTGACCGCCGCACCCAGCACATTGGACGCCGCCTGGGTATTGAAGTCGAACACGTCCATGAAATCTTCCGGCTCAAAACAGCTCTCCGGGTCCTCCACACAGCGGGAGCAGAGCATATACTTGATGCTGGTCTCCGCCGCCCTCCGAAAGGACACCCCTATGTTGAACTCATCATACCCGTAGAGGAAGGAATCGTCAACGATGCCGAGGATGCTGTCCTTGTTCTCCTCCCAATATTCAGCGGCGAGGCGGGAGGCGATGCCCCCGATCTGCTCCTCCAGCCCCGCGCCGGCCCCCACGCCGTAGGCCCGTTCCAGCACATCCTGCACAGCGGGGACATATTCCTCACGCATGGACCAGAGGTTGACCGGGCGGGAGTTCTCCCTCTCCCCGGTGTCCGACACATCGAACACATAGCGCAGCTTCGGGCGGCTGCCCGTGTTGTCCACCAGGGCGATGCCCTTGGAGCCGCGGCGCACATAGCGGCGCATGGTCTTGTTCCAGAGGTCATACTCGGCGCAGGCCGTGGCGTCCGGGCGCTGCTTGTAGATCATGAGCTGCTCATTGTAGGGGTATTTGTAGAGCCGGGCCGCAGTGGTAAGGAAGGCTGTCCACTGCTCCCGGCTCCCGGTCACTTGTCTGGCGGCTTCTTCCGCCATCTGGGTGTAGTAGGCGGCTTTCGAGGGGAACGGTACGACCGCCGCCCCGTCCGCCTGTAAGGGTTCATTCAATGCCATAGGTTGCCTCCGTTTCTTTCAGATTTGTGTGCTTGGGTCAGATGTCCGGGTACAGGTCCAGGCTGTCAAATTCCGTGTCCGTCATGCCCTCTAGCTTTTCCAGGACACTTTTGGAGAGACGGCCCAGCCGCCGCTCCGAGGGCGTAAGCTGGAGGCGCATGGCCTCCAGCTCCGCCACCAGCCCCGCCCGCGTGCCGGGGTTGTAGAGCATCATCATAATACGCTCATCCCGTGTAAAGTCCTTCATCTCTCGTCCCGTCCGGCCTGCTTCTGGGGCGGCCTGCGCTTTGTCTGCTCCGCGCCGGAAAGGGCTTTCAGCGCGTCCAGGACAGAGTGCCGCTCCGTTTCAGGCTCATCCTTTCTCCCGTTGTTGATGATCCCATCAATGGAGTTGTAGTCGTCCTCCATCGCCATCTCAGCGTTCTTCAGGTAGTTCTCCCGCAGGGCGAAGTTTTCCAGCTCCTTAAAGCCGATGGAATCCACATAGTGGCAGGATACCACGCCGCCCACCTTCAAGGCCACGATGTCGCTGACCGACAGGCTGTGTCCCCGGAAATCCTCCGGGCGGGCGGTGTTGAACTGCACATAGAACGCCTCCAGCTGCGCCATCACCGCCTCCGGCGTATCGGGCACCTTGGGCAGCTCCCCGTGGTAGACCACCTCGTAGTGGTCGATGTCCGGCTCCTTGCCCTGTCGCTGGAGGCTGGCATAGGACTCGAACCGCTCATAGAGGGTGTCGTCTGTCCGCCGCAGCTGTAAGATGGCGTAGGAGTCGGTGGCGCTCTCCAGAAACGCCGCCAGGTGGCCGGGGGCCTCGTCCACGCCGTTCACCTCGTCCCATTTCCTGATGTCAGACATTCTGTTCCTCCTTCCTCAAAAAAGGCAGGCCGTTCTCCTTTGCGTCCTGCCTCTGCCGCTGTCTGCGTTCCTCGCTGTACGGTGGGCGGATGCCCACGCACCGCTTGGGGACCTGATAGGTCACGGACCGCCCCGGCCCGGAACGCTCCAGAACATAGTCCTCCGGGAATCGCTGGGAAAGCTCCCGGAGCTTATTGATGAGCCTTGCGTCATGGGTGTAGACCTCCGCCGTGTCCAGCTCATTGTCCCACAGGATGATGGTCTCCTGCTCCGCAAGGGTCAGCTTCTGGCGGCTCATAAGCTGGCCTCGTCCCGCTTCTTCGCCGGGGCGGGGGCGGGGTGTTCCTTTGCGCTGGACTTCAGGGCGGAAAGCTGGCCCAGGACGGACTCCCGCTTCTCGTCCTGCGCCTCCTGTTCCTGCATAGCCGCCTTGTCCATGAGCATCCCGTAATCGGTGGGCGTCATGGAGCGGCGCTCCAGTTTGTTATCAAAAAGGACCATATCCCGCACCTCGTTGATGGAGCAGCCCACGACCTCCAGTTCGCCGCTCTTGGTCTCGTTGAATTTCTCATCGTACAGATGGTAGTCCCAATGGCCCGCCCCACACTCCACGGCGAGATAGGCGTTCCAGCCGATCTTCCACGCCGCCTGCTCCGCATCCAGCTCTGGCTCCGGGCGGCAGACGCCCCCGCCACGCTCCAGCACCTCGGCGAACTGGCAGATATGGTAGACCTCGCTCCCGACATAGGTGTGGTAGTCGTCGATATACTCGCACTTGGCGGAGAAGGTCCTGTCCGGGTACTCCACCTGGATCGTACCGCCGTCCGGGATGCGGAACTGCTCCTCATAGCCGCTGTTGATGAAGCGGATGTCATCCTTCGGCAGTGTCTCCGGCTCCCAGACGGAGCGGCGGCGGATGTCCGAATCGCGGAAATCTTTCAGGGAGGTCAGGCCCACCTGCGCCACATCGCTGCCACCCAGCGGCCCGCTTTGCAGCCCCGCCTCTCCGATAGCGGCTGCCCGCGCCGCCGCAAGATGGTCGTGGGTGGGGTCGATACCGTCCAGCACATCGTCCAGGCTGATCTTGCCCTCGGCGGTCTTTTCTTTGGTCTGCTTGTCGAACACAGTGTACTCAAAGTCCCCGCCCTGGACCTCTTTCAGGTGGAGCAGGGAGGAACGGTCAACAAGGTACACGCCTTCCTGTTTTCCCTGCGACTCCATTTCCATCTGGACAGCCTCCTGCACAGCCTGTTCCATACTTAAAGTGGCCGCCCGGTCCTCGATGCTCTCCCGGACTACATCCATATGCCCGGTATCGACCATCTTGGAGAAGGTCTTGTAGATGTCCGCCATCGTGTCCGGGGAGGCCAGCAGCGCCCTCGCCTGATCGTCAGGCAGTTCCAGCGCCCCGATCTCCATCAGGATGTCCTCCCGCACCGCATACTCGACAGCGTGGTTCAAGATATCGGCGGGCGGCTGGTCCACCAGCCATGCCCTGAACTTGTCCTGCTCCGCCGACGCTTTCTCATACAGTTTGCTGCTCAGTTCCGTATCAGCCATTCTATCAGTCCTCCTGTCTCAAAATTTTGACCCATCTTGTTTTCATCTGGCGGGGATACTGCCCGCTGTCCCTGGGCCTACGCCTGCCCGTCCACTCCAAGCCCCCGGCAGGCCCCTCACACACGAAGCCGGAGGCTTTCAGGGACGCGCCGCACTCGCTGTCCAGGATATAGGTGATGATCCTCTTGTAGCCCATCGCCCGCGCCGCCCGGACCGCTGCGCCATAGAGCATACTGCAAGCGTTCCTCGCCCCATCGGTGCAGAGGCGGTTGACCTCCAGCGTGTAGCCATCGTCCAGGAAACGGCTCACCGGGCGGCCGCAGATGGCAACGCCGGCGAGCCGCCCGTCCTCCTGGACGCCGATGGAGAACTTGTGTCCCACCGTGGGCTTGTGGTGGCGGTGGTGCCGGCGCGCGAACTCGTTCGCCTCCCGCAGGGAGACGGGGACCAGCGACAGCATATCACTCACCGCCCACGGCGTCACGGATGCCCTGCATGATATACGCCACACAGGGTACGGCCACGCTGTTGCCGAGCATCTGGTAACGCTTCGTGTCGCTGATGGCCCTGCCGTCCGCGCCGGCCTCCGTCCAGCCGTCCGGGTAGCCCTGCAAACGCTCCGCCTCGGTGGGGGTGAGCCTCCTCACGCAAAGCCCGGTGCGGACGGGGTTCTGGTAGTTCAGCGAGTAGCCGCCTGATGCCGCCTTTGCCAGCAGTGTGCCGCTGACCTCATCCGTCTCCCGGAGGTTGCGGCAGTCCACGGCGGCGGCCTCCGGCCCGTCAGCGCCCTCCACCACGGCCATGCCGCCCTGATTGCAGCAGGGGTTCCCGCCGTTCAGGTCCAGCGTCCGGGAGGTATCTGCCTCATAGAAGCCACTTTGGGGATTGTCCGAGAGCATCCCGCCAGAGTGGTAGGCGCCGATGACATAGGCTTTCATCACGGCGCTCTGCTGGCCCGCCAGAAGGGTGGGGGCGGTCTCCTCCTGGAAGCCGATGCTCCCGGACTGGCTGCCGGCCTTGTGCTTGAAGCCCGCGCTCACCACGCAGAAGTCCAGCTCGTTCCCCTGTCCGGCAGGGCGGGAAAGCCCCGCGCCGGAGGCACAGAGCGTCCCGGCGATCTGGGGGTGGGTCACAATGGGCTGTTCATGCCCCGCCACCAGCGTGGGCGACTTCTCCTCCATAATCTCGGCGTTAGACTGCCCGGTCGCCATGCACAGCGGAGCCGTGACAACATGGGGGCTGCCCGCCCCGCAGAGGGTGGGCTGGACGGGCTTCAGGGTGGAGCGGTTCGTCTTGCTGGTGATCTGCTGGAGGTCGAAGCCAGCGGCCACAGTGGGCGGCTGCTCATCCTGCCCGGTCGCCATGCAGACGGCGTGGCGGTCGATGGTGTTGAGGGTGAAGGACACATTCTCGTTGATACCATCCCCCTGCGGCCCGTTCCCGTCCGCCCTGCCGATCATGGAGCCTTGGATGGCGTATGCGGTGATGGGCAGATTGCCGTGGGTCTGGCTGCGGAGGGTGGGCGATACGCCGCCCTTCTCCACACTGAGGGAATCTCCGCCCTGGTCGTTCAGTATCTCCACCGCATTTTTCGGCGCAAAGAGGTATTGGTCGTTCCCGGTCGCCAGAGTGCCGCTCTTTTCTATCTGGAGCAGAGGCCCCTTGCCGCCGCCCTCACAGCCGCAGCGGATACGCATGGAGATGGCGGGGACCGCCGCTCCCATGCCATCCGGCATCTCGATCACGCCGTTGCGCCCGGTGGACATCCCGCAGTTCGTCCCCAGCGTGGCCGCCACATGGCCGGTCATCTGGGCATTGTAGCCGTCTATCCCCGCGCCTGCTGTTCCAGCGCCGCTTTGAGCATAGGCGGCAGGTCCTTGCCGCGGCGTTCCGCCCGCCGCAAAATACCCTGACAGGCTTTTGGGGACAAAGAGTATTTCTCCGCTGCGTTCGCCTCTAAAATCTGCGACAAGAAAGATACGCCTGCGCCGCTGTGCTGTTCCGAAATATTGGGCGTCGTACACGCACCAAGCGAGGTCAACGCCTCGGCCTCGTACCATCCCGGCGTTCGCCCACTGTCCAGAACGAGGCATTGGAACTTCGGTTTCTGCGAACGCTTCAAGCACAGCCTTAAAGTCACGCCGTCCAGAGGACGACAGAGCGCCGGGGACGTTTTCCCACAGCGCGAATCTCGGGTATTCTCCATTGGTAGCCTCCTGCATCTCTCTGATGATCCTGATGGCCTCCAGAAAGAGGCCGCTCCGCTCCCCCGCAAGTCCGAGCCGCTTGCCCGATGCCACGCTCAGGTCCTGGCAGGGGGAGCCGAAGGTGATGATGTCCACGGGCGGCAGCTTGCCGCCGTCGAGTTTCGTGATGTCCCCCATGTGTTCCATCTCCGGGAAGTGCTTCTTCGTCACGGAGACGCACTCAGGGACGATCTCGCTGGCCCAGAGGGCGCGAATCCCATAAAAAGAGGCGGCATAGGGGAAACCTCCTATGCCGTCGAACAGGGAACCGAGTGTAAGCTGCCCTCTATTCAATTCTTCTTTCCTCCGCTTTTCTTCCCGCTGTTGTCGAACTCCATCTGGAACTTCGCCCGGCCGTCCTCCTCGGTGGTGAGCAGGACATCGGCGTTGTAGGTCTTGCCCGTCCGCTGGCTCTTGCAGTCCTTCAGCTTGATGCGCCCCTCCTTCACCAGCTTCTCGGCCATGCCAGCGGTCAGGTGCTTGCCGATCTTCTTGAAGTAGGCGTTGTCCTTCCAGAGGACGAAGCGGCACTGCGTCGTCACAAACTCCACTCCGCTGCGCCCGCCTTGCGGCGAGCATCCGCTCCGTTCCGTTGCTCCTCCTTCTCCCACAAAATCTGACGATTTTGTGGGAACCCTATGAGTGCAAAACCAGCCCTTGTCACGCTCCGCCACGTCCGCCCCGCAGTGGGGGCAGCTCCCGATCACCTTGCTGTTACCCGGCATCTTGATCTCCACTCCTTTCACTGTCTCATAGTTCTTCACGAGGTCCGTCACCATCCCGGCGATCTCCCGCATGAAATCGTCAGGCGCATAGCCGCCCTTCTCAATGCCCAGCAGCTTCTCCTCCCACTCCGCCGTCATGGAGGGGGACTGTATCTGTTCCGGCACTACGGCGGCCAGGGCGCGGCCCTTGTCCGTAGGGACCAGCGCCTTGGCCTTCTTGTCCCCCTTGCGCTCCACAAAGCCCTTCTGCACCAGCTTCTCGATGATGGCGGCGCGGGTAGCAGGGGTTCCGATGCCCTTGCGCTCCACATCTTCGGGCATCTCCTCGGCCCCGGCTGTCTCCATGCTCTGGAGGAGGGTGTCCTCCGTGAACCGTTTGGGGGGCGTTGTCTTGCCCTCTTTCAACTCCACCCTGGCGAGGGGCAGCTCCGCATTCTCCGAAAGGGCGGGGATGGGCGGCGCATCGTCCCCGTCCTTCTCCCCGTCAGCGGCGGAGACATACGCCCGCCAGCCGGGGTCCGCGACCGTCTTGCCCTTGGACTTGAACTGGTGTCCGGCGCACTCCAGTGTGACGGTGGTCTCCGAGTAGCGGCAGGGGTCGCCCACGGCGCAGACGAGGCGCAGGGCGATCAGGTCCAGCACCGCCAGCTCCCCGGAGGGCAGGGCGGCGAGGTCGGCGGACTCCAGCGTTTTCGTGGGGATGATGGCGTGGTGGTCGCTGACCTTTTTCCCGTTGATGACCTGAGCGGCGTTCACGGGGACGGGGGCGTCCGGGGAGATGTCCCGCTTTTTCTGCACCATTTCCACCAGCCCCGGCAGCATCCCCGCCATGTCCTCCGTGAGGTAGCGGCTGTCCGTCCGGGGGTAGGTGACGAGTTTCTTCTCATAGAGGCTCTGGGTGTAGTCCAGGGTCTGCTGCGCCGTATATCCCAACTGGCGGTTGGCGTCCCGCTGAAGGGAGGTCAGGTCATAAAGCGCCGGGGGCTTCTCCGTCCGGTCCTTACGCTCCGACTTTACCACGGTGGCTGTACCAGCCCTGCGGCACTCCTCCGCCACCTTCTCCGCCTCGGTCTTTTCCTTCATACGCTCTCCGTTCGCCGCAAAGCCCTCCGGCACAAGCTGGACCGTGTAGAACGGCTCGGACTGAAAGCCGCTGATCGCCGCCTCCCGTCCGCAGACCATCGCCAGCGTGGGCGTCATCACCCGGCCCACATTGAGGGTGGGGCCGTACTTGCATGAGAAAAGCCGGGTGGCGTTGATGCCGACGATCCAGTCGGCGCGCTCCCGGCACAGGGCAGCCTCATACAAGGCGTCGTATTCCGTTCCCGGTCTCAGGCGGGCGAAGCCCTCCCGGATGGCAGCGTCCTCCATAGAGGAGATCCAGAGCCGCTCAAAGGGCTTTTTGCACTTGCACTGGTGGTAGACCAGCCGAAAGATCAGCTCGCCCTCCCGTCCGGCGTCGGTGGCCTCCACGATGGAGGCGACATCCTCCCGGCCCATCAGCCCCTTCAAAATCTGGAACTGCTTCTTGGTGGACGGGGACACCTGGTACCGCCACTTCTCCGGCAGGATGGGCAGGTCCTCCAGCCGCCACTTGGCGTAGGTCTCACCGTAAGCCTCCGGCTGGGCCAGCTCCACCAGATGGCCCACGCACCAGCTCACGATATACCCGCCGCCCTCCAGATAGCCGTCACACCGCTTCGAGGCGCCCAGCACCTTGCCGATGCTCTGCGCCACTGAGGGCTTCTCGCAGATCACTAACTTGCTCATAGGCAGTTGCTCCTTTCTGAAAAAATCAACTGTTTTCGCCCGATTTTGGGCATCAAAAAAAGCGGGCAAAGATGTGTGATCCTTGTCCGCTTTACGGTTTTTATAAAGTTTTGCCCGCCGCCTGTTTCAGGAAAGGTTCTCCCGGAGGAATTTGTGCGACAGGAGGGAGAGGTAGGCTTCGCCCAGTTCCATGATAAAGTCCGGGGTGATGGACCAGAACGGGGAGCGGTGCAGATTGTCAAAGGCCATCTTGAGGACGGCATACAATGCCGGGTCTTCCAGCCCAAGACGCTGTTTCAGCCCCGCCTCCGCATCGGCCCACTCCGTCACGCCGCCGACCTCCCTTGTAGCCATGACATACACGAGGATCAGCGACATACATTTCTTCGAGTCCGGGTCTGCCGGGGACAGCATACGGTAGAGCCGCCCGACCTCCTCCCGGACATCCGCCAGCGTCAGGGACGTGTACTCGCTCAGGATGGAATCGGCCATGATGTCAGCCACAGCCTCCCGCCAGACCGCGTACCCGGCGTTCATCATGCCATCCTCCGCCCCGCTGCCCATGCAGTAGCGGTCAAAAAAGCCGCCGCCCTCGATCTCGTTCTCACAGCAGAACAGGTGGGATATTTCATGGAGGAAAACACGGTGCAGCTCCGGCAGGGGGAAGTCGATGTCTGCGCGTATCATCACGCCGTACTGCCCCTTGCCCCAAAAAGCCTGTGCCGCAAAGGTCTGGAAATAGCCCTCCGCCTTGTAGTCCTCGTCCAGGTTCTTCGGAAAATGCTCCCGGCAGAACTGCTCATAGACATCCAGCCCGTTTTCCGGGGTGAAGAACGCAAGGACGGTGTTGTCCCTTGTGATGCCGGAGTCAAGGGCTTCGTTGAAGAAGTCCAGGGCGTCATAAAAGATGTCCCTCAGTTCCTGCTCCGTGTAGCGGCCCATATCCGCACCTCCTACTCCAGTTCTTCCCAGGGTTCCAGTCCCATCTCCTCCCAGGTGACGCCATAGGGGGCGCCCCCGGAGGTGTACCCGGCGATATAAAAGAAGCGGCCGTCCTGCTCCGGCAAGCTCTGCTGCTCCTGCGCCGCCAGCCTCGCCTTTTTCCGTTTCCGGGCGGCCCGCTTGATCGCCAGCTTCTCCGCCTCGGTTTTCTTCACCCTGGGCTTCGGCGGCTCCGGGAGGCCGTTCTTCTCGATCCGCTCCGTAAATCTGGCCTGTTTTTTCAGGAAAACATCATGGACGGTCTCATAGGACAGCCCCAGCCCACGGCCTTGTATCTTGGTAAAGGCCGCCTTTGCCAGCTTCTCCAGTTCCGCACCGGCGGGCATCTGCCCATGCTCCTTGTAATGGGCGCAGACCACGCCGAACATGACCTCGGATAATTTCTGTTTCTGTTTTGCTTTCAGGTCTTTCCATTCCCTTGCGCCCACGCCATCACCTCCCGGACATTACTGCACCCATTGTAACATGGATGCGGCATATCCGCCATAGGCATTTGGGAAGCCGGCCAGATAAATGACCATCAGCCACAGGCAGATCATCAGGAGGACCAGAAGTTCAAGAAACCTTCGGGGGTCAATACGCATAGCCGCACCTCCTGTTCTACAAAAGGGTTTGCGGCTGGTCTCAGCCGCCAGCCGCAGACTGTTCCATCAGATACAGATGGCTCCGCTTAGACCGGCTCATCGTCCGACCCGTCAAAGCCATCCTCGTCCTCATCGTCAAGCCCAATGTCCTCCGGGAGGCCGTAGTCCTCGTCATCATCCAGATAATCCGCGTCCGGGTCGGGCTTTGCCTGTTCCTTCTTCCCGCCGCCCTTGAAGAACTTCGTGTAGGCGAAGAAGCCGCCTCCGCCCAGCAGTGCCAGCACAAGAAGCAGGGCGGGCAGGGGGTTCGCTTTGGGCGCGGGCTTTTCCTCGTCCGGCTTGTCCTCCCCATCCTCCGGCTCCTGGGTCTCGGCGGGCGGCTGGACCTCCGGCTCAGGCTTGGTGTACTTTGCCGCTTCCTCCTCGTCCATCAGGGCCAGCAGGTCCGCCTCGTCCACCAGGTTCAGGAAGTGGACGGTCTGCTCCCCCTCGTCATCCCGGTCGATGATGAGGTAGAAGGTATTCCCGGCCTTTGTCACCAGCGTGATGAACTGCTTGCCGGAGCCGTCCGCATGGGCCTCGTCATAATCGTCCACCAGCGTCAGGTTGCCGTCCGGGGTGAGGGCGGTGGAGGGAGGCTCTGCCGTGTCGGTATTGCCCATGCTCATCATCAGCAGGAGCATCATCAGGGTGTCCTCGTCAAAGCCGCTGCCGGGGTCAGGCGCATCCTGCCCGTCCTCCTCAGACGGGGCGGCGGGGGCCTCCTGTTCCGTCACATCCAGATAGTCCTTGTAGACATACCCGGTGGCCTCCGGGATCACGACCTGATACCAGTCGCCGTCCTCGCCAACGACTTCCACCTCGGTCCCCCGGAGCAGATGCCCGATCACGGAATGCTCCAGGCCGGAGCCGGAGCGGAGGTTCAGGTAGGTGTCGCTGCGGACATTAACTGTGCCAACGGTGACGGCCTCCGGCTCAGTCTCCGGCTCGGTATCGGGGGCGGTATCGGTGTCCCCACCGGCCTCGCCGCCCATCAGGGCGGCCATGATCTGCTCCATGCCCTGGGCGGAAAAGGTGATCTTCCCATCCTCACCGATGCTCACGCCCTCCGGCAGGACGACCTTTGTGCCAAGGGTAACGCCGTCAGGCAGGGCGGGGCTGCCGTCCTCCGAAGCGACCCCGGCAGTCTCATCCGTTTCAGCGGGGGCAGTCTCCACGGCCTCCGTCTCTGTGGCCCCGCTGGTGGGGGCCGGGGCGCCCTCCGTCGCAAAGCAGACGGCGGAGAGGTTCCCCATCATCAGAACGCCAGCCAGAAGGCCGGCGATCATGCTCTTAAATTTCATCCTGTTCATCCTCCTTGATCTCAGAAGTGTTGTTGTCACGGCCAGCCTGCATCCCCGGCGCGCCCGCACCCGGCATGGCAGCCGGGGCGGGGAACAGCCCGCCTTGCAGGGCTTTCAGGACCTCCGCAAGCTGGTCCGGGGTCAGGTTCTGCGCCCGCACCATCTCATGGATCTCCGTGTTCTCCTGCTGGATATACTTCTGGCAAAGTTCCTTGTAGCGGGCGTCCCACTGGTCGCGCTTCTCCTTTGCGCGGTCCCGGTCGGCCCCGATCCTGTCCAGTTTCTCGCTCATTTTTGCTCCTTTCACCTGATGCGCCCGAAGCATAGGAAGTGGTTCTGCCAATAGTTACTCTCGGTGCTGGCGTAGGAGATGGGATTTCCGCAGTGGATCATCATCCCATCGCCCACATAGATGCCCACATGGGTGGCGTCGCTGGGGTCCGGGGCGTCGTAGGTGTGGTGGAAGAAGATCAGGTCTCCCGGTTTCGCCTGGTCGGGCGGGATGATGTCGCATATCCCTTTCAGTCCCTTGGCCCCCAGCCTCCCCACGCTCCAGCCGTTGCCGCTGTGGTTGATGACCCACGACACGAAGCCGGAACAGTCAAAGGAAGTGGACGGGTTGGAACCACCCCACACATAGGGGTAGCCCAGATACTTCTCCGCCTCGGTTATCATCCTGCGGAATCTCTCATCGGTCAGCGCCTCGCCGGGGATGTCATAGTCCGTGTACTCACCCCCGGACACGCCGTACACATCCTCCCCGAACAGCTCCGAACGGTTGCCGCTGGTGGTCATCAGCACATCATAGCGGTCAGCCTGCTCCGTCGTCAGCCCGGAGGCCCGGATCACCGCCCCCAGCCCCTTGTTGGTCAGCTTCACATTGAGGATATGATAGTTGTACGGCACTTCCACGTCGTAGTCGTTGCCCTCGCTGTCCGTCCGGGTCTCTGTGCGGTAGCGCACCTCCACCTCCGGCGTGAGGGTGAGGGTGTACTGCTGGGCGAACAGGCTTTGCAGGGTGCTTTGGACCTCCGCCCTGGTGTAGTCCTCGAACAGGACGGTCAGGTAGGAGGCCAGCTCATAGGGGTTGTGGCCGATCTCCGCCAGGTCGTAGCGGTACTCGTCATAGCCGGGGTGGGTGCTTTCGATATTGCTTATCTGGTGATTGAGGGCAGTCTCCAGAGCGGAATAGTCCGCATCTGCTCCGATGATGTCAGCGTCCTCTGCCGTGTAGGAGGTCCCCAGCACCGCGTTCCCGCTCCCGGCGAACATGGCGGTGCAGGATGAGAACATCCCGGCGATGAGCATGATGAGCAGCCCCAGGACACCAGCGATAAGGATGGCTTTGGGATGCTCCTTTACAAACTCAATCCCTTTATCCACCAGTGACTTCGTTCCCTCGGTGGCCTTTTTTCCGCCCTTCGCCGCCCCGGAAGCCCCGGCTTTGCCGCTGGCCTTGGCCTCCATATACCGCTTTTTCAGTTCCTGCTTCTGCCGCCACTTGGAGATGGGATTGGAGGAATGGTTGGGGGAATTGTGGCGCTCCCGCTGGTACAGGGCCTCCACATTGGCGCTGTCCGACTTCCGCTCCAGCCTCGCCGCCTTGTCGTACTGTTTCAGCTTGTGGCTGTAATGGCGGTTGTTCACGACGTTCCCGGCGTTCCGCACCGTGGACTCCCCGCTTTGCAGGGCGTCCGCGCCGGAGTTGCCCTCACCGTCATCGTCCGACCGGCCCACGGCATCCCGGACGGTGTTCCTTGCCGCGTAGAGGGCAGCGGCGGGGGCGTTCACCGCCGCCCGGCCACCCGCCCCCGGCTTCTGGGCGGTGACTTCTGTCACCTCGATACGGAGCTTGCCCCTTGCGGCTATGGTGGACTGCGGCGACCGGCGCAGCTTGTCCGAGAGCCGCTCCGCGGTGGCCTCCACCTTGCCGCTTCTGGCGGTGGTGCGGGGTTTCCTTTTGGATGGGGCTTTCTCCTTTTCCCGGTCCGCCTTGGAGGACTGCCGGGACTGGTGGAGCTTATCCGAGAGCCGCTCGTCCACGGCCTCCGCCCTGCCACTGTCACGGATGATACGCACACGCCTCTTGGTCGGGAGCTTCTCATTCGCCCGGTCCGCTTTATCGGCGGCCTTGTCCGCCTTTTTCGCCGCCCTGCGGATGTCCCGGTCAGAAAGCTCATCCTCCGTAAAATGGAGGCGGCGCGCCTTATCAGCCATTGTCCACCTCCCGCTTCCTGACCTCCGTCAGCTTGGTCGTCATGATCTTGTAGAGTTCCAGGTCGGTGGGGAAACGGTCCACGAAGGGCAGGATGACATTGCCGAAAAACAGCAGCCCCTCACCCTCGCCGGAGTGGGTCACATAGGAGAGCTGGTGGGGCGAAATGTTGAGCTGCTTCGCCAGGATGGCGCGGTCCCCCGCCGCCTGGTTGAGCATGATGATGAAGTCGCTGTTCTATAGTGATAGGTAAGCCCCTGATATCATCTCAGGCTTTTCCCCCACTTCACACCGTGCATGCGACTTTCACCGCACACGGCGTTCCATCGGTTAGTAGATTTCGTTGTCTAAACAATCAAACCTGT
>NZ_VUMD01000040.1 GCF_009696375.1 Clostridium porci
GTTTTTCATGAGTATATGGTATCACATTTGTAGATGATAGTCAAATTTATATCTACAATTAAAGAGGGCGCGGGCTATCATCCTCACGGTTGAAACCGTGGGTTTTCCCGCCCGCAATGGGTTATAAATGCATCGGTGTTAAAGCCATCCTGGAACCCCTCGTCCTCGTTACCTCGCTGATAACTGAAGATCTCCTGAAGCGCCGCTTGACCTCTCGTACCATCATTGGCTGCAACAATGATGTTCGCCTTTGGCGCTGTCACCTTAAGGAATACGAGTGCGTCGTTTGTGCCGGTGTTCTCTACATACGGGTCCTTAGCAACCTTCTGATTCGGGAGCATATTTTTTTGCATTATCTACTACATATGCCGGTTCCAAAAGATCGATCTGCACTTTACCGATGGTAAAGGTGTTCTGTGCCACCTCATTGTCGGTCAGGTACGCAACGGTACCTCCTACCGCCAGGGCTCCGATGAGTGCGGAAGCCGCAAGTGTAACCATGAGTCTTTTCTTCATGTTGTTGTGTTTACACCTTCTCTCCTTTCTTAAATTGTTTACAGTGTGTCAGCATTTCTTTGCTGCTGAGTTAATTATGAGAGCGAAATAACAAAAATAGGAAAAACGAACTTTTTTAGGAATCACCCCCGCTCACGCGGGGAATACTTCATCGTGGCAGCAACTTTTCACTGATATAGAGGATCACCCCCGCTTACGCGGGGAAATATATGCCTTCCAGCTGCTTTAGTGCATCATGGGTAGAACCACCCCCGCTCACGCGGGGAAAACCATAACCGCAAGGCTTTGTGTATGATCCAGTAAGGAGCACCCCCGCTCACGCGGGGAAAACACTTAAAAAACCCTGATTTTAAGCCATTTCCATTCTAGCGAAAGCGCATTTTCATTTAACTGCCACAGCGCTCATCTGCCACGCTGCACCAGTATTACGTTCCCATGTGGTTCATTGTCATGCACTCTAATTATGGGCGGAATATTTGGATTTTTGGTAAAAGCCAAGTCTAGCATATGCACGCACGCTAAAACCGCCCAGGATTTCTCCCAGGCGGTCTTTCTTTAGTTGTCGTAGTCGATGTCGTCCATCAGGTTCCCTGTGTATCGCACAGCAGACACCTTCTGGTACATGTCGCCATCCACGTAATACTGTGTCTTGTCCGAGTAGACCTCGTAGGCCACTGGCTTACTGCGTGCGTAGCCGTTCGGAGCCTTTAACTCCAAAAGCACGTACACGCCAGCTCCCACAGGCTGCGGAGTGACGATGTATCCGGTGTTCTGGTTTGCGTAAACCTTGTCGGCCGCATTCTCCTCGCCGGCAACCTTCACATCATTGTTGGTCGTGTAGACTGTCATCTGGCCCGTCCGATTGCCAAGCTGGTCGGTCAGCATGATCTGCTCGCTTTCCACACAGATTGGGGTCCCCTTCGGGACAATGCCAGTACAAATCTCCTTGACTGCCACTCCAGCTGCCGGGATGTCATTTCGCTTCTCAATCGGTGTAATGTCCTTTGCTCCCATCGCCATTAGGAATTCCCTGGTTCCTTCAATTTGGATATCCTGCAGGTAGAACTTGGCATCGCCCGGTTTAAACTGTGCGAGGAACTGCTCTCTCTCCGCAGCATCCTTGATAAGTTTGGAATCTTTTTCAATCTCATCAAAACTCTGGTAGCGGCTTCCTGCATACAGCCCGAAGATTGCATCATCGTGAAGGATGTACTCTCCTGTCTCGGAGTCAGTCTTGTTGACTCTAAGGAACGTAGTATAGAATCCGTCCCGTTCATTAACATCTGCATATCCGGAGAAATTTTTGGAGTCGTAGGTATGAATGTCCGCTGGTGCGGTTACGGTCCACGGTACCAGCATTGAAGCATACTTGTCTTTGTAGGCAGTCAGCTCGCCGGTCATAGATACCACATCATCCTTCCACTGCATGCCGGAGACATTATTGTCATCAGTAGAGCCGCCTTTAAACATCACATCATCAGCGCTCCCTTTATCCTCGGATACGCTGGCGTAGAAGTAACGGTTCTCAATGGCGGTGCCGTTGTAGCTGCTGCCATTTGCTGTATCGGCGCCATTGGTCTTTTCCGCTCCGTCATAGCCTGCCCCATCGTTTCCTCCGTCTTCGGCTGGAGTTTTCTCCGCTCCATCTTTGCCGCGGTGCTCGGTGTTGTAGGTGTCTTTGAGGGGATCAAATTCCTCCTGGGCTTCGTTCCAGCCAGCATAGCTGAATGTACCGTTTGCTGTTGTGATTCCGCCCTGATGACGGTTTTCCATGCGGTTGAGCAGGTCAACATCCAGTCCGTATTTGTAAACTTCAAAGTCTCCATCATAACCATGTGCCCGGATTACATACTGCCGTTCATCCTGGCCAGCATTTGAAGCGACATCAGACCACTCCTCTCCGAAGCGGATCAGGTAGTTGTCGGTCTTTGCCTGTTCTTCGGATGTCTGTGCTGGATCGTAATTGTAATGTGGATCATAGTTATCGGTTGTGTCATTGCTTTCTGCCGCATCATAGAGACTTGGCAGGATTACTTCCTTGGGCTTTTCAATGGTGTAGCTGCGGTTGTTCCAGTCGTTTACGGCATCATCCCTGCGCATCGGCTGCTGTTCCACGATGACATACACGCCATAAGGCAGGTAGGAAGATACATTATAGACTTCTGCATCATCATCCAGATCAACAGACAGTGTCGTGTAGTCTTTATCGGTTCCGCCGTTTGCTGCACTATCCCATTCCACACTGTAAATTGTATCCAGGTCATACACATAGAACGGCTTTAAGTAGTTGTAGGATTTTGCAATCGCATGGAACAGAGCCTCATCGTAAACTGCTTCGTCATACTGGAGTGTGCCATCTTCGGCTTTGGCGATGTTCTCCCCTACACCATTGTCTTTCATCAGCTTGGCAGTCTCCTGCTCTAAATACCACTTGGTAGCGAATTGTCTAACAGCATCGGATGCCTCGGCATTGGCTTTTGCAAAGTCGGAGGTGCTCATGGAAATCTCGGTATTCTCGCCGTTATGCTCTGCCGGGTACTTCTCATAATCTGTCCGGTCGCCGAACACATTTCCCCGGATCCAACGGAACGGTTTGAAGGAGGTATCCTTATCTCCGCCGGCTGTATTGTCTTTGTCGGCATTATCGGTGTTTTCCAGAGTGTGGCTCGGATCTGCGTCGTCACGCTGGTACTTCTCGTAAAAGGTTTCAAACCAGTGCTGGCCCGGATAGTTCTTCATGGAGTTTCCGGTGAAAGTGGAATGCATGTCGTCATCCCAGATGTCTAGGTTACCTGCATGGATGGCATCAAAGAACTTTTCGTAGTTGTACATCTCCACTTCACGAGTGGCTCCCGCTCCGTCTTCCATGGTCTTCTTTGTGGTTTCCAGAAGGCGGATGTATTCGGTATTCGGTTTATCATTGAGTCGGTCGGATTTTGCCACATCCTCATTGGTTCCAGCATAGCTGTAAAGGGAGTCACTGCCGCGGATGGCAAGACCTGAAGCCTCTCCATTATTGCCGGCGCCGTCCACTCTTTCGGAAGTAGAATAGCTTTCTTTCTCCGCAACCTCATCAGTCTGGTCACTTTGCGGTGTTAAATAGGTGGACCAGACATTATTGGCCCGATGAGAAGTAGTATCGGAATCAGTGTTGTGTTCTACTTTGGTGTATATCTTCTGCACATTGGAAGACTGCAGGCTGCCATCATCGGATACTTTATCTTTCTCCGGCCAGTCAACGGTTTTGCCGTTGTAGGCGTCAGTGTACTTCCAGGTGAAGGTATCGTAGTTGCCGTTCCCGTTGGTGTCCTGATACTGGGGTGTCATCACGTTTCCGTTCCGGTCCATCCAGACGATCTCGCCGTCCGGATTGCGGTAAAGCCGCTCCAGGTTGGATTTTAAGTATGCCTTAAAGCGGAATTCCGGCACGTCCTTGGCGGACTGGTCTTTGACACCGCCGCCTAACAGCTGGGTCAGCCAGTCCAGGATCCCTTCGTCTGAGCCGTCCGCCTTCCGGTTTTCGGAGTGTACGGCCGAGTAGGTGTCATGGGCGTAGCGCACCGTCTTTGTCTCCTCGCTGGTACGCTTCGTACTGCAGTAGCCGCAGGAAGCCGTGCCGTCGGCGTTTTCATAGCCGCAGTTTCCGCAGTACCAGACTACTTTCGGGTTTGGAAGAGTCTGGATGTCCTTGGAGATTTTGATCTTCTGACGGATGGGGCGTTCCTGAACCTTGGTCGGATTGGTTATGGTACCAGCGTCCTGCATAACGATGGAGGATCCTGGGTAACCCAGCTGTACATCTTCAATGTAGCTGCCAGCCGTTTGAGGAGCGATATAATATCCAAGGACAGCGTTATTTTTTGCAAATGCTGCATTTACGATACCATTTGTGGTTTCTTCATTGTAACGGATGCGTACAAGATATTTTCCTGCTCCATCAAAATGTACGGCATAGGTATTTGTAGCTGGATTCCAAACAACATGGTCCGCAGGAATTGCTGTTTCTTCTTCCTCAATCTTTGTTACCATCTGAGTAACGGTTTCTTCTACCATTTTGGTAATGGTTGCCGGATCTCCGTTGCTTTCGTATTTCTGTTCGCCTTCCGCATATGCCCACCAGGTCTTTCCGACTGTGTCTGCATATGTGATCTGGGACAGATCCTCGTAACGGGAAATGTTTGCTTTACTTGGTTTCTGGTTATTGATGACAAATCCGGTATTGTTGTGTGGCAGCTGTGTTGCGTCATACTGTGCGTACAGATAACCATTTCCACCATCCATGGATACTTCTTTCTTTACGAAAACAATCTGGTTTTTGAAGTCGTATACACTTTCTGGAGTGTCTGCAAGGGAATACTGAACAACATAATAACCATTCTGTTCTCCGACAATACGCATCTGGTGGAAGACTGTGTATTCTGCCAGCATGCTGGTCATGTTATTAAAGGATTCCTGTTCACTGCTTCCGATGGGTACTAATACCCATGGTGCTGCAGGATCCGGCTGTCCAAATGCTGCTTTTTTTAGAGCTGCATTGTATTTTTCAGTAAACGTGTTTCCGCTGGCATTATTGAAATCGTCCGCTTTCGGAAGGGCGTATGCAACGGAACTTTTGGGCACATACAGTTTATCTCCACTGTCTGTGATGGTGTTCTGAACGGTCATCGTTTTTCCGTTTGGCAGTGTGATGACATCGCCGGCCTGCGCTTCTACACGTTCTCCGTTAATCAATACTGGCTGATCCACTTGTCCCATCACCGGAAATTTTTTTTCTACCCACTGTTTTACTTCTTCTTCCTTTTCTACTTTTGTCTGTTTCACTGTGTAGAACTGTGCAAGATTCTGATTCTGTGTCAAATTTTTGAAGGAAACATCAAAACCATTGACTGTATCCTGTCCGGTGATCATGATGTCATTGTAAGAAGTAATCTTACCATTGTCCCGCTGCTTTTCAATTAAACTTATCTTTCCAATTGATACAGTGCCTTCCACAGAAACTTCTCCACCGTTGGCAAAAGCTTCCTTATTGGTGTTGAGCATATCTTTTCCATAGACAGACAGCTCATATCCTTCGGATCTGGAAAGTTCTTTAATATAGTAGTTTGCCGGATTTTTGCCGGATACGATTAACGGCCGTCCGATCCAACAGTTACCGTTGTTATCCTCATTGTTGGAAATCGGGTAGGTTGTTCCATCATCCTGTCCTTCTCCTTTATTCAATCCCTGGTTACTGGAATGCTTATGGTAATGTTCGTCCGTATGGTCATTACCGCCAGGCTCAGAGTCGGTCAGCGTGACTTCTGAGGAACCGTCTGCGTCCCAGCCAACGAATTTCTCGTTGTCCTGTACTGCAGCGTCCGCTTTACCCTGTTCGGCATGCAGATTTCCAGGTCCATCCCAGGCATCGGTTCGCTTTACGATTTTGCCTTGGTCATAATCGTAAGTCATACCAGGTGCTTCCGTAATGGTCATAAAGGATGCGTCACCGTTCCGGTCTGTAGTAGTTACTGCCACCAGATCGCCGGCCTGATATACCACTCCGGTATCCTGATCATTTTCGGTTTTCTGCTCGGAATCCGGATGGATGATGTCTGTCATAGCGAATAAACCGTAAACAGCACCCTCCAGGGTACCATCCCCGTTTTCTGCGGCGTAGGTTTCATCATAATCATCTCCATTCACCAAATCCAGATCCCGCTTGTTGAAGTGGATCTCGCCTTCAGTACGATGATCGTAAATGATGAATGTCCAGCATTCGATATCCCTGTCACCTTGCGTGTGAGGAGTGACATCGGAAGCTTCAAAATTGGTGTTTCCAATATAGGTAACCCCTTCTTTTTTCGGCGGCTGTGAATCTCTTGCTGCCCCGTCTTTTCCTTCTCGGTTTTCTTCGTCATCTTTGTCACCAAAGAATTCTGATACTTTTTCCTTTAATATATGGAAAAACGATTTTTCTTCTTGCTCGACCTCATCTCTTACTGCATCCGATGAGGTAGCATCAGAATCCGTGGCAATTTCTATGCCGTCATCGGTAATCTCCAGATCCGGGATTTCCGAGTCGTCTTTTTCGATCTTGTCTTCTGTGTCGATTGCTTCGTCAGAATCCTTACTTTCTGATTCCGGCTTGGACTCCACTGGTTCTTCATCGGATTCTGATTCGGATGTTTCCTCAGTTTCGGATTCCGGTTCCGTCTTTTCTGTTGATTCCGCTACTTCTTCTTTTTCTTCTTTCGATTCCGCAATGGACTCTTTTGAAGTCGGGAGCTGGGAAGCCGGAGTTTTAGGAAGTA
>NZ_VUMD01000041.1 GCF_009696375.1 Clostridium porci
GAAGCAGCCGCCCGAACCCGCAAGCTGAAAGTGCAAAACGCAGACCCTTTGCACTTTGCACTTTCGCACTTTCACAAGAATTTGCGTCAATAACTCAAAAAAGCACTTGACAAAACGCTTCATGGGGTACGGAGGCGGACATAAAGCCGTTTGTAGACCCCAAGTTTGAAAACAATATCATCTTGACCGGGACAGAATTTCTCACCATGAACACCCGTCCCAAAAATCCGGCCAACGCCAGAAACTTAAACGCCTGTGTCATCGGTTCGTCCGGCTCGGGCAAGACGAGGTTCTGGCTCACGCCCCAGCTCCTTCAAGCCCATTCGTCCTATGTGGTGGTAGACCCCAAGGGCGGCACCCTCGCCCAATGCGGTTATTTCCTGCAAAAAAAGAAGGGCTACAAGGTCAAGGTGTTCAACAGCATAGATTTTTCCAAGTCTATGCACTATAACCCGATGGCCTACATCAAGACAGAAAGCGATGTGCTGAAATTCGTCAACGCCCTGATTGCCAACACCAAGGGGGACGGCAAAGAGGGGGACGAGTTCTGGACGAAAGCGGAAACGCTTCTGTACTGCGCCCTTGTGGCCTATATCGTCTTTGAGGGGCCGGAGGAAGAACGCAACATGAATACGCTGGTTGAAATGATAAACAGCATGGAAGTACGGGAGGATGATGAAAGTTTCAAGAACGCCGTGGACTATATGTTTGACGGCCTCGCCAAGCGCAACCCCCAGCATTTCGCTGTGCGCCAGTATGCCAAATATAAGTTAGCCAGCGGCAAAACAGCCAAGTCGATTTTGATTAGCTGCGGAGCCCGGCTGGCTCCCTTTGACATAGCGGAGCTTCGGGAGATTATGAGCTATGACGAGCTGGAGCTTGACAAGCTCGGGGACGATAAAACGGCCCTGTTCTTTCTGATAAGCGATACAGACACCACCTACAACTTTATCGTGGCCCTTGCATTTTCGCAGATGTTCAACCTTCTGTGTGAACGGGCCGACAACAAATACGGGGGCCGCCTGCCCCATCATGTGCGGGTGCTGTGGGACGAAGCGGCCAACACCGGACAGGTGCCGGGACTGGAAAAAATCGTGGCTGTCATCCGGTCAAGAGAAGTCAGTCTGACCCTCTTTTATCAGGCCATGAGCCAGTGCAAGGCCCTGTATAAAGACAACGCCGAAACCATCATGGGCAACATGGACAGCATTGTGTTTCTGGGAGGCCGTGAAGCGTCCACCCTAAAGGACATATCGGAAAACTGGCTGGGCAAGGCTACCATCTCCATGCAGACAGACAGCCGCACAAGGGGCCAGTCGGAAAGCTACGGGCTCAACACCCAGCGCCTGGGCCGGGAGCTTTTGACCACCAGTGAAATCACTACCATGCCCGGAAACAAGTGCCTATTACAGCTTCGGGGCCTGCCCCCATTCTTTTCGCCCAAGTATGATTTGAAGCAGCACCCCAACTACCGCTACACAGCGGAATATGACAGTAAACGGAACGCCTTTCATCTGGAACGCCTGACTTCCCGGCGATTGAGACTAAAGCCAGAGGAAGAATACACGGTGTACGAGGTGGATGCCTCTGACGAGGACACTGACATTCTCAATTATGACGATCTGGACAGCGCAGACGATTTCGTTTAACTGATAGATGGACTTCGGGCCAACTTGGCCGAGATTCGCCGCCGCCTGAAAGGGCGGCTTTTTTGTTACCCACAATTCAATCTTTTATCAAATGGAGGAAATGTATATGGAATTTTTCGCTTCTGCTGTTGACACTCTGAAGGTTCTGGTTATGGCTATCGGCTGCGGCCTCGGTGCGTGGGGTATCGTCAACCTGCTGGAAGGTTACGGTGCCGACAACCCTGCAAGCAAGAGCCAGGGCATGAAGCAGCTCATGGCTGGCGGCGGTATCGTCCTGCTGGGCATGAACCTGATCCCTCTGCTGGCAAACCTGTTCTAATCTTCCCAAAGGAGTAAGCTATGCAAAGTATCTTCGACGCTATCACGGAATGGCTCAAAGGGCTGTTGGTCGAGGGTATTATGGGGAACCTCGGCGGGCTTTTTACCAATGTGAATGAGCAGGTCGGAGAGATTGCGGCGCAGGTTGGGACGACCCCGGCGGCATGGAACGCCGGGGTCTTTTCCATGATACGGCAGCTCTCCGAAACGGTCATCCTGCCTATCGCCGGGCTGGTGCTTACCTTCGTGATGACCTATGAGCTCATTCAAATGCTGATAGAGCACAACAATCTACACAACTTCGACACATGGATCTTCTTCAAGTGGATTTTCAAGACCTTCGTTGCGGTGATGATACTGTCCAACACCTTCAACATCGTTATGGCGGTGTTCGATGTGTCCCAGCAGGTCATTCAGCAGTCGGCGGGCCTGATACAAGGTTCCACCGCCGTCACGCCGGATGTTCTGAACGATATGCAGACCCAGCTTGAAGCGATGGAGTTGGGTCCGCTCCTTGGTATCTTCCTGCAATCCTTCTTCGTGCAGTTCACCATGACGGCCTTAAATATCGTTATTTTCGTCATCGTCTACGGGCGTATGATTGAGATTTATCTGATGACAAGCCTTGCCCCCATTCCCTTCGCCACCAGCGTCAACCGGGAGGTCGGACACATGGGCCACAACTATTTCAAGTCCCTGTTCGCTGTCGGTTTCCAAGGGATGCTCATTATGGTGTGCGTGGCGATCTACGCCGTGCTGGTGCAGAGTATCGCCACGGACGGCGATATGATGAACGCCATCTGGACTTGCGTGGGGTACACGGTTCTTTTGTGCTTCGTGCTGTTCAAGACTGGGAGCCTGTCTAAATCCATCTTAGGAGCGCATTAAGCCACTTCGGGCCAAGTTGGCCCGAGGATGGAAAGGAGGAAACAAAATGACGGAACAGGACAACAAGAGCCCGGTTCAGGAGGCTCCGCCGATGAAGCTGGATGTGAGCGTCCGGGCCATCGAGCCCAAGGGCAACCTGCTGGGCTTTGCCAATGTAAAATTCAACGACTGCTTTGTGGTGGAGGATTTCAAAATCCTGCAAACCGACAAGGGCCTGTATGTGGGTATGCCCAGCAAGCCGGACAAGTCCAGCAAAACGGGCTACCGGGACACGGCCAAGCCCATCACCGGGGAGTTCAGAAAACAGCTCCACGGGGCGATCCTGACGGCCTACTCGGCGGAGATCGGACGCTTGCAGGCGGTGGCCGCAGCACAGGAGCGGCCTTCCATCAAAGATCAGTTGGAGGCCGGTGCCAAAGAAGCGGCCAGTGAAAAAGCTGCCCGGCCCCCGAAGGAGAAGCCCGCAAAAGGGGCGGAACGATGATGTATCAGGGGCCGAGTAAATCCCCGTGGGGCAAGGTGCAGACCTGTGACCTGCTTTGCCCCGGCGTATTCCTTGTGAGTACCGCCAGCCACGGCGGGACAATGGTTTCAAACGAGGTGGCGGCGTTCCTCTCCCCGGCGGCCAAACGGTGTGGCTTCAAGCGGGGCGGCTACCTCTGTTTTGAGGAAGATACGCAGGAAGATGTGGTGCTGCGGGAGCTTTTGGACAAGAAGCTTTGGCAGATACCCGAGCGTATCAAGGACAAAGCTGCCTTTGAGGAAAATATCAACCTCTCCATCAGGCGGTACAACCCCGAGTATTGGCGGGCAAGGCAGTCCGGCCTTGAAGCGGCGCAGGCTGCCCGGAAGGAGGCCCCGGCCCGCCAGACAGAACGATGACCTCGGGCCAAGTTGGCCCGAAGCTCCAAGGAGGTGATTTCATTGGCCTATGTGCCAGTACCCAACGATTTGAGCCGTATTAAGACCAAGCTGGCCTTCAACCTGACGAAGCGCCAGCTTATTTGTTTTTCCATAGCGGGCGGTATCGGTATCCCATTTTACCTGTTCACCCGCTCCCATATCGGGAACAGCACGGCCCTGTTCCTGATGATCGGCCTGATGATGCCGTGTTTTCTGTTCGCCATGTTTGAGAAGGACGGCCTTCCCTTTGAGAAGGTGCTCCGCAACATTATCCGAACCAAGTTTTTACTGCCACGGGTCAGGCCCTATAAGACCGAAAATTTCTATGCTTTTTTGAACCGAAAGGAGGAAAAGCCGATTGCAGACCAGCAAAGGGGCAAAGCGGCCGGGCGCAGAAAGAAAGCGTCCTAACCGCAAGCCCACAAAACAGGCCAAGCCGAAAAAGGCCGGGCCGCAGACCGCCCAGCAGACCATACCCTACCGGGAGCTTTTCAAGGATGGTATCTGCCGGGTAAACGATAAGCTCTACACCAAGAGCCTTGAATACGAGGACATCAACTACCAGTTGGCGCAGGCCGATGACCAGAGCGCCATTTTTGACGGCTACTGTGCGTTCCTCAATTCCTTTGACAGCTCCCTTCCGTTCCAGCTCTCCTTTATCAACCACAGGAGCCGCCCGGAAAGCAAGTACAAAATCAATATCCCCATGAAGGATGACGAGTACAGCGAAATGCGGAGCGAGTATGTGGAAATGCTGGAGGGCCAGATTGCCAAGAGCAACAACGGCATTGTGAGAACCAAGCTGTTGACCTTCGGTGTGTCGGCGGACAGCCTTGCGATTGCAAAGCCCCGCTTGGAGCGTGTGGAGGCTGACATAATGGGCAATTTCAAAAAGCTGGGGGTACAGTCCCGCTCCCTCAATGGGCTGGAACGCCTGGAGATTTTGCACGGCCAGCTCCACCCCGGCGGCACCGAGCCCTTTCGCTTCACATGGGATATGATACCGAAAACCGGGCTGGGGACAAAGGACTTTATCGCCCCAACCAGCTTTGACTTCCGGCAAAGCCGCCTATTCCGCATGGGCTCCACATGGGGAGCGGCGTCCTATATGCAGATCATGGCCTCCGAGCTTTCTGACAAGCTCCTTGCGGAGCTGTTGGAGGTGGACGCTGAAATGACCATCACCATGCACATTCAGACTGTCGATCAGGCCAAGGCCATCAAAACCATCAAGGGCAAGGTCAGCGACATTGACAAGATGAAGGTGGAGGAACAGAAAAAGGCCGTCCGAAGCGGCTATGATATGGACATACTCCCGCCCGACCTTGTTACATTCAGTCAGGACGCCAAGAACCTGTTGAACGACTTGCAGAGCCGCAACGAGCGAATGTTCCTCCTGACCTTCCTTGTGGTGAACACCGCCGCCACCCGCCGGGAGCTGGACAACGACCTGTTCACGGTGTCGGGTATCATGCAGAAATACAACTGCATTTTGAAGCGGCTGGACTTTCAGCAGGAACAGGGCCTTATGTCCAGCCTGCCCCTCGGCTACAACGGCATTGAGATACAGCGGGGTATGACAACCAGCTCCACGGCCATCTTCGTTCCGTTTATGACGCAGGAGCTCCGCATGGACGGCGAGGCCATCTATTATGGCCTGAACGCCCTTTCCCACAATGTCATCATGGCGAACCGCAAGAAGCTGAAAAATCCCAACGGCCTGTATCTCGGCGTACCGGGTGCTGGAAAGAGCTTTGCCGGAAAGAGGGAGCTTGTCAATGTGTTCCTTGCCACCAATGACCGCATTATCATTCTTGACCCGATGGGCGAATACTCGCCGCTGGTGCGCCGGTTCGGACAGGACGGCCTTGTGGTGGAGATCGCCCCCAACAGCCCGCACCATATTAATCCGATGGATTTGGATGTAAGCATTGATGACGAGGTTTCGCCTATCAGTCTGAAATGCGATTTTATCCTTTCCCTGATGGAGCTGATCGTGGGCGGCAAGGACGGCTTACAGCCCGTGGAGCGCACCATCATTGACCGCTGCGCCCGCATGGTGTACCGGGACTTTCTCAATGACCCGGACAATACCCCTATGCCGACGCTTCAAAACCTGTATGACCTTCTGTGCCAGCAGACCGAGCCCGAGGCAAAGCGGTTGGCAACAGCCCTTGAGATCTATGTGTCCGGCTCCCTCAACATCTTCAACCACAAGACCAATGTGGATTACAGAAACGCCCGTGTGGTGTGCTTCGACTTGAAGAAGCTGGGGGCGGGCCTCCGCACGATTGCCATGCACATCATCAACGATCTGATGAACAGTCAGGTTTCCCACAACTTCGCCCGTGGTATCGCTACATGGTGCTACTATGACGAGTTCCATGTTCTGTTGCAGGACGAGCTGACTTCCAGCTACTTCGTCACCATCTGGAAAATGCTCCGTAAAAAGGGCTGCGTCCCGAGTGCCCTGACGCAGAATGTGAAAGACCTCCTTGCCAGCCGGCAGATCGAGAACATCTTTGGTGCGACACGTTGACGCACAAACATCACGCTATGAGGGTAATACTTCATAGACTTATGGCCATGTGATGCTAAAAGCGTCGGGCTTATCTCGGCAGGGATGAGCAACAACTGATAACCCGATAGGT
>NZ_VUMD01000042.1 GCF_009696375.1 Clostridium porci
ACCTATCGGGTTATCAGTTGTTGCTCATCCCTGCCGAGATAAGCCCGACGCTTTTAGCATCACATGGCCATAAGTCTATGAAGTATTACCCTCATAGCGTGATGTTTGTGCGTCAACGTGTCGCACCAAAGATATTCTCAATCTCCCGGCTTGCCAAAAGGTCGTAGGGTAGGGTAAAGGCGCCTTGCCGCTGTTGGCGGCAGGTTTCCTACACCCTCCCTCGGAACCGGACTTACCCCTCTCGAAGTATCCGGCTCCCCATTAGTAATTGACGTATTGATTAGTGTCTGTGTATTCTTTCATGGCACTTGCTGCAAACAACAAGCGTTTTCCGCCGCTTCTTTTTCATCACGGTTTCCCAATCAGAATTACCCAACTCGTTTAAGTTCCGTATAACGTGAACCTCATACAAATCGGCTTCTTTACACCCACATAGTTCACAAACTCTGGCATTGAGCCGTTGTCTGATTGTGGTTTTCCAGCTAAATTTCTTTCTCTGATAGATGATGTCACTCGCTTCGCCACGCTTGCAATCAGCGATTTTAACGGGGCGTACACGTTTAGTCCCTGCTTTGGTTTCATAAGGGACAGACCATGTTTTCCCGTCTTTATACTGACGAATGATTTTGCGGATACTAGTTTTATGCTTGTTAGCAATCGTTTTTAAGCAACTGTACTCCATGAGATAGCAGAAGTAGTCCAGCGTGTGATAATCACAAGCCAGATTGTAATAGTTGCATATTCCTCTTGCTTCGGCATTGTACTGTTCCACAATCTCATAATCCGCAAGGTTGAGAAGTCCAGCTCTGTGTATCGGCTGAAACTCCCCATTTTCCCTTTGGCGAATGACTTTCTTCGCAAACATGAATTTCTCAATCTTTTCCGTATGGGGAATAGACAGGGCAACTTTCATGTGCAGGGTACGGGATTTTCTCCACGTTCCGTTTTTCATTCTGTGACCTTTGACTTCCTGATTTCTGCGGACGCAAATATCATAGCCGATGAAGCGGACTTTTTCGGAGCTGTGCGTTATCAGCGTCTTTTCTTCGCTCAAAGTTAATTTCAGCTCTGTGCTTAGAAATTCAGCGATTTCGGCTTTCAATTCCTCACATTCCGTTTTTGTGCCGCACACGCCTGCCAGCCAATCGTCCGCATAGCGGACAAAAGTAAGGCGGAAAAAATACTGGAACGGGCGGACGAACTGCACGACCGCCACAAGGCAAAAAAAGCAGCCAAGGACGCCGGGGAAACCGTGGCGCAGGCCACCGGCCCCGTTTCCCGTTTGCAGTTTACCGCCGAAGAACGGGCCTCCCCGGAGCTGGCCCCGTATATTAAAAAGGCAGAAAAACGGGCGGATAAGCTGGAAGCGGCCAAAGAAGCCCTGCCCAAAAAGCGTGTCATTACCAAGGAAACCATTTATGACGAAGCCAAGGGCAAGGCCAAAAGCAGGCTGTATTTTGACAAGGTGGAGAAAGCCCCTCCCCAGCTCAAACCAAACCCGGCCAGCCGCCCTATACAGGAAGCCGGGCTTTACCTCCACGGAAAAATCCATGAGGTAGAACACGAAAATGTGGGCGTGGAGGGCGGCCACAAGGGGGAGGAACTGGCGGAACGGCAGGCGGGCCGCATGATCCGTAGCGGCGTCCACCGGCACAAGCTCAAACCCTACCGGGCCGCCGCCAAGGCCGAGCGAAAGTCCATCGCCGCCAACGCCGAGTTTGTGTATCAAAAATCCCTGCGGGACAACCCGGAGCTGGCGCAGGCGGCAAAGAACCCCGTTTCCCGCTTCTGGCAGAAACAGCACATCAAGCGGGAATACGCCAAGGCAGCAAGGGCGGCGGGCCAGACCGCACAGGGGGCCGCAGGCACCGCCAAGACCACGGCTGCCGCAGCCAAAAAAGCCGCAGAGAAAAGCAGACAGGCCGCGTCTTTTGTGGCCCGGCACTGGAAAGGGGCGCTGATCGTCGGCGGCGTGGGGCTTCTCATTCTGCTGGTGATGGGCGGCCTGCAATCCTGCACCGCCATGTTTGGCAGCGCCGGGACAGGGCTTGCCGCCACCTCCTATCTTTCCGAGGACAGCGATATGCTGGGGGCCGAAGCCGCCTATGCCGCGCTGGAAGCAGAATTGCAGCACGAACTTGACAACTACGAAAGCCTGCACCCCGGCTATGACGAATACCGTTTCGATCTGGACGAGATCAAGCATGACCCCTATGTGCTGACCTCCATCCTTTCCGCGCTGCATAACGGCGTGTTCACTTTGGAACAGGTACAGGGCGACCTTGCCATGCTCTTTGAAAAGCAGTACATCCTGACCCAGACCATCAAAACGGAAACCCGCTACCGCACCGAAACGAGGACGGACAGCGAGGGAAACACCTACACCGTGGAAGTCCCCTACACCTACTACATCTGCAATGTGAAGCTGGAAAACTTTGATTTATCCCACCTGCCCATCTACATTCTCACCGAGGAACAGATGGGCTTTTATGCTGCCTATATGCAGACTTTGGGCAACCGGCCAGATCTGTTTCCAAACGGCAGCTATCCCCACGCCTCAACTCCGAAAGAACCGACCTACTATGAAATCCCCCCGGAGGTGCTAAAGGACGAAGCCTTTGCCGCCATGATCGCGGAGGCGGAAAAGTATGTGGGCTATCCCTATGTATGGGGCGGCAGTTCCCCAAGCACCAGCTTTGATTGTTCCGGCTTCATTAGCTGGGTCATCAATCATTCCGGCTGGAATGTGGGACGGCAGACGGCGCAGGGGCTTTATGACATCTGCACCCCCGTTTCCCCGGAGCAGGCCAAGCCCGGCGACCTTGTATTTTTCGTCGGCACTTACGACACTGCCGGAATGTCCCATGTGGGGCTGTATGTGGGAAATTCGGTCATGCTGCACTGCGGCGACCCCATCGGCTACGCAAACTTAAATTCCAGCTATTGGCAACAGCATTTTTATTGTTACGGGCGTTTGCCTTAAACGCCAGAAAGGAGTTTTTGACTATGGCAATGAACAAATTGGAGCGCATTGAAAAGGATATTGAGAAAACCAAAGGCAAGATCGCGGAGCTGCAAAAGCAGCTTCGGGAGCTGGAAGCAGCCAAGACCGAACAGGAAAACTTGCAAATCGTCCAGCTTGTGCGCGGCCTCAACATGACCCCGCAGGAGTTCGCCGCCTTTGTGCGCGGCGGCGCGTTGCAGGCGGCTCCGGCCCCGATCCCGGACTTTGAACAGGAGGACAGCGCCCATGAAGAAATCTAAACTGTTCCGCACCTTGACGCTGGCTGTGGCCGCTGCGCTTTGCATGGCGACCATGACCGTTACCGCCTATGCCGGGGGCGCTGACCCAGACCCGGCACCGCTGCCGGAAACCGAGGCCCCCGCAGAAGTGCCGGAGGAAACCGAAGAACCCACCACCGGCGGCATGGAGCCGGAGGGCGTGCCTGTCACCCCGCAGGGCAACGCCGCGCTGGTGGATGATTTTTTCGGTGATAAGCAGCTTATCACCGTCACCACCAAGGCCGGGAATTATTTTTACATCCTGATCGACCGGGCCAACGAGGACAAGGAAACGGCGGTGCATTTCCTCAACCAAGTGGACGACGCCGACCTGCAAGCCTTGTTGGAGGATGGGAAAAAAGAGCCGGAGGTCTGCACCTGTACGGCCAAATGTGGGGCTGGGGCCGTCAATACGGCCTGCCCGGTCTGTAAAAACAACCTGACCGCCTGCAACGGGCCAGAGCCGAAGCCCCAGCCGGAGGAAGAAAAGCCGCAGGAGGAAAAGCCAAGCGACATGGGCGGCCTTGTGGTGTTCTTTATGGTGGTGGTGCTGGGCGGCGGCGCAACCCTCTACTTCCTGAAATTCAAAAAGGAAAAAGCTGACACCACAGGCAATGACGATCTGACCGAGTATGACTTTGGAGAGGACGAGGACGACGAGGACGAAGCCCCGGAGCCGGACGAGGATATGACAAGTGAAGATGGAAATAAGGAGGACGAAGAATGAGTTATCAGTTAGTAATTGCAGAAAAACCAAGCGTCGCCCGCAGCATTGCGGGCGTGATCGGCGCGGACAAGAAACAGGACGGCTACATGGAGGGGAACGGCTATCTGGTGAGCTGGTGTATCGGCCATCTTGTTTCCCTTGCTGACGCCGGGACTTATGACGAGCGTTTCAAAAAATGGCGCTATGACGACCTGCCGATTCTGCCGCAGGAGTGGCAGTACATCATTCCCGACGATAAGAAAAAGCAGTTTGACACCCTGCGTTCTTTGATGGAGCGCCCCGATGTCACCAGCCTTGTGTGCGCCACCGACGCCGGGCGCGAGGGGGAATTGATTTTCCGCTTTGTCTACCAGATGGCGGGCTGCAAGAAACCGTTTCAGCGCCTTTGGATTTCCAGCATGGAGGACGCGGCCATCAAGGACGGCTTTGCCCATCTGAAACTGGGAACCGATTACGATAACCTGTATCAGTCGGCCCTTTGCCGGGCGCAGGCGGATTGGCTGGTGGGGATCAACGCCACCCGGCTGTTCTCCATCCTCTACCACAAGACCCTGACCGTGGGCCGTGTCCAGACGCCGACCCTCAAAATGCTGGTTGACCGGGAGGCAAAGATCAGCAGCTTTCAGAAAGAGAAATACCACATCGTCCAGATCGCGGCGGGCGGCATGGAGGCGGCCAGTGAACGCATGGGAAACGCAGACGACGCCAAGGCCCTGAAAGCCGCCTGTGAAACGGCGCAGGCCATTTGTGTGTTGGTAACGCGGGAGAAAAAGACGGAGCAGCCGCCCCGCCTCTATGACCTCACCACCTTGCAGCGGGAGGCAAACCGGCTGTTTGGATTTACCGCCAAGCAGACCCTTGACTATGCCCAGCAGCTTTACGAAAAGAAGCTGCTGACCTACCCCCGCACCGACAGCCAGTATTTGACCGATGATATGCTGCCAACGGCGGAAAGCCTTGTGTCCGGCCTGTGGCCGCTGCTTCCCTTTGCGGCGGGGCTTGACCTGTCCCCGCAGTTTGGCCGGGTGCTGAACAGAAAAAAGGTAAGCGACCACCACGCCATTGTCCCGACAATGGAATTTGTGCAGAGAGGCTTTGACGGGCTGGCCGAGGGGGCAAAGAAACTGCTGTCCCTTGTGTGCTACAAGCTGCTGTGCGCCGTGGCCGCGCCCCATGTGTACGAAGCTGTCACCGCCACATTCACCTGTGCCGGGAACACCTTTACCGCCAAGGGAAAGACCATCCTGACCCCCGGCTGGAAAGAGCTTGACCGCCGCTTTAAGGCGTCGTTCAAAACAGACAGTGACGACACCGCCCCGGAGCCTGCGCGGGAACTGCCGGAGATCACCGAGGGACAGACCTTTGACAAGGTAACTGCCGCCGTCACCGAACATTTCACAGCACCGCCAAAATCCTACACGGAAGATACCCTGCTTTCCGCTATGGAGCGCGCCGGTGCGGACGATCTGCCGGAGGACGCCGAGAGGCAGGGATTGGGAACCCCAGCCACCCGCGCCTCTATCTTAGAAAAGCTGGTGCAGATGGGCTTTGTAGAGCGCAAAGGCAAACAGCTACTTCCCACCAAGGGCGGCCACAACCTTGCCTGCGTGCTGCCGGAGGCGCTGACCTCTCCCCAGCTTACAGCACAGTGGGAAACGGAGCTGACGGCCATTGCCAAGGGGCAGGCCGACCCGGAGGGCTTCATGGCTGGCATTGCAGAAATGACAAGGGGCCTGATCGCAAACTACTCCCAGATCAGCGAGGACGCGCAGAAGTTGTTTCAAACCGAGCGTGTGGTTATCGGCAAATGTCCGCGCTGCGGGGAAAGCGTCTACGAGGGCAAAAAGAACTACTACTGCGGAAACCGAAGCTGCCAGTTTGTCATGTGGAAGAATGACCGATTTTTTGAGGAACGGGGCAAGGCGTTCACCCCGAAAATCGCCGCCGCGCTGCTCAAAGACGGAAAGGCAAAGGTAAAGGGCCTGCGCTCCATGAAAACCGGCAAGACCTATGACGGGACGGTGCTTTTGGCCGATACCGGCGGCAAGTATGTGAACTACCGCGTGGAACAGAGGGGCAAAAACGAAAGATAGCAAACCTGCTAATAATGCAAGCACTTTTTTGTGGCAGGAAAAATGTGCATAACAAAATAGCCGTCGCCAATGACGGCAAAACAAATGTGGATTTTATCAAAGCAATCACGCGGATTGTTTTAAGC
>NZ_VUMD01000043.1 GCF_009696375.1 Clostridium porci
AGCATCCATGCATCCGGACCTACCGCTATGACAGCATCGGTCGTCTTATGCAGGCGGTCAGCGACGGCCATTCCTATGAGTACCAGTATGATGAAAAAGGCCGCTTGAAGGAGAAACGCTCCAGCGGAAAGCGTCTGGTTTCCTATGAGTATGACCCGGCGGGGCGTATCAGGAGCATGACCGACCCGGCAGGCGTTACCACCCGCTATGAATATGACCTTCTGGGCCGGATGAACCGCATCCATTCCAAAGAGGGGATGGAAGTGTGCTATGAGTATGACTGCCTGGACCGCATCACGCAGCTTGCCTATGGGAATGGAGTGGAGACGGAATACCGGTATGATGGGTCTGGGAACATAGAAACGCTGGAAACGAAAAAAGGGGAACGAATCCTCTTAAGCTTCTGCTATGCATATGACGGCAACGGGAACCGGATCCACAAGAAGGGGAGACAGCGCCTGCCAGATGGGACGGAGAGGGAAATAGATATTTCCTATGGGTATAATCTCCGCAACCAGCTGGCGGAGGAGACACGGAACGGGGCAGCCACCAAGTATTCCTATGACGCAGCGGGCAACCGGCTCAGCAAAGAGGATTGTGAAGGTGTAACCGAATACCATTACAATGAAAAGAATCAGGTAATTCTTTTAGAAAGCCCAAGCGGTAAAAAACAGTTTACTTATAGCCGGCAGGGAAGTATACTGACAGAAGAAGGAGCGGAGGGAACCAGGAGGTACGTTTACAACAGCAGGAACCAGCAGATCCGGGTTGAGTGGAAGAGAGGGATTCAAGAGAACCGCTATGATGCAGAAGGCCTGCGGTACGAAACGGAGGAAAATGGTCAGAGGTTCCGCTTTGTTTATCATAATGGGGAACTGCTGTATGAAGGAGGAGACAGAGAAGAAACCAGCTATCATACCGGCGCAGGGATTGAGGGCTTTAAGAGGAATGGGGAGCGCTTTTACTACCATCAGGATGAGCAGCTAAGTGAAGCCCTAATAACCGATACCGGGGGAAGGATTCAGAACCATTACCAGTATGACGCGTTTGGTGCAGAGCTGAATGCAATGGAGCGTATCCCCAACCGAATCCGCTACACGGGGCAGCAATATGACCAGGCAACAGAGCAGTATTATCTGAGAGCCAGATACTATAACCCGATCCTGGGAAGGTTTATGCAGGAGGATGAGTACCTGGGAGATGGTCTGAACCTGTATGCGTACTGTGAGAATAACCCGGTGGTGTATTATGATCCCAGCGGATATAGTTCATATGAGGCTAAAGTTGGCAGTGGGATTGGTGATGAGGGGGGGAGTAAGAGTGGTAGTTCTTCGAAAACTGTTTACAGAGGTGATAGAGCTAGTGTTGTTCCAGAGGATGTATTCCAAAATGGTTTTAGTCCTAAAGGAACACATAATGATGCATTACTACATACTAAGAGTAATGCTACTGCTGGTAATTTTGTTTCTACTTCTGGTGATATGTCTATTGCTACAGACTTTGGAGGTAAAAATGGTTATGTATATGTAATACAAACCGATAATTATGTTGATATAAATGCTATATATGGAGCAGGTGCATATTTCCCAGAGCAGATGGAGTTTTCAATACCAGGGGGAATAAAACCGTCTGAAATTGTTGGTGCATATAAAAAACAAGGCGGAAAAATCGTAGGAGATTTTATACCTAATCCTAATTTTGGAGGAAATTAATGGAAAAAGAAACATGTAATATTATATGCATAGAGAAAGACCAAGAAAGAAATGCAATAATTGAATTAACAGAAAATGAAGATACTGTTACAATTAAGTTTTCTGTCGGAGAGTTAGTATTAACAAAAGAAGGAGATAATTATTTTGAGACATTAATCAAACTAAGAGAAGAACTCGAAAAAATGGATATTAAATTGTTATGTAAAGGTTGTTGTAAAAATGTTTATCCATCAGGAATGTTACTTAATATGGGTGCAGGACGTAACGCATATACATTAATATATGGTGAACAAGCAAAAAGGAATTCGTTAGTAGATATATTTGATACTTGTTTATTGGATGAATATGCAACTATACAGGAACAATCAGAGTATTTTGAGAATTGGATACTTAGTTTAAGGAGATGATTGGATGGCAATATACTTTTATAAAATCAATGAAGAGTATGGCTGTTTTTCAAATTTTTCTCATCATGGCTTTGAGTTGGATGGGAAATGGTGGATGACAAGTGAACACTATTTTCAAGCACAGAAGTTTTATGGAACAGAATATGCAGAAATAATTCGTTTGTTGGACAATCCTATGAAAGCAGCTGAAATGGGAAGAAATCCCAATTTACCGTTAAGAGAAGATTGGGAAGAGGTTAAAGATGATATTATGAGAAAAGCAGTATATGCTAAATTTTCTCAGAACATTGAATTGAAAAACATATTGCTTAATACAGATTCAGAATATATCGTGGAAAATACATCCAATGATTATTACTGGGGATGTGGAACAAATGGTTCTGGAAAAAATATGTTAGGTATTATTTTGATGGAGATAAGAGAGAAGTTGAAGCTTTCGTAAGGCGGATTATTGATTTATAGCAACCCAAGATAATACTGCACCCACTTGACATAGGGTTTATGATAGAGTCAAGAGGTGATCACTATGCTACATAATGAAACACGTAAACTGCTCATTGATGCCTGGAATAAAACACATAATGCAAGGGAAGTCGCAGAATGCTTTTCCGTAAATACCAGCACTGTTTACCGTCTGGAAAAAAGAATGCGGGAAACCGGCTCCGTGGAAACCAGGCTCTCTTTGCGTGGGCGCAAGCCTGGCCTCAGCCAGACGGATCTCCAGAATATTGACCGGATCATACAAGAACAGCCGGATATTACAATCCATGAAATACGGGAGGGACTCCGGCTGCAGGTAAGTGATGAAACCGTCCGCAAGGCCGTCCTGAAACTCGGATATGTTTACAAAAAGAAGTCTCTTCATGCTTCGGAACAGGGGCGTCCCCGATGTCAGGTACAAAAGGGAGGCATGGAAAAAACATATGTCGGAGAGCGGCATAAACAGCCTGGTATTTCTGGACGAAAGCGGTATTAATATCAATATGACAAGGCATTATGCCCGTTCAAAAAGAAACGAGCGGGCAGTGGACAGCACGCCGTTAAACACGCCATGCAATACTACGGTTCTGTCATCCATCCGGCTGAATGGAAGGACGGCTTATACCGTCTACCAGGGAGGAACAACCGCAGAGCGCTTTGCGGAATATCTGGAGAATACTTTAATACCAACCTTATCCAGGGAGGATATTGTCGTCATGGACAACATGCGCTCCCACCATGCAAAAATAGTAAAACAGGTATTGGACACATCCGGGATCAGATACCTTTATCTGCCGCCTTACAGTCCGGATCTAAACCCGATAGAAAAAATGTGGTCAAAGATCAAGGCATATCTGAGGAAAGAGAAGATCCGTATCGTGTCAGGATTACCCGATGCAATAGAAAGAGCGTTTTCAATTGTCACTGTCTCGGATTGTTTGGGGTGGTTTCGTTCGTGTAATTATGTGCAATAATTTATTGGATTGCTATAGGTCTCCACATAAGGATATTCAAAGTTTTAATTTAATAGGAAATATAAGAGTCAGCTGATTGTTCATGATATCAGCTGGCTCTTGCATTATGTAATATTTTTTCTAATATCCGTCCACTGGAACTGATGCCATGGACCGGTTAGTGAAGGAGGACAGGCCGGAGGGAGGAGAGGAATACAGCTACGACCTAAACGGAAACCGTCTTACCAGGACCAGCTACCACTATGCCCTAAAGGGGGAAAAGGGGGAAACCGGGTTTGTGTGTGCTGTCGTTGACGCTAAGGAGAACTATTGCTACAATGAAGGCAACCAGCTGATTGAGCGAAGAAGGGGTAAGGAGACCACCTGCTACACTTACGATGCCAACGGGAGCCTGGTCAAGGAAGTGACCCAAAAAGAGCAGCCGGAAGAAGGAGCAAAGGGAGGGAAGAAGAAGGAGCAGGCCACCCTTTACCACTACGACTTCTTAAACCGGCAGGAGAAGGTGGAGCTGGCAGAAGGGAAAAGCCTGACGGCTCATTACGATGGAGAAGGATTACGGGCAGGGCTGACCACCCGGGAAGGGGAAAGCTATACCTTCCTGTATTACCAGGGAGAGCTGATCCGGGAGGAGAAGGCAGGAGAGTTCTACCGAAGCTATCTTTATGGCCATGGGCTTGCCGCTTTGGAAAGCTAGGATAACCATTACCACAGCTGCCACGAAAATGAGCAGGGAAGTACCATCTATCTGACCAACCAGAGTGCAGAGACCGGTAACTACTATGATTATGATGCCTTTGGAAACCTTTTACGAAGCCAAGGAAATGTGCCGAACCACTTGCTCTATGGCGGGCAGCAGTACGACCCGGAAGTGGGGAGTATTATCTCCGGGCAAGATATTATAATCCTGTTGTGGGCAGGTTCACGCAGGAAGACCCTTACCGGGGAGACGGGCTAAACCTGTATGCATACTGTGTAAATAATCCAGTTACCTATTACGACCCAAGCGGTTATGTTTGCAATTTCAATGCTCAGGCGGAAGAAAATGCGGTTTGGGAAAATGCCACGTTACAGGCAGATGAGCCAAGCAGAACGCGAGGGAATATTGGGGGGGGGGGGCATCAAAGACTAAAGCAGATTTTTATGTAACACCGAGTGGAGACGTGATTCCTTCTACAGGGTATAGGTATGTATCAGAGAATGCACCCTATCTTAATGATATGTCAGAATCCATGATGATACCTGCCAACAATAATGGAACTTATTTATCATTTGATAATTATGATATTGCAAACCCCGGAGCGCTACAAGTACCACATGATGCGTCTGTTAAAGTGAGTTTTGATACATTACAGATTATTGATGATATTAATATTGGGGCAAGGCATCCCATTTAGAGCCTATTACAAGTGATTTTCCACAATTTGGGGCAGGTGGTGCAACTCAAGTTATCACTCATAGTCAAATTAATATAGACACTATCACGCCGTTACCAAAAAACTAGAGGAGGTTCCATACGATTATGTATACACCGACAGAAAAGGAAAAAAGAAATTGTATTCGCATTGTAGGAAATATATTTAATATTAGCAATGACGATGAATGCAAAAAATATTGTGATAAAATTTTTAAGATAGCGTATTCAATTGGAGGAGATTACAGTGAAAAAACTCTTGAATCTATTGCAGAAGCTTTAATAAAATAAAAAATTAACGTGGTATTCGCCCGACTTTGTCGGGCGATGTCCCCAGAGGTTATGCGTTTTCCAGCATAGCCTCTTTAACCTGCACACATTTCGACCCTACTATTTTTCTCAATTTTCAGAAAAAAGTGGTTGTTTCACATCGGGTCAACGAGCCGATATATCTGGTTCATGGTACATCTTTTCGAGTTCGGCCGGAAAAGGGCAACACGGGCGGTCACGGTGCGTCACAGGGGCAAGAGAATTGCGGCGAGCGAGCGGAAGGAAACAACTCACGGATAAATTCGTCTGTCTGCCTGAAAATGATGGCAGGATTCTATCTGCATAGGTTTGTACCCGGTAGTTTCTCTGAAGAAAGCCTGGAAATGGCTTAAAATTGTGCTTTTTGGCCGTAACAATGCAGGAAACCAGCATAAAGTTTTTGGAGAATCCGCAAAAAGGTATTCAAAAAACAGGGGTATCCAGCATAACAATTTTGCGGCTCC
>NZ_VUMD01000044.1 GCF_009696375.1 Clostridium porci
GTTCTTTTTCTGCTTTAGTATTTAAAGATTTAGAACTGCCAGATCCTTAAGGACAGTCCGCTTTTTCCAAAGAAGGGATGGAAAAGGCGCAAAAAGCATAAGGGTTGAGTGTCTATGCCAAGGGGGGTAGTAAGAGTGGTAGTAAGGGTGGCAGACCATCTGGAAGAACATTTAAATCTCAATATGATATTCCTACTAATGATAAAGGATATACCAAGTCTAGTCTTGAATTAGGGAAAAAAGTTCATAAAGAATATATGGTTGATATCGATAATGGTTTCACAAAGAGGAAAGAATATGTGCTTCCTAGTGGTAAAAGAGTTGATTTTATTGATTTTGAAAGCAAGACTGTTTATGAACTAAAGCCTCATAATCCAAATCAAATTAATAAAGGTACTAAACAGTTGGCAGGATATCTTCAAGAGATTGAAACTGTATTTGGTGAAGGATGGTCAACAGTTTTAGATACGTATTAAAAAGGAGTAATTATGAATAATACAGAGTTTAAGAAAAAAACACAGGATATCATAAGTAATTATGGGTTTACTTATTGTAAAAAAAATTATTATTGTGATTCTGACAAAATAATTGCACTTATTAATTTACAGAAATCCAATTACGAAGATAGTTATTATATTAATTTTGGGTTTTGCATAAAGGACATTCATAATGATTTAATATATCCTAAGATAAATGAATGTGATATTACGGGAAGATTTGTTTATGAAGCAAATGGGGGAAAAGAGTATAAATATCCTTTAGACATAATGAGTTCTGAAGAACTAAAAATAAATTTAGAAAAGAATATCAGCACTATTATTATTCCAGTTTTTAATGCAGGCATAAGTAAGTTTTTTGAAATGTTTCCTGAAGCTATTTGTGTTGCAAATCTTAGTCTTAAAAAGTATTTGGGTATTAGTTAATCAATAATAATGCAGTAGTCGTAAATGGCTACTGCATTATTTTGAGTGAGATTGAAAAAATATTTATGTTGTATGTTTAGTAATAAAATGTAATTAAGGAACTAGAATTCTCATACAGAAAATTGCCAGGTAGGTGCACATAAGGGTAACTGAAATCAAAACGCAAGATTTTCTTGACGATCCCTAAACATCCATGTTACAATGGCACTCACCAGGGGGTATAAGGGGGATGAGATATCTCCATAATACCTAGGTGTAAACACAGAATCGAGGATGTTCTATTGGCGACAAGCGCCATGGAACATTCTCGATTTTTCTGTTACAGGGCAATCCCGATAAAATTGTCCCAAAGTATAACAAATTTCTAAACAGCAGAGAAAGTTATGCCATACCACATTTCTCCCAACGGCTCTGCCGGTGGGTGTTTCTCGTATTCCTATGACGCAGCGGGCAACCGGCTCAGCAAAGAGGATTGTGAAGGTGTAACCGAATACCATTACAATCAAAAGAATCAGTTAATTCTTTTAGATAGCCCAAGCGGTAAAAAACAGTTTACTTATAGCTGACAGGGAAGTATACTGACAGAAGAAGGAGCGGAGGGAACCAGGAGGTACGTTTACAACAGCAGGAACCAGCAGATCCGCGTTGAGTGGAAGAGAGAGATTCAAGAGAACCGCTATGATGCAGAAGGCCTGCGGTACGAAACTGAGGAAAATGGGCAGAGGTTCCGCTTTGTTTATCATAATGGGGAACTGCTGTATGAAGGAGGAGATAGAGAAGAAACCAGCTATCATATCGGTGCTGGGATTGAGGGCTTTAAGAGGAATGGGGAGCGCTTTTACTACCATCAGGATGAGCAGTTAAGCAATGCGCTGATTACGGATGAAACGGGAAGAATCCGAAACCATTACCTGTACGACGCCTTTGGAAATGGGACTGCTTTCCAGGAGGAAATCTCGAACCGGCTTTGCTATACGGGCCAGCAGTATGACCAGGCAACAGAGCAGTATTATCTGAGAGCCAGATACTATAACCCGATCCTGGGGAGATTTATGCAGGAGGATGAGTACCTGGGAGATGGTCTAAACCTGTATGCGTACTGTGAGAATAACCCGGTGGTGTATTATGATCCCAGCGGATATAGTTCATATGAGGCTAAGGTTGGCAGTGGGATTGGTGATGAGGGGGGAAGTAAGGGTAGTAATTCTTCTAATAAGATAGATTATAAGAAAGTTTTTTTTGAACAAAATCCAGAATTAGAGGGACAAGTTGTAGTACATCATTCAGTTGAACAACAAGTGCTAACTAGACCACAGACAAAAGGATTATTTACTTACGAAGAAATGCATTCAATAGATAACTTACGAGGAATACCGAAAGAAATTAATCCCGACTTACACTTATCAAAAATTAGAAAAGAATGGAATCGTTTCTACAAAGATTTTCAAAATCCAACAAAACAACAACTTTTAGATAAAGCGGCAGAGATTGATACAAAATTTGGACATTTATTTAATCCACCAGTAAATTAGTAAAGACGAGGAGATAGGCGATGAAATATTATATTATTGAACCAGAAGTCGCAGGAGAAATTGGAGAAAATACAGTATATGACAATTATGATGCGATTGTAAATGAGAAAGAAAATCCTATAATATCACACTTGCATTTTGTATTTGATGGATGGTTAGGAGATGAATTGTTAGAGGTAACACCTTGTTTCTTGGTCTCAGAAAGGTTAAAAAAGGAGATAGAATTGAAAGGTTTTTCGGGATGCAAATTTGAGGATATTGAAATATCTTATAGCGATGAATTTTTGGAATTGTATCCTAATCGTAACATTCCTGTTTTCTATAGACTAATACCGCAGAAGTCGTTATTTATCGAAGATGAAGGATTTTTTAGTCAAGATATGGATGATGTTATGATGTCTCAAAAATCGTATTTAGTTATTTCTGAAAACGTAAAAAAACTTTTGAATAGTATGAAATTTGACGAAAATGCTGCTTATACACTATTAGAGATGAGATAATTATTCATGAGAAAAACGAAATAGATTAGGGGGCTGTTGCAAAATAGATGAGTAATCATCTATGGAGCAACGTCTCCTTTTTGATGAAAATGAAAAAGCAGGCTCCGAAGAACCTGCCATTAAGTTTAGAAGGGCTTGTCCCTGATGATGATTCCGTTTGACTTCTGAGCCATGAGCTTGAGGAACTCGATTATACGTTGCTGTATAAGGCTTACTCTTCTAAGGGAAGAAATCCTGCAGTTGATCCGAAGGCCATGTTCAAGATCCTGACCTACGCTTATTCTCAAAACATTTATTCTTCCAGAAAAATCGAAAAAGCCTGCTTAAGAGCTATTAACTTTATGTGGCTGCTTGCTGGACAAAAAGCACCTGATCACAGTACGATTGCCAGGTTTCGGACAGGTTTCCTTTTAGAGGCATGCGAAGGTCTGTTTTATCAGATGGTGCGTAGACTGAAAGATGTTGGTGAATTATCAACAGAAACGGTATTTATTGACGGTACAAAGCTGGAAGCGTGCGCCAATAAATACACGTTTGTCTGGAAAAAGTCTGTTGGCAAATGGGAAGAAAAAATGTTCCAGAAGATTCAAGAAGCGGTCAATCTTCTGAATCATGAGTACATGCAATCTTTCTCTGTAAAAGCAGACTCAAGAATCCAGGATCTTCAAAAAGTGCTGGAGGATCAGGAGCGGGCGCAGATCAAAGACTGCCTGACAAACGGAAGGGTAATCCCGGACTTCCTTTTGCAGTATGAGGAATCCGACTGGGATTTTCTGATCCGGCTGGCCAGTC
>NZ_VUMD01000045.1 GCF_009696375.1 Clostridium porci
ACTCAAACGAGTAACGGAGGGAATCACAGGAATAGAAAATACCATCCTCAATCAGTGGGTTAAAATAATAAAGCATGGGAAGAACCTCCTAAAAAAATGTTAAGCAACGATACAAGTGTAAAGAATTTTTACGGACTTCGGACCTAATTAGACGGAGGTCCGAAGCCGGTCACCGTTTTTTACAGTTCCATTTCCTCACGACCTCATGAAGCTGTACGCGTCCGCCGGCCACCGCGCGGCGGAGCGCTCCCAGCTTCCCCTGTTTCACCAGTTCCGGGAAGGGCATGTATTCAAACTCCTTTTCCGGGAGCAGGGGAGGATTATAGGAATTGAAATACTTTACATACTTTGGAATGTAAGTAAAGCGCACGGAACCGAAAGGGGCCAGGAGCAGGGAATCAATGTTGTAATCATCCACTATCTTTGATTCACCGCTGGCCGATTTATCCGCATGAACAACGGCAACTGTCTTTGTGATACGCCTGGCAACAGAAAAGCAGTTCAGGAAGTTATGGATGATATACAGATGGTCCGTTAGGTCGCGTATCTTCTTATCAACATCAAAGGACTGAGAAAACAGATACACGATATGTTTATACTGCCGCTGGTATTTAAAATAAACCTTCACATGTTCCGGGAAGGACTTGAAATTACGGTTATCCCATACAAGACCCACCTCGTCTATAAGCAGGATAGAATTTTCAGGAAAATGAGAAACACCAATATCAACGGTATCGAAGTAATAAGTTCCAGGTATATGCACGTTGCTATAGACGTGCCACCCTTTTCGACTGTATTTAAGTGCCATTTTACACATAAGCGTAGTCTTGCCGCTGCCTTTCTTGCCAAAGACCATAAAAAGTTTATATGGATTGCGATACTTAAAGAAATGATAAGCAAAAAAGACAATCCAAAACATACCAAAGCCAAAGAGTAGAAAAGAAAACGCATACATTATAACACCCCCTTAAAAAACTGCTTCATGATACGGATAAAGCCAATGGGAAGGAGGATTAAAAGCATGAACTGCCACATGATATTCGTATCAAGGGTAAAAACATCCGGGGACATGGGGAACAGAATCACATCTATAAAAAGGTTGAATAAATCAATCATAAAATCACCTCAATGGGGAAGGGGACGGGGTCCCCTTCTGAACTATACCTGGTGGTAAATACGCATGAAGAACGCAACCACGGCTCCAGCGAAGAACAGACACATGGCAGCTAAAAGGATGGGCTGGGATAAAATCCAGGTGAGCAAAAGCCCACATTCCTTCCAGAGCCAGGCCGTGACCACAGAAAACGTGGCTAACAGACCATTAAGGCCCGTGGCCGGAGTGCCCTCCTCAGCAAAGGCCGAGAAAGCCATAGCAACAGACGCAACACCAGTGGCGACAGGAACACAACGATACTTCTTAATCGCATTCTTAACCTTCAACATAAACAAACACCTCCTTATCATTTAAAAAAGTCGCCTAAATATATCTACAACCTTCCGAAGAAGGGGCAGACCAATAACAGCAATACCGACCCAATAAGAATGCTCCCACAGGAATGTGAAAAGCTTATAAATCTCATCAAAAAGCCAGTTAATAATATCATAAAGTTCATAAAATTCCATGAAATCACCGCCTATCAATCAGCGATACAAAGACATGAAAGAACTTATCCACAATCCATAAAAAGGCGATAAAACCAAAGGCATAACAAACCGGATAGAATTGAATGGGAACATCACCCATCAACGCGAAGATTTTCTCCATAAACATATCAAACAACCTCCCATCAAAACAATAACGATATATGCAAGCGTGTCCGAAACCTTGAATATATGATGATAATGATTCACCTGGATATTGACATATGCATCGCGGTATTGGAGACGGTTCAGACTCCAATAATATTCCCTTACATAGTTGGGGGAGCCATACTCCCTAATAGAGTAAAAGTTATTGCCAAGACAGGGAGTGAGATACACAAGCTTACCTTCCTTGGCATACGGATTAAAATTACCATCCACCAAGCGGCCCTGAATGGTATTAGCCGAAACATTGAATAGACGGCCCTGACTGTCTATATAAAGGGAATCCGCATACTCAGGAGGGAAAAGAAGGGTATATTCCCTGCCCGATATAGATACATCATAACGAAGTACATTAATATAATCATCAGAAACAGAAACCGAACGCGCCGAGCGGAGAGGGGCATCCATAGGAACAATATCTGTAGGGCCTTCCTCCAAGTCAGGACTATCTTCCTCAGCTTCCAGGGAAGAAAGCGAAGCATCCGAAGAGGAAGCAAGACCGAAACCGCCAAAAGAATCACGAATGGTAATAAGTTCGCATAAAATGTATCGGAGCAAGTCATCACGTTTTAAACCCTCAAAATCATCAATATCCATCAAAGTTCTATCATCCATCAATAAATCTACATCTGTATAAGCAGCATTCGAAGGAGATACAGTCCGTATATCATCCACATCCATGTCCCAATCTATATCCCTATCTGACCTGGACGCATTGGAAGATGTAGCCGTATCTGCATAGGCCAGGAGAGGGAAGGAGAGCAGGAACAAACTACTTAGCACCACTAGTTTTAGAGGAACCAGCCTTATGCCGTATTGACCTAGGAGGACGGACCGCCGAAGATGGATTCCCACCAAGGCCACGGAAGGAGATAACCAACGTACCCACAAAAATAGAAATGACAATGACAGCCACAAGAAAATCACCATATGAATAACCTCCCAAAGAGCAACGGAATAATGTCTGGACCATATAAGACAGTACAGCAATACAAAAATCCATTAAATCACGCATAATATCACGACCCCTTATTTAATATCTGAAATACGATTGATAATGAAATCGGAACAACCACAAAGGCAATCAGCCATCCAGGAAGATACTGAATGCAGACGAACAGCCAGCCAAACGCACGCGCCACATTGATAATCACAAAAACAATCATGGTAATGAGGTTGACAATGTAATTAACAACCGTCTGGAAAATAGACGCTACGGCATCAAAGAATTGAAACATCTAAGCCCCCCTTTAAACCTATAATAACCAATACAGAGCATGGCAATGGTAAGTGTCAAGGAAAAGCCAATGGGGATGTTAAGACCCGCAAGGGCTGAATAAACATGATTCATAAAATAAGAAACATCCGCAATGGGAGCGGTAAAACGGCTGAAAAACCCATCATCATACTGAAAATCATCAATAGCTGTCCGGGCATATTCCATGGCCTTGTCCTCTTGTTCCTCCATCTTAGAAAGGGAATCTTTAAGGGTATCATTGGAGGAGGTAAGGCCGGAATTATCATAGCCATTGACAACTTTATCCGTATTCTCATTCTGATTATTGATGATAGTAGTTGTATTGGATTCCTGGGAATCAATAATATCTTCCGTATTATTACGGTCAGATTCAAGCTGTTGCGCATGATGCTGATTCCACTTCGCATACATGTTGGTAAACTCACCAGCCAACTGGTTCCAAAAGGAGTGAAGCTGGTTGCTGATG
>NZ_VUMD01000046.1 GCF_009696375.1 Clostridium porci
TTAGGGCTTAGTAGGTAAAAGATGTTGCGCTTGGCGAACCGATTTCGATGAGTCTTTAGACTCCGGTGCCGGTAACAGACCCTTATAGGGTCAAAGCAAGCCACCGGCTAAGCCGGTGGTCTTGACTGTGTAAAATGCTTGTGATGATCGATTTTAATTCCCCCGCCCCAAAACGGTCTAAAAAGTCCTTTAAGTTTGTAGCAGTAAAAATCCATCATTACTTCACCCCCTGCTATGAAGGGGAAAAGAAGAATAAAATTAGCACTCATCTATTGACAGTGCTGATAATATATGTTATAGTACGACTAGAACAAAGAGCAATGCACAATTCCGTACCGGCTTCTGAAAAAGAGCTGGGATAAAAGAAAGGGGAATGGGCGATGAATATTAATAAATTTACACAGAAATCGATGGAAGCAGTCCAAAACTGTGAAAAGGCAGCTTACGAATATGGAAACCAGCAGATGGATCAGCAGCATCTACTTTACAGTCTTCTTACCCTGGAGGACAGCTTGATTTTCAAGCTAATTACCAAGATGGGGATTCCCGGAGAGCAATTTGCAGGCAGAGTAAAGAGAGCGCTGGAGCGTCTGCCCAAGGTAAACGGCGGTCAGCTGTATATCAGCAATGATTTGAATAAGGTATTGATAAACGCTGAGGATGAAGCGAAAGCCATGGGTGATGAGTATGTGTCGGTAGAGCACTTGTTTTTGGCTTTGATTAAGCAGCCTAATAAGGAGGTTAAGGAGTTATTCAAGGACAGCGGCATTAGCAGAGAAGCCTTTTTGCAGGCGCTGTCTACTGTTAGAGGGAATCAGAGAGTGGTAACTGACAATCCGGAGGCCACCTATGACACACTCCAGAAATATGGCTATGATCTGGTGGAGCGTGCCAGAGATCAGAAGCTGGACCCGGTAATCGGCCGTGACAGCGAGATTCGTAACGTGATACGTATTCTGTCCCGTAAAACCAAGAATAACCCGGTGCTCATCGGCGAGCCTGGCGTAGGTAAGACCGCTGTGGTGGAAGGGCTGGCTCAGAGAATTGTCCGTGGAGATGTTCCTGATGGACTTAAAGATAAGAAGCTGTTTGCCCTGGATATGGGTTCCCTTGTGGCCGGCGCAAAGTACAGAGGAGAGTTTGAGGAGCGTCTGAAGGCGGTGCTGGAGGAGGTAAAAAAGAGCGACGGGCAGATTATTCTTTTTATTGATGAGCTCCACACCATTGTAGGAGCCGGAAAGACAGAGGGCTCTATGGATGCAGGCAATATGTTAAAGCCTATGCTGGCAAGAGGAGAGCTCCACTGTATCGGAGCAACCACGCTCAACGAGTACCGCCAGTATATTGAGAAGGATGCGGCTTTGGAACGGAGGTTTCAGCCGGTCATGGTAGATGAGCCTACGGTAGAGGATACCATCTCTATATTAAGAGGTATTAAGGAGCGGTATGAGGTGTTTCATGGCGTTAAAATTACAGACTCTGCCCTGGTAAATGCAGCTGCTCTGTCCGATCGTTATATTTCCGACCGGTTCTTGCCGGATAAGGCTATTGATCTGGTGGACGAGGCCTGCGCCATGATTAAGACGGAGATGGATACCATGCCGGCAGAGCTGGATGAAATGTCCAGAAAGCTGATGCAGATGGAGATTGAGGAGGCTGCTCTTAAGAAGGAAACGGATCGCTTAAGCCAGGAGCGTTTGGCAGATCTGCAAAAGGAGCTGGCAGAGCTTCGCGATAGCTTTGCGGCGCAGAAGGCCCAGTGGGAGAATGAGAAGGCCAGCATAGACCGTCTCTCCACCCTGAGGGAAGAGATAGAGTCTGTTAACCGGGAGATTCAGGATGCGCAGCAGAAATATGATCTAAATAAAGCGGCAGAGCTCCAGTATGGCAGACTGCCTCAGCTCCAAAAAGAGCTGGAGGCGGAGGAGGAGCGGATTAAAAAGGAGGATTTGAGCCTGGTTCGAGAGAGTGTTACAGAGGAAGAAATCGCCAGGATTGTGTCAAAATGGACAGGAATTCCTGTGTCAAAGCTGACAGAGAGCGAGCGAAGCAAGACCCTGCATCTGGACGAAGTTCTTCACAGGCGTGTGATAGGGCAGGATGAAGGAGTGGAGAAGGTTACAGAGGCTATCATCCGATCCAAGGCAGGCATCAAGGATCCTACAAAGCCCATCGGCTCCTTCCTGTTTTTGGGACCTACCGGCGTAGGCAAGACAGAGCTGGCAAAGTCTCTGGCAGAAGCACTGTTTGATGATGAGTCCAATATGGTTCGTATTGATATGAGCGAGTATATGGAGAAGCATTCAGTGGCACGCCTCATTGGCGCTCCTCCCGGATATATAGGGTACGACGAGGGCGGCCAGCTGACGGAAGCAGTCCGCCGCAAGCCATACAGCGTAGTGCTTTTTGACGAGGTGGAGAAAGCGCACCCAGATGTGTTTAATGTGCTTTTACAGGTTCTGGATGACGGTCGCATTACGGATTCTCAGGGCAGGACGGTAGATTTCAAAAACACCATTCTGATCCTTACCTCCAACATTGGCTCCCAGTATTTGCTGGAGGGCATCGACGAGGGGGGAAACATTAAGCCTGAGGCGGAGACGGCAGTTATGAAGGATCTGCAGCAGCATTTTAGGCCGGAGTTTTTAAACCGTCTGGATGAAACCATCCTTTTTAAGCCTTTGACCAGAGAAAATATTAGTAGCATTGTAGAGCTATGTATAGAAGATTTAAACAAGCGGCTGGCTGATAGGGAGCTGACCATTGAGCTAACTGGGGAGGCCAAGACCTTTATTACAGAGAGGGGATATGATCCGGTATACGGAGCCCGTCCTTTGAAACGTTATCTGCAAAAGCATGTGGAAACCCTGGCAGCCAAGCTGATTCTGGGCAATGGCGTGGGAGAAGGAAGCAGGATCGTAATCGATGTATCTGAGAACGATAGCCGGCTCATTGCATATACAGAATAGAATCAAAAGTGTATTCACGAAAATACGAACCAAAAGCACGGTTCCAGTAGCGATAAAAGCCACTGGGAACCGTGTTTTTTTGTTGTTAGGGCAAAGCCCTGTTTACCAATGTGGAGTTTTTCGCTGATCCGAAAAACGGAACTTTGGAAAACGAATAAACCACCTGCTATGCAGGTGAGTTAGTATTGCTTCAGCTTACAGTAAAAAAC
>NZ_VUMD01000047.1 GCF_009696375.1 Clostridium porci
CAAAAAGTGCTGGAGGATCAGGAGCGGGCGCAGATCAAAGACTGCCTGACAAACGGAAGGGTAATCCCGGACTTCCTTTTGCAGTATGAGGAATCCGACTGGGATTTTCTGATCCGGCTGGCCAGTCAGTTCCAGAGCTTCCTTGTCCCTGATTGCAGTGCGGATCATGGACGGGCTTATTTTGGGATTCCCCCGTATGAAGATGATTTTAACTTCAGCGAGGAAGAATATGAAACCATAAAGGATGTGGAGACCTATCATAAAGTTAATACGGACGGAGAACTGCTTCCACAGGAGATCATCAAATGGAACGTAAAAACAGGACATTCCTTCCATCTGGCTCAAAGGGGGACGTTTCGGGGACTCCGCTGCATGGTAACGGCGATCCGATACAGGGTGATTGCCGGAGAACTGTGCCGGTATTATGAACTAAGCCGTGAACAAGGAGTCCGATGCACACGGATGAAAAATGGCCATATCAACGGCATGAGCATCCCGGCTACGGTAAAGGAGCGTTCCGGCAACTGTGTGCGGGTGCATTTCCACATCGATCCGGTCTATGAGGCAGCGCCGAATCAGCGGTATTTTACGTTTGCCATCGAAAGCAGTTTTATTTACTGCATGCCGGAGGTTGGCAGCCAGGTGCATATTTACTTTCCTACCGATGAAGAAAAGGATGCGGTTGCGGTGCATGCAATCCGGACATCCGCCCCAGGGAAAGGAGGGACAGGGGGAGGCTATGCACAGAACCCCGATTATAAATCCTTTTCCAATGTAACAGGCGCACACCTTCTTCTGGCGCCTAAAGCTGCCCGGATATCGGCGGAAGAAGCTGCCGTGACAAGCGTCTGCCTGGATGGAGAGGGGAACGCATATATTCAGGGGAAGGAGATCCAGCTCCAGGCGGAGAAAGGCCTTTCTATGGGAGAATCCGCATCAGAGGAAGGGGGTCCGGCAAAGTCGATCTCAGTGATCAGTAAATCCATTTCCGCAAAATCCGGGGACTCTGGCATGGAGCTGTCGGAAGAAACGAAGATCCTGGCGGCCTTTGTCAAGCTGGAGGCCGCCGAGGGTCCAATGCCGGAGGGGATGGCATCGTCCTCAGAACTGATCGGGCAGATCACAGCCAACGACGCCGCGGATCGTGCATCTGTCAACAATGGCGTAAGCAGCCAGCTGGTAGAGAAATACCAGGAGGGAAAGACGAAGATCTTAAGCGGGGCGGCAAGGATTCTGACAACCGTAGCTACGGTTGGAGTAGCGGTCGCCCTGACGGTGGCTACCGGCGGAGCCGGGGCTTTGGTGGCCGGAACGATGATCGCTACCGGAGTGCTGGGAACGGCCAATATCGCCTTTGCTGCTGCGGATATCGCAGAAGGCTCCCAGGATGTCCGCAGCAGCCAGAGCGGCAACTTGAACGAGTCCTTTAATTTCATCAGGGACACGGCTGTGGAGGCCGTGTTCGGGGAGCATAAACAGCAGGTTTATAATTTCCTGAAAGCTGGCACTGAGATTGCCTTCGGCGTGGTAGCGGGAGCGGCGATCGGAAACGCAGGCATGATAAAGACAGGCGGACAGCTTGTCTGCGGCAGCCAGAAAGTAAAGAACCTCAAGGCAGCGGTACAAATAGGAGGCAATGTTGTAAACCAGGCGCTGAAGGACCTTGCGTATACAGGGAAGGTTGATGTAAAAGGCCTGGCATTCAATACGCTGCTTGGTCTGGGGCAGGGATATGCAGGCACAGCGGCAACCGGCAGAATCATGAATCAGCTTGGGCTGGGTGGAAATAACTCATTTGTTGCAAAAGGCGCCCAGGCGGTTGTAGGGACGCTGGTGGACACTGGTATGGACTGGGGGGCCAGCAGCCTGGCGGGGAGGGAGTTTGACCCCTGGCAGAGCCTGGCCCAGAATGGCTTTGCCAACTCCCTTACCGTCAGCGTCAGCGATCCGGTTGATGCGGTATGGGGACATTACCTGGTTCACGCCACCGACTTCGTTCTGGCAAGCCTGCCGGAGCCGGTGCGTCTGGAGCGGAGCTACCGGTCGGGCCGTCATAGAGACTCAGCGATGGGCCGGGGCTGGCTGTTTGCCTATGACAGCAGAATCTATAAGGATACAAACTATTCCGGGCAGGTTCACCTGGATACAGTGACAGGGCATTCCGTATGCTTTAAAAAGCAGGGGGAAGCCTGGGTAAACCAGAGTCCGGGAACCGAACGGTTTTCTCTTTATAAGGAGGAAGGGAGGTTCATTCTGGGGGACGCAGTCTCCCATACCCGCTGCATCTACGGGGAAAAGGGGCGTCTGGAGCAGATCCGGTATCCCAATCAGCTTCAGATGGGCTTATACTATGATGAGGAGGGGCTGTGCCGTATGGTGACGCCCCTGGGAAATAAGCTGGAGATTGTCAGCAGACATGGACGTATCCTGGAGATCACCGATGAAATAGGCCGGAAAACCCAGTACCGCTATGAGGGAGACCTGCTGACGGACGTCATCCACACGGATGAGGGAGTGACCCACTATGCGTATGACAAAGGCGGCTATATCACTTCGGAAACCAACCAGAACGGCATCCGCTATCTGGAGAACGAATATGACGCCAAAGGGCGGATCCTCCGTCAGACCTTTGAAAGCGGCGCATGCCAGACCTTCCGCTATGATGACAGGAAGTGCCAAAATACGGTTACCTATAGCGAGAATGGAACGACCGAACGATACGAATACGGCGCTGCCATGCTGCCGGAGCGGATCACCTATGAGGACGGGACCAGCACGGTGTACCGTTATTCTGAACAGAACCTCCTTATCAGCCAGACCAGCCGGACGGGTGCACAGACCCGCTGGGAGTACGACAGCCTTGGCAGGCGGATCAAAGAGACCGATCCCGAAGGGCTGACAACCCACTATGAGTATGACCACAGAGGGGACTTGATAAGAACCTGGGATACGGACGGAAGGGAAACCTGCACCGAATATGACAGCGGGCATAACCCTGTCCGAATCAGGGAACGGATCAGCGGCAGCCAGTGGAGGGAGAGGGCGTACCGGTACGATGGG
>NZ_VUMD01000048.1 GCF_009696375.1 Clostridium porci
TTCCCAACCTCTTCCTCTCTGGATAAGCCCTCGACCGATTAGTATTAGTCAGCTCCATGCATTGCTGCACTTCCACCTCTAACCTATCTACCTTGTCGTCTTCAAGGGGTCTTACTTCCTTTCGGTTTGGGATATCTCATCTTGAGGGGGGCTTCACGCTTAGATGCCTTCAGCGTTTATCCCTTCCAGACTTGGCTACTCTGCCATAGGCTTGGCGCCTAACAGATACACCAGCGGTCCGTCCATCCCGGTCCTCTCGTACTAAGGACAGCTCCTCTCAAATATCCTACGCCCGCGCCGGATAGGGACCGAACTGTCTCACGACGTTCTGAACCCAGCTCGCGTACCGCTTTAATGGGCGAACAGCCCAACCCTTGGGACCTGCTACAGCCCCAGGATGCGATGAGCCGACATCGAGGTGCCAAACCACTCCGTCGATGTGAACTCTTGGGAGTGATAAGCCTGTTATCCCCAGGGTAGCTTTTATCCGTTGAGCGATGGCAATCCCACTTTCATACCACCGGATCACTAAGTCCTACTTTCGTACCTGCTCGAACCGTCGCTCTCGCAGTCAAGCTCCCTTCTGCCTTTGCACTCTTCTAATGGTTTCCAACCATTATGAGGGAACCTTTGAGCGCCTCCGATACCCTTTCGGAGGCGACCGCCCCAGTCAAACTCCCCGCCTGACATTGTCCCCCATCCAGTTCATGGATGCAGGTTAGAAACCCAATGCCGCAAGGGTGGTATCCCAACACCGGCTCCGCATAGACTGGCGTCCATGCTTCCTTGCCTCCCACCTATCCTGTACATGCAGCACCGAATCCCAGTATCAAACTGGAGTAAAGCTCCATGGGGTCTTTCCGTCCTGGCGCAGGTAACCAGCATCTTCACTGGTATTTCAATTTCACCGGGTGCATTGTTGAGACAGCGCTCAAATCATTACGCCTTTCGTGCGGGTCGGAACTTACCCGACAAGGAATTTCGCTACCTTAGGACCGTTATAGTTACGGCCGCCGTTTACTGGGGCTTAAATTCAAAGCTTCGCCTTATGGCTTACCTCTCCTCTTAACCTTCCAGCACCGGGCAGGCGTCAGCCCATATACCTCACCTTTCGGTTTTGCATAGACCTGTGTTTTTGCTAAACAGTTGCTTGAGCCTATTCTCTGCGGCCTGGTTCCCCAGGCACCCCTTCTCCCGAAGTTACGGGGTCATTTTGCCGAGTTCCTTAACAATGCTTCTCCCGCCGGCCTTAGGATTCTCTCCTCTTCCACCTGTGTCGGTTTACGGTACGGGCATGCTGCACACAATAGCGGCTTTTCTTGGCAGCTGGATTCACACACTTTGCTACTCCTTTTTCGCTACGCTTCACGCCTTCGGGTTGTATGGCGGGTTTGCCTTCCATACCCCTACCTCGCTTGCCCCGGTCTTTCCATTCCCGGGTTGTGCTATCCTTCTGCGTCCCCACAGTTCTGATGCTGCATGGTACAGGAATTTCAACCTGTTGTCCATCGACTACGCTTTTCAGCCTCGCCTTAGGCCCCGACTTACCCAGAGTAGATCAGCTTTACTCTGGAAACCTTGGATATTCGGCCTGGAGGATTCCCACCTCCATCTCGCTACTCATTCCGGCATTCTCTCTTCTTAAAAATCCACAGCTCCTTGCCGGTACTGCTTCCTCTCTTTAAGAATGCTCCTCTACCAATCATTTCTGATTCCTAAGCTTCGGTGTTGTGTTTCAGCCCCGGACATTTTCGGCGCAGGACCTCTCGACTAGTGAGCTATTACGCACTCTTTGAATGTGTGGCTGCTTCTGAGCCAACATCCTAGTTGTCTTTGAAATCCCACATCCTTTTCCACTTAACACACACTTTGGGACCTTAGCTGTAGGTCTGGGCTCTTTCCCTTTCGACTGCCCAACTTATCTCGTCCAGTCTGACTCCCGTACATCATTTACGCGGCATTCGCAGTTTGATATCCCTTGGTAAGCTTTGACGCCCCCGCAGGAATTCAGTGCTCTACCTCCGCTAAACTAATACGAGGCTAGCCCTAAAGCTATTTCGAGGAGAACCAGCTATCTCCGGGTTCGATTGGAATTTCTCCCCTATCCACACCTCATTCCCACCCTTTTCAACGGATGTGGATCCGGTCCTCCACGGAATTTTACTTCCGCTTCAACCTGGACATGGATAGGTCACCCGGTTTCGGGTCTGCCTCCACTGACTCTTCGCCCTTTTAAGACTTGGTTTCCCTTCGGCTCCGCGCCTTTAGCGCTTAACCTTGCCAGTAAAGACAACTCGCCGGACCGTTCTACAAAAAGTACGCGGTCGCGCCTTAACGCGCTTCCACAGCTTGTAAACACAGGGTTTCAGGTTCTCTTTCACTCCCCTCCCGGGGTCCTTTTCACCTTTCCTTCACAGTACTTTCCTCTATCGGTCACTAAGGAGTATTTAGCCTTGGAGGGTGGTCCCTCCTACTTCCCACAAGGTTTCTCGTGTCTCGTGGTACTCTGGATCCTGCTGCTTCCTATTGCTTTCGCCTACGGGACTTTCACCCTCTCTGGTTTGGCTTCCCAGCCACTTTGGCTAGCAATTCGGTTCACGTTTGCAGTCCTTAACCCCAGCATGCTCGCACGCTGGTTTGGGCTCTTCCGGTTTCGCTCGCCGCTACTCCCGGAATCGATGTTTCTTTCTCTTCCTCCGGCTACTTAGATGTTTCAGTTCGCCGGGTTCCCTCTGCATGCCTATGGATTCAGCATGCAGTGACTGAGGTCTTCTCAGCCGGGTTCCCCCATTCAGATATCTCCGGATCAATGGATATTTGCTCCTCCCCGAAGCTTTTCGCAGCTTATCACGTCTTTCATCGGCTCTTAGTGCCAAGGCATCCACCCTGTGCTCTTATCAGCTTAACCACAGCTCGCGTCCATAGCGTTGGACGCTTTGGTTTTCAGTTGGTTTCTTTGTTTCCATACATTCTCTTGTATGGCCTCGGTTGTCTTCTTTTTAATAATTCGTTCAATATGCGGTTTTCAAGGTACGT
>NZ_VUMD01000049.1 GCF_009696375.1 Clostridium porci
TGAAGTTGTAAGATAAATGTAGACACATGGGAAACCACCATGTTGTCTACATTTTCTTTGTGCTAAAATAAGAGATGAGCAAAACGTTATGATTTATAGTTGAACATTGGCAGTTATCTTTGCAATTAGAAAAGAAATGAATTTCTGAGGACAGCAAAGCTAACGTAAGTCCAAAACTTACGCCACAGAGATACTATGAGAGCAAAAAGCATCAGGCAGTCCTTTTTAGGGATTTCAATTTACGGTAAGACTGGCTTCCCGGCATAGTGATGGCAGCAATGGCAACGGCTAAAAGGCTGATGTGTGCAAGCGTATTCAGCTTCGTAACAGACGACTTATTTCTTACCCACATACGTTCCTGCCCGGTACCTTTGAATCTGGAATTATAGCGTTCACATTCCGTGCGTAAAGAATATGTGCGTTTAAAATACCTGCTGTTCCGGTCAGGAAGGAGCCTCAGGTCATCCGGGATGGTAATATATCTGGTACAGCCACGATGCTTCTTTCCGTTGTAAAAGTTTTTATGATGACAGGGACAGCCGGCATCAGGAGAAGTCTTTAAGGGACAACAGAATTTCTGCCGGGTACGTCCTTTGTCAGAAAACTTACCATCTTTCCACATGGCGAGCCCGGCTTCGCAGACAGGATTTCCTTGCGGGAGCCGCTTTGGGTTTTTGGCGTTTCTTTTATTCAAGGGAATCATGCGCTCACCTTCATAAAGTTGTTTTACCTGGTTGTAGATGGTTTTAACATCGTAGCCTTTATCAGCAAGAAAGGTGCATTCTGCAACAGAGAGAAAACCGTGCGTATCAGCCAGAATATCCAAAGCAACGGTGGAATCGCTAACCTCGGCGGTTGTAGTCATTTCATAAATGGGAAGCCCAGAAATACAGTCTACAAGGACATGATTTTTATATCCTCAGTAGAATTTATATTTCTTTTCATCCGTCTGGTTGGAGGCAGCATGAACTCCGAGCTTACAGTCCTTATCAGCTTTTGGCTGGTAAGCAGGATTAAATTTATTACTGATGAAAGATTTGGGATTGTTTTGCGAGGTATTTGCTTCTATGGGAGTGGAATCAAGCCCTATAAAGGAAGAGTCAATGATTCCCTTATCGGCAAGGGAAAGAACCTGTGCTTTCATGATGTCAGATAGGATGGAATGATCGAAGTTAATTAGAAACCGGTCAAGTGTCCAATAAGATGGAAGCGGCCTGGAAATATCAAAACCGCAGTAATGAGCAATGAGAAGGTTGTTATTCAGATAATCAACAAGGTCAGAAATCATGGAAAGGCCTTCACATTTCATAACGATAAAAGCACAAACCATAGCATGGTTAGAAAACCCTTTTCGCCCTGTAACAGGGTATTCCTGAACGGAAGAGAGGTCAAGATTCAGGAAAAGGGAATCATAAAACTTAGCCACCGGCTGAGACGTAAAAAGACGAATGTCTTTTAAAATTTCCTGGCGATAGATAACAATCAGCTCCTTTCGGTGTTATTGATTTTGACAACTTAATTATATCAAAGTGAGCTGATTGTTTCTATAAATTTGGAGTGATAAAGAGGTTTGCCATGCCTCGCAAAGACGCATAAATACTAGATGTGTGGAGTTTTGCTCATGGCTACTAAAATAGCAGTGGAGGTGGTAATTGTGAGAAAAAGGCGGAAGAAACGAGTGTGGACACCGGACCAGAAGTCAGAAATAGTACATAAACATCTGGATGAGCATATTTCAGTACGGACGCTGGAAAAAGAATATACTGCAGACAGAAGCATGATCTGCCGGTGGGTAAAGGAATATATCGCCGAAGGAGAATCCGCATTTAATCCCAAAGGTCATCCGGGCAATCCATTTGCTGCTTTACACACCAGTAAGAACCTCTCTGAATTGGATAGGCTACGGCTTATGGTAGCGAAATTAGAAATTGAAAATGAACGGTTAAAAAAAGGGTACTGGGTGAAAGGAGTTGGTGCAAACAAGGAATATATTACCGGACGCGGCAAGAGTACGAAATAATTGAGATGCTCAGAGAGAACTATCCCGTGGTATTCCTGTGTGAGATCATGGGTGTCAGCAAGTCCGGTTATTACAGGTGGAGAGGTCGTCGCGGAACACTGAATCGCTACGAACAGGACAGACAGCTCCTTACAAAGCTGTTGATGGAGCAGCACAAAAAGCATCCCTCTCATGGTTATCACATGCTTGCCAAAGCAGTATTTGAGGCTACGGGTTGGGTGTTCTCCCACAATCTGGCACACAAATGCTGCAAGCAGGCTGGTATCCGCTCCAAAGCAAGGAAATACACCTACAAGAAGGCGGGGGAGGAACACATAGAGTTTCCCAACCAAATCAAAGGAAACTGGAACGCACCCCGTCCGGTTGAAATCGTTGTATCCGATATGACGATATTCAAAAGCAACGGCCGGAGTTGGGAATGGACACTCCTTGTAGATACCTTCAATAACGAGATCATTGCTCATCAGGCAACACCGATCCAAGGCAGCACAAAACCGTACTATCATTGCTTAGAGCAGTTAAAGCTGCTTGCGGGCAAGAAAAATGAGGAGCGGACACCCCCGGTAATCTTGCACACCGGCCAGGGTTCCGTCTACTCCTCACAAGCCTTCCGACAGGCTCACGAACATTATAACATACTTCGTTCAATGTCGCGAGCAGGAACTCCAACAGATAATGCAATCATTGAAGCAATTAATGGTTGGATAAAAGAAGAACTATTCCTTGATTTCGGTCTTGCCACCGCCAGGAATGTTCCTAAGCTATTAGAGGAGTATGTTCATTACTATAATTTTGAGCGGCCTGCGGCTGCTCTGGGCTATAAAAGCCCAGTTCAGTACAAAACCGAACTGGGCTTCTAAAAACATGGTGGTTTTCAGTGTCTACTTCTCCTTGACAGATGCA